>CAZVZK010000053.1:0-62478 GCA_964630925.1 uncultured Alcaligenaceae bacterium
CCCTCCGGCGACCCCGGCCCGGCCCGCCGCCGGCGCCTCGCCGCCCTCCGGGGCCCGTCCGCCCGTGAGCGGCACCAGCCCGCCGGCCGGCACGCGCCCGCCGGGCAGCCCCCCCTCTCGTATCGTGCCCCCCGGCAGCGGCGGCCGCCCGGCCCTCGGGGGGCAGGGATCGCGTATCGTCCAGCCCGGCAGCGGCGCACGCCCCATCCCCGGCCAGCAGCCCCAGCAGCGCGGGGGCCCCGCGCCGCCGGCCTCGGCCAACGCCCCCCGCAAGATCGGTGAGATCCCGCCCGAGCTGCTCGAGCAAATCGCCAAGGGCCGCGACGCGTCGTCGATCTCGGTCAAGGAGATCGAGCAGAAGATGCGCGACAACGCCCGCGGGCCCGTCGCGCCCGGCACCGCCGCCCCCGTCGAGGAGCCGGCCGAGGCGGATGACGACCGGCCGGGGCCGCGTCGCCCCGGGGCCGGCGGCGGCGGCGGCGGCGGCGCGGCGGGCGGCATCGCCGCGGCCCGCGCCGACCGGCACAAGGAGCGCGCCGAACGCCAGGCCAAGCGCAAGGCCCAGGGCGGCGACGAGCGCGGCGGCAAGATCAGCCTGGAGGAGGACGACGGCCGCTACCGCAAGGGCCGGTCGTACCGCGAGAAGATCAAGCCCAAGGGGACGGTCGCCCGCAAGGGCAGCATCCCCATCTCGCTCCCCATCACCGTGCGCTCGCTGTCCGAGGCGATGGGCCGCAAGTCCACCGACCTCATCGCCAAGCTGATGGCCAACGGGCTGATGCTGAACATCAACTCGGCCATCGACCCGGAGACGGCCCAGCTGCTGGCGCTGGAGTTCGGGTGCGAGCTGGACGTGAAGCAGACGGAGACGGCGCGCGAGAAGCTCAAGAGCAAGACCGACGAGAAGGACGACCCGGTCTCGCTCGTGGCGCGTGCCCCCGTCGTGGTCATCATGGGCCACGTCGACCACGGCAAGACGTCGATCCTCGACAAGATCAAGGGCGACAACATCGTGGACACGGAGGCCGGCGGCATCACGCAGGTCCTGCGCGCCTGGCGGATCGAGCACGACGGGCGGCCCATCACGTTCCTCGACACGCCCGGCCACGAGGCCTTCACGAAGATGCGTGCCCGCGGCGCCAACGTGACGGACATCGCCGTCATCGTGGTGGCGGCCAACGACGGCGTCATGCCGCAGACCGAGGAGGCGATCAACCACGCCAAGGCGGCGAACGTCAGGATCATCGTCGCCATCAACAAGGTCGATCTGCCCGACGCCAACCTGCGGAAGACGGAGCAGCAGCTCTACTCGCTGGGCCTGTTGCCCGACGACATGGGCGGCGAGGTGCCGTTCGTGAGGTGCAGCGCCAAGACAGGCGCCGGCATCGACGAGCTGCTCAACCAGATCAGCGTCGTGGCCGAGCTGGCCGAGCTGAAGGCCAACCCGGACAAGCCGGCGAGCGGCACGGTGCTGGAGGCGTACCTCTCCGAGAAGGAGGGTGTGCAGGCGACGCTGCTCGTGCAGGGCGGCACCCTGCGGGAGGGCGACGTGGTGGTGGCCGGCCACGCGTTCGGCACCGTGCGCCGGCTGTTCAACGACCGCGGCAAGCCCATCGAGAGCGCCGGGCCGAGCGTGCCCGTCCGCATCCTCGGCCTGGACGAGGTGCCCAACGCGGACGACCCGTTCAACATCGTGGACGACATCACGACGGCCCGCGAGATCGCCGAGGACCGCAAGCAGGAGATGGCCGAGAAGGCGATCACCACGCGCGCCCCGGTGGACCTCGCCCGCACCACGAAGATCACCGAGCTGAAGGTGATCCTCAAGGCCGAGGCCCGCGGCTCGGTCGAGGCCATCCGCGCCGAGCTGGAGAAGCTCAAGCACGAGGAGGTGCGCGTCCGCGTCCTGCACACGGGCATCGGCGGCATCACGGCGTCCGACGTGCAGCTCGCCCTGACCTCGCCGGGGGACACCATCATCCTCGGCTTCAACGTGACCAGCGACAACGACGCCCGCGCCCTGGCCGAGGAGCGTGGCATCCAGATCCGCGAGTACAACATCATCTACCGCCTGGTGGAGGACATCCGGTCGGCCCTCGAGGGCAAGCTAAAGCCCCGCGAGGACGTCATCCACCTCGGCAGAGCCATCGTCCGCGAGACGTTCAAGATCGGCAAGGTCGGCACCATCGCCGGCTGCGTCGTCACCCAGGGCACCATCGAGCGGTCCGCCCTGGTGCGCGTCATCCGCGGCGGCGTGGTCATCTACCCGCCGGCGGACCGGACGGCCAAGTTCGAGTCGCTCCGCCGCTTCAAGGACGACGCCAAGGAGGTGCGCGAGGGCTTCGAGTGCGGCATCAAGCTGGCCAACTACGACGACATCAAGGTCGATGACGTGATCGAGGCCTACCGCGTCGAGCAGGTCCTCCGGAAGCTGGATTAACTCTCACCGGTTTTCAGTTTTCAGTTTTCCGTTTTCAGCGAACAGCCGGCGCGTGCCGGCATCCGTTTGGCTGAAGGCGGTTAACTGAAAACTGAAAACTGAAAACTGAAAACTGAATGAAAAGACACCGACTAGCACGAGTCTCCGAGGCCATCCGCGAGGTGGCCGCCGAGACCATCCTGTTCGAGCTGAGGGACCCGCGTGTGAAGAACGTCACGGTCACGCGCGCGGAGGTCTCGGGCGACCTGCAGCACGCGAAGGTCTACGTCTCCATCATGGGGACGGAGAAGGAGCAGGCGTTGACGATGCACGGACTGCGTCATTCGACGGGCTTCATCCAGGCGAAGCTGGCGAAGCGTTTGGAGACGCGGTTCACCCCGGTGCTGACGTTCGTGATCGACGAGGGGGTGAAGAAGAGCATCGAGATGTCGAGGCTGTTGAACGAGGCCCTCGGCCCGAAGGCCGGGGGCGAAGGTGAGGCCGACGGAGCGGCCGGGCCAGAGGACGCCGAGCCTGGAGGCGAGGCGTCGGGGGGCCCGGGCACCTGATTCCAATGGAGGGACCCATGGCGACGACAACGACGACGGCCAGCAAGGCGACGACCCTCAACCAGCTCTTGGGGGCGATCGAGCCGGTGGGCGAGCCGGGCGCGGGGCTGCCGGTGCTGGAGCAGTTCATCTACGGCATCTGCCGCGAGGACGCGAGCCCGGAGATGGCGGCGCAGGCGTTCGCGAACCTGAAGACGCAGTTCTTCGACTGGAACGAGGTGCGTGTCTCCGGCACGCGCGAGCTGGAGGAGGCGATGGAGGGCCTCTCCGACGCCGAGCGCCGCGCCGAGCGGATCATCAGCTTCCTGCAGGAGGTGTTCGAGTCCACGTTCTCGTTCGACCTCGAGCACGTCCACAAGAAGGGCCTGAAGCAGGGGGCGGCGCTCCTGGCGCGGTTCGAGGCGGCGGGCGACCACGTCGTGGCGTGGGTGGTGCAGCGGGCGATGGCCGGGCACGCCGTCCCGGTGGACGCCGCCACGGTGCGTGTGGCCTCGCGGCTGGGCCTGATCGACGAGGGGGCGGACCTGAAGTCGGCGCGGGCGGCGCTGGAGCACCTGGTGCCGAAGAACAAGGGCCAGGCGTTCACGGACGCGGCGAGCATCCTGGCGGAGCAGGCGTGCTGGGAGGGCGAGCCGAACTGCGGGGGCTGCGCGCTGCGGAGGGCGTGCCCGTCGGCACGCGAGTCCGCCGAGCCGGCGGCCCGCGCCCGCGCCAAGCCGCGGTGAAGAAGAGGCAGGCATACCACGGAAGACACGGAAGACACGGAAGGAAGACGAAGAAGCGAGAGAGGTAGAAGCAGGCGGCTGCCTGTCTTCCTGCTTGATACCTCCTTCTCTTCTTTGTCTTCTTTGTCGTGTCTTCCGTGTCTTTCGTGGTATGCCTTCCTGCTCCTGCAAGTCCGCATTGCCCCGGCCGTGGGCCGTCGCTACACTCCGCCGGCCGCCCGCCCGCCGGAGGATCACGCATGCCGATCCGCGCCGCCGTCGCCCTTCTCCTGCTCGCCGGTCCGGCCCTCCTGGCCCAGATCGACGGCGGCCCCACCCCACTCCACGTCCCCAAGTCTCCGCCGGCGAAGGAGGCGCTCGCCCGCCGCGAGGCGTTGCGCCTCTACGGGGCCGCGTTGGTGCACGAGCGAAACAACCGCCTCCTGGAGGCCGCCGCCCACTTCGAGAAGGCGGCCAAACTCGATCCGGAGTCGGCCGCCATCGCGCGGGCGCTCGTGCCGCTGTATCTGGCGCTCGACCGCGGCGACGACGCCGTCAAGGCCGGCGAGAAGGTGCTGACGCTCGACCCCGATGACCACGTGACCGCGTCGGTGCTTGCGCGGTGGATGCGCCGCGGCGGCGACCTTAAGGGCGCGATGGCGATGCTCCGAGCCGCCGGGCGGTCGAAGACGCTGGGGCGTCGGCCCGACCAGCGGGCGCAGGTGTGGTTCGACCTGGCCCAAATGCAGGAGGTGGCCGGGCAGTTGGCCGAGGCCGAGGCGTCGCTCCGCAAGGTGGCGGCGATCGTCGATGACACGCGGGCGTTGATGGAGGCTTCGCGGGCGACGCAGCAGGACGTCGACACGCAGGCGGCGGAGACCTACGAGAAGCTCGGCCAGGTGTGTCTGAAACTGGGGAAGGTGAAGGAGGCCGAGGCCGCCTTCGCGGTGGCACGCAAGAAGGACCCGTACCGGGCACCCCGGCTGGCGTATGACCTGGCGCGGGTGTACCGCGACCAGGGCAAGCCGCGCGAGGCGCTGGCGCAGGTGGAGGCGTATCTCGGGAGCCTGCCCCACGGCGCGGAGGCGTATGAGCTGCGGATCGGCCTCCAGCGAATCACCGGGGCCGACAAGGAGGTGGTGCCCAGCCTCAAGGCGTCCGGCGAGCGCGACCCGCACAACCTCGGCCTGAAGATGATCCTCGCGCGGGAGCTGTGCAAGGCGGGCCGCATCCCCGAGGCGGAGCTGGTGTACGTCGAGGCCCTCGTGGTGAACCCGACGGCGGACGTATTCAAGGGGCTGTTCTCGCTCCAGGCGGCCCAGGGCGCGCGGGGCCTGAAGAAGATCGTGACCCGGCTGGACGCCGCCATCGCCGGGGCGGTGGGCGCGCCGTCCCTGCCGGGGATCAGCGACGCCAACGACACGGCCAACGCCCGGACGATGCTGAATGTCATCCGCGCCGACCGGCCCCTGGTGCCGAAGGTGATGGAGGCGGCGGCGGGGATGAAGACGCACGTCGGGACGCGCTCCACCCTGGCGACGCAGGGGGCGCGGCAGAACCACCTCACGCTCGCGGAGGCGCTGTTCCGCTCCTGCCTCGATGAGGACATGGGCGACATGGAGGCGGAGACGTATTCGGGGCTCCTCCAGGTGTTGCAGCTCCGCCATCGGCATGAGGACGTGGTGACGGTGTCCCAGAAGGGGCTGGAAAAGGCCAAGCACACGCCGAAGGTGCTGTTCCACCGGGCGATGGCGTACAGCCTCGTGAACCTGGACCGGATGAAGGAGGCGATGCAGGCGGCGGACGCGGCCCTGGCGGCGGCGGAGAAACAGCAGACGCTCGCCTGCCGCAAGCTCAAGGCGTTCGTCCTGGGCGAGATGGGCAAGGGCGCGGAGGCCATCGAGACCTGCCGGGCACTGGTGAAGGAGTATAATCACGGGGCGGATGGCCGTGACGCCCGGCTGGCCCTGGCGCGGGCGCACCAGGCCGCGGGCGAGCTGGACGAGTCGGAGCGGCTGCTGGAGAAGATCCTCGAAGAGGACTCGTCGGACGCGGGCGTCTGCAATGATCTCGGGTACGGGTACGCGGACAGGGGGAAGAAGCTGGCGGAGGCGGAGCGTCTGATCCGTAAGGCGCTGGAGCTGGAGCGGAAGCAGCGGCAGGGCGGGCCGTTCCTCGACCCGGATGAGTCGGGCGATAACGCGGCGTACGTCGATAGCCTGGGGTGGGTGCTGTTCAAGGCGGGGAAGGTGGAGGAGGCGAGGAAGGAGCTGGAGCGGGCGACGCGGCTGCCGCACGGGGACGAGCCGGTGCTGTGGGACCATCTGGGCGACGTGTACGCGGCGCTCAAGATGAAGGGCAAGGCCGGCGAGGCGTGGAAGCGGGCGGCGGCGCTGTACGTCGCCGGGGCGAGGAGGACGAGCGAGCCGCGCTACAAGGAGCTGCTGCAGAAACTGAGGCCGTGAACGGCGGCCGAGCAACAATGAGGAGCGAGCGATGGCCGGGCATTCCCATTGGAACAACATCCAGCACAAGAAGGGCAAGGCCGACGCCATCCGGGCACGGGCGTGGAGCAAGCTGAGCCGTGCGATCATCATCGCGGCCCGCCACGGCGGCGGTGACCCGACGATGAACCTGAAGCTGCGGTACGCCATCGACGCGGCGCGCTCGATCTCGATGCCGAAGGATAACATCGAACGGGCGATCAAGCGCGGCACCGGCGAGGGCGAGTCGATCACCTACGACGAGATCACCTACGAGGGCTACTCGGGGCCTGTCGCGGTCCTGGTGGAGATCGCCACGGACAACCGCTCGCGGACGAAGGGCGAGATCTACAAGATCTTCGAGCGGGCGGGTGCGAACATCGCCAGCCCCGGAGCGGTGGCGTATCAGTTCGAGAAGAAGGGCCTCATCACCGTCCCCGCGGCCGCCGTGGAGGAGGAACGGCTGATGGACGTGGTGTTGGAGGCGGGGGCCGACGACCTGAAGCGCGAGGACGACGTGTTCGAGGTGGTGACGGACCCGACGAAGTTCACGGCGGTCATCGATGCGCTGGCGAAGGCGGGCATCCCGGCGGCGAGCGCGTCCATCGAGTCGCTGCCGAAGCTGCGTGTGGATGCGGACGTGGAGACGGGCCTGAAGGTCCTGCGTCTGGCGGAGGCGTTGGAGGAGAACGACGACGTGCAGAAGGTCTACACGAACCTCAACCTGACCGACGAGATCGTGGCGGCGGCGAGCAAGTGAGGGCGCTCGTCGGCGCCCCGGAGGGTGTCCCAGATGTCGTTCCAGCAGTTCACATTCCCACAGGTTGCAGTTGACCTGGGACTGGCTCTCGCGGACGCGGATCTGTTCGGGGCCTTGCCCCCCGTTTCGGTCTCGCCCGAGTTCGCCGCCGTCGTGGCGGATGGCGCGAATCTCGCCAGTGCGATCAACACAGAGAAGGCCCGCTCCGAGTTCGCGGTCGCCCCCGTCCTGTTGGAGCTGCGGCGCCGCCACCCCGGCACGTTCGGCCTGTTCTCGGGGGTGGAGCTGGACGCGGACCCCTCCCGCGGCCTCAACGGGGTGTGCGATTTCCTGATCACAAGGAAGCCGAATCAGCACGTCGTGAGCGTGCCCATCCTCACCGTCGTCGAGGCGAAGAACGACAACCTTCGCAACGGCCTCGGACAGTGCATCGCCTCGATGGTCGCGGCCCGAATCTTCAATGAGGCCGGGGGTGAGGCCGTCCCGGCCATCCACGGGGCGGTCACAACTGGCAGCCTGTGGAAATTCCTGCGTCTGACGGGCAACCAGGTGGTGATCGACGCCGTGGAATACCACAGCGACAACCTCGGCAAACTGCTCGCCATCCTGGAACACATCGTCAGACCCTGACGGGATCACCTCGCCGCCGCGATCAGGCCGGCGAGGAAATGCACCGGGTCGCCCTGTTCCTTCGCCGTCTCCGCAAGCGTCCGGTAGTCGCCCAGTTTCTGGCACAGCTCGTTCAGGTTCGGGCACGACAGCGGCCTGCCCTCCACGTTACCCAGGTACTTGCGCGCCACCGCCAGCGCCTCGGGGCCACGCCCGAGTTTCAGGTACAGGTTGACCAGCACCTCCGCCGGATACGTCCCGATGTCCTCCGGGTCGGCGTTGTCCAGCTTGTCGCGGAAGTGGGCGACCCCCCCCTCCACGTCCTTTCCTCGCAGGATGTCGAGGTAGATGCCGTAGTCCTTGAAGCCGGCGTCGAAGGGGAAGTCGTCCTGGCCGAGGAAGCGCCCGCTGAGCTTGGCCCCGTAGGAGGCCAGCTCGCGGGCCATGTCCAGCTCCTGGCTCGGCGGGAGGTTCATCGCCATCTGCACCACGCTCGACAGGTGCGAGGTGTCGATGTGATAGGCGTCCTCGCCGAACAGGTAGTCGCGGCCCTCGATCAGGGCGGCGATAACGCCCGGCTGGCCCTCCGGGGCGTCGGCAATGGCCGGGGCCACGCTGAACTTCTCCGTGATGGCGGCGGTGAGGCTCGACCGCAGGTCGGCGTACAGGCGGCGGACCAGGGCCTTGATGCAGTGGTGCTTCACATCATCGGCGTGGGCCTGCTCGCCGCTGCCGAGGGTTGTGATGGCGCTGCAGGTCCCGTAGCGTTCGAGGATCATGTCGAACCCCTTCTTGGGGGACAGGCCCTCGTAGAACGCGAGCTGGATGATGCCCTGGATGTCCTCGTCTTCGGCGGGCTGGTGCTTGTCGATGGCCTCGCGCACGGGGCCGGGCTCGTCGATCATGCGGTAGAAGCCCCAGGCCTGCACCGGCTGGCCGGCCTTGAGGTACAGGCCGCCGGCCTCGCGGGCGGCGGCGCGGATGGCGTCCTCGTAGGCGGGCTGCTTGTCGGCGGGGATCTCGTTTGCCGGTCCGGTGGGGATCGGCGAGACGCCCAGCTCGTGGCGTTTCTGGAGCAGCCGGGCGTAGAAGAGGAGGTGGTATTCCCCGGTCTCGCGGAGCGAGGAGCAGAGGCGTTCGACGGCGGCGGCGGGGCCGTCGGCCTTGAGGGCGGCGGCGAGCTGGTCGAAGAGAGCTGGGTGCATGTCGGGGTGCGCGTCCGGTGGAAGAGAGAGGCCCGGCGCGGACGCCGGGCCGGCGGGTCAGTTCATGCTGATGTGCAGCCTGGGGGCGACCTCTCGGGCGAGGGGGTTTTGCAGGAAGAGGCGGCGGCACGGGCCGCACATGTCGTAGCGCAGGCTGGCGGAGGCGGGCTCGGGGGGAGGCGCGTCGTCGGCCTCGGCGAGCATCTCGGCGACCTCCTCGAGGTGGTCACGGTCGAGGTCGTCGTCGGTCAGGGGTGCGGGGCCGGCGGCGTTCGCGAAGGCCTCGATCTTGACGACGTGGTGAGTCTCCCCCTTGGCGAGCTCCTTGCCGCACCGGTCACACATCACGCGGAGCATGAGACGCCCCTCCCCACCGTGGCGGTCTGCCGGCAACGTTACCCGTCCTCGGGCCCGGCGGCTGGGGCCGCGAGCGAGTCGCGCGGCCCTCTACCCTTCAGGTTCACAGTTCTCGGCGGCAGAGTCAAGACGAAAGCGCCGGCGTCATCGTCCGTCGCCTGAGAGTGTGAAGGCGGCCCACCACGCCGGGTGGCTCCGCGCCCCCTTCGCCGCTGGCGTCACCTTCTCGCCGGACTTGCCCACGCCGCGGAGCGCCGCCCCCTCGCCCGCCGCCCGACGCAGCTCCTCGGCCCGACGCAGCACCGCCTCCGGGTTGTTCAGGACGAATAGTTGGGCCGCCCGGAGCGCCTCCCACTTGCTCGTCTTGCCGTCCATCGCGGCATACATCCGCTCCATGAGAACGCTGGTGGCCGCGTCGGACACGCTCCATTGCGATGCCACCACCGCACGCGCCCCCGCCAGGTGGAATGCCTGTCGCAGGCTCAGCAGGCCCTCCCCGTACCGCGCGGCCCCGCGTCCGGTCTCGCACGCCGACAGCGTGACCATCTCGCACCCCCGCAGGTCCAGCCCACGCACCTCTTCACCCGTCATCCGCCCCGACACGTCGGCGTTCGCGCCCGCCAGTGCCAGGCCGCACCGCAGGAACGGCGTGCGGATCGCCTCCCCCGTCGGGTCGAAATAGCCGTGCGTGGCCAGGTGCAGACGCCGCGGGCGCTTGATCGACAGCGCGTACAGAAGCTCCTCCCTGCTGGCCTTTTCGCCCGAAAGGAGCGTCCCACCGGCGGCGAGGCGGCGTGCCTCCAGCTCCGTACCTGGAAGGTCCGCCCACCCGCCCGCCTTGCCGGCTCCGTGCCTCGCACCACCGAGGACGATCATGCCTTCCGCCTTGTGCGACGTGGGGGTATCCAGCAACTGCCTCGCGCTGGTCAGGGTGCCGAAGGCGCGTTCCTCGATCAGATACCTGCCCTTCTCACGGCCCGGCAGGGCCGCGAGGGGGAGGTCGCAAATGGGGCCGTCCGGCGCGACGAGGACGAGGCGGGCGTCACCGATGTGCCGCTCCAGTGGCAGCCACACCAGGCGGCGTAGCTCGTCGGCGTCCTTGGCCTCGGCGAGCGAATCGACGGATTCCCGCCAGGACGCGACCAGGGAGGCGATCGGCTCGGAGGGCCCCAGCTCGACGCGGACCACGCCCCCGGCCTTGTGCGAGACGAAGGCGGCGAGGCGGTCCTCCTTGGCCCACTTCCGTTGGCGAGATGCGACGGGTGGGGATTCGGCGCGATATTCAATGAAGTCGATCAGGACGGCGCCGGGCGGGAGGGCCTGACGGACGGCCTCCGGTGTCGGCCGGCCCCCGGCCCTCGAGCCGACCCCGCGGGCCAGGCGTTCCTCGAGTGACTCCTTGCGCTGCTCCTCCTCGCGGAACGCCTTCCCGGCGGGCGGCAGCTTGGTGAGGCGGTGTCGGGCGTCGCGGAGGTCCGCCAGGAGAGAGGCGACGGCGGGGTCATCACGGGCCAGGGCGTCCTCACGCTCGCGGGCCGTCACCAGCCCCTTGAAGGCGAGGACGAGCTCGTAGGGCCGGGCGTCCGGGGCGCCGGCCAGCCGCGACGTGGTGAGGGCCTGGGCGAGGGAAGTCCGCGAGGTTCCAACGAGGAGGAGGCGGCCCTCCATCCCAAGGACCGTTGCGGCGCGCTCGGCGTGGTCGAGGCTGATGGCCGCCGCCCGCCGCATCACCGCACACGCCCTGGGCAGGTCCCCCGCCTCGAGATGCCAGTTCCCCAGGGCCTGATGGATGCTCCGGCGCAGGTCGGCGGGCAGGCCGGGGGTCGTGGCGGCGAGGCGCCGGGCTTCCTCGAAATGGAGGCGGGCCTCCCGGAGGACGCCGCGCTTGCGGAGGACAGACCCGAGTTTCACGATGGCGGCGATAGTCACCAGGCTGCGTGGACCCTGGGTACGGCGCCTGATGTTTACGAGGCGGCGGGCGACGGCCTCGGCCCTGTGGAAGTCCCCCATGTCGTACAGGGCGTCGATCAGGCTCACCAGCGTGACACCGACGGTAGCCTCGTCATCGCCGCAGCTCTTCACGCCCCGCATGGCGGCGGCGAGACGCTCGACGCCTTGCTCGGGGCCCAGGGAGTAGCTCAGGGACGAGAGCAGCATGCCGTAGGCGCCCCCGACCGGGCCCCAGACGGACTCGTGGGCCGCCAGCCCCTCCTCGTAGCAGGCCCGCGCCTTGGCCTTATCACCCAGCTTGGCGGCCAACACGCCCAGATTCCGCATCATCATCGGCAGCTCGCGCGCTGCCTGCCTGGGCGGCAAGGACCGCTTGATGGCGAGGGCCTCGTCGTAGCACTTGACGGCGGCCTCGTAGTCGCCCCCCTTGCGGAACATCACCCCCATGTTGTTCAGGAACGCGGCCCGCAGGGATCGGGGGTGGATGAGGTGAATGGAGGCCAGGGCGCGGCGGGCGTAGGGCATGCCGGCGTCGGAGTCGCCGGCACCGTCGAGGGCGGCGGCGAGGTTCGTCAGCATGACGACGCCCCGCACCCCCGCCTTCTCCTCGGGGGGCAGGCCATCGAAGGCCGCCTTGAGGATGTCCGCCGCCCAGCGCGCGCTGTCGATCTTGAACAGCTCCTTGACGAGGGCCTCCTCGTCCGTGACGTGGTCGGGGTGGCGGGCCCCGCGCACCCGCCGGCTGACGGAGAGGTAGGCATCCGCCAGCGGCCCCAGCTCGTGTACCGGTACGCCGGCACGCAAGGCGGCGTGGGTCTGAGCCGAGCGGGCCATCGACACGGGATACGACACCTCGCCGTGCAGATCCTCCGCCACGCGGACGGCGGCGGTGGCCAGCTTCAACGCCTTGCCGTGTTCACGCGCCCCCAAGGCAGCCACGGCCCCCGTGTACAGGCGCTCGAAAAGCTCCTTCGCCGCCTGGCCTTCCTCATTCAGGGATTGGCTCTTGCGGATGTAGTTGAGCCGCGAGGCGGAATCTGTCGCCTGCCAGCTCCCTCGCCCGTAGAGCGCGAGTCGGACGGCGAGCATCCGGTCCAGCCCGGCGATATCGCCCTCGTTGCGGTCCAGCCCGCGCTCGACCTTCTTGAACGCGGCGTACTCGCCGGGCTTCCAGGTGGGCGGGGCGGCGGCGGGCGCGAGCAGGCACAGCAAGGCGATCATCGGCGGCGTCCTCCGAGGGCTACCGCTCATTGTCACCGCCCGCCTCCGTCACGTCCAGCAGGTCGGCGGGACGCTGGGCGGTCCGCTCCAGGGCCGGTGTTGATATCATGACGGAGGAGGGAATGAGGGCATGGTCGGCGCGGTGGTCCGGCAAGAGCTGCTGATCGGGGGGCGACGCTTCCCGCTCCACGCCATGCGCTGGGTGTACGCCGCCTGGCTGATCCTCCAGGTCCTCTACCTGTTGCTGGCTTTCCAGGTCGAGATGGGCTCGCGGCCGCCGGGCCGGGCGGACGCCCCGACCAGCGTCGCCGAGGTGGTGGGGGGGCGGTTCGCCGAGTCGTTCGTCCGCCAGCAGGTGTTATTGCTCCTATTGCTGACGCCTGCCTTCGTGGCCGGGTCGATCACCGACGAGAAACGCAAGGGGACGCTGCAACACCTGCTCCTGACGGAGATGGAGCCGAGGCACCTGATCCTGGGCAAGCTGGCGGGGCGGGTGCTCCAGGTGCTGATGGTGCTGATGGCGGGGCTGCCGTTGTTCGCGCTGCTCGCCGGGCTGGGGGGCGTGGCGCCGGCGACGATGTTCTTCGTCGGGGCGAGCCTGGTGATGCCTCTGATCGGGCTGGCGTCGATGACGGTGCTGGCGTCGGTGTGGTGCCGGCAGACGCGCGACGCGGTGCTGGCGCTCTACGTGGTGTTGCTGGCCGGGGCGGGGGTGGTGTACTGGCTGGGCGGGGCGGCGCGGCTGATGAATCCGCTGTACGTCATCGAGCCGGCGTGGGCGCCGCCCGGCAGTATCGACGTGGCCGAGGCGGGCCGGCGTCTCCTGGCGGGGGGGGCGGCGTGGGGGGTGATCGCGGCGGCCTGCCTGACCGTGGCGGCGTGGCGGCTGGGGCCGGCCTACGCGGCGCAGATCGAGAACTCGGGCAAGCGGGCGGCGGAATGGTTCAGCGAGGAGCGCGAGCCGATCACCGAGGAGCCGGTCGAGTGGCGCGAGCGGCACGTCGAGGGGCTGTCGCCGCACCCCATGTTCCGCAAGATCGCGTCGTGGCAGGTCCTCGCCCTGATCGCGCTGGCGTCGACGGCTTCGAGCCTGTTCCTCCTGTGGCGGTCGATGGCGCCGCGCTCGACGCTCTCGGAATTGTGCCGGGCGATGCTGGCGCTGAACACGCGCGAGGTGGCGGCGCTGATGCCGGAGGCGCACATCGGGTTCCTGATCCAGAGCGTCGTGGTGATGCTGCTGTTCAGCCTCGTGGTGGGGATCCGCTGCTCGGGGGCCATCACCGGGGAGCGCGAGGCGCGGACGTGGGAGGCGCTGCTGCTGACGCCGCAGACGGCCAAGCAGATCATCCACGGCAAGCTGTGGGGGGTGATGTCGGCGAGTTACGCCTACCTGCTGGCGTACGCGGCGCCGGCGCTGGCGTTGTCGGTGCTGGCGGGGCCGCTGGGGTTCGCCCACACGCTGCTGTGGTTCGCGGTGACGGTGCTGATGATGTACTTCATCGGGGCGGCGGGGCTGTGGTGCAGCGTGCGGGCGCCGAACTCGTGGCGGGCGCTGCTCAACACGGTGCTGGTGGGGTACGTCGGCGGGCTGGCGATCTACGCGATCACGACGCCGGTCATCGGCATCCTGGTCGGGATGCTGATCCTGGCGCTGTTCTTCGTGGACCTGATCGCGCTGACCTCGCTGGCCCCGCTGTGCCTGCAGAACCAGGCGGCGCTGCTTCAGGTGTTCTGGGTCAGCTCGGCGGTGGGGCTGGCGATCCTGTTCTTCCTGCTGGCGCGGCTGTTCCTCGACCGGGCGCTGCGCTGGGTGGCGGACCGCGACCGGACGCGGCACTGGCACGAGGAGCCGTATTACCGGCGCTCGCGCGACGTGTCGATGGGTGAGGCCGAGTGAAACGGGGGTCGCGGGAGGATCATGGTTGGCGGCGAGCCCCCGGGCTTGCCGGGCATCGCCCTGTCTCAGCGCCTCGGTCCGTGGACGCCCCGAGCCGACAGTCCAGGGGTCTTGACGCCACGAGGGCGCGCCGCCCGCGCCGTCCCGGTCCTGCATCAGGGAAGCGCGGGTGGCAAGATGTGCAACTCCGCGCCACAGGGCGCGTAAGAAGTACACACCCCGCTCAGGAGTTACCGGGGCGGCGTACGGGGGGGAATACGCTAAAACGTTCTGTGAAAGCCACTTACACCCGGATCTCGCGATTCTGTGGCGCACCGGCACGGTGCGTGCATTATTGTTCTGGCGTCAGGGAGACCTGACACGAGATCGCGGGAAACGGCCTCCGGGCCAACCACGATAAACCTCTTCCAACAACCTTCCCCTGGCCGACCCTTCGGGGGCCACGGGGCATCCGGCCCGAGACGGTAACCGGACCCCTGGCACGGCCTCACACCAGCCACCCTCTCAAAACTGCTCTTCCCCCGAACCGCCGGCAGGCCCAACCTGCCGGCGGTCTCTTTTTGTCTTGTCGTAGACCCTGGATCCTGCGTGCTTCACGACAAGTCGCCGGGCGCCTGCTGCCCCGGAGGTGGCCGCCCTGGTATCATGCCCGGCATGACACCGGCCCTCCCCCTCGCGGCCGCCCCCGGCCTGGACTTCTTCAACCTTGCCGCGATCCTGATCGCGTTCACGGCGCTGTGCGCCTACGTCAACCACCGGCTGCTCCGCCTGCCCGCGAGCATCGGGGTGCTGGCGACGGCACTCCTTTTCTCACTGTCTCTCCTCGTCGTCGGGGTCTTCGTGCCGGACGTCGAGATCACCGCGCGGGGCCTCGTCGGACAGATCGACTTCAACAAGACGGTGTTGAACGGGCTCCTCGGCTTCCTGCTTTTCGCGGGGGCGCTGCACATCGACCTGGCCGACCTCGCGAGCCGGGGGCTGCTCATCGGCGTGCTGGCGACCGTCGGGGTCCTGCTGACGACGGTGATCGTGGGATTCGGGTCGTACGCGGTCCTGGCGGCGGCGGGCGTCGAGGCCCGCCTGCTGTATTGCCTGATGTTCGGGGCGCTGATCGCGCCGACGGACCCCATCGCCGTGCTGGCGATGCTGAAGGAGGCGTCGGCGCCGAAGCCGCTGGAGGTGACCATCGCGGGCGAGTCGCTGTTCAACGACGGCGTGGGCGTCGTGACGTTCCTCGGCCTGCTGCGGGCGGCCCAGGGCGGGCAGGGGATCGACCTCGCCGGCCTGGGCGTGGCGTTCGCGCAGGAGGGGCTGGGCGGTGCGGCGTTCGGCTTCGCGGCGGGGCTGTTCTTCTACTATCTGTTCAAGTCGGTGGACAGTTATCAGGTGGAGGTCTTGCTCTCGCTGGCCCTGGTGGCGGGCGGGTACGCGCTGGCGACGTGGCTGCACGTGTCGGCGCCGATCGCCGTCGTGGTGGCGGGGCTCCTGATCGGCAACCACGGGCGGGCGTTCGCCATGTCGGAGGCGACGCGGGAGCACCTCGACACGTTCTGGCTCCTCATCGACGAGGTGCTGAACGCCCTGCTGTTCGTCCTGCTGGGGCTGTCGGTGCTGGCGCTCAAGCTCACCGGGCCGCTCCTGCTCGTGGGGCTGTGCCTGATCCCGGCCGTCCTGTTCGCCCGGCTGGTGTCGGTGGCGGTGCCGGTGTGGGTGATGCGGCTGCGGGCGCCGGTGGAGCGGTACACGACGCGGCTCCTGTGCTGGGGCGGGCTGCGTGGGGGCCTGTCGGTGGCGATGGCCCTGTCGGTGCCGGAGGTGATCGGCGGGGTGCGGGTGCCCGAGAGGGACTGGATGCTGACGGGGACGTATGTCGTGGTGGCGTTCTCGGTGCTGGTGCAGGGTGCGACCATCGGGCCGCTGATGAAGCGCTGGCTGCGGCCGGAGGAGCCGTCGGCGTGAACGGGCTTACCGGTGGGAGGGGGCGGGGGGCCGGCGCCAGCGTCTCCACCGGCACGGCCGTCACGCGCCACACCACCGGAAGCCGGGCAGGCCCGGTAAGCGGGGGAACTGTTTGCCGGCGTCATCGCGGCCGGGCGGGCCGTCGATACTCAGTGTCGGAAGGGCAGGGAGGCCACAAGGAACCCGGCATCCCGCCTCCGGGCGATCACCCGCCCGGCCGACCGATCAAGGCCCGCGCTCGGGGCCGGCGACGGCATGACGCCATCGCCGCCGGCGGCTTCCAGGTTCCACCAGAGTCGAAGGAGGCGAAGAATGAGGATCCGCAACGCGGCGACGCTGCTCGTCTCACTGGCCAGCCTGCTGGCCGGGGGGAACGCGGCGTTCGCGTCGCACTGCGGGGCGGCCAGCTACAGCAGCTGTCCGCAGCCCTGTTGCGACGCGCAGTGCTGTTACCCGAGCGCCGCCCAGCAGATGAAGGTCTGCTACAAGCTGGTCCACGACACCGTGATGGAGAAGCGGTGGACGACCTGCTACCAGACGGTGCAGGAGACGCAGTACAAGCAGGTGAGCCGCACCTGCTACCGCGACGAGACGAAGACCTGCTACAAGCCGTGCTACACGACGCAGTACAAGGACTGCTCGTACACGGTGAACAAGCCGTGCTACAAGACCTGCTACAAGGAGGTCTGCGAGACGGTGTGCAAGCCGGTGTGCGAGACGCACTACAAGGCGTGCCACTACCAGACGTGCAAGAAGGTGCCGCACTGCTGCGAGAAGGTGGTGACCTACACGGTGTGCAAGCCGCACTGCGAGGTCCACTGCCACAAGGCGTGCCACCAGGTGCGTCGGACGATCTGCGAGCAGCACTGCAAGGAGGTCTGCCACACCGTCTGCGACCCCGTGTGCGAGACGCACTACAAGGACGTCTGCTGCCACACGTGCCGCCAGGTCTGTGACACCTGCTACAAGGACGTCTGCTGCACGATGTACAAGGACGTCTGCGAGTCGGGCGTCCGTGACGTGTGCAAGACGGTCTGCAAGCCGTGCACCGTGATGAAGACGGTCAGCCGCTGCATCACCGAGGACTGCTGCGAGTCGTACTGCGTGCCGGGCCGCAGCCGCCTGACGCTGAACCGGAGCTGCGACGAGTGCGTGTTCGACCCCTGCACCTGCCAGACGTACACCAAGCGTGGCCGCTGGAAGCTGGAGTGGGTCAAGTGCCCGGACGAGATGCGGACCCGGATGGTGAAGAAGACCCGCCACGTCTGCGAGACGGTCCCCTGCACGACGATGGTGCGTGAGACGGTGATCGAGAAGGTGCCGTACACCTGCATCAAGAAGGTGCCGTACACGGTCGTCAAGAAGGTGCCGTACACGGTGAGCCGGACGGTGCACGAGACGCACGTCAAGAAGGTGCCTTACACGGTGACCCGCATGGTGCCCCGCACCGTGCGTCAGACGGTGCCCTACACTGTCACCCGCGTCTCCGTCGGCGCCTGGGTCGATGGCAGCGGCGTCGGCCACGCCACGGCTGACGGCGACGGCAGCGGCCACGGCGACGGCTGCGGCTGCGGCGACTCTGGCAAGGGCTGCGGCGGCCGGCTCCTCGGCGGGCGCATCCTGGGCCGCAACAGCAGCTCGTCCTCGGCCTGCAACGCCTGCGACAACCAGGCGAGCCCGTCGGCCTCGGGCCGCCGGTGGGTCGAGGGTGCGAACTACACCCGGACGTGGACGACGACGAGCACGCGGATGGTGCCGGTGACGGAGTCGCGGCGGGTGCAGTACACCGAGTACCGGACGGTGGTGGAGAACCACGTCCGCCAGGTGCCGTACACCGTGACGCGGATGGTTCCGCACACGGTGAAGAAGACGGTGCCGTACACGGTGTGCGAGATGGTGCCGCAGACGGTGTGCAAGAAGGTGCCGTACACGGTGTGCAACATGGTGCCCTACACGGTGTGCGTGAAGGTGCCGTACACGGTGACCGACTGCGTGCCCGTCCAGGTGTGCAAGCGGGTGCCGGTGTCGCAGTGCGTCGAGGTGCCCGTGAAGGTCACCCGCCGCGTCCCGGTGTGCGTCGATCCGGCCCCCTGCAAGCCGGCCTGCACCCCGGCCTGCACCCCGGCCCCGGCCTGCTGCCCGACGGAGTGCTGCCCGAGCGACTGCTGCGAGCCGCGCTTCGGCTGGCTGACCCGCCTGTTCCGCAAGCGGATGGCCTGCGACAACCCGTGCAGCGACCCGTGCGCCACGGCGGCCCCGGCCCCGTGCTGCAAGTGATCGCCTGAAGTCGGGCTGACGTGAAACGCAGGGGGCGGCCTCGGATGAGGCCGCCCCCGACCCTTTTTCCCCCTGCCGTTTGATTCGACGGGGGCGCGGCGTCTGTTACAATGGGGAGAGAGCGCCCTCCTGAGGATGAGACGTGACACGGACCCTTCTCGCGGTGCTGGCCGTCATCCTGCTCAACGGCTGCGGGGACCCGGACGACGTGCCGAAGCCGGGCAAGAAGACGGCCCGCCCGCCCGCGCCGAAGGGCGAGGCGAAGAAGGTCAACGTCGGCAAGAACGTCTGGCTGGAGATGCTGCCGGGGAACAAGCGGCGTGTCCTCGTGTCGGCCGAGGTGTGCCAGTCGAAGGGGCCGCTCGAGCTGCTGCTGACGCGCAAGGGGACGAAGGAGCACGAGGCCATCCTGGCGGCCGACGTGGAGGCACGGCAGATCCACCTGGCGCTGGAGACGGCGGGTGCCAGGGCCGGCACGCCGGCGGTGTTCTCGCCGCGGTTCCAGGCGGCCACGGGGGGGACGGTGGCCATCGACCTCCAGTGGGTGGACGCGGACGGCAAGCCCCAGGAGGCGCGGGCCAACTCGTGGATCCGCAACATCTCGACGCTCAAGGAGCTGGAGACGGACTGGGTGTTCGCCGGGAGCTTCCTCGACAAGGACCCCGGCGACCCGCAGGCGCCGCTCCGCTACCTGGCCAACATGGGCGACGTGGTCAGCCTGGCGAACTTCGACACGGCCATGCTCGACGTGCCGTTCGCCAGCTCGAAGGTGGACGTGGAGCGCGGCTACGAGGCGTGGGAGGGCCGGGTGCCGCCCGTCGGCACGAAGGTCGTCGTGGTGATGACGCCACTGGGCAAGTGACAGGTTGGTAGTTGGCAGCCAGTCAACAGCCAGTCAACAGCCGTCAACTGCCGTTGGCAGCCAACAGCCGGCCTTCCCATTAGGAGAAGGTCGGCTGTCGTCACCGTCAAACCGGCTGTTGACAGGCTGCCAACTCCTCAGGGGGCCACGACGGGCCGCTGGGCGAGGAGGACCTTGCCCGGCAGGCGCGGGTCCGTGGTGATGGAGTAGAGGAGCGACGTACGCCCGGCCTTGAGGGCGTTCTTGTAGAGGATCTTGTTGGAGCGGCCGTCGTAAATGGTGATGATCTTGTCGCCGTCGAGGGGCATCCTGGTGGATGTCTCGGACATGGCGAGCAGCTCGGACTGGTCCTTGCGCATCGCGCCGCGGATGACCGTCACCGTCTGCACGACGACGGGCAGCGGGAGGTCGTTGCGGAACGTGAGGGTGGGAGTGGGCGTCTGGGCCCACGATGCCCCTGCCAGGCTGAGCCCGACGAGCAGGGCGAACAGGCCGACACGACCCGTCTTCATGATTCGCCCCGTGGTTGATTGAGAAGGCGTGCGGGGCCGCCCGGCGCGGCCCGCCCGTCATAGTAGGAACGCGGGGCGGGCTGCGACTTGCGCGCCCCACAGGGGAAACTTACGCCATCGGCAAGCCCGGAGCAATCCTCATGCCGGGATCCGTTGGCGGCGCCCTTGACGCCGGGCGGCGGATCGGGTGAGATGACGGCCCGAGGAGGGCCGTCGATGACACCGCCGACGAAGAAGCCGTGGAGGGCGAGGCTGGGCTGGGGGCTGACGCTCGCGCTTGTGGCGTGGCTGGGGCTGTCGTTCCTCGTCGCCAGGGCCCAGACGCGGCGGGGCCGCGCGCCCTACCCGGAGCCGGTGCCGAAGCTGCCCTGGGGCAAGGCCGAGGGGCTACGCCTCGCCACGGCGGACGGTGAGGACCTCGGCGCGTGGTTCATCGAGGGTCATCCGGACCGGCCGGCCGTCCTGCTCATGCACGGCTGGGGTGGGAACCGCTCCTGGTGCCTGTACGCGGCGCGGCTGGCGGCGTCGGCGGGGTGCCCCGTCCTGCTCGTGACCGCGCGAGCCCACGGCGACTCGTCGGGGGATGTGAACGACTTCGGGTACTCGGCGCGGCGGGACATCCTCGCCGGGGTTGACTGGCTGCACGCGCGGCGGCCGGGCGGGCGTGTCGTGGTGTGGGGGCAGTCGCTGGGGTCGGCGGCGGCGCTCTTCGCGGCGGATGAGGCCGGCGAGCGTGTGTCGGGGTACGTCATCGAATGCCCGTATCGCGACCTGTGGACGGCGTTGCGGAACCGGACGCGGCTGTACCTCCCGCCTGTGGCGGAGCTGGTGGCATACGTGGGCGTGGCTGCCGTGGCCCCGCTGGTGCTGCCGCACGCCGACGCGATCTCGCCGGAGGAGGCGGCGGGGAGGGTGCCGGCGTCGGCGCGGGTGCTGATCCTGGCCGGCGGGGCCGACTCGAGGGCGTGGCCCGAGGAGGCGGCGGCCATCGCGGGCCGCATCGGCGCGAACGCCGAGCTGGAGGTCTTCGAGGGCGCGGACCACATGAAGCTGGAGAAGGCGGACCCGGAGAGGTACCGCGAGGCGGTGCTGCGGCTCCTCGGCCGCTGTTACAAAGCCGCGCCTTGACGCGGCTCGGCGGCGCGTGTGAGATGGCGGGAGAACGCCCGCGGAGGCCGTCACATGATCCCCCTCCTGCTCGCCACGGTCATCGGGGTCGGGCCGCCGTGGCGCGACCCGATCACCGCCGGGATGCGCGAGGCGCTGGGCCACGCCAACAAGGTCCACAACCTGATGCCGGTGAAGGTGGTCGATGACGCCGTCGACGCGCTGCACCGCGCCATCGCCCGCGAGAACCCGGGCGTGTTCGTGCCGATGGCCATCTCGCACCTGATACGGCTGGCGCCGAAGGACGTGCGGACGCGCGTGCTGCTGCGGGAGGCGTTGGCGAAGGGGTGGATGGAGCCGGGGCTGACGCGCGGCCTGCTCGTCAGAGCGGGCGACGACAGCGGGCCGCACGTCAAGGCGCTGATGAAGGGGTTGGAGGGAGACGCGAAGGCCCGGCGGGATGCCATCCAGGGCCTGGGGGTGTGCGGGGCGGCCGCGGCGCCGGCCCTGCCGATGCTGCGTGGGATCGTGGAGAAGGCGAAGGCGCCGGCGGATGACTACCGGCGGGCGTACACCCTGAGCGACGAGGTGCCGGACCACGTCCGGGCGCACTGGGCCATCGGGCGGATCGAGGCGGGGATGAAGGGGACGCGGTGAGGGACGACAACAGATGCTTGAGGCGAGCGGCACCGTTCGAGCTGGGGGCGAGACGCCCCCAGACCCTGCGCTGCGAGCTGGGGGCGAGACGCCCCCAGACCCTGCGCTGCGAGCTGGGGCGAGACGCCCCCAGACCCCCGATTCACGTGCCGTGTCCGCATCACACGGCACGCTCACGCCGTGCCGCTCGCCTCAAGCATCTGTCTGCGAAGGCTCTCGCAGGCGCGCCACGACCTCGTAGGCCGCCAGTGGGATCACCCAGCTACACCAGGCCGCGACGATGTACGCCGTCTCCGGGCTGGGCACCCCGATCAGGCCCGCCGCCCCTGAGATCAGGCGGAGGGCCACCGCCGAACAGATCAGGATGTAACAGCGGAGCATCCAGCGGCGGTGCTGGTCGTAGCGTCGGCGGCAGGCATGAACGACGCCGATGATGGTGCAGCCCGCGGCCGCCGCCGACAGCAGGAGGAAGCTCAGCCCCGCGGGCCATCCGCCGAAGGCGTGCCGGCTCATCACCACGCTGGTCGGCAGCACGAGGAA
This sequence comes from uncultured Alcaligenaceae bacterium, assembly GCA_964630925.1. Lineage (GTDB taxonomy): Bacteria > Planctomycetota > Planctomycetia > Gemmatales > Gemmataceae > RGDT01. The sequence goes on from CAZVZK010000053.1 coordinate 22,089, forward strand.
CAGCAACACGGCGGCCTGCACCCAACCCAGGACGCGATGCACGCCCCTGTGATGACGGCGGACGTATTCGCTCAGCAGGATCAGCCCGTTGACCAGCACGACGGGGCCGGAGAAGATGTGGATGTAGAACGCCGGCGGGTAGGCGCCTGTGAACGTCTTCTCGCGGCCCTGGAGGAAGAGCGAATCGAAGTTGGGCGGGAAGTAATCGGGGTAGTTCGCCAGGATCGCGACCAGCACCCGCAGGATGAGCAGGGCCGCGAGCCAGCGCAGGACCGTTGTCAGGAATCGATACGTCACCGGGACGCTCAATCCAGGGGGACCTGTTCACCGCCGGCGATGGTGATCGCGCCGGCCAGCACCTTCGGGTTGATCGAGGAGGGGATGAATCGGGCCGAGCCGTCGGCCATGCCGGCGTTCAGCCCCTCCTTGTGGCCGCCGAACGGGCGCCCCTCGCCGCAGAACGGCACATAGGCGGGATCGAATCCGCGCAGGTTCGACGGGCCGCCCCGCGCCCACGGCCCGACGGCGGACCGCGTCTCCAGCAACGCGATCGTGTGGGATGTCCCGTCCTTGATCATCGCAAATGAGGTCAGGCGGTCGTAGCCCATGAACCCGTTGCCTGCGGCGCCGGCGGGGCGCACGGCGGCGTCCGGGCCGGTGCCGGCCAGGGCGACGTAATGCGTCACCCCGTCGGCCGCCGCCTTCTCGGCGGGGCAGAGGAACGTCCTGATGGCCGACTGGGCCGCGGTGAGGTTCCCCGCGTACCCCTTGTCCGGGTCGAATCTCTTTGCGAGGTCGTCCTGTTCCATGTACGGGAGGAGCGCGACCATCCAGCTGAGGCGCTCCTCTGGGGTCGCCCCCGGCCCGGAACAACCCGGAGGGAACAATGTCCCGTCGGGCGTCTCCGGGTGGCCTGTCGGCGGGAGGACGGGCGATCTGCTATTCGCCGCGAACGAGTGGAAGGCCAACATCAGTTGTCTGAGATTGTTCTGACACTGCGTGCGTGCGGCTGGCTCGCGGACGCGGCGGACCGCCGGGAGCATGAAGCCGATCAGGATGGCGATGATGGCGATGATGACGAGTAATTCGATCAGGGTCAACCCGTCGCGTGCTGGCCGGGACATGGCAGATCCTCCGTGGAGGGAGGGTTGCGGTACAAAGTGGATCTTACCCGAACCGTTGAAACTTGCCATCGGGCTCTGGCGGCTCCAGGGCTCACCGGGGTTCGGCAAATCTACAGGGAGGGCGAGGCTCCTGCCGAGCCGATCGACACCAAGCAGCGACACCGATTTGTACAAAGCGGATGATTCAAGTATCGTTCGGCTCGGCGGGAGCCTCGCCCTCCCGTGCCTTCACGGCAGGCCGCCTGGAGGCCCGCCCTACGGGGCGGCGTCACTTCTCGCGGTACAGCACCACCGGCGCCAGCAGGCCGCCGGTGCCCAGCTCGTTCAGGAAGGTCCGCGTGCCCAGGACCGCCAGCTCGTTGTCGCCGGCCTTGAGGGCCGCCGTCACGTCGAACGAGGTCGGCTGGCAGTGGCCGGTGAACTCCGCCTCCTTGCCCTTGGCGTCCTTCCACGCGATCGGCTTGCCGTTCACCCACACCTTCGCCGAGCCGTCCGTCGCGCCGACCCACAGGAACGCCTTCTTGCCGGCCGGCACCGCCGGGAGCTTCACTTTCTGGCGGTACCAGACGCCCCCCATGTAGTTGTGCATCCCCAGGGCCGACCAGGTGTCGTGCATCACGTCCGTCGCCTTCCACGTCCGGAAGTCCGCCGTCGCCCAGCCGGCCTTCTCCCCCTCCTTCTTCGCGTCCTGCTTCCACGCCCAGTCGCGCACCAGCGCCAGACGCTCGAAGTCCTTCGCGACCCGGCCGGCGTCACGGTGCGTGGCTTCGTAGAAGGCGTTGAAGTACACCGAATTCAGGCTGCCGCCCTTTCCGCCGAAAGCGTAGGCGACGTAGGCGAACGCGAAGTCGTCCTTGTGCGTGCGGCATGCCGCCTCCATGCGCTTGATGTACTCGTCGCACCTGGCCGGCAGGCCGGCGTGGTCGCCCGAGCGCAGGTCGCGGCGCATCGCCATGAACATCTCGAACAGCGTCAGCGACTCGTCGGCCAGGGCGATCCGCTTCTTCTCGACCTCGGTCTTCGCGGCGGCCTTGCCAGCGTCCATGAGGCGGCGGGCCTTCTTCATCACCTCTGCGTTCCACCGCCGCAGGTGGCCGAAGCCGCACCCGGCGTACTCCGGCGTCTTCACCCAGGTGTCGTCGATGAAGTGCCAGTAGGCGGCCATCTCCTTGCCGGCGGCGCCGTAGAACCTGGCGTGCAGCTCATCGACGAGGTCCCTCGTGGAGAGCGTCGGGTCCCAGGCGGTGCGGATGCCCATCCAGTGGGCGTGCAGGCAGGTCTCGAAGTTCGGCAGCGTCTCGGGCTGCCAGTAGCGGCACTTGCCCTTGGTGTAGATGATGGGGATGTCGGTGCCCCACTTGGTGATCATCGGGTTGGGCGACGACACCTCGGCGAGGTTGTAGCCGTAGAAGTAGTAGCTCGTGGCCTCCACCGCCTTGCCCCAGCCCTCGACGAGGTGGCGCATCGACTTGCTGTTCGGCTCGCCGGTGTGCGTCATGGGATGCGCCCGGCTGAAGGTGATGGGGGCGATCTGCGGGACGACGGCGGGGTGGACCTTCTCGCGCACCGGCGGGCGGATGAAGTCGGCATAGGCGAGGAGGCCGAACTTCATGTCCGGATGCGTCTTCGTCACCTCGGTGGCGACGCGGTTGGCCAGCACCATGAGCCGGTCGGTCTTCGAGACGGCGCCGGCGGCCTCGTCGAAGTCGCCGGCGTCGTACTTCTTATCGTCCGACTCGTCCCAGCCGACGCCGTCGTCCGGCGAGAGCGAGTAGCTCAGCGTCTTCGGGTCCTTCTTAACCGCGTCGAGCACCGCCGCCGTGAGCGCCTTCGCCACGAGCGGGTGGGTCCACTTCACGCGATGCTCGTCCGGCTTGCCGTTGACGATGGCCTTGACCTCGGGGTTGGTCTTGCGAAGCTCCTTGGGCACCGCCATCTCCAGGTTGTGGCCTGCCTGGAGCTGCATGCCGCCGAGGCGACTGCGGCGGGCGAAGTCGGCGTCGGAGAACCACAGGCCGCGGTAGGAGGTGTACGGGCCGGTGGAGAGGTCCTGCCTCTTGACGGTCACCGTCTTGAGGGACGGAAGCACCTCGCCGAGCGGCCCCGGCATGAACCAGCGGCAGCCGATCTGATCGAGGAGCGTGTAGACCGCGTAGCTCGACGCGAGGTCCGTCTCGCCGCCCAGGCCGACGCCCTTGTCGCCGACGGTGATGCGCACGCCCTGGCCGTAGGGGACCTTCTTCGCCGGCAGGCCGAACGCCTTGACGGCGAGGGCGCCGACGAGGATGGGGATGCGTTTGTCGCCGGCGGGAAGGGCGTCAGCGACGACTTCGACCCTGGCGCCGCTGACGCGTTGGAGGATGGCGGCCATGTCGCGGATGCTGTCGCGCAGGCGAGCCCGGGTCGAGGCGGCGTCGAGGGCGGCGAAATAGGGCGGGCCCTTCTCGTCCTTATGGTCGAGGACCGCCTTGGGCGCGACGATGGCGCACTTCGCGACGCCCTCGGCGATGAGCGTCACGTCATCCGGTGCGGCGAGGCAGAGCAGGAGGGTGGTGAGCATGGGGAGCCTCGGCGGGCTGGTGACGGGCATTGTGCCGCGCCGACGGGCCGCCGGCAACCTACAACTATCCCTGTCCCGTCCTACTCATCTCTGGTGCCGCCGCATGCTGACGCTCGATGACATCCGCCAGGCGCGTGCCCGCATCGGGGATCGCGTCATCCGCACCCCGCTGGTGCCCAGCGGGCCGCTCTCGCGCGACTTCGGCTGCCGCGTCTCGCTCAAGCTGGAGTGCCTGCAGGAGGCCGGGTCGTTCAAGCCGCGCGGCGCGTTCAACAAGCTGCTGTCGATGACCGAGGAGGAGCGTGGCCGCGGCGTGGTGGCGGTCAGCGGCGGGAACCACGCCCAGGGCGTGGCGTTCGCCGCGGGCCAGCTCGGGGTGAAGGCCACGATCTACATGCCGCGGACGACGCCGACGCATTACCTCGACGGCACGCGGGCGTACGGGGCGGAGATCATCCTGTGCGACGACATCAAGGCGGCGTTCGCGCGGTGTGACGAGATGGCGCGGCGCGGGGAGGCGGCCTACGTCCACCCGTTCGACGACCCGCTGGTGGCGGCGGGCCAGGGGACGGTGGGTCTGGAGATCGCCGAGGACGCGCCGGACGCGACGCACTGCTTCGTCAGCATCGGCGGCGGCGGGCTCCTGGCGGGCGTGGCGACGGCCCTCAAGGCGATGATCGCCGAGATCGACATCATCGGCGTGGAGACGGAGGGGGCCGACGCGATGGCGAAGGCCGTCGATGAGGGGCACATCGTCGAGCTGCCGGGGATCACGTCCATCGCGCGCACCCTCGGTGCGCCGAGAGTGTCGCAATTCACGCTGGACCACTGCCAGGCCCTGGCGGAGGGCGTGGCGGTGGTGAGCGATGAGGAGGCGGTGGCGGCGTTGGAGACGCTGGCGGAGCGGTGCAAGGTGGTGACGGAGCCGGCGGCGGCGTGCGTGCTGGCGGCGGCGCGGAAGATGGCGTGGGCGCCGGAGGATCACGTCGTGCTGCTGCTGTGCGGCGGCAACACGACGCTCGATGAGATCGCCGAATGGCGTGAGAGGTTCGGGGAGTGACGGGCGTGCTGTGCCTTCTCTGGCGACGGCATTCAACGTGGATGTTCAACCAGGAGGTGGACGCCATGCGTTCCACGGATATGGCCTGGGCCGTCGTATCGTGCCTCGCCTGCCTGCCCTGTGTCGCAATTGGGGCGGCCCCGCCGGCCTCCCCCGCCGTTGTCGGTGCCGTCTTCGACGACGGACGGCTTTACGTCTTGAAACGTGAGGCGCCCGTCAAGAACGCGGTCATCCCCATCCCACTCGGGGACGCGGACAGCAGAGAGTCTTTGCTGGAGCTGCCCATCGGGGGCGATGACACCACCTGGTCGCTGCACAGCTCCGGCGACCATCTCTTCCTCTCTGGGTGGTCCTCGTTCTTTGGGGCCACTGTGGGTGCGTACCCGCACTCGGTGTTCACCCGGGGAAAGGGCTCATTCCCCCGAGACTGGCGAAGAGGGTTTAGCCTCTGTCCGATCTCAAACTTCGCGCTACGGGTTCCCGGAAACAGATTCATCGGCGTGGACATCAATTTCGACGCTTCCCGCGATGCCCGGCATGCGTTCGCTCTGGGGCCGGGGGGGCGTCTGCACCTGTTTCTGTCGTGGAAGGGGAAAATCAAGGCCTGGGAGGGCACGTTGCCGGATGTGATCGAGCGGAGGGGGCGGGGGATTCGCTGGGACGGCGGGATACACAGCGAAGAACGGCTTGCTGATCCTCCGGCCAAGTGCGAAGTGGACACCACAGTCCGGGAGGCGTTCCTGGCTTACCGTGATGCCTGGAACTTCTACTTCGTGACGGCCTCCGGGCAGGTCCACCGCCTGCCCCGACGCGGCAAGCCGGATCGCACCTCCGTCCTGTGGGCCGATCCGGACCGTCCGGTCCGCCTGGTAATCAACGACGCCGGGTCGGGGAGGACGTTCGCCTTCGCCCTCCGTCGGCCCGGCGTTGACCCGAAGGGGAAGCCGGACGTGTTCTTCCTCCTTGAGCCCAGGCCGGAACCGAAGGCGACGGAAGCGCCTGCGCTGTCGCCGATGTCCTCGGGCTGGCGTACGGGGGTGGCGAAGCAATTCGCCGACTTCCTCATCCGCGAGAAGATCCTCAAGAGGTGATATGTGACCGTGCACAATTTCAACGCCGGCCCGGCGGCGCTGCCGGCGCCCGTGCTGGAGCGCGTCAAGGAGGAGCTGCTCGACTACCGCGGGCGTGGCATGTCCCTGATGGAGATGAGCCACCGCTCGAAGGAGTACGAGGAGGTCAACGCCGACGCCGAGGCCCAGTTCAAGCGTCTGGCAGGCGTCGGCGACGGCTGGCGTGTTCTGTTCCTCCAGGGCGGCGCCTCGACGCAGTTCGCGATGGTGCCGATGAACCTCGTCCCGCGCGGCAAACACGCCGACATGATCGTCACCGGGGCCTGGGGCGAGAAGGCCGCCGAGGAGGCCGTCCTGATCTGCGGCTCGCGGACCGCCGCCTCCACGAAGGAGGGCGGGTATCGGCGGGTGCCGCGGCGCGACGAGATCACCGTCAGCCCGGATGCCGCCTACGTCCACCTCACGACCAACGAGACGATCCAGGGCGTGCAGTGGCACGACCTACCCGACATGGGCGGGCTGCCGCTCGTCGCGGACGCATCCAGCGACATCTTCTGCCGCCCGATGGACTTTTCGCGGTTCTCGCTGGTGTACGCGGGGGCGCAGAAGAACCTCGGGCCGTCCGGCGTGACGGCGGTCCTGCTGCGCGAGGCGGTCATCGAGTCGGCGAACAAGGACGTGCCGACCATGCTCCGCTATTCGACCCATGCGAAAGCCAACTCCCTGTACAACACGCCGCCGACGTTCGGGGTGTACGTCCTGGGCCTTGTGCTGAAGTGGATGGAGGACGGCGGCGGGCTGGAGGCCATGCAGGCCTTCAACCAGGAGAAGGCGGCGGCGCTGTACTCGGCCATCGACGAGAGCGGCGGGTTCTACCACGGCCACGCGGAGGTAGAGTCGCGGTCGCTGATGAACGTGACGTTCCGTCTGCCGGACGAGGCGAAGGAGAAGGCGTTCCTGGCGGAGGCGGCGAAGGCGGGGATGGTGGGGCTGGCCGGGCACCGGTCGGTGGGCGGGTGCCGGGCGTCGATCTACAACGCGGTGCCGCTCGAGTCGGTGCGGGCGTTGGCTTCGTTGATGCGCGACTTCGCCCGGCGCGGATGACCGCGCCGGGCGAGGGTCTGGTCACTTGTTGGCCAGGATCACGTCGCCGATCCCCTGGACGTCGTTGAGGCGCTGGGCGAAGAGGCTGGCCGCGTCGTCGTCGTTGCCGCGGAAGACGGTGACGTCGGCCCCGCTGACGGCGATGGCCACGTCGGCGAATCGCGGGTCGCTCTTGCGGATGGCCGCGATGCGCTCGGCGAGGGTCGGGCCGGCCCGCCGCACGGGCGTCATCGCGGGCTTCTCCTCTCGGAGCGGCGGCGAGCGAGGCACGCCGGGCGACTCCGCTTTCGGCACGGGGGGCGGGATACCTCCGGATCCCGCCGGCGGCTGCGGCTGCGGCAGATCGACCTTACGCGACGCGAAGGCGTCGGGCGGGGCGACCTTGCGGATGTGGAAGTCGGTGCGTACGTCGGTGACGCCGTCGATGGCCTCGAGGCGCGAGACGGCGCGGCGTGCGGCGTGGCTGTCGGGCACCGGGCCCCAGACATGGGCGATGCCGTTCTTGACCTCGACGCCGAGGTTGAGCTTGTTCAGGTCCTTGTCGAGGCGGATGCTGCGGCGTGCCTGCAGGGTCATGCGCATGTCGCGTATGAAGTCGAGGACGCCGCCCGGCGGGCGTCCGGGCTCCGCGGCCCCCGCCGCCCCCGCCAACGCGGAGGCGGCCGCCAGGGCCAGTGCCAGTCTCCAGGAATGCATCGTGGATCGCCCTCCCTCAGTCCTGCCCCATTGTGTGTTCGGGGGGGCGGGAAAGGAATGGCTCCTTGAGGGGATTCCGGCGTGGGGGCCGATTCAGCGCGAAGCCTGATGTGGTGTGCCCGAGGTGCGTTGTGGCGAAGGGTGTCCGGCGGGGCAAGGGGTGCCGGCTGGGGCGGTGTCGAGGGCCGGCTCCTCGCGGGCCGGGGGGGCCGCCCCGGCGGCGATGGTGTCCATGAACCCCCAGTGGATGGCGACGCCGGCGAGCACCAGGAGGTGGAAGATCTCGTGCGGGCCGACGACGCGGGGGTAGAGGATGGGCCAGGAGATCATCTCCAGAGCGGCGCCCGCCGTGTACGCCAGCCCGCCCCACAGGAGCGGGAGGATGAAGCGCAAGCCGTAGATGCGGTACAGCTCGACGCCGGAGATCAGGCCGAACCAGCCCATGCCCAGGTAGAGCGTGAAGCGGAGCCAGGACGCCACGAGGTCGGGGTAGACCGTGGTGAGCAGGACGCCGGTGATGGCGGTGGCCCACAGGAACGCCAGGGGGGTCCAGCGCCAGACGCCGCGGAAAAGGATGACGTGGACGGGGGTGGATGTCCCGGCGATGAGGAGGAAGATGGCGCCGTGGTCGATGCGGAGGAGGGTCTCACGGAAAGGGGTACGCGGCCACAGGTGATAGAGGCCGCTGACGGTGAGGAGGAGGATGGCCGTGACGGCGAAGACCGCGAGGGACCACACGCGGGATCTGTCGCCGCGGGCGCGTTCGAGCAGGAGGGGGGTGCAGCCCGCGAAGATGGCGGCCCCGGCGAGGTGTGTCAGGGAGCTGACGGGGTCGCAGAATCCGGCGACGGCGTAAGGCTCGGATGTCATACAACCTCCCTTCCCTGTCCAACTTCACCTAATGCGAATCCCGTGCCGAACGCGGGGCGGGTCGGCGGATACGATGAGGAGGGCCGCCACGAATGAGGATACGGAATGCGCGAGGAAGATGCCTTTATCGCGGCGTTGAAGGCCGATCCGTCCGACGAGGCGACGCGCCTCGTCTACGCCGACTGGCTGGAGGAGCGCGGCGATGTGCGCGGCGAGCTGATCCGTCTTGAATCACGGATGTCGCAATTGGCACCCTCGTGCGACGAGTTCGCCGGCCTGAAGCCGAGGCGGACGGCGCTGCGGGCCGGGGCCGACGCCGAGTGGCTGAAGGCGATGGGGTACGTCCCGAGGCACCGGCCCCTGTTCACGAAACTCCCCGAGCGGCGCGTCGAGCGGTGGCGGCTGGTGGAGGAGTTCATCGACACCTGGTATCGTCCTCTGGCGCCTGGGGATGGATGCGCCGAGAAGGAGATCACCGCGGCGGAGCGGCGGTTGGGCTTCCGGTTGCCGGCGGCACTCCGGGAGTGGCACACGCTGGCGGGGAGGCGGGAGGACGTGTTTTCCTCGTTCAACAGACTGATCCCGGTGTCCGCGTTGGAAATCGACGGGGAGAGGGACGCTCTGATCATCCAGCGTGAGTGCCAGAACTGCGAACAATGGGCCATCCGCCGGGCTGACCTGGGCCTGGACGACCCGCCGGTAATCCAACTCGTCGGGAGGAACGAAAGCTGCGCGACCACAACGGAGTTTGCGTGGCTGATCATGTTCATCGAGCTTCAATCCGGTGGCGGGACTGTGCAAGGCCTCGCGCGCCTCCGAGAGCCAACAGCACAGGAGTTGTTCCGCTCGCGATTTGTGGAAAGCAGCTTTTCAGCCCGCTACCGAACAGAGAGCCCGTTCCGCTTCTTTGAAGGGACGGGCCTTTTTCTGGGCGCGGTCGAGCTGGACCTGGTTCTCTTCACGGCACAGAGCGAGACAGACCTGGACTCGCTCAGGGATCTGGTGAGCGAGGCACTTGAGATCTTCGAGCGGCCGTGAATTGACTGCCGCTCACATGTGGATCGCCCGCTTGCCCACGCCCAACGCCGCCTCCTTGACCGCCTCCGACAGCGTCGGGTGCGCGTGGCAGATGCGGCCCACGTCCTCCGCGCTGCCGCCGTACTCCATCACCGCCACGGCCTCGGCGATCATGTCGCTGGCGCGCGGGCCGAAGATGTGGACCGCCAACAGCCGGTCCGTCTTCTCGTCGGCGATCACCTTCACCAGCCCCTCGGGCTCGTCCATGCACTTCGCACGCGGGTTGTACAGCATCGGGAACTTGCCCACGCGGTACGCCCGGCCCGACTTCTTGACCTCGTCCTCGGTCGGGCCGACGCTCGCGATCTCCGGCCAGATGTAGACGACGCTCGGGATGGTGTCCCAGTGGACCTTCGTTTTCATCCCCGCCTGCCGCTCCGCGAAGGCGACGCCGTCCTCCTCGGCCTTGTGCGCCAACATCGGGCCGTCGATCAGGTCGCCGATGGCGTACACGCCCTTCACGTTCGTCTGGAAGTCCTCGTCCACCGGCACCTTGCCCGACCTCTCGTCCACCTTCACGCCGGCCTCGGCCAGGCCCAGACCCGCCGAGTACGGCCTCCGCCCGATGGCAACCAGCACCTTGTCGGCCTTGAACTCCACCTTCCCCTCCTTGCCCGAACCGATCACCACCACCTGGCCGCCCTTGACCTCGGCCTTCTCGACCTTCGTCTCCAGGTGGAACGTCAGGCCCTGCTTGACGAGCGACTTGTGGGCGGCCTCGGCGATCTCGGCGTCGGCGAGGGGGAAGATTCGTGGCAGGAACTCCAGCACGGTCACCTTGCTGCCGAGCCGCGCCCACACGCTGCCCAGCTCCAGGCCGATGTAGCCTGCCCCGATGACGATCAGGTGCCCCGGCACCGCGTCGAACGCCAGTGCCCCCGTTGAGTCCACGATGTTCTTGCCGTCGAACGGGGCCGTGGGCAGTTTCGTCGGCTCGCTGCCGGTGGCCAGAAGCACCGCCGACGCCTCCAGCTCCGCCGGCTTCTCCCCCTCCACCTTCACCTTGTGGACGCCTCCGGCGCCGGGGCCGGAGAGCTTACCCAGCCCGGTGAAGACGGTGACCTTGTTCTTCTTCATCAGGCCGGCGACGCCCTGCGTCAGGCCCTTCACCACCCCGTCCTTGCGGGCCATCATCGTGCCGAGGTCGAGCTTCACGTCGGCGACCTTGACGCCGTGCTTGGCGAGGTTGGCCTTGGCGATGTGGTACAGCTCGCTGGAGTCGAGGAGGGCCTTGGAGGGGATGCAGCCGACGTTGAGGCACGTCCCGCCGAGGGCGGAGCGCTTCTCGACGAGGGCCACCTTCTTGCCGAGCTGCGAGGCGCGGATGGCGGCGACGTAGCCGCCGGGGCCGCCGCCGATGACGATCAGGTCGAAACGGTCCATGTGCTCCTCAAGAAAGAAGAAGAGCTGTCCACGGATCACACGGAAAACACGGATCAAAACCAAAGCAGAAGGCAGCAATCAGGAAAGCGAGCAAGGCCGGCATCCGCTTGCCTCCTTGTTCCTGTCCTTGGCTGTTATCCGTGTTTTCCGTGTGATCCGTGGACAGCTTCTTTGCTTTAGACTTCGATCAGCAGGCGCTCGGGGGCCTCGATGCACTCCTTGACCCGCACCAGGAAGCTCACCGCCTCGCGGCCGTCGATGATGCGGTGGTCGTAGCTCAGCGCCAGGTACATCATCGGGCGGATCACCACCTGGTCGTCCACGGCCACGGGCCGCTTGATGATCGCGTGCATCCCCAGGATGCCGCTCTGCGGCGGGTTCAGGATCGGCGTGGACATCATCGACCCGAACACGCCGCCGTTGGTGATCGTGAACGTGCCGCCCTGCATGTCCGTGAAGTGGAGCTTGCCCTCCCGCGCCTTCACCGCCAGCTCCGCGATGCCCTTCTCCACCCCGGCGAAGGAGAGTTTGTCGCAGTCGCGCAGCACCGGCACCACCAGGCCCTTGTCGGAGCTGACGGCGACCCCGATGTGATGGTAGTCGTGGTAGACGATCTCGTCGCCCTGGACGAAGGCGTTGACCGCCGGGTACGCCTTCAGTGCCTCCACCGCCGCCTTCACGAAGAAGCTCATGAACCCCAGGCCGACGCCGTGCTTCTTCTGGAACGCCTCCTTGTACTTCGCCCGCAGGTCCATCACCCGCGACATGTCCGCCTCGTTGAAGGTCGTCAGGATCGCCGCCGTCTCCTGCGCCTGGATCAGACGCTCGGCGATCCGCTGGCGGATCGGCGTCATCTTCACGCGCCGCTCGCCGCCCTGCGCGGCGGGGGCCACCGGGGCCGCCACGGGGACGGCGGCCGGGGGGGCGGCGGGCTTGTTGCCGTCGAGGAACGCCTGCGCCTCCGTCTTCGTGACGACGCCCCTGGCCGAGGGGGTCACCTTGGCGGCGTCGACGCCGGCGGTGTCGAGCATCACCCGGGCCGCCGGGGAAACGCGTGGCTCGTCCTTCGGGGCCTCGGCCTTCGCCGGTGCGGCGGGGGCGGGCGTGGGGGCCGCGGCCGCGGACGGCTTGCCGTCGGGGTCGATGCTGCCGATCACGTCGCCGATGGCGACCTTCTGGCCGGGCTTCGCGCTGGCCTTCAGGACGCCGGACGCGGGGGCGTACTCCTCCTTGGCGGCCTTGTCGGTCTCCAGCTCGCAGACCGGCTCGCCGACCGCGACGGCGGCGCCGTCCGGCTTCAGCCAGCGCACGATGGTGGCGTGCGTCACCGACTCCCCCGCCGGCGTCACCTTGATCTCGACTGCCATTTCTTCTCGCTCGCGGGTTCGGTTTTCCCGTAGAGCACGCGTCCTGCGTGCTTTCTTCGGAGCACGCTGGAAGCGTGCTCTACGACAAGCATGCCCCGCTCCGTGCCGGAGAAACAGAGAAAGCGGGGCCAACCCCCGCCCTCCCGTATGTTTCAGGTAGTCATGCCGCCGCCCGGCGGCAAGCCGGGGGAGCGCGGCGGGATGGGCTTCGCCTCCCCGCCGTTGCCCGTGGCGGCGTCCGCCTGCCGCGTGGTCCGGTAGGCCCGCGCACGCACCAGGTGCCGGCGGTCCGCCGTGAACGCCTTCTCCACCAGCTCCTTCTGCTCGATGGCGTGGACGGTGCCGGACCCCGTCGCCGGGCTGGCGCTGTCGTCCCGGCACACCTGGAAGAACGTGTGGCCCATCTCACGCAGCCGCGGCTCCACGAAGAACCACGCCCCGTTGTTGTGCGGCTCCTCCTGCACCCACACCCGCGCCGCCCCCTTCGGGTAACGCCGCAGCTCCTCCTCGAGCTGGGCCTGCGGCCACGGGTAGATCTGCTCCAGGCGGACCAGGGCGGTGTCCTTGATGCCCTTGTCGTGGCGTTCCTTCGCGAGGTCGTGGTACACCTTTCCCGAGCAGAGGATCACCCGCCTGACGGCGGGGGCATCGACGGCCGAATCGCCCAGCACCTCGCGGAAGTGGCCGCGGGTCATCTCCGACACCGGCGACTTGATGTGCTCGGCCCGCAGGCCGCTCTTGGGCGTCATCACCACGAGCGGCTTGCGGAAGTCACGCTTGACCTGACGGCGGAGCATGTGGAAGCACTGCGCCGCCGTGGACGGGACGCACACCTGGATGTTGTCCTCGGCGCAGAGCTGGAGGAAGCGTTCCAGGCGGGCGCTGGAGTGTTCGGGGCCGCCGCCCTCGAAGCCGTGGGGGAGGAGGAGGACGACGCCGCTGTCCCGGCGCCATTTGGAGTCGCTGGAGGCGAGGAACTGGTCGATGATGACCATGGCGCCGTTGACGAAGTCGCCGTACTGGGCCTCCCACAGGACGAGGTCGTGCGGCGAGTCCATCGCGTAGCCGAACTCGAAGCCCAGCACCGCGGCCTCGGACAGGGGGCTGTCGTACACCTCGAACCGTGCCTGGTCGGGGGCGAGCTGTGTGAGGGGGACGTATCGCCGGTCGGTGTTCTGGTCCACGAGGGCGGCGTGGCGGTGGCTGAAGGTGCCACGCCGGCAGTCCTGGCCGCTCAGACGCACGGCCACCTTCTCCAGGAGCAGGGTGCCGAAGGCCATCGACTCGGCCCCGCCCCAGTCGAGCAGGCCGTTGCTGTACACCGCCTCGCGCCATCCCTGGAGGACGGCGAACACCTTCGGGTTGGCGGAGAAGCCCTCGGGGAGGCGTGTCAGGCCGTCGGCGACCCGGCGCAGCAGGTCCTCCGGCACGCCGGTGGGGGTGACGGCGTGGCTGAAGTCGGCCTTGAGGGCCTTCCAGCTCCCCTGGTAGCCACGCATCAACGGGTAGGAGCGTTCGCCGCGGCGGACGCCCTCGGTGACGGCGAGGAGTTTGGCGGCGAACTGGGCACGGAACGCCTCCGGCTGGCCGGGGCTCATGGCCCCCTCCTCGACGAGCTTCTGGCCGTAGAGGACGGGCAGCGTCTTGCGGGAGCGGATGGCCTGGTACATCATCGGCTGGGTGAAGGCCGGCTCGTCGGTCTCGTTGTGGCCCATGCGGCGGTAGCAGATGAGGTCGATGACCACGTCGCGACCCCAGCGCTGGCGGAAGGCCAGGGCCAGCTCGGTGACGAAGGCGACCGCCTCGGGGTCGTCGCCGTTGACGTGGAAGATGGGGCACTGGATCATCTTGGCCACGTCGGTGCAGTAGCGCGTCGAGCGGGCGTCGGAGGGGTTGGTGGTGAAGCCCACCTGGTTGTTGACGACGACGTGGACGGTTCCGCCGGTGGCGTAGCCCTCGAGCTGCGAGAGCTGGAGGGTCTCGGGGACGAGGCCCTGGCCGGCGAAGGCGGCGTCGCCGTGGAGGAGGACGGGCAGGCCGAGCTTGCGTGTGGCGTCCTTGAACTGGGTCTGCTTGGCGCGGGTGCGGCCCTCGACGACGGGGTTGACCGCCTCCAGGTGCGAGGGGTTGGGGGTCAGCGAGACGTGGATGTGGCGGTTGCGTGAGGTGACGCGGTCGGCGGAGGCGCCGAGGTGGTACTTCACGTCGCCGTCGCCGTCGTCGGAGTCGGGGAGGTAGCCCGACTCGAACTGCGCGAAGATCTCCTCGTAGGGCTTGTTGAGGGTGTGGACGAGGACGTTGAGCCGGCCGCGGTGCGGCATTCCCAGGACGATCTCGCGCACGCCGCCCTCGGCGGCGGCCTCGACCAGGGTCTCCAGCACGGCCATCATGGCCTCGCCGCCCTCCAGCGAGAAGCGTTTCTGCCCGCTGTAGGTGCGTTGGATGAACTTCTCGAACTCCTCGGCCTTGCACACGTCCTCGAAGAGGCGGGTGCGGCGGGCGGCGTCGTAGCTCGGCCGGTTGCGGCAGGGCTCCATGCGTTCCTGGAGCCAGTGGCGGATGTCGATGTCCTGGATGTGCATGTACTCGACGCCCACCGAGCGGCAGTAGGTGTCCTTGAGGGCCTGGAGGAGGTCGGCCAGACGCGCCCGGCCGAGGCCCACGAAGGGCGCGGTGTCGATGACGCGCTCGGCGTCGTCGGTGGCGAGGAGGAACTGAGACAGCTCCGTCAGCGCGTGGTGCTCGGGCGGCGGGAAGAGGGGGTTGTTGGTGGCGATCTGGTGGCCCATCTCGCGGTAGTTGATGATGAGCCGGGTGATGCCGATCTGGCGGAAGGCGTTGTTGTCGGAGGGGAAGGCGGCGGCGTCGGCCGGCGCCTCGGTGCGTTTGAGGCCCAGCTCGAAGCCCTGGAAGAACGCCTGCCAGCCGGGATCGACCGAGCCGGGGTCCTTCTTCCACCGCTGATGCATCTCGTCGAACACTTCGGCGTTGGGGAGGATGGAGGCGGTGGGGTGGCTCATGGGTACGCTGGTGCTGGTGTGGGTGATGCCTCCCAGACATTGTATCGGCGGCGACGCCGGGCGGGCAAGGACAGGCCGGCGGCGGGGCGTCCCGCGCCGGCGGAATAACCCCACCGGAGGGCGGGGGGCGAGCACTCGAACCCAGGTCTCACTGACGGAACCGGCCTTCAGGCCGGCGGCCGCGGACGCCTGCCCATCGCGATCCTTGCGACGTGGGGGTTGTCTGCCGCGTGTGCTTCCGGCCTGGGGGCCTGAAACGACGGGTGATGTCGAGGAGGCCGGAAGCACACGCCTGGCTCGTCAACCCCCAAGTGCTGACGTGGGCCTCGACCTTCACAGCGGTCCGGCGTGAAGCGGCACGGCAGTTTGTGCTTGGCGCGGGTGGCGGGGCCGGGTAAGGATACATGCGGGGAAGCGGCCCGAGCCGGGAGGCCCGATGCGTTACGTCAGCGTGCTGTTACTGGCCGTGGTGCCCGGCGGATTGCTCGCCGTCGCGCTCGGCAAGCCGGTGCCTGTGCCTCCGAAAGCCGAGGCGTATCAGGTCGGCTTGCTCAGGGCGGGCATCGAAATCGTTAGGCAGCACCAAGAGCACATCGGCCAGACCGAGCCCGGTGACAGGCCGGCGCCGGACCTGATTCTCGTGCAAGGGGATCGGGCCAAACACCCCTGGCTGCCGCAGAGCGTCGTGCTGTCGGATGGGGTGCGTTGCCGCGTCGAGGCGGCACCGCACGAGGTGAAGTTCACCGGCCGGATGCTGATGGTGCGCATCGAAGAGTTCGATCCGCACAAGGCCTGCACTCCTCCGTTCATCGGGAATGTCGTTCTCGTGGGGTGTCAATTCCGGGGCAAGGCCGGGGAGGGCTCACGGATCGAACGGCCTGGCGTGATCTTCCAACTTGAGGCAGGGTGGACGCCGGGAGGCGGCTGGGACATTGACCTGCTGAACCTCCGATCTTGACGGCTCGCCAATGCGGCAAACGACCCACGCAACCGAGCCAAGAGGGTGCAATGATCGCGCAGATGTTCTCGGCCCCGTTCTTGCTCGTCGCCCTCCACGCCGCCTCGGCCCCGAAAGAGGCCAAGCCGCTGCCCGCGGATCTGGTGAAGGCATGGGCGGAGGCCGGGGCCGGGCTGGGCTGGATGGGGCCGGATCGAAAAGGTGGATATCCCACCATCAGCACGAGACTCGATGATCTGATCGCGGTGGAAGCGGTGCCGGCGTTCATCTGCGGAGAGTGTCGGGAAGGCGCGTTGAGGGGGCTGCCCGCCCCGAAGAGGGCGTTCGGGATCGACCTTGGAGGGCCGGAGGTGACCGACGCGACCCTCGCGGGGTTGGCAGCGTTTACGGGCCTCACGCACCTCAGCCTGCACGGGACGCGAGTGACCGATGCGGGGATGAAGGAGCTTGAAGGGCTGAAGGGCCTGACCCATCTCGACCTGAGCGGCACCAGGGTAACCGACGCCGGCATGAAGCACCTGGCCGCACTGAAGGGCCTCACCCGCCTCCACTTGACCGGCACGAAGGTGACGGATACAGGGCTGAAGGCGCTGGCGCGAGTGGACGGCCTCGTTTGCCTCGACCTGAGCAACACCCCTGTGGCGGACGCGGGCCTCAAGGAGTTGTCCGGGCTGAAGGCCCTCACCCACCTCGATCTGGCGGAGACGAGGGTAACGGACCTGGGACTGCGTGAACTATCGGGCCTGAAGAGCCTCTCCCACGTTGAGCTGTTCAAGACCGGCGTGACGGACGCGGGGTTGAATCACCTGGCCGCGATGAAAGGACTCGCCCGCCTCGGGCTGCGTGGCACGAAGGTGACGGATGCCAGCCTGAAGGCGCTGGCCGGGATGAAGAGCCTCACCTTCCTCTCCCTCCCTCGGACGGTCACGAAGGCCGGGACGATGGAGTTGGAGAAGGCGCTGCCTGGGTGCGAGGTTGACCGATGAGGGCCGCGTCGCCTGGGCGCTTTCTCCCTCGGGCGGCTGTGGGCGTTGCGGTGGGGTTCGGTTTCCTGTAGCGCAAGCCTTCGGCCCGCGGGCGTTCTCCCTGGAATGTCGGCTGCATGTGCTGTAGGCTCCCCGGTGATGTCCCACCCCCGACGTGACCAGGAGGGTTGACGGATGGCCAGGATTCTCCGGCCCTGGGCGGGCCTTCTGGCGTTGCTCGCCGCCGTGGCCGCCGCGCCGCTGCCGAGCAAGTTGCCGGAGGGTGTCTTGCGCGACTTCGAGGCCGAGCGCGTCGAACGCGAGTTCACCGACACCCGCGCCGCCGCCTACCGGCTGGTCCGCAGCCCCTCCCCGCGCCTCGCTGATTCCCTGGCCAGGATCGAGGCCCTCCTGGCGGTGGTCGAGAAGGACAGGGCGCTCGACGACCAGCTCCGCCGCGACTTCATCGCCACGTTGAAGTTTGACCGGGGCCAGGTCCGCCGGATCGCCAGGGAACGCGGTGACACGTCCCCACCCCCGAAATTCCTTATCGCACGAGACCCGGACCACAGGCGGCCGGCGCCACTCCCGAAGATCGCGCCGGGCACCTCGATCAAGGACCTCCTGCCGACGCCGCCTTCACCCGCCATGAAGGCGGTGTACGTCGGGGAGGACCTGGCCGAGGTGCCCGAGGTGGCGTTGGCGGCGCAGCCCGAGTGGGAGCTGTCCGAGAAGTGGGCGGAGCGCATGAGCCACGCCGTGGCCGCCGCCCTGCACCTGAACGCGAAGGAGGAGGACGGGTACATCAGGGAGGTGATCAAGTCTCGCGCAGACATCAAGGGGCTGCCATTCATTCTGGGGGATGACGCCCGGCTGCACGGCCCCGCCGGCATCGCATTCGGGGAGCATGCGCAGAAGCACTGGGACACGACACTCCTCTTCGGCCCTTCGGAGGGGGTGGACGGGGTCACGCGGGAGATCGAAGGAGACCTCGCCGGGATACCGGAACGGCAGCAGAGGATGCGGCAAGCCGTGCCGGCCATCTTCGCGGTGCTCTCGCAAAG
This sequence comes from uncultured Alcaligenaceae bacterium, assembly GCA_964630925.1. Taxonomy (GTDB): domain Bacteria; phylum Planctomycetota; class Planctomycetia; order Gemmatales; family Gemmataceae; genus RGDT01. The sequence continues at coordinate 40,407 of CAZVZK010000053.1, forward strand.
GCTGGCGGACGCGCCGGCGGGGGACCGGGTGAGTCTGGCGCGGCTCTTCGGCCGCCACAAACTCGCCCAGACGACTCGGGAGCTGGCGCGGATGGCCGTCTACTCGTTCGACCGCCCCGTCCGCGAGGCGGCCCTGGAGGCGCTCGCCTCGCGCGGTAACGCGGGATACGACGCCATCCTCATCGAGGCCCTCCGCTATCCCTGGCCGGCTGTAGCCCGGAACGCGACGGAGGCTGTCGTCAAACTCGGTAGGCGGGATCTCGCGCTTCACCTCGTCGCCTTGCTGGAGGAGGGCGACCCCCGCCTGCCCCGAGAGACGAAGGGAGGGGCGACGACGACCCGCGAGGTGGTCCGGATAGCTCACCGCAACTGCATGCTCTGCCACGCGGCATCCGAGACGGAGTACGGGATCCTCACCGGCCGCGTCGTCGAGCTCCGCCGGTCGAGCCTGCCTGTGCGCTCCGGTTACCAGGCCGCGACCAAGCTACTCGTGCGGATCGACGTGACGTATCTTCGCCAGGACTTCTCGCTCAGGCGAAGGATGCAAGAGGATCGATTCTCAGGAGTCAAAGAGGTGCGATTGGACTACATCATCCGGCGGCGCGAGCTGACGAAGGAAGAGGCGGCCGACCTGCGGAAGCGTCTGGATCCGCCGGCGGGCAAGTTATCCCCTTATCAGCAAGCGGCGCTCGATGCCCTGCGGAAGTGGAGTGGGCGCGACTTCGGGGCGGACGCGGCGGGGTGGCGGAAGTACCTCGGGCTGTTGCCGACGGGGTGATCTGCTTGCAGGCCGGCTCGTCAACGCCCCGCGCCGACGCGCCGCTATCACACCACAGGCTATCACGCCACGCGTCCCATTGTAGCGGCGGCGGCGCGGGGCGGGCAAGGACAGGCCGGCGGCGGGGCGTCCCGTGCCGACGGAATAACCCCACCGGAGGGCGGGGGGTGCGGGCCGAGGTCTCACGGCCTGGGCTGACGGAACCGGCCCTTCAGGCCGCCGGCCGCGGACGCCTGCCCTTCGCGATCCTTGCGACGTGGGGTGTTGTCTGCCGCGTGTGCTTCCGGCCTGGGGGACTGACAGGTTGGGAGCCGTATCGGGAGGCCGGAAGCACACGCCCGGCTCGTCAACCCCCAAGTGCTGACGTGGGCCTCGGCCTCACAGCGGTCCGACGTGAAGCGGCACGGCAGTTTGCGGTTGGCGCGGGCGGCGGGGGCGCATAGATATGAACTCAGGGAGAGCGGCGCGGCCAGAGGAACGCGCCACGATGACGTTGATCTGCGGCTTCTCGCAAGCAAGGCCGGCCATCCCGCCTTCGCCTGTGATCCTGACTGTCGCCCTTTGCTGCCTCGGGTTGGCCAACGAGGCCCCGGCGGCAGCGCCTCTTCCCGTTGATTTGTCTGTCTCCGTGTTGGGGCCGCGCTGCCCTCTGTTGCCCGTCAAGCGCCTGTCGAGGCCACGGCTCGCGTTGTCGCCGGATGGCCGGACGCTGGCAACGTCCGGCGATGAACCCCCTTTCGACAACCCTCTGCCCATCACCATTTGGGATCTGTCCCTCCGCGCCCCCGTTTGCAGTCTCGACGGCCACACGGATCGCGTGCGCGGGTTGAGCTTCTCGCCCGATGGCCGGCTTCTCGCATCAGCGAGTTGGGACGGCAGGCTCCGGATCTGGTCGGTGCGCGAGCGCCGTGAGGCTGGGAAGGCCCTTCGGAAAGGGGGCTTCAACGGCTGCCGCTTCCTAAGTGACAAACTGCTGGCGGCGTGGTTCGACTCGACGATACGCCTATTCGATGCGCCCTCCCTCGAAGCCGTCCGCACTCTCGATGCCGGGGGCGACGTAACTTGCGTGGACGCGAGTACTGACGGGGCGGTCCTGGCAGCGCTCGCGGGCACCGGCCTTCGTTTCTGGAATCCCGGCACGGGCGAGCCGATCAAGAGCCCGCTGGGGGCGAGGAAAGACATCAAGGCGTTCGCCCTCTCGCCGGGCGGGAGGCTCGTGCTCGCCGGGCACGACGGCGGGGCGCTGCGGGTGTGGGACTGGCGGCGCGGGTTGCTCGTCCGCCTTCTGCATCAGGGGGAGACGCGGCCGGAGTGGGTCGCGTGGTCACACGACGGGAAGACGGTCGCGGGCACCTCCTTTTCCCGACTGCGGTTCTGGAGCGCGGATGACTGGGGCGAATACGCCCACTCTGGCTGCCTCATCTACGGGACCCCTGGGGCGCTGGCGTTGGCCCCTGACGGGGCGTTCGTGGTCACCGGGGAGGAGCCGAGGGAGTACCGGGTCTGGCCGATCTTCCCGAAGCCCGCACACGGCCCAAGGGGCGCACGCGGCCCCCTGCACTGTCTCGCCTATTCCCCCGACGGCCGGCGCCTCGCCGCCGGCGGCGACGAGGGCGTGGCCTACCTCTGGGATCTGGAGAAGGGGCGGGTGGAACGCACCTTCGCCGTAGCGGGTGAGGGGACGATCTGGCGCCTGCAATTCTCGTCGGGTGGCCTCGCCGCGGGGTACGGGGGCGGGCTCCTGGCGTCGTGGGATGTGGCGACGGGGCGGCTCCGCGCCATCGAGGATCTCGAACGTGAAAAGTGGGGCAGGAGGCTCCTGCCGCTGGGGGGAGCTGAAGGGCGGTGGGTCTGGAGGGAGGGTGCCCGCCTCGGGCTGTGCGCGGTCGGCGAGAGGACGGTACGGTCGCGGCCCTTGGGGCCGACGCGCGGGCTCGACGAGTGGGGGCATCCGCTGAGGTTGGTCGGTGGCGCGCTGGCCGACGGTGGGCGAACGGCCCGGCTGCTTTGGGAGGATGGCGTCTGGGAAGAACGCGACGTGGCCGGGCGGCGATGCCTTTCCCGATTCCGGCTCCCCGATCGGCCGGATGGCGTCTTCATGTCAAGCAGTGGGTCGCGGCTCGTCTCCTGGCACCAGTCGGACTTCGAAGAGGTCGGGCTCTTCCGATTCTGGGTGCGCTCCGGTGCGGGCTGGCGGGAGACGCCCCACCGCAGGACGTTGCCCACCGGGCAGCTCCGAGACTGTGCCTTCTCGGGTGATGAGCGGTACTTCGTGGCTGTCGCCGACAACACACTCTGGATGATCGAGATGGCGAGCGGGGCGGTGATGGCCACTGTGCGAACGGGGGTCGAGGAGCCCGCGGCGCTTGCCGTCACACGGCACGGCGACGAGGTGGCCATCGTGGGCGAGGACTGGGCGCCGCGGCGTGTACGTCTTGTCGTCGGGGGGGGCGGGGCCGGGACACTGGATGAGCTGTGGGAGAAGATGGCCTCGTCCGACGCGGCGTTGGCGTACAGGGCGGGCTGGGTGATGACGGGCCAGGGGGACGAGGCCGTGCGGTTCCTCGCCCGGAAAGTCGGCACGCCGAGGCCCGCGGACGCTCGCCGCATCGAGGCGTGGATCCGGAGTCTCGACAGCGATGACTTCGATGAGCGGAACGAGGCCGAGCGTCAACTGGCCCGGCAGCGCTGGCTTGCGGCCCCCGCGCTGGCCCGCTGCTGTAACTCTCGCCCCTCGCTGGACCGATACCTGCGAGCGGATCGACTGCTCCGGGCCACCTTCGCCCTGAACGGGGCGGAGCTTCAACAGGTCCGGGCGGTGGCGGTGCTGGAGCGGATCGGGACGCCCGGCGCGGCGGCGGTGTTGCGGCGGGTGGCGGCAGGGCCGGAGTCGCCCCTCGTGGACGAGGCCAAGGCGGCGCTCACGCGGATGGGGAGAGATGAGCGACGTGAACGGTGACAATGACGCCCTTCGCGGCGGCCGGGATGTTTCACCTTGGGCCGTCATGCAGACTATCAGCCTGGCGGCCTTGCTGGCCCTGCTGTCTCTTGTCGCGCTGATCCCCGCCCCGGCGCCGCTCCGGCTTGGCGACTGGACGGAGCTGGGCCGGCTACCCATCGAGAAGCTCGCGGCCGTCATCCTGGATGAGCGGTACGAGGAGTGGCACGCCGATGCCGCAGAGGCCCTCATCCGCCGCCGCGGCCCGGACACCGGGGGCCTTATGGCGTCGCTCATAGCGCGAAACGACGGCATGGCGAGATTCCTGTTCATCGTCGAGCTGACGAGGCGGAAGGACGCCCGCGTCGTCCCGCCCGTCCTGGCGATCCTGCGGCGGTGCATTGCCGAGGGCATCGACCTCACGGGGAAGGAGAATGCGGTGATGCACGACGCGCTTCGGCTCTTCAATGTCCCCGTCCCTGACTTCGGTGATGATTGAGCGTCGTTGGCCGGTTTGATGACGTGGCCGTTGTGGCTGTTTCACACGGATGCGGCGTTGTGGGCGCAAGCCTTCAGCCTGCGGGCGTTCTCCCTGGAATGGTGTCTGGCCGTGCGGTAGGCTGTCGCTCTGGCGTCCCGCCCCGAAGCGAATGGGAGGTTATCGGATGACCCGGATTCTCCGGCCCTGGGTGGCGGGCCTGCTGATCCTGGCGGCCGCCTTCGCCGCGGCGCCGCTCCCCACCGACCTGCCTCCGGATGTCGTGCGCGACTTCGAGGCCGAGCGTGTCGAACACGAGTTCACCGACACGCGCGCCGCCGCCTACCGACTGGTCCGCAGCCCCTCCCCGCGCCTCGCGGAGTCTCAGGCCAAGATCAAGGCGCTTCTGGCGGTGGTCCTTGAGGACAGGGCGCTCAGTCACGAGCGCCGACGCGATTTCCTCGCCACGCTCAGGTACGACTATAACAACGTCGGCGAGATAGCCGATGAGCGCCTCGGCAAGCCCTCATCCCTGAGGCCCCGCATCGACATCCTCCACGGCCACAGTAGCGGGGGCAAGAGGCCCTCGATGTTTGGAAAAGGTGCCGGGATTGAGTGGCCACCCCCGTGCGGGGGGAAATCCGGCACCACCTCCAAGGATGCCGACCCCGACAAGGACTTCAAGGAGATCGTGAGACGCCGCTCGGGCGTCAAGATGACTGCCATCGAGAAGGCCATCATGGCAGGCCTGGACAAGCACCACGAGGTGGACTTCGAGCGGACGCCGTTTCACGATGTGATGGGCCACCTGCGGAAGGTGGCCGACCTACCGATCAGCGTGGACAAGCGGGCCTTGGAGTGGGCCGACCAGAGCCATGAAACGCCCGTCACCCTAACTGCCAAACTGAGCCTGAGGGCGATCCTGAAGAAGATCAACGGCGAGATGGGGCTGGCCTACGTCATCAAGGACGAGGCGGTCCTCATCACCTCGCAGGGACGCGCCCGCGCCATGACCGTCACGCGCTCCTACCACTTCGGCGATCTTGCCGCACGGATGGGCAGCGATCCGAAGGCGATCACCTCGCGGGCGGTGCTGCTGGAGCAGGCGAAGATGATCGTGCTGACGATCCAGAGAGCGGCCGATCCGTACTCGTGGAAGGACAACAGCCCGGACGCGCAAGGGCGGATCACGTTCGACCAATTGACGTACTTCTTCATCATCAAGCAGACGGCGGAGTTCCATTTCAAGAACTTCGGCCGCTGAACGAAGTGGAGGCCGCCCATGCTCCTTTGGGCTCTGCTCGTGGCCGCCGCCGGGCCTCCGGTTTCACTCGTCGAGGGGAAGACCCTGGACCGGTGGGTGGCCGTGGCGTTCGCGAATGTTGACGACGGCAGGTCCGAGGCGGTCTGGGCCATCGCCTGCTTTAACACGCAGGCGGCCCGCGTCGTGCCCGCGCTGGGCCGGCTCCTGGGGAGGTCGGATGGCGCGTCCGCCATGCGCATCCTCCAGCTCTTCGCCGACCTGGGCAGGGACGCCGGGGCCGCTGCCCCCGCCGTCCTCCGGAAGATCCGGCGTGGCTCGATCCGCGAGGCCGAATACGCGGTCCACGTTTTCGGACGGGTCGCCACAGGGGCTGATGCTGCACATGCGCTGATCATGGAGTTCAAGGACGACAGCCACTCTTCGATCTTCCGTGAGCGCCTCCTCCTCGCCGTCGTGGCAATCGCCCCCCGTGATGTAAGCGTCAAGCGGCTCATCGAGGAGGCGGTCACGCATGAGATGATCGGCGTGCGGATCAACGCCGCCAGGGCGGCGCTGAGGGCCGGGATGGATCTCCGGGGCCGCGATGCCGTGATCCGCAACGCCCTCAAGGCGGAAGGATACTATCGGTGTCTCCTGGTCGAGCTGCTCGGTGAGATGCTGGCCAGGGGGGAGGATGCGTTGCCCACGTTGAAGCGGTTGCTCGATGACCCCGAGACCTACGTCCGGAAGGATGCCTTCGCGGCGATCTGTCAGCACGCACCGCCCACGCCGGAGACCATGCGGTTGGCGGAGCGGCTCCTCGCCGACAAGGACTGGTACATCCGCACGATGGCGGCGAAAGAGTTGGCCCGCTACGGGCCGGGGGCGAAGGGGCTTGTACCGAAACTCCGCGCGGCCACAGGCGACACGGACCCCTTTGTGCGGTCGGCGGCCGCCGTCACGCTCTGGAAGATGAGCCGAACCCACGAGCGCCTGGCTGTGGAGACACTGATCGGCTGCCTCGAGGCCGAGAGCAACCATGCGCGGGTCAACGCGGCGAATCTGCTCGGGGAGATGGGCACGGCCGCCAAGCCGGCGATCCCCGCGCTGAAGCGCCGCCTCAGCGACAGTTGGGATGATGTGCAGGAGGCCGCCCGTGCGGCCCTGGAAAAGATCGCAAGAATGGTGACCGGGGATCGACGCCCGGCTCGCTGAGGAAGGCTCTGCCAGGTGACTCGGCGCCCAAGGGGGCCTCGCGTCCATCGCTGGCACCGACAGGCAGCGGACGAAGAAAACGGGGCGTGAAATGCAAATCCCGCCGGGAATTTGCATTGCGGGCGACGACAACGCCGCACTGCTCGCCGAACGGGAACTGCCCGTGAAATGCAAATCCCGCCGGGAATTTGCATTGCGGGGGTGCCTGGGGGGGTGCAATGCAATGCAATTTGCCCCACCCCGGCCACCTCCCGTGTCTACTTCCGTCCCGCTCTCACCCGCCTGGGCTGGGGACAAAGTGAGCATGTGAGCATGTGAGCAGGTGACTCGCGCACTCGATGCCTATCCGTGACACCATGCGTCAGTCGGCGCCGAGTCACATGCTCAACGGGTGTGAGCAGGTGAGCATGTGACTCCTGAGATCAACGGGATGCCTGACGTGAGCCGTCACACGATGGCGCGGATTACCTTGCCGCGGCTCATCGGGTGCGGCCTGCCCTCGGCGTCCGTCAATTCGCCGCTGGGGTCGTGTCCAAGGAGGTGCAGCACGGTGGCGATGAGGTCGCGCCCCTCGACGCGCCCGTCGGCGGGGTACGCGCCGTTCTTGTCCGACGCCCCGTGGACCATGCCACCACGCACGCCGCCCCCGGCCAGGGCCAGCGAGAAGACCGGCCCCCAGTGGTCACGGCCCGCGGCGCCGTTGAAACGCGGCGTCCGCCCGAACTCGCCGAACCATACGATCAGCGTCTCGTCGAGCAGGCCGCGCTCGTTCAGGTCCTCGATGAGGGCGCTGAAGGACAGGTCCATCATCGGCATGAGCAGCGACTTCAGCGAGTCGTTATTCTGCGCGTGGGTGTCCCAGCCGCCCTGGTTGGGCTGGCCGGCGATGCGCGTCCAGTTGATCTGCACCAGCGACACGCCCGACTCGACCAGACGCCGCGCCAGGAGGCACGACTGGCCCCAGCGTGTGCGTCCGTAGCGGTCGCGCAGTTTCGGCGTCTCCTGATCGAGGGCGAACGCGCGGCGGGCCTGGTTCGAGCCGAGGAGCTCCAGCGCCTTGCGCGAATGCCGGCTGAAGGCGTCGTGGGGGGCGGAGTCGATGCGCCGCCCCAGGCGGTCACCGAGGCCGCGGCGGGCGGTGAAACGCTCCGGCCCCACGTCGTCGGGCAGGGTGAGCGCCGGCGGGGCGAAGGACTTGCTCGACGGGTCGCAATGGATCAGCCAGGGGTCGTGGCGCTTGCCGAGGACGCCGGCGTCCTGGCCGGGCCAGGGGAAGTTACCGTCGTTCCAGATGTGTTCGGGGATGGTGACGGCGGAGGGCAGTCGCCCGGCGTCGGGACGCAGATAGCGGACGAGGGCCGCCAGCGAGGGGGCGTTGTTGGGCGCCCTGGGCGTAGCGCTCTCCTGATTGAGGGGCAGGTGGGGCACGCCGGTGAGCATCTGATAGCCGCTCGAGCTGTGGGCGTTGTCGCCGGTGCTGACGGCCCGCAGGACGGCGATCTTGTCCGTGAGCGTCGCCGTGCGTGGCATCAGCTCGCAGACGCGTAGTCCGGGCGTGCGGGTGGCGATGGGCTTGAAGGCGCCGCGGATCTCGGGCGGGGCGTCGGGCTTGGGGTCCCACGTCTCGTGCTGCGGCGGGCCGCCGACGAGGCCGAAGACGATGACCGACTTGGCCTTCGCCTTGTGCGTGGGGGTCGCGGCGAGGAGGCGCGGCAGGGACAGGCCGCCGAGGGCGGCGAGGCCGCCGAGCTGGAGCCAATCGCGGCGCGAGACGCCGTCGCACAGGGTGGGGCCTTGGGCATGGAGGGAGAGCATGGCGGGGCCTCGTCGGCGCGGGGTGGGTACGGATGATGATACCGCGCGAGGCCCCTCTGGGGGCAGGGGAAAACCGTTGCTGTCGTCGAGCGGAGACCACGCTTCCTTCCAGCGTGCTCTACGGCCACGGCCCCGTGCCACATGACGGGCCGGAAAAAGCGGCCGGGCGGCGCGTGGGGGTGTAAGATGGGCGCACTCACCTCAACAGCACCGGAGCGACACCATGATTCGCCTGCTTGCCCTCGCCGCCGCGCTCGCGCTGGCGTCGTCGGCGTTCACCGCCGACCCCGAGCCGATGCCGAAGGTGCCGCCGGACCTGGCCATCGTGCCGCAAGACGCCGTGGCCGTCTTCTCCATCTGCGTGGCGGCGCTGTCCGCCGACGCCAAACTCAAGACGCTGATGCCGCACATCCCCGGCGGGCCGCAGGACACGCTCGACAAGAGCCTGCGGGTGATGTACGGCTTCCGGTCCGAAGACCTGGAGCGGGTGACGTTCGTCCGCCGCCGCGATTCGGAGAGGGCGCCCGTTGTGATCTTCCACTGGCGCAAGGGGCCCGACCTCGGTGCGTTGCGGAAGCTGCTCGGGAAGGTCGCGGACGTGACGGTCCACGGCAAGAAGGCGTTCTTCTGCCCCGACCTCGGCGTCTGGCCGGCCGGCGAGAAGACGACGGTCACCGGCGACGGCCCCGACCTCGCCGCGTTCCTCGCCGCCCTGCGCCACAAGGGCAAGGGGCCGCACCCGCTCGCCGACGCCTTCGCCGAGATCGCCGGCGGCAAGCACGGCTTCGTGGCCGGCGTGCTGCCCTCCGCCTGCGTCCGCACCCTGGCCGCCGAGAATTCGGGCGAGGCCAAGGAACGCAAGCGCATCGAGGGCGACCACCCCGAGTACACGCCCGAACGGGAGCTGGACCTCCGCCCCCTGGACACGTCCATCGAGCTGCTGGCCCGTGAGGCGCCCGGCGACGTGAGGCCGATCATCACGGGCGGCGGCCCGGCCCGGCTGCTGCTCGTGACGGCGACGCTTTCGGCCGGCTCCGTCACCGCCAAGGCGCGGGCGAGGTTCGACACGGAGAAGGAGGCCGAGGCCGGCCTGAAGGCTGTCGCCGCGCTGCTGGGCCTGACGAAGGACGGCCTCGCGGGCGTGATGAAGAACCTGCCCGACGAGGCCCCGTTGGCGAAGGCCGCCGGCCCGCTCGTCGGGCGCCTCGGCGACGCCATCGCCGCCGCGAAGCCGAAGCGCGACGGCAAGACGATCACCGCCGAGCTGACACTGAAGTTCGACATCGCCCCGCTGCTGAAGGCCGTCGAGGGCAAGGAGCCGGGGTGAGCTGCTGCTGTCGTGGCAGCAGGCGGGAATCCCGTTGCCGCGCGGCCCGCGTGGCGGTTGAATGGCCCGTACCCTTCTCGGAGTTTCGCTCCCATGTCACGCACCCTGGCCCTGACCGCCGTCCTGTCCTTCGCGGCCATTCTCCTGCCGGCGGCGGACGAGAAGCCGCCGGCCGACCTCGCCCTCGTGCCACACGACACCTTCGCGTTCGCCACCATGCGCCTCGGCGACCTGTCCGCCGACGGCGGGTTCAAGAAGCTCGTCGCCGCCCTGGCCGGCCTCGGCGCCGACGGCGTCCGCCACCTCGCCGAGTTCGAGGCCATCTTCGGCATCGCCCCCGCCGACGTGGAGCGCGTCACCGTCGCCGCCCGCCGCCTCTCGACGGGGCCGGCCTTCATCCTCCGCACCGTCAGGCCGGTGGGCCGTGACGCCCTCGCCCGCAAGCTCGGCAAGACGAGGGCCGCCAAGATCGGCGGGAAGGCCGTGCTCGTCGCCGAACGCGGCCTGGAGGCCGTCGGCGCGCCCAACGCCTTCTGGCTCGTGGATGACCGCACCATCGTCGCCGCCGAGGCCGACGCCCTCGCGCCGTACCTGGAGGCGCTGGCGGCGGGCGGCAAGGCCCACCCCCTGGCCGACGGGCTGAAGGCGGCGGCCGGCACGCACTCCTTCGTCCTCGCCGGCAGGCCCGAGCTGATTTTCCGCGTGATGGACGCCGAGCTGAAGGCCGACGCGCCGCCCGAGACGAAGAAGGCCGGGGACGGGGAGAAGGAAGGCACCGCCGAGGAGAAGGACGAGAAGAGGCCGTTCAAGCTCCGCACCCTCGCCGAGATCCTCGACGACAAGGAGGGCCGCCACTCGCGTCTCGACCTGCTCCCGTTCGTGCCGCTGGCGCGCGGGCGCAGGTTCGTCGTCACCGCCGACGCGGGCAAGGGCGGCCTCACGGTGAACGGACGCCTGGACTTCGCGTCCGCCGACGACGCCAGGGACGGCGAGACCGTCCTGGCGATGGGCCTGCTGCTGCTCCGCGAGGGGCTGCCGATGTTCCTGCGCGACGAGGCCGGAGTCGATGTGACGGCCCCCGCGTTCGCCGGGCTGATCAAGCAGATGAGGGCGGCGACGCGGGCCGTCGCCTTCAAGGTGGACGGCAACGACCTGACCATGAAGACGAAGATGTCGTTCGACCTGACGCCGCTGGTGGCGTTCGTCGCCGAGACGGCCCCCATCCGCGCCGACGCCAACAACCTCAAGCAGATCGCCCTGTCGTTCCACATCTACGAATCGACCTTCGGCCAGATGCCGCCGCGCGCCGTGTGCGACAAGGACGGCAAGCCGCTGTTGAGCTGGCGCGTCCTCATCCTGCCGTACATCGAGCAGACGCCGCTGTACAACCAGTTCAAGCTCGATGAGCCCTGGGACAGCCCCCACAACAAGAAACTGATCGCCAGGATGCCCGCGATCTTCAAGGCACCGAAGCGGGCGGCCGCCGGGCCGGGCGAGACCTTCTATCAGGTGTTCGCCGGGCCGAAGACGCTGTTCCCCACGCCGACGACGAAGCCGCGCATCTCCGCCATCCTGGACGGGACCGCCAACACGTTCCTCGTGGCGGAGGCCGGCACGGCGGTCCCGTGGACGAAGCCCGACGACATCGTGATCACGGACAAGATGGTGCCGAAGCTCGGCGGGCAGTTCGAGAAGTTCCTCAACGTGGCGTTCTGCGACGGCTCGGTCCGCCGCGTGAGCCGCAAGGCGCCGGAGAAGTCGCTGCGGGTGTACATCGACCCGGCCGACGGCATCGTCCCCCCGAACGACATCGACCCCTGACCCATCCAGGAGAACCCGAATGCTACGCAGACTGATGATCCGCCTGATAGGCGTCGGGGCGATCGTCGCCCTCGCCGCCCTGGCGATGCCGGCGCTGTCGCGCCCGCCCGCCGATGAGCATGCGAAGGACATGGCCGGCGTGGCGGCCGACCTGAAGCTGGTGCCCGCCGACGCGACGCACTTCCTCAGCGTGCGCCTGGCCGACGTGGAGGCGTCTGCCGCCGGCAAGCTGCTGATGCTGACGCCCCCGGGCGAGTCGCTGGCCCGCGCCATACGCGGCGTCCCCGTGGGTAAGATCGAGCGCGTGACGATCTTCGAGCGCAGGCCCTCGCAGGGGACGCTCGCCGTCATCCACACGGCGAAGGCCCATGACATCGACGCCGTACGCAAGGCACTCGGCACCGGCACCGAGGCGAAGGCGGGTGGCAAGACGTTCCACCACACCGGCGACCCCGGAGGCAGGGCCGTCTGGGCCGCCGACAAGCAAACGTTGGTCGTCGGGCCGGTGCGGGCCCTGGTGCCGTACCTGGCGGCCCTGGAGAAGGCCGCGAAGACGCACCCGCTGGCCGACGAGCTGAAGGTGGCGTCGGGCAAGCACGCGGCCACGTTCGGCGGGCTGCCATCGCAGTCCATCCGCGTCTCCGCCGCCGAGGGGCCGCGATGGGACCGGGACCGCTACTCGAAGAAGTATTACGACGAGAAGAAGTACGAATACAAGGAGTTCCCTCCGAAGGACCGCTTCGAGAAGGAGCCGCCGCGCCCGGCCCTGGACGTGGAGACGCTGCGCGAGCGCCCGTTGAAGCTGGGCGACCTCGACGAGTCGATCGGGCGGCGTGAGTGGGACGGCCCCGGCCCGACACTCGCGCCGTTTGCCCCCGCCCTCCGCTGCCGGCGTGCCGTCCTCACCGTCACCATCGGCGAGGAGTTGAAGATCGAGGGGCGCGGCGCCTTCGCCGACGAGGCGGAGGCCAAGGACGTGGCGGCGCTGGTACGCTACGGGCTGGTGGTGGCCCGCGACGGGCTGCCGTTCATGGCGAAGTCCAGCCTGGGCGGGGGCGCCGGGCTGATGAAGGCGCCGCTCAAGGCCGCCGCCGACTCCCTCCGCGCCGCCGAGGTCAAGCAGGACGGGGCCGCGCTGTCGGGCTCGCTGACGCTGAGCCTGAAGCTGGCCGACCTCGCCGCCGCCCTCGGCGAGCAGGCTCTGGCCATGCGGCAGAGCAACAACCTGAAGCAGATCGGCATCGCCCTGCACAACTTCCACGACTCCCACGGCTACCTGCCGACCGACCAGGACAATGCCGACGGCAAGCCGCTCTTGAGCTGGCGTGTGCAGATCCTGCCGTACCTCGAGCAGGAGGCTCTTTACAAGCAGTTCAACTTCAGCGAGCCGTGGGACAGCCCGCATAACAAGGCGCTGATCGCGAAGATGCCGGAGATCTACGCGCCGGTGAAGGGCGACACGCCGGAGCCGGGCATGACGTTCGTGCAGCAGTTCCGCGGCCACAAGGCGCTGCTCCCCGAGCGTGGCCGGCGGGTGAACTTCGCGTCGATCGGCGACGGCCTGAGCAACACGCTCGGCGTGGCGGAGTCGTCGAAGGCGGTCATCTGGACCAAGCCGGCCGACATGGAGGTCACCGAGAAGGCACTGCCGAGGATGGGCGGGCAGTTCGAACGGTTCTTCATTGGGCTGATGCTCGACGGGTCGGTGCGCAAGATCCGCCGGGACTTCGACGAGAAGACGATGCGGCTGGCCATCGACCCGCGCGACCGGATGCCAATCGACCTCGACAAGCTCAACCCCTGAAATACACACACCATCGAAGGATACACCCATGTTCCGACGCCTGATGCCGCGCCTGCTGGGCGTGGCGGCCGTGCTGGCCCTGGCCTGGCTGGCGATGCCGGCCCTGTCACGTCCCGCCGCCGACGAGGACGAGAAGGCCCTCGGCGACGTGCCGTCCGACCTCAAACTCGTGCCGCGCGACGCGGTGATGTTCGTCAGCGCCCGCGCCGCCGACGCCTCCGAGACCATCTCCGGCAAGGCCGCCCTCGTCTTCGGCGAATTCGGCTTCGCCCTCGGCATGGCCGAGGAGCAATTCGGCCTCGTGATCGAGGACGTCGAGCGGGCGACGCTCTTCGTCCGCCGGCACGAGCCGGTGATCATCGTCCGCACGGCCAAGCCGCTGGACAAGGATCGGCTCCTGCGGCGGTTCCGGGCCGAGGAGGTCAAGGCGCACGGCAAGACGTTCCTGGTGTCGGCGGGCGGCTGGCGCCCGCAGGCGATCTGGATCGCCGACGAGCGGACGGCGGTGTTCGCCCAGGCCGACCAGATGGTGCCGTACCTGGCGGTGATGGAGAAGGCGGGCAAGACGCACCCGTTCGCCGACGAGCTGAAGGCGGCGGCCGGCAATCACCACGTCACCTTCGCCTGCCTGCCCGAGAAGTTGACACGCACCCTGGCCGCCGCGGAACGGCTCCGCGAGGAGGGTTGGAAGAAGGGCGGCCCCAGGGACTTCCGCTTCAAGGACGAAGGCATGAAGAAGGACCCGGTGAAGATCGACGGCTTCAGGAAGGACGATGACTTCAAGGACAAGGACGGCTTCAAGGAGAAAGAGAAGTTCGGGGCGAAGGCGGAATTCCTGCCTGTGCGGCTCCAGAAGGAGTTCGGCTTCAAGGAGAAGGGCCGCGAGCCGCGCTTCGACCCGAGCGAGGTGAAGGAGGAGCCGTTGAAGTTGGGCACGCTGGAGGAGGCGTGCGAGTACTTCGACCGCTGGGGGCCGATGACGGCGCCGTTCCGGTGCGTCATGCGCGGCAAGCGGGCCTTCGCCACGCTGGACTTCGACGCGAAGATGGTGGGCGGCAAGGCCGCCGCGGCCGTCGTGTTCGCGACGGAGGACGACGCGAAGGACGGGGCCGTCGCCGGCGAGGCGGCCAAGGTGTGGCTGGGCGAGCTGGCGGCGATGCCGCTGCGGCACGGCTTCAAGGGCCTGAAGTCCATCGAGGCCGCGGTGAAGGAGGCGCGGACGGCGCTGCGGGCCGCCGAGGTCAAACGCGACGGCAAGACGGTGACGGTGTCGCTGGGCGGCACCATCGACTTCCTGCCGGCGATGCTGGACGCGATGCGGATGCGGCACCGGCGGCACATGCACGACGGCCCGCCCGGCTGGCACGAGGAGGAGATGCCGTACAAGGACGGCCCGCGTGACCGGGGCAAGACCGACGACAAGGGCAAGTTCGAGGACTTCCCGAAGAAGGACGAGAAGCGTTTCATCGACAAGGAGAAGTAGTCGCGCCCAGTTGTTGTCGTGGCGGCAGGCGTCCTCGCCTTCTTGTCGTAGAGCACGCTTCCAGCGTGCTCCGAGCACGCAGGATGCGTGCTCTACGGGAAGCAGAGGGCGGGCAGGCGGGACGCCCGCCACGGCAAACCCCACCCGAGGACACATCCCATGATCCGACGAATGATCGGCGCGGCGATCGTCGCCCTGGCGGCGCTCGCGATGCCCGCCCTGTCGCGCCAGGCAGACGATGACGCGAAACCGCTGGGCGACGTGGCGGCCGACCTGAAACTCGTGCCCCCCGATGCGACGTTCTTCCTCAGCGTGCGCGTCGCCGACGTGCTGGGGTCCGCGCAGGGCAAGGGCGCCCTGAAGATCAAGGGGGCGAAGGAGATGCTGGCCGCCCTCGAGGCGGCGGGGGTCGATCCGGCGGGCGTGGAACGGGCCACGGTGTTCATGCGCCACCCCGACCAG
Organism: uncultured Alcaligenaceae bacterium; assembly: GCA_964630925.1. GTDB lineage: Bacteria > Planctomycetota > Planctomycetia > Gemmatales > Gemmataceae > RGDT01. The sequence continues at coordinate 55,771 of CAZVZK010000053.1, forward strand.
ATGCCGGCCGTGATCGTCCGCACGGCGAAGGCGTTCGACGGGGCCGCCCTCCGCAAGGCCCTCGGCGCCGACGACGAGCACAGGCTGCACGGCAAGACCTTCCACGCCCCGGCCCGGCCCGTCTTCTCGTTCGGCGTCTGGGCGGAGGACGAGAAGACGTTCGTCATCGGCGAGCTGCGCGGCCTGGTGCCATATCTCGCGGTGATGGAGAAGGCGGCGAAGAAGCACGCCCTCGCCGACGAGCTGAAGGCGGCGTCTGGCAAGCACTCCGCCACGCTGGCGGTGCTGCCGTCGCTGACGTTCCGCCAGCAGATGGCGGCCAACAAGGCGCGCATGGAGCGCTGGCGCGAGGAGATGAAGAAGAAGCGGGACTTCCCCAAGGAGGCCCCGCTCGACCCGCTCAAGGACGCCAAGAAGGCCGCCGCGCGGGCCAAATTCATGCCCGTCCGCTTCCAGAAGGACAAGGGCGGCTTCCTCCGTGCCCCGGACCTGTCCACGATGAAGGACGAGCCGCTCAAGCTCCTGGATCTGGAGGAGACGTTCGAGGCGATGGACGAGTACGGCCCGCAGTCGGCGTTCCTCCGCTCCGCCTTCCGCTGCCGCCGCCTGCTGGCCACCATCGACATCGGCGACGACGTGGCGGTGAAGGCGCGCGGCCTGTTCGCCGACGAGGCGGAGGGCAAGGACGGCGCGGTCACCGCCAAGGCCATCCTCCTGCTGATGCGCGAGATGCTGCCGGCGATGTTCGCGTTCAGCCCCATCGACGTGCGTGCGAGCCCGTACAAGGAGCTGCTCGAGAGCGTGCAGGGCGGCCTACGGGCGGGCGAGGTGAAACGCGACGGCAAGGCCGTCGAGGCGTCGGTGAAGTTCAAACTCGACTTCTCGGGCTTCGGCAAGTGACCCCCAAGGGAGACGACCCAATGATCCGACGACTGTTGCCGCGCCTCCTCGGGGCCGCCGCCGTGTTCACGCTGGCCGCCCTCGCGCTGCCGGCCTTATCGCGCCCGGCGGAGGAGGCCGAGAAGCCGCTGGGCGACGTGCCGGCCGACCTGAAGCTGGTGCCGCGCGACGCGTTGTTCTTCGTGAGCTTCCGCATGAGCGAGGCGTTGGCCGACCCGACGCTGAAGACCGTGATGGAGGCGATGGAATTCGGGCCGGGGCGGGGCCGTAGCGACGAGATGCTCGGCAACATCGACCCCGCGGGCATCGAGCGCGTGACGGTCTTCCTGCGCCGCGCCGACCAGGGGCCGTTGCAGATCGTCCACACGAAGAAGCCGTACGACGCCAAGGCGGTGCTGAAGGCGCTCGACGCGGGGCGCGAGCTGACGGCGCACGGCAAGACGTTCTTCGACTCGGGCAAGCGCTGGGGGCCGACCTCGGTGTGGCCGGCCGACGAGAAGACGTTCGTCGTCGGCGACATGCGGTCCCTGGTGCCGTACCTGGCGGTGATGGAGAAGGCGGGCAAGACGCACCCCTTGGCCGACGAGCTGAAGGCCGCCGCCGGCAAGCACCACTTCACCTTCGCGGCGCGGCCCGCGCTGGCGTTCCGGCAGATGGCGGCGCTGTCGGCGAAGGAGGCGCGGTGGAAGGACCGCATGAAGAAGGACGCGCCGAGGTTCGAGAAGGGCAAGTTCGATGGCGGGAAGCCCCCGCCCCCGGAGAAGGACGTCCCGAAGAGGGAGTTCGAGCCGGTGCGGTTCCAGAAGGAGGTCTTCCCCAAGGACAAGTTCTCCAAGGGCCCGCCGCCGCTCGACCCGAAGGACATGAAGGACGAGCCGCTGGAGCTGAAGGAGCTGGAGGACGCGGTGCGCGACGCCGGGCCACGCGGGCAGTGGATGACGATCCTCAGCCCGATGTTCCGCTGCCGGCGCGTCCTGGCGACGGCCGACCTCGGCGACGAGGTGAAGGCGTGGGCGAAGGCCGAGTTCGCCGGCGATGCCGACGCGAAGGACGGCGAGACGGTGGCGGAGATGGCGCTCATCATCGCCCGCGAGTCGGCGGGGGCGCTGTTCCGCCGGCGGGACATGGACATGAAGGCGGAGCCGTTCGCGGGGCTGGTGAAGTCGGCGAAGGAGGCCCTGCGGGCCAGTGAGGTGAAGCGCGACGGCAAGACGGTGGAGGTGTCGGCGAAGGGCAAGTTCGACACGACGGGCCTGGCGAAGTGGGTCAAGGAGCAGCTCCCCGTGCGCCAGGACATGAACAACTTCCGTCAGATCGTCATCGCATTCCACACCTACCACGACTCGCGCGGGAACTTCCCGCCGCAGGCGATCTGCGACGCGCGGGGCAAGCCGCTGCTGTCGTGGCGTGTGGCGATCCTGCCGTACATCGAGCAGGAGGCGCTGTACAAGCAGTTCAAGCTCGATGAGCCGTGGGACAGCCCCCACAACAAGAAACTGCTCGCCAAGATGCCGAAAATCTACGCGCCCGTCGCCGGCGCGGCGGTGGCCGAGCCGGACGCGACGGTCTACCAGGTCTTCACCGGCCCCCGCACGATGTACCCGACGCCGGACCCGAAACGGTCCTTCGTCAACATCACTGATGGCACGAGCAACACGATCCTGATCGCGGAGGCGTCGAAGGCCGTGCCGTGGACGAAGCCCGAGGACCTGGTTGTGACGGACAAGGCGCTGCCGAAACTGGGGGGGCAGTTCAAGGGCTTCTACCACGTCGCCATGTGCGACGGCTACGTCCGCAAGGTGGGGCCGAAGGTGTCGGCGGAGACGCTGCGGGCGGCGATCACGCCCGACGGCGGCGAGGTGCTGGGCAGCGACTGGTGAAGGCAGGAACAACGAAGAGGAGACTCCCATGATCCGACGGCTGCTGCCGCGCCTGCTGGGCGCGGCGTCCCTGATCGCCCTGGCCGTCCTCGCCCTGCCGGCATTATCACGCCCGGCGGACGATGACGCGAAGGAGCTGGGCGACGTGCCCGCCGATTTGAAGCTCGTGCCGCGCGACGCCTTCATGCTCGTGAGCGTGCGCGTGGCCGACGCGCTGGAGAGCGGGCAAGGGAAGGAGGCGCTCAAGATCGCCGGGGCGAAACAATTCCTCGCGATGTTCGAGGGGGCCGGCGTGGCGCCGTCCTCCGTCGAGCGACTGACCGCTTTCCAGCGCCGCGGCGACCAGCCGCCGTTGCAGATCGTCCGCACCACGAAGGCGTACGACGCGGCCGCCCTCCGCAAGGCCCTGGGCGCCGACACCGAGCACAAGGCCCACGGCAAGACCTTCCACGCCCAGGCACGCGGCTATTCGCCGCAGGCAGTCTGGGCGGCGGACGACAGGACGTTCGTGTTCGGCGGTATGGGCGCCCTGGTGCCGTACCTGGCCACGCTGGCGAAGCCGGGCAAGTCGCACGCCTTGGCGGACGAGCTGAAGTTGGCCGCCGGCAAGCAAACGGCCACCGTCGTCCTGCTGCCGTCGATGATGCTCCGCATGGGGGCGGGCTTCATGGGGGATGCGCCCAGGCCGCCGCGGAAGAGCAAGGATGTGATGAAGAAGGACCCCAGGAAGATCGACGGCTTCAAGGGCAAGGACGACTTCCCGCCGCCGAAGGACGGCTACAAGGACGGCAAGGAGAAGTTCGGGGCGCGGGCCGAATTCCTCCCCGTCCGCTTCCAGAAGGATGAGGGGCCGAAGAAGGACTTCCGGCCCAAGGACAGGCCCCGCTTCGAGGGGCCGCCGGCCCCGGACCCGGCGGAGCTGGTCGATGAGCCGCTCAAGCTCAAGACGCTGGAGGAGGCGTTCGACGCGATGGACGGCTATCGAGGCCCCACGTCGGCGTTCTTCCGCTCCTCGCTCAACTGCCGGCGTCTGGTGCTGACGTTCGACATCGGCGACGAGATCACGCTCAATGGCCGTGGGACGTTCGCGGCCGAGGCGGAGGCGAAGGACGGGGTGATCGCCGGGCGCATGCTGCTGATCTTCCTGCGCGAGGGGGTGCCCATGCCGTTCATGTGGCCGCCCCGCGACGAGGAAGGGCCGGGGCCGTTCGCGGCATTCATCAAGTCGCTACAGGACGCCGTCCGCGCCATCGAGGTGAAGCAGGACGGGAAGGCTGCCGTGGCCTCCGGCAAGGCGAAGATCGATTTCTCCACCCTCCCCAGGTGAAAGGGCCCTATCCATGACCGCACGATTGATGACGCGGCTGATCGGGGCCGCCTGTCTGATCGCCCTGGCCGGTCTGGCGATGCCGGCGCTTTCGCGGCCCGCCGACGGCAAGGATCTCGATGGCGTCCCCGCCGACCTGAGGCTGGTGCCGCCGGATGCCATGTTCTTCGCCAGCGTGCGCGTTGCCGACGTGCTGGCCTCCGAAGTCGGCAAGGCGGCCCTGAAGTCGCCCGGCGCCGCCCTGCCACTGGCGGAGGCCGAACGCTTCGGCTTCGCGCTGTCGGGGGTCGAGCGGATGACGATGTTCGCCCGGCCCGGCGGGCTGCCCACGGCCATCTACCGCACGAAGAAGCCGTTCGACGCGGCCGCCCTCAAGAAGGCCCAGGGGACGGGCACCGAGTACAAGGCCCACGGCAAGACGATCCACGTCTCCCCCGGCGGCGAACAGGGCCTGTGGATCGTCGATGACAGGACCGCCGTCACCGGCGAATTCCGCTCGGTCGTCCTGTACCTCGCGGCGATGGCGAAGGCCGGCAAGGCGCACCCCCTGGCCGCCGAGCTGAAGGCGGCGGGCGGGCACCACGCCACGCTGGCCGTCCTGCCCGAGACGGCGTTCCGCCTGATGGCGGCCCATGAGGCGGCCCGCGAGGAGATGTGGAAGAAGGGGCCACCGAAGTTCAAGGACTTCCCGAGAAAGGATGGCTTCAAGGGCAAGGACGACTCCCCGCCTCCGAAGGACGCCTTCAAGGACGGTAAGGATAAGAACGGGGCGCGGGATGAATTCCTCCCGGTGCGTTTCCAGAAGGATGACGGGCCGCGGAAAGACAAGGGGCGGCCCCTGCCCGACCCGTCCGAAATCAAGGAGCCTCCGCTGAAACTCGGCACCATCGAGGAGGCGCGGGCCGCGATGGGGCGGCGGACATCGGAGGCGTTCATCCTGACGCCATTCATGATCGGCCGGAGCCTGCTGATCACGCTGGACGTGGGGGCGGAGATCAAGGCGGCGCTCAAGGCGGATTTCGCGAAGCGGATCGACGCGATGGACGGGGAGACGATCTTGCGGATGGCGCTCATCGTGGCGCGGGACGCGGCGCCGCGCCTGTTCCGAGGCCCCCACTTCGACGCGAAGGAGGAGCCGTTCGCCGGCATGCTCAAGGCGATGCAGGACGCGGTGAAGTCGGCGGAGGTGAAACGGAGCGGCTTCACGGTGGAGGCGACGGCCTCACTGAAGTACGACCCGGCACCCCTGGTGAAGTGGATGAAGGAGCAGGCGCCCGTCATCACGGACAGCAACAATCTGAAGCAGATCGGGCTGGCGTTCCACAACTACCACGACACGTTCGGCCACTTCCCGCAGCAAGCGAACTACGACAAGGACGGCAAGCCGCTCCTGAGCTGGCGCGTCCACATTCTGCCGTACCTGGATGAGGGGGCGCTGTACCGGCAGTTTAAGTTGGATGAGCCGTGGGACAGCCCCCACAACAAGAAGCTCCTCGCCAAGATGCCGAAGGTCTACGCGCGGGTGACTGGCGGGGCGGCGGAGCCGGGCCTGACGCAGTACCAGGGGTTCGTGGCGCGTGGCAAGAGGCCAGGGACGGCTCTGGTCGTCCATCCCTACAAGGTCGCCATCAGGGACATCACGGACGGGACGAGCAACACGTTCCTGGTGGCTGAGTCGTCGAAGGCCGTGCCGTGGACAAAGCCGGAGGACATCGGCGTGGACGAGATGGGGGTGCCCAAGTTGGGCGGCCAGTTCAAGGGATTCTTCCAGGCCGTGATGTGTGACGGGTCGGTGCGGAAGATCCAGACGACGACGAGCGAGAAGACGTTGCGGGCGTACATCACGCGATCCGGACGTGAGCCGATCCCGAAGGATTGAGGCGGCCGGAGGGCCCTGGCGGAAAGGCCCGCCAGGGCATCCGGAGTGAAATGGGAGAAAAATGCGGAATAGGGCTGTTTTTTCCGGCACGCTTGGTATAATGCGGCGGATGGGTGGGACCGTTCCCCCCATGGCTGACTGGTGGCCGGTTGTTCGTCTTGCCTTTCTCCGTGAATCTGCTCGCGTATCCTTCGCCTCGCAGTCCGGGAACGACAAGCCTCCATGCCGGATAGTCCATGTCGGGTGGCCCCCGTGACGGGGCCAATCTCCATTCACGCCGTGCCCACGGCTGGTCACCGGTCTGTGTGTTTCCGTGTGTGGTTGGGCCTCGGGAGGCCCTGAAGGGTTGCGATGAGCAAGAACATCTACGTGGGGAACCTGAACTTCCAGACCTCCTCCGACGACCTCGTCGAGGCGTTCAGCAAGTTCGGGACGGTGACGCGGGCGCAGGTGGTGATGGACAGGGAGACGGGCCGGAGCCGCGGCTTCGGGTTCGTCGAGATGGCGGACGGGGCCGACGAGGCCATCGCCGCCATGAACGGGGCCCAGTTCCAGGGCCGGACGCTGACGGTGAACGAGGCCAAGCCCCGCGAGGAGCGGCCCCGTGGCGGTGGCGGTGGCGGTGGCTACGGCGGCGGCGGCGGCGGCCGGGGCGGCTACGGCGGCGGCGGCGGTGGTTACGGCGGTGGCGGCGGCGGTGGTGGCCGGGGCGGCTACGGCGG
>CAZVZK010000054.1:0-62083 GCA_964630925.1 uncultured Alcaligenaceae bacterium
GGGCGAGGAGGGCGCCGGTGCGGCCGTCGAAGAGGGTGACGAGGAACTGGGCGGGGTTCTTGCGGTTGGTCGAGTAGGTCTTGGTGCCCATGACGCCGAGCGACTTGGCGGCGGCGCCCATCGTGTGGAGGACGGAGTGGTCGGTGACGACGCGGTGGCGCGGGATGATGTGGGCCTCGTCGAGGGCCATCTTGCGGAGGCCGGCCTCGACGGCCTCCATCGCCAATTCCATGCTGAGGAGGCGGCGCACCTCGTCCTCGTTGAGGAGCAGGACGCCCTTGGGTGCGGGGGTTGGTGCTGCCATGACGGGGTCGCCCTCATCGTCAGGGGTCGGGTGCCGGCCGAAACCTACCGCCATTGTAACGCAACAGGGCCCCGTGAGGGAGGGGTGTGTGACTACCGCACCACCCACCCCCCGTTTCGGCCGAAGCGGAGAGGGGGATAGGGGGTGAGGTGGCCCCAGTCACGCCAGGAATCGCTCCAGCCGGTCCAGCCCGCCGTTGATCTGCTCGCGGCTCGTCGCGTACGACATGCGTACGAACCCCTCCGCCCCGAACGCAGCCCCGGGCACGAGGTTGACGTGCGCCGACTCCAGCGCCGCGAGGCAGAACGACATCGAGTCGCCCACCGCCTTGCCGCCGAGCGTCCGGCCGAAGTGGCTCGACACGTCGAAGAAGGCGTAGAACGCCCCGTCGGGGACGAACGACTTCACGCCCTTGATCTTCGCCAGCCGCCCGCACACGAGGTCACGCCGGGCCTGGAACTCCAGGCGCATCCGCTCGACGCACGCCTGATCGCCGTCGAGGGCGGCGACGGCGGCCGCCTGGCTGACGCTGCTGGGGCAGCTCGTCTCCTGGCTCTGCACGTTGCCCATCGCCTTGATGACGTGGGCCGGCCCGGCGGACCAGCCGATGCGCCAGCCCGTCATCGCGTACGTCTTGCTCACGCCGCTGATGGTGATCGTGCGGTCCAACAGGCCGGGCCGCAGCGTGGCGAAGCACGTCGCCTTCGCATCGCCGTAGACGAGCTTCTCGTAGATCTCATCGCTGAGGACGGCGAGGTTCGAATCGAGGATGACGTCGGCGATGGCCTCCAGCTCCTGGCGGGTGTAGACAGCGCCGGTGGGGTTGGAGGGCGAGTTGATCATGAGGAGCTTGCTCCGCGGCGAGATGGCGGCGCGGAGCTGGGCGGCGGTCATCTTGAAGCCGGACTCCATCGTCGTCGGCACGAGGACGTAGGACGCCCCGGTCATCGTGACGAGGTCGGAGTAGCTGACCCAGTACGGCGTGGGGATGATGACCTCGTCGCCGGGGCCGACCGTCGCCGCCAGGGCGTTGTGGATGGAGTGTTTGGCGCCGTTGGAGACGATGACGTTGTCTGGGTGGTACTTGGCGCCGTGGGTCTTCTCGTAGTAGCGCGAGACGGCGGAGCGCATGGCCGGGGTGCCGTTGACGGGCGTGTAATGGGTGTCGCCCTTGTTCATGGCGGCGAGGGCGGCGGCGATGATGTGATCGGGGGTGTTGAAGTCGGGCTCGCCGAGGCTGAAGTCGAAGACGGCGATGCCCTCGGCACGCATCTGGCGGGCCTTGGCGCCAGCCGCGAGGGTGGCCGACGGCTGGACGAGGGATGCCATCTTCGAGATGCCGATCATCGCGGGGGATTCCTGTGCGTTGGGGACGGCGACAGGGGGAATTGTACCGGAAGGGAGCGGGGTGTGCGAGTGAAGCGGCGATGACCGATGACCGGGTTGGCTCGGGGTGCGGCGGAGCGGGCGTTAGAAGGGGCTGAAGACCCTGGTTGTATCCTCGCCATCATCTTCGGACACCTTCATGCAGATGTCCTCGATGAAGCGGATGAGCGAATCGGCTGACCGGTCCACCCTCCTGCTCCTGTGTAACCAGCAAACGCGGCATTCCCTGGACGCGGCGTCGGTGATGGTGCCCGTGTCCAGAATGAGCAGCTCGCCCCCGACGGTGTCTCCGATCCAGACCGCCTTGTGCAGCCACGCCGCCTCGCCGATCCAGCCGTCCGCTTCAACCTCCCTGATGTCGCGGTGGCGGGTCACGAGGTCATCGTTCTCCGGATTCTTCACGCAGGGGGCGTAGAAGCGGAAGAAGCCCGCCATCTCGCCGGCGCCGAAGACATGGGTGAACGCCTTGTACGAGCGTGGCAGCTTCACCCCGAACTCCTTCTCGAACGCCGCGAGCGCATCGCCGATCTCGGCTTGCTTGTCGGACGCCCAGCGCGGCCGACGCTCGCCCTTCGGCTCCAGCTCGTCATACAGCTTCCGCCACTCGGCCCTTTCCAGCAGAACCAGCCAACGCTCGTCGCAGCGCCCCACCAGCTCGCGCTCGTGTTCGGCCAGCTCCTTGCGACCGCGGCCCTCGGCGGGCATGCCGGCGAGCGCGGCGCGGGCCCGCAGCAGCTCGCCACGGATGTCGCCGCGCTCCTCCAGCCAGTCGGCGTACACCAACCGCGTCGCCACGTCGTCCGGCGCATCGAAGATCGCTTGCAGGAATGATGCGTCATCCATCGGCCTTCTCCCGCGCCTGCCGCCTCACCTCTTCCCACGGGATGCCGGTCACCTTCCCTTCCACCCACTCCTGCGAGCGTCGGCGGATCTCCTCACGCCAGGCCTCAATGAGCGGCGTCCGGTCCGACGGCACGAGGGATGCGGCCAACGCCTCCGCGAATTCCACACGCTCGCTCTCGGGCAGCGCCAGGACCGTGTCGAGCAGTTGCTCCGAAGCCGGGCTCATGGCGTTTCCTCCTGAGCGGGCATTCTAGCACCTCACCGGCCAGGGCAAGCCGTGAGGCTCGCCGCCACGGAACGCCGGCGGGCGGGCCACGAGGCCCGCCCGCCGTCCGCCGCTTCAACTCACTTGCGGAGCAGGGCGTTGAACTCCTTCATCTTCGCCACCGCGTGGGCGTCCAGGCCCTCCGCCGGGTCGGCGCCGGGCCAGTAGCCCGTCCCCTGGTAGGTGCCGCCGTTCGCCGCCTTCGGCGCCTCGCCCAGCTTCGTCTCCGTGACGTGCGGCTCGGCCGTCGCGCCGGGCCGGATCATAGCCCGCTTCCACGCCTCCAGCGTCACCGGCCGGCCGAACAGGGCCGGGTCGATCACGTACGTCTGCACCGAGCCGTCGCTGCCACGCACCTTCAGGGTCGGGGCGTTGTGGTAGCTCCACCTCACGGCCGCGCCCGTCCTCGTCGTGACGTGCAGCATCTCCTCGTTCGACCGGGCGAACGCCCACGCCTTGCCCGGCGTCAGGCCCATCGCCTGCATCCGCCTGATCATCAGGTGCGCCCTCGCGTAGCAGCCGTCGTTCGCGTACCCGAACGAAATGTCGTCCTGGGCCGCCATCCACTCGAAGACGTGCCCCGCCTGCTCCAGGCTCACCACATCCCGCGACGGGATCACGCCCGCCGGCCCCGACGCCGGCGCCGGCGTCTCCGCCACCTCGTCGACCTTCACTTCAAGCCCCGCCGAGCGGTACACGTCGGCGGCGATGTCCGCCGCCTCGCGGCTGGGGTACTCCTTGCCGCGTGTCCAGCTCGGGTCGCCCGCCTTGCGGAACGACACCGCGAACTTCACCTTCTTCGCCGCCATCGCCGCAGGGCCGTCGGCCCGAGCCCCCTCGGGGCTCGCCGTCGCGAACATCGCCAGTGCCAGCACCAGCGGCATCATCATCTGACGGAACATATCGGTCATCCTTCTGGTAAGTCGCTCAAGTTGCGAGCGGGAGGCCGGGGCACTCGATCCCCGATTCACCCCTCCCCTCTCGTCGCCATTGCTACGCGGCCCTCGGCCCGGACGTGACAGGCCGCGCCCGCATTTCCGACACCCCTCGCTGAAGTTCCACCCGAAGGGCCTGGATGAAAGGCGGGGGCGCTGGAGGCGGTATCCGGCGGTTCACCCTCCTCTCCCCCCTCCCCTCTCGTCGCCATTGCTATGCTGCCGGCGGACGTGCCCCCGTAGCCGACGAGCGGGATGCCCGGCTCCTGTGCCGCCGCGAGGCACCCCGCCAGGGCCGCGCCCTTGGACTCCGCCCCCGGCGAAGATGCCGTACGCCATCATCTCCAGGTTCTCGGGCCATCTCCGGCCTGTGCCGTTGGGAGAGTGAGCATTGCGGCGGGTTCAATCGCACGCGGGCTGTTCTGTCGTGGGGCGGCCTGGCGGATCATCGCCCTCCCGTTCCCGCCGAAGAAGCCGTAGAATCCACCCACGGAGGTGCGGCGTGCATCACGCTCTCGACCACGACGACTTCGACGCCCAACTGGACCGCGCGGCGGCCCTGCTCCGCGCCGCCAGGCGCGTCGCCTGCCTCACCGGCGCCGGCGTCTCCGCCGAGAGCGGCGTCGCCACCTTCCGCGGCGCCGGCGGGCTGTGGGAGGGCCACCGCGTCGAGGACGTCGCCACCCCCGAGGCGTTCGCCCGCGACCCCCGCCTCGTGTGGCGCTTCAACAACGCCCGACGCAACGAGCTGTCCCGCGTCGAGCCCAACGACGGCCACCGCGCCCTCGCCGCGATGGAGCGCCGCTGGGGCGCCGCCTTCACCCTCATCACCCAGAACATCGACGGCCTGCACCAGAAGGCCGGCAGCCGCAACGTCCTCGAGCTGCACGGCCGCATCAGCCGCGTCCGCTGCACCGAGTGCCGGTACCTCGCCGACCGCCCCGGCGAGGAGCTGCCCACGATGCCGTCCTGCCCCGAGTGCGGGAACCTGTTGCGTGTCGATGTCGTCTGGTTCGGTGAGATGCTGCCGTATGCCGTCCTGAAGGCGGCCGACCACGCGGCGGAGGAATGCGAGGCGTTCCTCGTCGTCGGCACGAGCGCCGTCGTGTACCCCGCCGCCGGCCTGATCTACCGGGCCAGGTCCGCGGGGGCCAAGGTGATCGAAGTCAACCTGGAGGCGACCCAGGCGAGCGAGGCCGCCGACGTGTGCCTGCATGGCCCGTCCGGCAAACTGCTCCCCGAGGTCGTCCGCAGATTAGGATAGGAGGCAGAGATGACCGCGCGAATCCTCGACGGCAAGGCACTCTCCCTGCAGATGCAGGCCGAGCTGGCCCAGGAGGTCACCGCGTTCCGCGCCGCCAAGGGCGTTCAGCCCGGCCTCGCCACCGTCCTCATCGGCGACGACCCGGCCAGCGCCGTGTACGTCCGCAACAAGCACCGGGGCTGCGAAAAGGCCGGTATCGCCTCCTTCAAGCACGACCTGCCCGCCTCCACCACCCAGGCCGAGGCACTCGCCCTCATCGGACGGCTGAACGCCGACCCGGCGGTCCACGGCATCCTCGTGCAACTCCCCCTCCCCAGGCACATCGACGAGGCCGCCGTCACCGACGCCGTCAGCCCCCTCAAGGACGTGGACGGCTTCGGCCCGACGAGCCTCGGCCTGCTCACCGCCGGCCGCCCGCGCTTCCTCGCCTGCACACCCCACGGCGTGGTCAAGATCCTCGAACGCTCCGGCATCCCCGTCGCCGGGCGGCACGCGGTCATCGTCGGCCGCAGCAACATCGTGGGCAAGCCGCTGGCCCTCATGCTGGGGCAGAAGGGCGTGGACGCGACGGTGACGGTGTGCCACTCCCGCACGCCGGACATCGCCTCCTTCACCCGCAACGCCGACATCGTGATCATGGCGATCGGCAAGGCCGACTTCCTGACCGCCGACATGGTACGCCCAGGGCAGACCGTGATCGACGTCGGCATCAACGCCCGGCCCGACAGGACGCTCACCGGCGACGTGGACTTCCCCCGCGTCAGCCAGGTGGTGGGGGCGATCACCCCGGTGCCCGGGGGCGTCGGCCCCATGACGATCACCATGCTCCTGTACAACACCCTCCAGGCCGCCCGCCTCCAGTCGTGACGGCTTACGCCCGGCACCCGGCCAGACCCGCCGTGAGCGCCGCCCGGTCCAGCCCCTTGCCGATGAACACCAGCTTGTTGACACGCGGCTCCTTGCCCCACGGCTTGCCGTCCTGCCCGTCCAGCATCATGTGGACGCCCTGGAAGACGTAGCGGTTGGGCACGCCCTTGATCGCCAGCACGCCCTTGAGCCGGTAAATGTCCGCGCCCTTCTCCTGCAACATCCCGCCGAGCCAGTCGTTGAGCTTCTTCTCGTCGAGGTCGCCCTCCTGCGTCAGCCCCACCGAGCGCACCTCCTCGTCGTGGTGGTGATGTTGGTGGTGCCCGCCCTCCATGAAGTGCGGGTCCATCTTCACCACGCGCTCCAGGTCGAACCCGCCCACGTCGAGGACGTGCGTCATGTCCACCTTGCCGCGCGTGGTGCGGTGGACCGTCGCCGCGGCGTTGCGAGCCTTCACCCTCGCCTCCAGCTCGTCCAGCTCCGTCGGTGAGACGAGGTCCGTCTTGTTGAGGAGGACCACGTCGGCGAATGCGATCTGTTCCTTCACCTCGCGGTCATTCCAGTGCAGGCCGGCGTGCTTGCTGTCGATCACCGTGACGATGCCGTCGAGGGAGAGCTTCGACTTCATCTCGTCGTCGGCGAGGAAGGTGAGGGCCACCGGGCCGGGGTCGGCCAGGCCGGTCGTCTCGACGAGGATGTGGTCGAACCTGTCGCGGCGTTTCATGAGGCTGCCGAGGATGCGGATGAGGTCGCCGCGCACGGTGCAGCACAGGCAGCCGTTGTTCATCTCGAAGATCTCTTCCTCGGCGTTGATGACCAGCTCGTGGTCGATGCCGATCTCGCCGAACTCGTTCTCGATGACGGCCACCCTCTTGCCGTGCTTCGAGGTGAGGATGTGGTTGAGGAGCGTGGTCTTGCCCGCGCCCAGGAAGCCCGTCAGCACCGTCACCGGAACACGCCCGCCCATGGTCCGCCCCTCCGCGTCACTGTCACGAACGGCTATTGTAGTGGGGACGCCTCGTCCGTCGGAGGCCGCGCATGAACCGCCGCCAGTTTCACCAGACGGCCACGGCCGCCGCGATGGCCCTCGGCGCCGGCCCCGCGCCCGCCGCCGATGCCGCACCGGCCCACGCCGTCCCGTCCATCCCCACGCTCGACCCGCTCCCCGCCGGCGCGTCCGTCCGCCTCGGGTGCAACCGCCTGTGGCACCAGTGGCCCGCGAGCAACCCCGGCCTCAATGACCTCACCTTCTCCCCCGACGGGCGCTTCCTCGCCACCCTCGGCTACCAGGACGATCACGTCTTCATCTGGTCGGTCCCCGACGGGCGGCCCGTCGCCGACTGGGAGCCGCAGCACGTGGACCGCGGGGGCTCGCTGCTGTGGACCGGGCGCGGGTTGTACGTCGCCAGCGGCGGCGGGCTGTCCCTGTGGGAGCCGCTGTCCGCGAAGCTCGTCCACCGCTTCACCGACAATGCGATGAACGGCCTCGCGCTGTCGCCGGACGGGCGGATGATCGCTGCAACGACGTACATCGCCGGGGCTGTCGAGGTGTGGGACGCGGCCACGCACCGGCCCGTCGCCACCTTCTTCTCCGAGATCGACGGGGAGCGTCCTTCGCTGATGAAGTGGGGCGACATCCTCCTCTCGGCGGCGTTCAGCCGCTGCGGGCGCTGGCTGGCGGCGGGCGGGTATGCCGGCACCGGAGGGATCGCCGGGCACGTCCACGTCTGGGACATCGCCGCCCGTCGACACCTGACCCGCTTCGCGGCCGGGGTCGGCCCCGTGGGGCGCGCCGTCTTCACACCCACTGGACGCCTGCTGACGACGGACTGGTCCGGCACCGTCACCCTCTGGGAGGTGCCCGAGGGCAGGATCATCCGCTCCTGGCCGAGAGCCGCGGCCGGCGGCATCCCCAGGAGCATCGCGGCCAACGCCTCGGGGCAGATCGCCATCCAACGCCTCGACGGCGTTCGCCTGTGGCACCCCGACCCGGACCGCGAGACGCTCCTCTGCCCGACCACGGGCCACTGCCACCTCGCCTACAGCGACGACGGACGCTTCATCGCCGCCGGCGACGGCGGCACGGGCCGCGTCAGCCTCTTCGACGCCACCACCGGCGCCGACCTGTCGCCGGCGGACCGCCACGCCGGCGGCGTGTGCCGCATCGAGATGACCGCCGACGGGGCCGTCTGCCTCGTCTTGCTGGGCAACCGCGCCGCGCAGGGCCACGAGGCCGTCCTCCGGGACACGCGGACCGGCGAACGACTGCCCGTGACGCCCCCTCCCGGCTTCGCCGCCCTGGCCCTCGCGCCCACGGGGACGCGCATCGCCGGCCTATCCGACGGACGGCTCGCCATCTGGGACTGGTCCACAGGCGGGGTCGAGGTGCGGGCGGAGGCCGACCCCAAGGCCGTCGCCTGGACGCCGGACGGCCGCGGCCTGCTCGCCGCCGACGCCGAGGGGCGTGTGACATTCGACGGCAGGCCGCAACCGTCCTGCCCCGTGCCGGTGCTGGGCCTCGCCATCACAGCCGGCGGGCTGGCCGCCGCCCTGAGCAGCGTCGGCGAGATCCACGTCTGGCGTGTGGACGCCGACGCCTCGCCCCACCGAATCGCCGTGGCAATCAGGACGCCACGCTACGACTTCCTCCTGCCGGTGTGGCCGCTGCTGCTGTCCCCCGACGGCTCCTGCGTCGCCGTGACCTCCGACGAGGGCGTCGTCTACGCCGGCCCCGTCACCGCCGCCGAGCTGGCGGCGGTGTACACCCACCCGCCGGGCGAAGAGGAAACGGAGGACGGCCACACCCTCGTCTCGCGGTACACGCCGGACGGCCGACTCCTGATCGCCGGCAACAGCACGGCGCTGCGCGACAACGAGTGGCTCTACACCCACACCGTCGCCGACGGCGCGAGTGGCGACATCGTCTGGCGTTCGCCGCCGCAGATCCTGTGGTCGGGCGCCCGCACGCTGACCCACGACGGGCAAAGGCTGCTGACGGGCGGCGAGGACGGCACGCTGCTCGTCTGGCCGCTCACTTGATGCCGTCGAGGTGTGGGCGGCGAGGACGGCATGCTGCTCGTTGGTGTGGCCGGGGTGGGGAGGATAGCCTTGCCTTTCACCCCACACCTGCAATGCAAATCCTGGGCGGCTCTTGCATCTCAGGGGCCGCGCGGGCCGCCGGCTTCAGCGCCGTGGCGGCCCGCCCCTACCCCCCGCGTTTCACCTTCCACTCGGCAATGCGGGCGAACGGGCGGCCCGCGTCCAGCGGCGGCATGTCCAGCACGCCCGCCTTCCACGCCATCAGCGGCGTCAACTGCCACAGCGGGATGAACGGCATCTCCTGCCCCAGGAACTTGCGGTGGATCTCCCGCGCCTTCGCACGCGCCTCCGGGAAGTACCGCACGTCCACCGACATCTGCGCGTCACGCAGTAGCGGCCCCGTGTACCCCATCCAGTTCTCGCCGCCCCCCGGCCCCGCCTCCAGCAGCGGCGCCAGCCAGAACGCCCCCTCCGCGTAGTCGTGATACCCGTAGGCCAGGTCGAAGTCGTGCGCCTCTTCAACGTCGCGGCGGAACGCCTCCGGCTTGACGGCCTCCGCACGCAGCGTCAGCCCCGGCAACGACTCCATCACCTCGTCGCACACCTGCTTCATCGCCGCGTCCAGCTCCTTGTCGCCCTCCGGGTACTTCAGCTTCATCGTCGCCTCACCCACGCCCGCCTTCTTCAGCGCCTCCTTGAACTTCGCCTTCGCCAGGTCGGCGTCGAACGGGTCGCTGTGTGGCTTGCCGTCCCTGGTGACCAGCTCCGGCTCGCTCGCCCACGACATCAGCGGGTACGGCCCGTTCAGGGCGACGTGCGCCGGCCAGCCCAGTTCCTTGCGGTACACCTTGTCGAGAATCTTCTCGCGCGGGATCGCCCGCGCCAGCGCCTGCCGCATCGCCGGCTCCTGCAACAGCCGCTGCCGGTGGTTGATCGCCAGGAAGTGGATGCGCCGGTTGTTCACGCCCGGCTTCGGCGTCGGCACGGTGAAGCCGGCCTTCTTGAGCCGCCCCGCCTGCGCCCCCGTCAGGTCCAGCGCCAGGTCGATCTCGTTGCGGATCAGCGCCTCGGCGGTGTCCGGCGGGGCCGAGTACTGGATCTCGCTGATGTAGGGCTGGCCCAGCCGGCCCGCGTGGACGCCGTAGTGGTCGTTCCGCAGGAACGAGGCGTACTTCCGCCCGATCTTGGGGAGGGTGTCGAACTTGGAGAACGCGAACGGCCCGCTGCCGAACGGCTTCTTCGCGAACGCCTCCGTCTTGTGGCCGTCGGGCACGATCTTGAACGTCATGAACGACATCGGGTCGGCGGCGCCACGGCGGAGCTGCACGGCGACCACGTCGGCCCGCCCCCCGAGGGCCACCTTCTCGCTCAGCATGTCGCCCATCGCCGCCAGCCTGCCGGGCGTCTTGTCGGTGGTCAGCCACTTGACCGTGGAGCGGATGGCCGCCGCGGTGTGCATGTCGTTGCCGTTCGACCACTTCGCGCCCACGGGGAGGACGAACCGTCGCGCCAGGGGCAGGATCTCGGGCCTGCCCAGGGCGAGCTGGTTGCGGTAGTACAGCCGGCCCTGCTGGTCCGGCACCAGTTGCGCCAGGCTCTCGTAGAGCAGGTCGAGCGCGCGGTGGTCGGCCTCGGTGACGGCGCGGGCCGGCGACATCAGCTCGGGCAGCTCGCGCCCGCCGACACGCAGCGCCCCGCCGGCCACTCGCTCCAGCGCCGCCGGCAGGCCCGGCAGCCACGGCCAGATCTCCTGGGCGTCCCGCAGGGCGCCGTCGGCCTGCGAACGCTTCTCCGCGGCCTCCTTCTTCATGCCGCCCTTGTCCAGATCGTCCGCCTCCTTGGCCAGCGCCTTCGCCCGCGCCAGCAGGTCGGCGGCCTTGTTCTGACATTTCTCCTTGATCGGCCCGAACACGCCGCTGCCCGGGAACAGGCTCTCGAGCTGCTGCCCGCGCTCGCGGATGTCGGCCAGACGCACCCCGGAGAACGCCGGGTCGGCCAGCGCCTTCTCCAGGAAAGCCGAGACGGCCTTCGTGACGCGGGCGCTCTCCGGCCCCGGCACGCGCGGGGCGGCGTCGGCCAGGCGCCGCGTCAGCTCGAACGCCGGCCCCCACGCCTTGTTCTCGACCAGCTTGTCGAGCTGGCCCAGCAGCGCATCGACCAGCTGCCGCCGCAGCGCCTGCTCCAGCGCCAGCCAGCCGGCCCCGGCACGCACGCCGCGCTCCGTGGCGGACTGGTGCGAGCGGATGACCGCCGCCAGGGCCGTCTCCGCCGCGACCAGCATCTGGTAACGCTCCAGCCGGAAGGCGTTGGTGGCCGGCAGTGCGTCGAAGCCGCCGTCGAGGAACTTGCGTACCTCCTCGGCCGCGGCCTGCTCGTAATACTTGAGCGCCAGGACGGCGTGGGGCTGGATGGTGCGCTCGTCGCCCTTGAGCGTCTCGACGGTGAGCGCCTCCTTGATCTCCTTGCGGTCGGCGTAGAAGGCGGCGATGGGCCGGACGCGCAGTACCTCCTTCTTCTTAAGCGACACGTCCACCCACACCTCCAGCGTGTCGGCCGGCGTGGCGAGGTCGGCGTACAACGCCTTGATCGCCGGGTGGGTGGCCTCGCGTGCCGCCGAGGCGAGGTCGGCGGCGGGCCGCGGCGTGGGCGTCTTGCCCTTCTCGTCGTCCTCCACGTCGAGGACGGGCGACTTCCCGGCCTTGGGCCTGGTGTCCTCCTCGTCCTCCTTGCGGTCCCTGGGCTTCGGCTTCACCTTGGCCGGCGGCGGATCGTCGTCCTCCTCCTCCTTGCGTGGCGGCTTCTTGCCGTCCTGCGCCGCGGCGACGCAGACGGACAGGGCCAACACGGCGAGGCCGGCGAGGCGGAGGGGGTCGATGCGCATGACAGGATCTCCGGCGCGGGAGAGCGGCTACCATCGACGGTAGCACGTCGGGGCCGGCGGGGGAAGGGGCGATCTGGGGCGGCAGCCGCGATCACGCCTCGTCGCGATACCCCGGCGGCGCGCGGAACGAGGGCGAGGCACCCGCCCCGCCCTCCGCCTCATCTCGGATTCATGGCACGATCACAGCGCCCCGGGGCCGTACTCGTACAGCAGCCGGTCCGCCTCGCGCAGCTCCAGCGTCTCCACGCCCTGCGCCGGGCCGCCGTCCATCGTCTCGCGGCTGCGGATCTTGCGGATCGTCTTCAGCGCCGGCGACGGCAGCACCTCGCTCTGCCCCAGCCCGCCGGGGTACTTGCGGCCGCCGCCCGCCGGGCAGCCGTTGTGGTGGTGATCCTTGTGCGGGTCCTCACGCATCTCCGGCTTCGTCGGCATCTCCACCTCGGGGAACGGCTCCACCTCCGCCGCCGGCGACGCCATCAGCAGACGCAGCATCAGCCCGCGCAGCATCTCGGCCAGCGACATCGCCGGCTCCTGCTCCTCCTCGAAGCCGTCCTCCTCGAGCAGACGCGGCATCGGCAGGGTCGGCTCCTGCTCCTCCTCGACGCCCGGCATCATCGGCGGGGCGTTCTCCGGGATGACGATGGGCGCCGGGTCGCCGGTGTTGCTCATGATCGAGGTGCCGGGCGCCGGCATCGGCTCGGCGCCGCCGTCCGGCGCGGGGTCGTCGGGCAGCCCGGCCCCAAGGTCCGTCTCGCCCTTGACCAGCGCGCCGGCCTGCTGCATCCGCGCCAGCACCGGGCCGAGGCCAGAGACCGGGCTGAGCTGTTTCGACGCGTGGCAAGCGCCGTCGAAGGCGCGGGTGATGACGCATTGCGGGTTGCCGGCGGCGTACCACGCCGCCCCGAAGGCCGTGCCGATGAGAAGGGCGCCGCTGCCGACGCCCGTCCAGAACACCTTACTCGTCAACATTCGCGCTCCTGAGAGAGAAGGCCCGCGGGGCCGCGCCGGCCCCTCGGGCGCATGACGCATCCTCACGCGGGACGGCCGCCCTATAGCGTCACCCCCGCGATTGTGCCAGAGCAATCGGCGTGACGAATCCCCGTGGCGGCGAGCCTCCTGGCTTGCCGATCCCCCCCCGACCACCCCCACCAGCGCCCGGATCGGCGTGCCGCCCGTCACGCGGCACGCCGCTGACGAGCGGGGTGCCGCGTCAGCGCCCCGAGCCACACGGCGTCAGCGCCTCTCGGACATGGCGCTCATCTTGCGAACGACACAACGAGATCCGCTGACGCTCCACTCGGGGCGCTGACGCATCCCAACTCCCCAAAAGCGATATGCGCTCACGCTCCGGCGCTCAGCGCATCATCAGCGCGGCGGCGATGCCGGCGGCGACGCTCAGGCCGGTGAACAGCGTCGCCAGGATGGCGGTGCCCAGCCAGGTCGGGGCGCCCGCGGGCTTCGGCCCGAGATCGGGGGCCGGCTGCGTCTTGCCGACGCGGCCCGTCTCCTTGGCCGCCTCGCTCACCGGCGCCGCCGGCGCCGGGCGCTCCAGCACGGCCACGGCGGCGCCGACGCGGCGCGACGCGCGCGGCACGGCGGGCGACGACATGCCCCGGCGGGCGGCCGGGCACAGGCGCGGCATCTCGTCCTCGCGCGGGGCGGGCACCGGGCCGAGGGCCAACTTCGCCAGCGCGGCGGCCACGGCGGCGTGCGTCTGGTAGCGGTCGGCGGGCTCCTTGGCCATCATGCGGTTGACGACGGCGGCCAGGCCCTCCGGCACGTCCGGGCGGAGCTGACGCAGGGGCGTGGGCTGGCGCACCTGGTGCCAGACGATCTTCTGGGCGACCTTGCCGTCGGGGAAGGGCGGGTGCCCGGCGAGGAGGAAGTACAGGGTGCAGCCCAGCGAGTAGATGTCGGCGCGCTGATCGACCTCGTGGCTGTTGAGGGCCTGCTCGGGGGCGACGTAGTCGGCGGTGCCGAGGACGTGCTTGTCGTCGTACTTGAGCGTGAGGGGGTCCTCCTCGTCCTGGTGGAAGCGGGCCAGGCCGAGGTCGAGGACGCGGACGGCGCCGCCACGCTCGATCATGATGTTGGCGGGCTTCACGTCGCGGTGGACGAGGCCCTCGCGGTAGGCGTGGTCGAGGCCGAGGGCGGCCTCCCGGATGACGTGGGCGGCGCGGGCGGGCGTCATGGGGCCGAAGCGGGTGACGATCTCCTGGAGGGAGGAGCCGTCCACGTAGTCCATGACGAGGAAGTGCAGGCCGCCCTCCTCGTCGATGTCGTGGGCGCGGACGAGGTTGGGGTGGTTGAGGTTGCCGGCGGCCCGCGCCTCGCGGTAGAAGCGGCCCAGCGACGAGGGGTTGTTCGACTGGCTGGCGGGCAGGACCTTGACCGCGGCCTTCTTGCCGACGGACTCGTGCTCGCACAGGTACACGGTGCCCATGCCGCCGGAGCCGAGCTTCTCCAGTACGCGGTACTTGCCGATGGAGAATCCGCGGTGCTTGCCCTGGAGGAGCTGATCCGCCTGGAAGTAGGTGAGGACGCCGCAGGCGATGAGGCGCGTGACCAGCTCGCGTGGGGCGTCGGCGGCATACCGCGGCAGGGACGCGAGGGCCGCGTCGAGGCGCTCGCGCGGCACGAGGTCGCTCTTGCGGAGGAGGTCGATCAGATCCAAGGCCGTCACCGGCGCCGGCATGGAGGCTCCTCTCCCGATCCCGAAGGGGCGCGGCGGTGGGCAATCCGCCGCACAAGGATAGGTCAAGCGGGGCCGATGTCAAACCGGTCCGGCGGGCGGGTGGCGCGGCCCCCCGCCCATCTCAACGCGGCCAGGCGGCGGCGGCCCAGACCATCGCCTCCGCCGCCACGAGCGCCGAGAGGAGGAACGCCCAGGCCAGGGCGCCGCCGCCGGACTGACGCACCCCCAGGTACAGGAGCAGCGCCCCGGAGCCGACGAAGATCAGCCCGAAGTACCACGGGCCGAAGACGACCACGGCCACCCCGGCCATGAAGTGCGGCACGCCGATGACGAACAGCGGGACGGTCTGGCAGCCGCGCCGCCACCGCGCCTCGCGGTCCGGGCGTGACCACTCCGTCGGCGGGGGCCGGTCCGACACCGCGACGCCCAGCGCGGCCGCCAGCCACGCGGCAAATTCGCCCGCCGGCTCCGGCCCCGGCAGCGGCGAGAACACCGGGCGCGGCAGCTCGGTGAACCGCCCGCCCTCCTCCTCGGCGTAGAGGCAGCACGACTCCGACGTCTCCCCCGTCCTGTGGTCCCTGGAGGTGAAGCGCTCGACGCGGATGGAGACGACGCGGCGGCACAGCACCGAGCCGCCGTGCAGGAGCCGCCCGTCCCGCGTCGCGGTGATGGGGCAGCCGGCGCGTCGGCCGGGCGCGATGGCCCACAGGCCGAAGAGCAGGGCCAGCCCGCCGAAGGGGATCAGCGGGCACAGCCTGGCGAATACCGGCGCCCGGCCCTGCGCGGAGAAGAAGGCGAAGCCGCCCAGGCCGGCGAGGAGGAAGAACGCGGACAGGCCGCCGAGGATGGCCCGCAGGCCCGCCTCCGTCCAGTGGAGCGGCGACGTGGGCAGCGGCTCGAAGGTGACGGCCCCATCGTGGGCGTGGCGGGCGAAAACGCGGGCGGCGGGGTACACAGCGTCACCTCCAGGCGCGGACGACACGCACGAGATCGGCGACGCGGGCGGGGTCCAGCTCCTCGAAGTCGTAGCTGATGCCCGTCGAGACGAGGAAGGCGTCGGCCCACGGGAGGTAGTCGGTGACGTTCTCAGGCGTCACGCCGCTCGCCAGCGCGAGCGGGGCGTCGCCGATGGCCTGCTTCATCGTGCGGACCTTGGCCGGCGGGGCGGCCTGCCCCGTGCCGGGGCCGCTCGTGGTCACCACGTCCATCCACGCCGCCGCCCGCCGCGCCGCCCCAACCAGGTCACGCACGTGGCGCTGGTACTTGAACGCCACGCCGCCGAAGTACAGCCCGCCCCAGCCGCCGGCCGCCTGGGCCTGACGTACCTTCGCCGCCGCCGGCTGGTCGTCGGATGTCTCGTCGATGAGGGCGTCATCCACCCACGCGCCCTGGGTGCCGGCGGGGAGTTTGTCGAAGAGCAGCTCGGGCGGCCAGCTCAGGCAGTTGACCCCCGCCCACAGGCCCGGCATCGCCTCGCGGACGGCGCCGTAGATGCGCACAAGCTCCTCATCGCCGACGACGCCGTGGCTGAGGAGGAAGACGCCGTCGGCGCCGCCGTCGCGGGCCACCGCCGCGTTGCGGAGGGCCTGGCCCCGATCGACGACGTGGATGATGGGCAGGACGACGCGCGGGCGGGGGAAGATCTCACGGAAGCGGCTCATGGGGTGTATTGTAGCCCACGCCGCGCCGACATCCACCCTCGCCACGCCCGGCTTGATCGCCGTTGCCATCCGGCCCTCCCTCGATTAGCCTCAGATGGCATGGAGACCTCCCGCGAGGATGACGCCACCCTACCGCCCGGCCCCGCCGCCGGACGCCTCGGCCTGCGCCCGCCCCTCGCCGCCGGCGACCTCGGCGCGCTCGGCGGCTACCGCGTCCTCCGCCTGATCGGACGCGGCGGCATGGGGGCCGTCTTCCTCGCCATCGACCCCTCCCTCGGGCGCGAGGTCGCCCTGAAGGTCGTGCTGCCCACCGCCGGCGACGACGCCCACGAGCGCTTCCTCCGCGAGGCCCGCGCCGCCGCCAGCGTCCGCGGCGACCACGTCGTCACCATCCACGCCGTCGGCGAGGACAACGGCTCGCCGTACCTGGCGATGGAGCTGCTGCACGGCACGCCCCTCGACCGCTGGCTGGCCGCCGGACACCGCCCCACGCTGCCCCAGCTCCTGCGCATCGGACGCGAGATCGCGCTGGGCCTCGCCTCCGTCCACGCCGCCGGCCTCGTCCACCGCGACATCAAGCCCGCCAACGTCTGGCTCGACTCCGCCAACGGCGGGCGCGTCAAGCTGCTCGACTTCGGGTTGGCACGGGGCGCCGGCGGGGCGTTCGTCACCCGCCCCGGCGCGCTGCTCGGCACGCCCGCCTACATGGCCCCGGAGCAGGCACGCGGCGAGGAGGTGGACGCCCGCGCCGACCTCTTCTCCCTCGGCTGCGTCCTGTACGAGCTGGCGGCCGGCGAGCGCCCGTTCGACGGGCCGGACGTCCTGTCGGTCCTCGCCAAACTCGCGACGCACGACCCGCCGCCCCCGCCCGTCCTCCCCGACGACCTGTCGCGCCTCGTCATGGCGCTGCTCGACAAGTCGCCCGAGAAACGCCCCGCGAGCGCAGCCCTCGTGGCCGACGCCCTTGCCGCCGGCGGGGGCGGGTCCGCGCTGGCGCTGCCGCGCCCGGAGGACACGCCGACGAGCGTCATCCCCCTGCCGCGGCGCCCGCCGTGGACGGCCATCGGCGTGATCGCCGGCGTCCTCTGCGTCGCCGCGATCATCCTGTGGCCGCGTGGCGGCCCTCCGCCCGAGCCTCCGCCGGAGGGCGGGCCGAAGAAGAGGCCGGAGCCGGCGGCGTTCTTCCACGGCGACCCGGTGCCGGGGCGCGTGGTGGCCGACGCGCTGCTGGGCGTCGAGGCGCCGGAGGGGCTGCTGGCGGTCATCGGCGAGACGCGGCTGCGGCACCCGGCCCCGGTCAGGGCGCTGGCGTTCACCGACGACGGCAAGCACCTCATCACGCTCGCCGTCGCCGAGCCGGCGGTGTGGGACGTGAAGAGCGGGCGGTTCGTGCGTTTGCTGTCGGCGGCGGCGCCGCTCGTGGGATTGGCGGCGGGGCGGGGGGAGATGGCGACGTCCACGCGCGACGGCAGGGCGCTGCGCTGGGACGCGGCGGGCAAGCCGCTACGGCCGCTGACGCTGGGGCCGGGGGTCGGCCCGCTGGCGTACGCCCCGGACGGCGGGCACCTGGCCTGGGGCGACGCGGCGGGGCGCGTCCACCTCGTCCCGCTGGACGGCGGCAAGGGGGTGACGCTCGACGGCCTCGCCGGGGCGGCCCGCGCCGTCGCGTTCAGCCATGACGGCAAGCAGGTCGCCGCCGTCGGCGCGGGGCGGCGCACGCGCGTCTGGCCACGCGGCGGCGGGATGGCGCGGACGCCGGAGTACGGCGACGCCCGCGCCCTGGCGTTCGGGCCGGCGCTGGCCGTCCTCAGCGACAAGGCGTTGTTCGTCGAGGGGAGCGGGCGGATCGATGTCGAGGGCGGGGCCGCCGTGGCATGGCACCCGACGAGGCCGGTGCTGGCCTACACCTCCGACGCGCGGACGGTGCGCGTGGCCGGCGCCGACGAGCCGGGCCGAGCGCTGTTCGAGGTGCGGCACCCGTGGCCGGTGAGCTGCCTGGCGTTCTCGCCGGACGGGGCCATCCTGGCGGCGGGGTGCGAGGACGGCGTGGTCCGCCTGATAGACGCGACGGGGGCGGACGTGATCCCGCCGGACGGGGTGGCGGCGGCGGCGTTCACGCCGGGCGGCGACGGCGTGACCCTCGCCCGCCCCGACGGCACGCTTCAGACGCTGCGGCTGGCGGACGGCAAGATCCTGGCGTCGGGCAAGGCGCCGGCACGCACGGGCGTTTTGACGTATGATTCGCGGGGGACACGCCTGGCGGCGGGGACGCACGACCGCGCGCGGCCCTGGCGCGACGTGCCGCCCGAGCTGGTGCTGCTCGACGCCGGGACGTTGGCACAGGTGCGTGATCTCAAGGGCGTGGAGGCGACGTTCCCCTCGTCGATGCCCGGCGTCGTGGTGGTGAACGATGGCAAGCGTCTGGGCGTGTGGTCGTTGGAGAAGGGGACGTTGGAATCGGAGGTGGTGCCGGACGAGCCGGGGGGCTTCATGAGGCGGGCGCGGGTGAGCGACGGGATGACGTTCGCGTACTCGTGGACGCCGGCGCGGCAGCCGCGCTTCTGGACGATGCAGGGCAAGCCGTCGTGGACGGCGCCTGCGCCTGCGCCCGGGCCGAAGGTGATGGCCGTGGCGGCGCGGGCGGACGACCGCTACCTGGCGGCGTCCTACGAGGGCTGGCCGGTCCAGTGGATCGACACGGCGGAGATGAAGGTGGTGGCGCGGCTGCGTGTGCTGGGCCCGGCGCCTGAGGCGTTGGCGGTGTCGTCGGCGGGGCTGGTGGCGGGGGCGTCTTCGGACGGGACGCTGCCGGTGTGGGAGCCGCGGCCTGGGCCGGAGTTGGCGCCCCTGCGTTCGCCGCGGGTCTGGCCGCGGGGCTGCTCGGGGGCGACGCTGGCGTGGTCGGCCGACGGCAAGACGCTGCTGGTGCTGACGCGCGGCGGCGTGCTGCTGGTGCTGCGGCCGTGAGGGCGGGCGAGAAAATTCCGCGCACGCGGACCGTTCGTGACCTACGTTTGTGTCGGCGGGCCCCCTCGTGTCATCACCCGCCGCCATCACGGGGCCTCCCCGTCCCCGAGCGGAAGCCGCAGAAGGACGACAATGCGCCTGAACCGGAACCGAGAACGACGCGGCGTCGCCGCGGTCGAATTCGCCTTCGTCGCCCCCCTGCTGTTCGTCATGCTGCTGGGCCTCTGGGAGGTCGGGCGGCTGATCCACCTCCAGCAGACGCTGTCCAACGCGGCCCGCGAGGGCGCGCGTGTGGCGGCGCAGGGCCTGACCATCAACTCCACCGGCACCCCGACGCAGATCCAGGTCAGCACGGGCTCGCCGAACATCAAGACGACCATTTACAACTACCTGAAGGCCAACGGCTTCAGCGGCATCTCCCTGAGCGACGTGACCGTCACCTTCACGTTCCTGGACGGCGACACCAGCAAGACGCAGCCGCACCAGGCCACCAAGGGCCAGAAGTTCCGGGTGACGTTCTCCGTGCCGGCGTCGAGCCTGCAGTGGACGGCGCTGGGCCCGATCCAGCCGACGACGCTGTCGGCGTCGGTGGTGTGGAACTCGCTCGTCGATGACACCTTCACGCTCGACCCCACGCTGCCCACCTGGTGAGGAGAGACCGATGCGTATCCGCAAGCCATCCCGCCGGGGGGCGCACATCGTCGAGGCGGCCCTGGTGCTGCCGATCCTGCTGCTGCTCATCATCGGCGTCATGGAGTACTGCCGCTTCATCTTCCTCCTCCAGGTGGCGGAGAACGCCGCCAGGGAGGGGGCGCGGTACGCCGTCGTCCGCACGGGGGACGGCACCACCCTGGCGAACATCAAGACCCAGGTGGATAACGCCATGGCGGGCCGCCAGTCGGAGCTGGCGGGGTACACCGTGACGGTGGACAACGTCAACCCGGACACGGGGGCGGTTCAGGCCGGCACCTGGAGCGACGCCCCGTTCGGGGGGGCGATCCGCGTGCGTGTGACCGGGACGTACACGTTCATCGTGCCGTCGCTGCTCAAGCTGCCGTCCACCCTGTCGATCAGCGTGAATTCGATGATGTCCAGCGAGGCCAACTGAGGGCACCAGCCATGCGTCTGAGAGCATCTCGTCGTAAGGGCACCGTGGTGCCGCTGCTGGCCGTCTCCATCGTCGCCCTGCTTGCGCTGATCGCGCTGGCGGTGGACATCGGCATGGTGGCGCTGGCGCGGAACCAGGCGCAGAACGCCGCCGACTCCGGGGCGATGGCCGGCGTACGCCAGCTCACCGGCGACAACTCGAACAACAACAACTACACCGCCGCCACGCCCGCGGCGCAGAACGCGGTGGCGTCGAACGCCATCCTGGGAACGACGCTCACCACGGGGGCGGCGACGATCAATGTGGGCTACTACGCCTACGACTCGACGCAGCAGAAGTTCTCGGCCACGTTCAACGGCACCAAGCCCGACACGGAGGCGTGGTCGGCGGTGCGCGTGACGGTGAACGCCACGATGCCGACGTTCTTCGCCAAGGTGATGGGCATCAACAGCATGCCGGCGGGGGCGACGGCGACGGCGGTGCACAGGCCGCGCGACGTGGCCATCATCCTCGACTACTCGGGGTCGATGAAGTACTCGTGCGAGCCGGCGTACCCGTCGAGCGGCGACATCACCGGCTCGCTGAACCCGGACCCGGCGTACCCGAAGTTCGGGCACTGGAGCGTGCTGTCGTCGAAGATGCAGAAGACGACGGACTACGTGGACGGCGGCGGCGAGAACCACGCGCCGAACAACCTGACGATGGACACGGACAACGGCCCGGCGGTGGTGAAGGACTTCCTGTACCGGGACTCGGGCGGCAACCTGGCCAACGCCTTCGTGCGTGGCGGGGCGTACAACGCGATGACGTGGGCGTGCCCGGCGCCGAGCGACTGGGACGTGCAGGCGGACACCACCTCGCCCTACGTCGGCGACAAGTGGCCGCGCTACAACATGTCGTTCACGACGGGGAGCTACGCGCGGAACGTGTACAACTTCCTGACGAACAACGACCCGGCGTACACCGCCGACCACAACAAGAGCACCGTGGCGGGCCCCGGCGGCGGTCAGTTCGACCCGGCCAACCCGGCGAGCCCGCAGAACAACGAGGGGTACGGCTCGGGCTTCAAGGGCTACGTGATGGGGCCCGGCCACTACGGCAAGTCGTTCTTCTACTGGCCGCCCGACCCGCGCTTCCACCCGTCGGCCAGCACGGCGAGCCCGGACCCGGCCAACCCGGCCAAGGACACCACCGGCCGCTGGATGGGCGACTGGCGCAAGCGGTTCTTCTACAACGGCGGCACGACGACGCCGCTGGACGGCGACAACAGCCGCCTGTGGAGCACCACGACGAAGCAGTGGAATCAGGCGAGCGGCACCACCTACGCGGTGAACTACAACGCGATCGTCGCGTGGATCAAGAGCGGGCCGCAGGTGCTGCCGCCCAACCTGCGGGCCGGCCGCGTGCTGTACTACTCCGCGATCCCGGACACGATCCCGTCCTCGGGGGGGACCGAGGACCAGCGGTTCTGGCGGAGCTACATCGACTACGTGATCGGCAACGGCACCGCCACGACGCAGAAGCAGACGGGCTACGGGCGGCAGCCGGACAGCGACAGCTCGTTCGGGACGACGCGGATCACGGCGCGGTCGAGCATCAACGGCGCGGACAACATCGTGGGCAACAGCGACGACCCGTACATGAACTACTCGGACAACCCGGTGCGCCCGCGGCAGCAGTTCTGGTTCGGGCCGCTTTCGATGCTGTGCTTCCTGTCGGACAACAACGCCTCGACCCACGCCCGCAACTGGCTGCCCGGCTCCTGCCACGAGGCCCACTGCTGGCAGCTCAAGGCGGGGGTGAACGCGGCGCTCAACGACATCCAGAAGAACCACCCCAACGACTGGGCGTCGATGATCTCCTTCAGCGGCCTGCAGGCGTACACGACGGTGCGTGTGCCCCTGAGCCGCGACTACACGAAGATGAAGAACTCGCTGTTCTTCCCCTTCAACACGCTGAACAACCTGGCCGACCAGAACTACGAGGTCCGGCCGTACGACAGCAGCCTCAACGACACCGCGCCGGGCAACGTGCCGAACGCGGCGGGCAGCACGAGCCCGGAGTGTGGGTTCAAGGTGGCGTACAACCAGTTCTCCAGCCGGACGGGCTACTCGGGGCGGCGCGGCGCGGCGAAGATGATCATCTTCGAGACGGACGGTGTGCCGAACACGCAGACGACCGGGGCGCTGACGGTCGGCACGCTCGGGGCGGAGAACAGCCACTACCCCAGCCTGACGGTCGGCAGCAACGTGGGCAACGCCAACGCGACGGTGCTGACCAACGCCAAGGCCGCCCTGCAGACCCTGTGCAACCTCAACACGCACGCCACGGCCCCGGGCTACGCGACCTCCAAGACGCCGGTGCGTGTCCACGCCATCGCCTTCGGCGACCTGATGGAGACCACCGGCACGACGAAGACGCAGGCCCTCCAGTTCCTGCTCGACTGCCAGAAGATCGGCAACACGTCGTCGGCGAGCGACACGCAGATCGAGGACTACAAGATCATCGTCGGCGACTACAACACCCGCATCGAGAAGCTGCGGACCGCCTTCGAGCGCATCATGCAGTCCGGCGTGCAGGTCACGCTCATCAAGTAGGGGTCAGGGGTCAGGGGTCAGTGAGAGAACAGCCAGTGAAAGCCAGTAGAACAGCCAGTCACTGGCTGTTCTACTGGCTTTCACTGACCCCCGTGCGGCCCACGAACGCGGCGATCCTCACCCCGTTGTCGGCCGCCAGCATCTCCGCCGCCTTCTCGCCGATCATGACCGCGGCCGCGTTCGTGTTGCCACTCACCACGTTCGGCATCACGCTCGCATCCGCCACCCGCAGCCGCCCCACGCCCAGCACCCGCAGCCGTGGATCGACCACGCCGCCGATCCGGCACGTGGATGTCAGGTGGTAGACGGTCATCGAGTAGTGCAGCGCCATGTCCTCCAGTAGGCCATCGCTCGGCACCGCCCCCGCCGCGTGCCCGTGCTTGCGTGCCAGGGCCGGCGGCACCAGCCAGGGGCCCGGCACGCGGCCGCCCGGCCAGTGGGCCACGACGTCCAGCGCCCGCCGCATGATCGAGACCATCACGCGCAGGTCGTGCGGGTCGTTGAAGTAGTTCATGCGGATGTCCGGGGGGCCGGCGGGGTCGGCCGGCCGCAGGGCGATCTCCCCCTCGCTCCGCGGCTGGACCGGGTTTGCCAGGACGATGACGCTCTCGGCGTCGGCGCTCAGCCGGGCCCCTGGGTCGTCGAAGTACTCGGCGGGTTCCACACGCAGGCAGCGCCGCCAGATGTCGGCGTTGTACCCGCAGCAGAAGAGGCCGATCTGCGCGTCGTGGGTGTGGGGGTCGCCCAGCCCGGTGGAGTACCAGGCGCAGGCGTCGTACAGGGACGAGGCGACCAACCCACGCCCCGCCGTCGCCCACTCGGCGAGGCGCCGCTCCGCCTCCCCCTTCAACCCCTGCAGCTCCTGGGGCAGGCCGGCGTCGCCTGCCGGGTCCGCCGGCAGCGGCCCCGCCGGCGCCCGGAGGGCGTCGGGGCCGAACGAGAGGGCCACCTCCCGCATCGAGACGCCCACGCCGGGCGCGGGGAAGAACAGCCCGACCTGGAGGTGATCCTTCAGGTGCTTGCCGACATGCGGCGAATCGGCCACGCACGCGATGCCAGCCGCCTCCAGCTCCGCCCGCGGCCCGATGCCGGACAGCAGGAGCAGGTGTGGTGAGCCGGCCGCGCCGGAGCTCACCACCACCTCCTTCGCCGCCAAGGCCGTCCGGGCCTCGCCGGCGATGCTGTACTCGACGCCCGCCGCCGCCACCCGGCCTTCCGAGGCGTGCAGGATCACCCGGGTGACATGCGCGCCGGGCGTGATCGTGAGGTTCGGGCGGCGCTCGGCCTCCCCCGCGAGGAAGGCCTGATAGGTGCACGACCGCTTGCCACCCCGCGTGGTGGTCTGGAGCAGCGACACGACGCCATCCGGCTCGGCCCTGCCCCGCCCGTTGTAGTCGCCCCTGGGGATGCCGGCCGCCACGGCCGCCTCCACGAACTCCCTCGCGCCCGGCAGGGTCGGCGACCGCACCGAGACACCCAGCGGCCCGCCCGTGGCGTGCGCGTCCGCGTCGAGGTCGGCCTCGTCGCACGGCACCAGCCCCTCGCTCTTCAGGAAGTACTGCAGCACATCGCGGTAACCCCAGCCGGCCGCGCCGCCCCGCTCCCACGCGTCGAAGTCCCCCGGATGGCCGCGCACATAGGCCATGTAGTTGAGGCCGGATGACCCGCCGAGCATCTTGCCCCTGGGCACCATCATCCGCCCGTCCCGCAGCCCCAGCCCGCACAGCCCGGCGTCCGCCGTGTACATCCAATCCGTCCGCGGGTCGCCCTGGAGAGTCACGCAGGCGGCGGGCATGAGTGCGGCGGCGGGCGGCGGCCCGCCCGCCTCGAGGAGGAGGACCCGGCAGGCGGGGTCCTCGGAGAGCCGGGCGGCGATGACCGCCCCGGCCGATCCGCCACCCACCACGATGAAGTCGAATGCGTCCGACATTGCGGCCCCTCTCGCGTCCTGCCGATGGCTCTCCGTTGGCCGCCTCCGCTACTCCGCCAGCGAGAAGCAGGCTATCTCCTTGTCGTTGCGCACGAAGACGCACCTCCCGGCGAACGCCGGGCACGACCACACCACGCTCCGCCCGAAGGCCGTGGCCGTCGGCGCGATCAGCTTCGCCCGCGACACCTCCTCGTACTTCTCCCGGCTCAGCTTCGCGATGATCAGCTCGCCCTTCTCGTTGAAGAGGAAGTGCCGCGGGCCGTTCTTGACGAGGAACGCCGTCGCCGAATTCACCCCCATGCCCCCGACCGTCGGCTCGAACGTCTGCCACAGCCGCTTCCCTGACTTCAGATCGACGGCCATGAACGCGCCGTAGGTGTCGGTGCCGTAGATGGTTTCGCCGTCCAAGAGCGGTGTCATGTTGACCGGGTGGACGTAGGTGCTACGGTTGCCACGCTTCACCACCTCGGCCTTATCCCCGTCGATCTTGATGAGCGCCGACGCCTCGCCGATGCCGCCGGCGAAGAGATGATCGCCGCTCTGGATCGGGGCCATGATCGACATCTCATACTTCGGCTTCAGCTCCACCGACCAGACCACCTTGCCCGTGTCGATGTCGAGGGCGTTCACCCCCTCCGGCGTCCACACGACGAGGCGCTTCTTGCCGCCCAGCTCGCGCACCTCCGGACGGCTGTAGCCCGGCTCGTAGACGTCGAGCGCGCGCCAGACCTCCTTGCCCGTCTTCTTGTCGAGGCAGACGCACGTGCTGCCCTTGCCGCCCACGACCAGATACAGCCTGTCACCGACGATCAGCGGGTGCGAGCAGAAGCCCCATAGCGGCGGCTCCTTCATCCCGTACTCCTTCACCAGCTCCTTCTCCCACACCGGCTTGCCGTCGGCCACGTCGAGGCAGCACAGGTGCCCCGCCATGCCGAGGGCGTAGACGCGCCCGCCCTCGACGGTGGGCGTGGCCCGCGGGCCGGCGGGGTAGGAGATCCGCGTCTCGACCGCGTACTCCTGCTTCCACAGCTCCTTGCCCGTCGTCGCGTCGAGGCAGAGGACGCGCTCCTTGCCCTTGAGCGGCTTCGCGGGCCGTTTCGGGTCCGACTGCCCCGCCACGTCGCCGTCGGTCTTGAAGTCGTGGACGAACACCTTGCCGCCGGCCACGCTCGGCCCGGCGTAGCCGCCAGAGATGGGGGTGCGCCACTTCGCGGACATCTTGGCGGGCAGTTTCTCGACGATGCCCTTCTCGTGCCAGACGCCATCGCGATACGGCCCCATCCACTGCGGCCAGTCGTCGGCGCGGGCGGACAGGGCCAGGCCGCACAGGGCGGCGGCGCAAACAAGGACGTTCCTCATCGGTCCACTCCTCCGGGCGTGTCAGTCGTCGCTGCCCTTGTAGATGCCGAACGTCGGCGAGCCGTCCAGCAGGTCCGGCAGTTTGCCCACCAGCTTCTTCGTGTGCTCGGCGTTGAGGTGGGCCGCCAGGTCGGCGGGCGACTTCCAGCGCTCGTAGAAGATGAACTTCGTCTTGTCGCCGATGTCCTGGCTCATCTCGTAGGTGATGCAGCCCTTCTCCTTGCGCGTCGCCGCGATGCACGGCTTCGCCGCCTCGATCAACGCCCCCTCCTCGCCCTTCTTCACCTGGAACGTCACGACCAGCGTGAACGGCCCCCTCACCCCGGCCTTCTTGAGTTTGGTGATGAGCTCGTGCTCCTTCTCGTCGGCGGCGGAGGCGCTGGCGGCGAACAGGAGGGCGAGGACGGCGAGGCGCGGCATCGGGGGACTCCGGGGAGAGGTGGGGCTTCGTATGGTGTACGGAGGCCGCCGCGCCGCGTCACGCCTTCAGGTCCACCGTCGGCAGGAAGCGCGGCGCGATGCGCGCCTTCGTCTCCTGCTCGAACGCAAAGGCATAGCCGAGCAACTTGCCCTCCGTCCACGGCCTGCCGATGAAGGCGAGGCCGAGCGGCAGGCCGAAGGTGTGGCCCATCGGCACGGTGATGCTCGGGTAGCCGGCCACCGCCGGGGCCGTCGAGGCGCCGCCGGCGCCGCGGTCGCCGCACAGGAGGTCGATCACGCAGGCCGGCCCGCCCGCCGGGCCGACCAGGGCGTCCAACTTGTGCCTGTCCATGACGGCGTCGATGCCCTCGGTACGCATCATCCGCCGGCAGCGGGCCAGCGCCTCCAGGTACTCGTAACTGTCGAGGCCGCCCTTCAGCTCCGACTTGATCATCTGGTCCTGGCCGAAGTACGGCATCTCCTTCGCCTTCTCGCGCTCGTTGAAGGCGATCACGTCCTTGAGGGACCGCACCGGCGCCTTCGGCCCCAACCGGGCGAAGTACGCCGCCAGGCCGGCCTTGAACTCGTACTGCATGACCGTCGTCTCGGGCGTGCCGACATCACTCAGGTTTGGGATCTCAACGCCCTCGATCATCTCCGCCCCCAGCTTCTTCAACACCAGCAGCGCCTTCTCGGCGACGGCGTCGGCCGCGTCGTGGCTGCCGAACAGGTTGCGGGCCACGCCGACCCGCGCCCCCTTGAGCGCCTTGGGGTTGAGGAACTTCGTGTAGTCGGCGTGGGCCACCCGGCCCTTGAGGACGGGCGCGTCTTCGGCGTCGGTGCAGGCCAGGACGCCGAGGAGGATCGCCGCGTCGCGGACGGTGCGTGTCATCGGTCCGGCGGTGTCCTGAGAGCGCGAGATGGGGATGATGCCCGTGCGCGCGATGAGGCCGACGGTCGGCTTGAGGCCGACGATGCCGTTGCAGGAGGACGGGGACATGATGGAGCCGTCGGTCTCGGTGCCGACGGCGAGGGGGCACAGCCCGGCGGCGACGGCGACGCCGGAGCCGGAGGAGGAGCCGCTGGCGGTGCGGCCGAGGGCGTAGGGGTTGCGGGTGAGGCCGCCCCGCGCGCTCCATCCGCTGGAGGAGTAGGAGGAGCGGAAGTTGGCCCACTCGCTGAGGTTGGTCTTGCCGAGGATGACGGCCCCGGCCTGACGGAGGCGTTTGACGAGCGGGGCGTCGGCGGGCGGCCTGGCGGTGAGGAGGGCGAGCGACCCGGCGGTGGTGAGCATCCTGTCGGCGGTGTCGATGTTGTCCTTGAGGAGGACGGGGATCCCGTGGAGGGGCCCGCGTGGCCCCTTGGCCTTGCGTTCCTTATCCATCTCGTCCGCGATGGCGAGGGCGTCGGGGTTGACCTCGATGACGCTGCGGAGGGCGGGCCCCTTGCGGTCGATGGCCTCGATGCGTTCCAGGCACTTCTCGGCGAGGGCGCGGGCGGCCGTCTCGCCGGACTTCATGGCGTCCTGGAGGGAGGAGACGGTGGCGTCGGCGAGATCCGCGTGCTTGTCCGCGGCGGCCATCGCGGCGAGGGCGGCGGCGGAGGCGAGGAGGTCACGGCGGCTGGGGGGCATGGCGGCTCCTGGCTGTTGTCGTGGCGGCAGGCGGGACTGTTGTCGCGCGACAGGGAGGCCGGCCGCCACGATTCACTCCGGCACCTTCGGCGGCATCGGCACGCCGCCGTCCAGCGGGCGTCCCCGACCGCTTGATTTCATCCCTCATCCCTCATCCCTCATCCCTACTCTCGGGGGCGAGGCCGACGCCGGGGCGGTAGGCGTGCCAGCGGTCAACGTGGTGCGTCTCGCCGCAGGCGATGCACCGCGTCTGCAGGTACCACATGCCGCAGGCCGGGCACATGCCGCGGCTGTCGAAGGTGTCGAAGTACTGGCCGCACTCGTCGCAGCGCCAGAACAGGCCCTTGGGGGGGGCGGCGAAGCACGCCGGGCAGGCGCAATCGCCGTGGCGGGGCAGGCGCTCCATGTGCAGGGCGTGCTTGGACATCTGGAAGGCCGCCGCCGAGTGCATCGTCACGAATAGGGCGATGAAGGACAGCATGGTGCTGCCGAACATGGCCTCCGACCCCTGGCGGATGGAGCCGGGCAGGAGCAGCAGCGAGGCGAAGAACAGCAGGGCGCCGAAGATGAGGCCGACGAGGGAGGCGGCCTGGAGGGCGGCCCAGCGGCCCATCGAGAACCACAACGAGGCGTGCAGGATCTGCCCGCCGTCGAGCGGGAAGATGGGCAGCATGTTGAAGACGAACATGACGACGTTGGCGACGGCCATGCGCCCGAAGAAGATGCTGAGGTCGGGCCACGCCGAGGCGGGGAAGAGGAGGTAGAGCAGGCCGAAGGGGAGGATGAGGACGAGGTTGACGAGGGGGCCGGCGGCGATGCTCCACAGGACGGCGCCGGGCCTGGGCGGGGGGGCGACGTAAGCGATGCCGCCGAGCGGCCAGAGGATGATGTCCTTGGCGGTGCCGCCGACGGAGCGGCAGGCGAGGGCGTGGCCGAACTCGTGGGCGAGGACGATGGCGAAGAGGGCGAGGACCTCGATGAGCCTCCAGACGGGGGGCCGGGATGCGTGGGACATGCCGACGTGGAGGAGGACGGCGGCGAACCACAGCCAGTGGAGGTGGACGTCGATGCCGGCCAGGCGGAACAACTTGAAGGAGCCGCGGAGGTGTTGCTGCATGAGGGCCTCAGGCGGGCGCGGAGGGGGCAGACGCTCCCGCCCCCACTGGAAATAATACGCTGACGGAGGCGGCGTGGTAATGTTTCGCCCTGCCGCCCGTACAGTGCCCGGAGGCCCGGCCATGTCCAGCGGCGATCCGCACCACCTGGGGCCGCTCCTCGCCCGCGTGATGGCCGGGGAGAGGGCCGCCCTGAACGAGCTGTTCACCCGGCTGCGCCCGTACCTGCACTCACTTGTCCGGCAGCAGCTGGGCGACGGGCACGCGGCGGCGTCGGACGTCGTGCAGTCGGGGCTGCGGCGGATGAACGAGAACATGGACGCGCTGCTGGCCGAGGGGCCGACCGTGCCGCACCTGCTGGCGTGGATCAAGCGCATCGTCCGCAACCGGGCCATCGACGAGCTGCGGAAGAAGAAGCCGGGCGGGTTCTCTGACCCGGACGAGCAGCTGCCGGCGATCCCCGACCGGGTGTCTCCGGACGAGGCCGCGGAGCGCGACGGGCGGGCGATGGCGGTGATGGCGGCGCTGGCGGGGCTGCCGGATCGGCAGCGGCAGGTGGTGGAATTGCATTACTTCGACAGGCTGCGCGACGAGGAGATCAGCGCGCGGCTGGGCGGGAGCGTGGCGGCGATCCGCGTGTTACGGTGCCGGGCGCTGAAGGCACTGCGGAAGCATCTGGAGCCGGGACTATGAACCCTCGTGAAGACCTGGAGCGCTGGGGCGAGCCGCCGGCGAGCGAGGCCGAGCTGGCCCTGGCGGCGGAATTGTCGGACTTCCTGTCGCGGGCGGCCCCGGTGCCGCCTCCGGCGCTGGCCGGCGAGGCGCGGGCCAGCCGGGCGCTGGAGGAGATGGTGCTGACGGTGCTTTCGCACTGCGGGCCGAGCAACACGCCCGGGCCCGGCGGGCCGGGCGAGGCTCCGCCGGAGTTGCGCCTGGCGCTGGAGCGTCTGGCGGGCGGGGCGTACGTGCCGCTGGGGTGGACGCACCCGCGGGCGGCGCTGCGCGACCTGCGGCGCGTGCCGGAGGGGGCGGACAGGGTGACGCTGCGTACCGGCGACCGGGTGCGTCTGCTGGTGGAGTGCGGGCGGGCGGGGTACCTGACGGTGTTCAACGTGGGGCCGTCGGGGACGCTGAACGTGCTGTGGCCGACGAGCCTGGACCGGCCGACGCGGCAGGAGGCGGGGGTGCCGCTGCTGGTGGCGGACATCGAGGTGACGCCGCCGGCGGGCCTGGAACGCGTGTACGCGGTGTGGAGCGCGCGGCCCCTGGAGAGGGCGCAGCTGGCGGACCTGTCGCGTCCGAAGATGGCGCTGCGCGACATGGTGCGTGTGCAGGCGGCGGTGGACGCGCTGCGTCCGGAGGAGTGGCACGCGGCGGTGCTGGAGATGACGCACGACGGGTGAGGGCCACAACCACCCCGGGCTCGCAAAGCCTCGGCCGGGGCAACAGCCAACAGCCGTCGCCGAGGCGGCTCCAACAGCCCACAGCTAGGCGCGGGTTGCGGGGCGGGGCCTTGTCTGTCCCTAGCCTTTGGATTGACGCCATCCTGGTCAACGCCCGGATTGTCCTTGACAGGCGGGTGCGCGCGGTGTGAGATGGCCTGCGCGGCGGAATCCCGACGAGCCCGAAATCATGGTTCACCCCAACGAGGCGTTGCTTACGGCCGCGTCCGACGGCGATCTTCGCGGTGTCGGACGTGCTCTCGCCGACGGAGCGGCCGTGGACGCGGTCAACAGTTTCGGATCGACTGCCCTCATTTGTGCGGCAACCGCCGGACGTGTCGATGTCGTCAAACTGGTACTCGCCCACGGCCCGAACCTGGAACACCGCGAAGGTTGGGGGCTTTCCGCTCTCCTCCAGGCGGTGAGCTGGGAACATCCCGTTGTCGTTGCGATGCTGCTTGACGCCGGCGCACAAATTGATGGCACGATGGATGATGGCACCACACCCTTGATGATCGCTGCCGCCCGAGGGAACTTGCCCATTACCCGCTTGCTGGTTGAACGTGGGGCCGCTCCAGACCGGCGTGATTCGCGTGGGTGGAATGCGTGGGTTTGGGCGACGGACAAAGGTAAGGACGAAATAGCCGGGTTCTTGGCCAGAGCCGGGGCACTGCCCGAGTTTCCCTGCGGATGAGCCTCACCCCAGCGGGGCGCGGCGGCGGTGCCAGGGCGTCTGACGCTCGTAGGCCGACGCCAGCGCCAGCAGCGTGCCCTCCTTCATCGGGCCGGCCACGAGCTGCACGCCCACCGGCAGGCCCGCCCTCGTGAAGCCGCACGGCACCGACAGGCCCGGCCAGCCGAAGTGGTTGAATAACGCCAGGTGCCGGCCCGCCGAGCCGGGGGCGCGGCCCATTCGCGCCTCGCGGATCTCGTGCGCCGGGTGCGAAACCGTCGGCGTCACCAGGACGCCGATGTCCGCGAACACCTTCTCCGTCGCCGCGGCCCGGAACTCCTTCTGCGTCTGCTTCGGCTCGGGGGACGAGCGCGGTAGCTCGACGTCCTCGACGCCCTTCGTCAGGCCGGCGAGCGTCTTCAGTGCTGCCTCGACGAGCGTCTGCGTCTCGGGGTGCAGGCCGTTGAAGTGGCCCCTCGGCCTGCCGAGGCGCAGGCCGGCGACGGCGGCCGCGATGGCCTTGACGTAATCGTCCACGGGGGCGTCGATGCAGTGGGTGTCCTTCGGGTCGTGGCCGGCGATGGCCTGGAGGACGAGGGCGCAGTCGAGGGCGGTGCGGGCGAGGGGGCCGACGCAGTCGAGGTTGGAGACGAGGGGGAGGACGCCGCGCAGACTGACGCGGCCGTGGGTGGGCTTGAGGCCGGCCAGGCCGCAGCAGGCGGCGGGGTGGCGGACGGAGCCGCCGGTGTCGGTGCCGAGGGCGGCGAGGCACATGCCGGCGGCGACGGCGGCGGCGGAGCCGCCGGACGAGCCGCCGGCGATGCGGTCCGGCGCCCACGGGTTGCCGACGGGCCCGGTGAACGGGTTGACGGAGTCGTAGCCGATGGCGTGGGCGTTCATGCTCAGCTTGCCGACGAACACGGCCCCGGCCTCGCGCAGGCGGCGGACGCAGTCGGCGTCGGCGGTTGGCATGCGGGTGCGGAGCTTGAAGTCGCCGCTGGTGGTGCGGAGGCCGGCGGTGTCGAGGTTGTCCTTGAGGCCGATGGGCAGGCCGTGCAGGGGGCCGCGGAGGCGCCCGGCGCGGATCTCCTTCTCGGCGGCGCGGGCGTCGGCGAGGGCCTGGGTGCCGGTGACGGTGACGAAGGCGTTGAGGCGTCCGTCGTGGCGTTCGATGCGGGCCAGGCAGGCGCGGGTCAGCTCGACGGGGGACAGGCGGCCGGTGCGGACGAGGTGGCCGGCGTCGGCGAGGGTGAGGTCGGCGGGGTCGGAGGAGGGGGGCGCGGCGGCGCGGGCGGCCGCGGCGGCGAGGGCGGCGAGGAAGGCGCGGCGGGTGAACATGGGTGGGCCCTCGGGGCGTGCCGGCATTGTGCGGGCCGGCACGCCCGAGGGCCACAGGAATCGCCGTCACTCGCATGGGCAGGCCACGCCGATCCGATGCCCCCCCGCCGCACCCTCGCACGCGGTTACCCGCCGGCGACGGCCCGCTTGAACCACTCCTCGTACTCCCCGAGTTTGGCGGGCCGGAGCTTGCGGAGGACCGACATCTCTTTCCGTGCCTCAGCGGACTTCCCCTGAGCCACCAGCGTCCTGCACAGCAGGAAGCGATAGGCCGTGGAGCCCGGCGCCAGCTCGACACACGCCCGGGCCTCCGCCTCCGCGGCGGCCGCGTCCCCGGTGTGGAGGAGGACCGCCGCCAGCCCCAGCCTCCGGGTGTGTTGATGCGGGTATGCCCGGGCCAGGCGGCGGAAATACGTCAACGCCTCTTGTGGCCGGGCCTCCAGCAGGGCCCCCATCCCCATGAGGGCGTGCGCGTTGTTCGGCTCGCGTGTCAGGACGTGGGTGAAGCAGCGTTGGGCCGCCGCGTCGTCACCAAGGGCACGGTGCAGCACCCCGCGCCCCAGCCACGCCGGCACATCCCTGGCATCTCGCGCCGCCGCCGCCTCCAGACGCCCCAGCGCGACGCGGAGCCCGACGGCGACCCGGGGGGCCAGCTCCTCCCGCCGGCCCAGCCCGACGGCCTCTGCCACGGCCACCCCGGAATCCCTCTCCATACCCGGATCGCCCTCGGGGAATCGGGCCGCGAAGAAACTCCGGAGGCTCATCGGGCCGTCGGAGGCCCCCGGCGGGATCGGGCGTGAAGGGGCAGGGGGCCGCCGCGGCACGCGGTGGTCGTGGAGGGCCATGTGGGCCACGTCCTTGGCCTCCCGCGACGGCATGTGGCACTCGACGCAGCTGTCATTCGGGACACGCTTCACGCGCGCGGGTGTGGGGAGGGAGCATTGCTTCTTGCCGGGGCCGTCGTGGCAGCGGCCGCAGCGCTCGCGGAAGAAGGCCACGCGCCCGGCGGGCTCGGGCTTTGAGTGGGGGTCGTGGCAGGAGATGCAGCCGAGCCGGCCCTCCGTACCCCGGAAGCACCCGCTCTCCTGCATCTCCTCGGCGTGGCTGACGAGCTTGGCCCCCTCGCCGTCCGGCGGCAGCACGAACACGTTGATGAAGCGCTCGAGGGGCAGGCCCGGCCGGAAGTCCATGATGTCACGCCCCGCGCTCACGACACGCAACGCCCCCTGGAGGTGGCACTGCTGGCAGACGGCGTCGCGCAGGGGCGGGGCCAGACGCGCCGGGTTGACCGTGGCCGTGTCGTGGGGCGCCTCCAGCGGGACGCCCGCCTCGCGCTCGCTCACGTGCAGCCCCCCCGGCCCGTGGCAACGCTCGCACCCGATCGCGTGGTGGGTGAACACGCCGGGCGCGAATTTCCCGTCGGAGAATCCGGGGGCCACCTTCAGCCCGTCGGCGTGGCACTGGAGGCAGGGGGTCGTGATGTGCCGCCCGTGCGCCAATTCCTCCCTGAATCCCGGTGACAGCCCCCAGGTGCCATTCCGCGTGTAATGCGTGATCGGGGTCTCGAAGACGAAGCCGTCGCGCTCGTCGAGGTAGGAGAAGGTGTGTGTCCCCGACCCGACGACGTACTTCGCCTCCATGATTTGCTCGTACAACTTCTCCTCGCCGTCAAAGGCGGCGATGTGGTGAAACGTCTCCCCCCCCTTCTGGGAGAGCCACATCCGTCGGCCCAGCGCCTCGAACGGCGAGGCCGGCGGCGGGGGCTGGGTGGCGGACGCCTTTGCGATCGGGGACAGGGAGCGGCCCATGGGGTGCCGTGCGAAGGCCTCCGCGATCTCGACGTGGCAGGCCCGGCAGGCGGCGGCCCCCACGTAGGGGACATCCGGGTGGATGTTCCGGTACGGCCCTTTGTAGGCCAGCCTCGGGTCGGGGTTGGCTTCGGCCGGTGGGGCCGGGCCGTTGGACGGGCGCCACCAGGCCCAGAGGGAGGCCAGCGCGGCCACGGCCGCGACGGCCAGGAGCCAGGCCGCACGGCCCGGCCCCCACCCTCTGCCCGCCTCTTCCGACATCACCTTCGCCTCGGTGTATGAGAGCTGCCCCGGCGCCACCGGCGCCCCGCCGGTGGCGCCGCGCCTCTTCTTTCGCTCAGCCGGCTGCCGGCATGCCCCGATGTTGGCATCGTAGCCCCCTCGCCCCCGCTTCGCAATCTCCTTTCCCACCGCCTCCCCGGCGTCGGCCCGTTCTCCTCGCACGTCTCCCTCATCCCACCGCTCCGCCGTGTGACGCCCTGTCTTTGGATCCAAGAGCGACGGAATGCGTGCCGGGCCGCGTGCCGCCCCCCGGCACACCGGTAGCCCACCGGGCCGGGCTCGGACGCCAGCGAGTGCACGCAGCACGCCTGTGC
Organism: uncultured Alcaligenaceae bacterium; assembly: GCA_964630925.1. Lineage (GTDB taxonomy): Bacteria > Planctomycetota > Planctomycetia > Gemmatales > Gemmataceae > RGDT01. Next base: position 35,127 of record CAZVZK010000054.1, read on the forward strand.
GGGGGCGGCCGCCTCCGCACAGGCGCCGTCCTGGCCGGTCAGCAGGCCCTCGATCCGCCGCAGTGTCCGCTTCCTCATCAGCCGCCGTCCCCTCTTGTCGCCCTCGGCCGTCGCCCGGCGTCTGGTCCGCCTTTCGCCTCAGGGCCAGCGCCGCTCACGCTCCATCACCCCTCTCGCTACGACGTCCTACCTCTTTGCTTCGTCGCCTTCGCGGCGGCGTTCCCCTGCAGCGTACGCAACGCCCCCTGCACGGCCGCGGCGATGCCCTTGCACTCCTGCTGCACCGACACGCCCAGCGACGACAGCACCTGCCGGTCCTTGAGCAGCATCTCGAGCTGTTCCGCGAATCGGGCCATCCCGTCGTAAGGCGCCCGCGTCTTGAGGTAGGCGTTGACGACCTCCTCGAGCTGCTTCCTCTCCGGCGTGCCCGCAGCCCAGGTGGCGCGGCCGATGAAGTCCCTCGCCTTCGGCAGGGCGGTGTGGAGACGCGCCTTCGCCTTGGTCCACGCGGCCACGTCCGACCCCAGGGCGTGTAACTTCTCCTCCGTGCTCAGCGTCCTGCTCGCCGCGGCCTCCATCTCCGCCCGCAGCGACTCCATGCTCATCCGCAGCATGTCCACGCTCGCCTCCACGGCCAGGATGGCGTTCCAACGCGCCTCCAACGCCTGCCATTTCGCCTTGAGCGCGTCGTCTTCGGCCTCGGGCACGGGGGCCACCTCGGGCGGGACGGCGGGGGGCGTCGCCCGCAGGCTGACGGCCAGGGTCAGATGGGTGAAACCCGCGGGGGGCGGCGCCAGCGGCCGCCCCAGATCGGACACGCCTGGATCGGCGCTGCCTCCGTGGCACCACGATTCCACGTCCGCCGCCGCCACGCCGACGGCCTTGAGCAGGCCCTCCGCCGTCAGCCGGTGCCCCACGCCGGGGATGTCGAAGCTCTCCCGCGGGATCCGCAACGCCAGCGCGAAGGGCTCGCCCTCCGGCTTGAACCACACCTCCGCGATGACCTCCCCGCGCAACTTCAGTGCCGCCCACTGCGTCGAGGCGGGCTGTTGAGAAAAGTTCACCGCGCACCTCCCGCCGTGCCCGTGGCCGCGCCGCTCGCCTCCCATTGTAACGCCGGCCCGGCAGGGGGGATAGGCGGGGCTCGGCCGCGGACGCGGACGCCGCCACACACAAGACGGGCCGTCAGGGCGTCGGCGGCGTCGCCGCCTCCAGCGCCGCGCCGGTCTGCCCGAGGGCGATCAGCAGGCGGAGCCGCGCCCGGTCGTAGTCGGTCAGGGCGTCGGCGTAGACGGCCAGGACGTCGCTCAGCCGCCGCGTCGAGTCCAGCACCTCCAGCGGCAGGCCCTGCCCGCCCTTGATGCGGATGAAGTTCAGACGCAGCGAGCGGTACACCGCGCCCGTCGGCTGATCCCTGTCGTCGAACAGCCCGGCCCGGCACACCTGCACGCGCTGCCGGCCGCGGCGGATCTGCTCCGCCGTCTGCACCACCTGGCTGACCACGAGGTCCTGGATCTGCATCTGCTGCACGCGGAACTGATCGACCGCCAGCCGCCCGTCCTTGATGGCCGCGATGTTCCCCACACCCAGGCCGTCGAGACGCCATTGCAGGCCGATGTCGATGTCCAGGCGGCTCTTGAAGTCGGCGATCACCCCGGAGTTCCCGAGGATGTTGGCCCCGGCGGCGGTACGCCCCACCACGGCCGGCCCCCCGCCGAACGCCCCCGAGGCGAGGTTCGCGATGACCGTCGGCACCAGCGGACGCCACTTCGCGGCGCGGTAACGCGCCACCGCCGCCTCCAGCAGGTTGGCGTTCTCCGCCAGCTCGGGCCGGCCCCGCAGCGCCTCGGCCACCAGGACCTCCACGGGCAGGCCCTGCCAGTGGTGCCCCGGCACGGGGATGGGCCAGCGGAAGTCGTCCGCCGGCAGCAGCATCAGCGAGGCGTCGAGGTGCAGGAGCCGCGACAGCTCCGAGGCGGCGACACGCACCGCCTCCAGCGCGGCGATGCGCTCCGCCGTGCGGCGGACCACGTCGGCCTCGACGCGCGTCTGGTCGGACGGCAGCGCCGTCCCCGCCTTGACGAACGCCGTGATGAGCGGCAGCAGGCCCTTGCTCTTGCCGCGCAGCTCGCTCTCCTCCTCCGACGTGAGGAAGTCCAGCGTCTCGTCCAGCCGGGCGAGCTGGCGGCGGGCGCGCAGGGCGGTGAAGTAGGCCTCGGCCACGCGCAGGAGCGTGTCGTTCTCGACGCGGGCCTGCCCGAAGCGGGCGGCCAGCAGGAGGCGGTTGGCCTCCGGCAGGGCGAAGATGGCGTCGGAGATGCTGAAGGACAGGGCCGAATTGAGGCCGGTGAAGAGCGAGTCGCGGTTGACGATGGAGATGTTGCCGAGGGTGTTCTGGATGGCCCCGTCGTGCATCGTGTACAGGGCGCCGACGCCGATATTCGGCAGGTAGCGTGAGGCGGCGCGGTAGACGCCCACCCGCGCCCGCTCGACGGCGAGGCGGGCCTGGGCCACGTCGAGGTTGGCGACGACGGCGAGGCGGAGGACGTCGGTGAGCGTCACGGGGACGGCGTCGTCCAGCCCCTCGGGGAACCAGCGCGGGGCGATATCCGGCCCGTCCGGCACGGCGTCCTTCTTGTCGGCCTTGGGCGGAGGGAGATCACCAGGGGCCAGGGGGCGGGGCGCCTGGCCGGCGGCGACGGCCAGCACGGCGAGGAGGAGGGCGCCCGCCAGCGCGAGTGTACGAACGGGCATGCGTCCCTCCTCCGGGCGGGGGCGTGAAATCGGCGCGCGGCCTGTCGGTTGATCGGGGCGGTCATACCAAATGCCTCGGACGATGCAAGCTCACCTGCGCGATGGCCGGACGCGGGGCGGATCGCTCGGTACAATCCACCCCGCCCCTCCAAGACGGGAGAATCCGATGAACACGAGTGCGGAACACACGCCCACCACCGGACAGGGAGGCCGGAAGGCCGCCGCCGCGCTCGGCGCCGTCCTGTTCATCGCCGCGGCGCTGTCCCTGTCGCAGCCGCCGACCACCGCGGCCGACGCCGACGGCCCGAAAGACAAGAAGGACTCTTCCCCCGCCGCCCGCGCCGCCGAGGCGGCCAAGGTGTTCCTCGCCACCCTGGACGAGTCGCAGCGTGAGAAGGCCGTGTTCGAGTTCGGCAGCGACAAGAAACGCATCTGGTCCAACCTCCCCGTCACCTTCGTGAAACGCAACGGCGTGCGGCTCGGCGACCTCAAGAAGGGGCAGCGCGACAAGGCCATGGCCCTGGTCGCCGCCGTCCTCAGCAAGGACGGCTATCAGAAGGTCATCGACATCATGGACGGCGACGAGAAGTTGACCGAGAAGGGCGGCAAGGGCAAGGGCGGCAAGGGGCCGATGTTCGGGAAGGATCAGTACTACCTCGCCGTCTTCGGCACGCCCTCGGAGGCGAAGCCGTGGATGGTGCAGTTCGGCGGGCACCACCTCGGCGTCAACGTCACCGTCGTCGGCAAGAACTTCGTCCTCAGCCCGACGCACACGGCGGCGCAGCCCGGTGCGTTCAAGCGCGGCGACGTGGAGGTCCGGCCCCTTGGTAAGGAGATCGACGCCGCCCACAAGCTGCTCGCCTCACTGAACGAGAAGCAGCGGGCTCAGGCGGTGGTCGGCGAGCGGCCTCAGGGGGAGCTGCTGCTGGGGCCGGGGCGGGAGGGCAGGAAGGTCGAGCCGAAGGGGATCAAGGGGTCGGCGCTGACGAAGGAGCAGCAGACGCTGCTGCTGGACGTGATCGGCGTGTGGGTGAACATCGGCGAGCCGGCGTCGGCGGCGGCGTGGATGGCGGCGATCAAGGGGAAGATCGGCGACACCTCGTTCGCGTGGAGCGGCCCGACGGAGAAGGGGAAGGCGGCCTCATTCCGGGTGTACGGCCCGGCGGTGGTGATCGAGTACGCCCCGCAGGGCGGGACGGACCACATCCACGCGATGATCCGCAACCCGGAGGACGACTACGGGGCCGCGTCGGCGAAGAAGTGACGGCGGTTATCGACCCGGCCCGAGGAGGACGGCGACCTGTTCGAGACGCTCCTCGTGGGCCAACTGATGCATGTAGCATTCGAGGATGACCGGTGTTCCGGCCCGGAGGCGGTCGCGCGCCCACTCGATGCCCCAGTCCGAAGGGTCGATCTTCGCGTGTGTGTCGCGGTGCTCGTGGCTCGTGGAGACGTGGACCTCGGCCACGCGCTGGTAATCCATGAGCCGCTTCAACACCGACACCGGCAGGACGCCGTGGTGCCGCTGGATGTCGAGATGGGCGACATCGACGGCCAGCCAGCGGCCCTCGTCCATCGCGGCGGCGAGCTGGTCGCCGTTCGACAGGGCGGCGTAGCCGGGGTACATGGTCTCCATCACCACGCCGTCCGGCGCCCGCCAGCCGTCGGGCACGTTCCGTCCCAGCGGCGGGTGGACGCTGTCGCCGTGCCAGACGAGGGCGGGGCCGTCCCACACCGGCGTGCGCAGGGCCTTGTGCGTGAAGCCGTGATGGGTGCGGAGTGGGCACCCGGCCTCGATGGGGCCGGGGGCGCAGCCGGGGGTCAGTTGCAGGCCGACCCGCCCCGGCGCGAGGGCGAGGAGCGTCGCGGCGGCGTCGCCCATCCGCCGGCCCTGGAAACAGCTCAGTGCGAGGAACAGCATCGCGGCAACCTCCCCTCTCAGCCCCACTCGGGCCGGACGCCGTCGAGGTACGGGCGGAGCATCGGCAGGATCTCGTGGCCGCCGTGGCGGTAGAACAGGACGGCGGGGGAGTAGCTGTCGCTGAGCGAGCTGGTGTCCTGGGTGCCGCCCTCGGGGGCGAAGGCGGCCCAGAGGGGGATGGCGCCGTTGTTGTCGTCCCACCGGGTGCCGGTGTCGTAGAGGCTGACGGCCGAGCTGGGGCGTTCGTAGTACTCCGAGGCGAGGCGCGTGTTGGGGATGTTGCGGTCGGGCACGCCCTCCTCCTGCTCCCAGCCCACGCCCTTTAGGGTGGGCGTGTCCAATTCGCTGACGATCAGCGATGCGTGGACGGCGTCGTCGGCCTCGTCGGCCCAGTACTGCGCGACACACAGCATGGCCGACCGCAGATGCTTGTGGTCGGCGAAGTACCGCGAGACGACGGGGAGCAGGTCCTCGCGGATGAACCGCCGCCGGGCCACGTCGGCCTCGCCGGGGCTCATGCAGTAGCCCTCGGCACGCTCGCCGAAATCCAGGGTAGCCCAGAGGATGGAGCTCTCCCAGAGGGCCTCCCGTCCGGCGTCACCGATGGCGTTGCCGAAGAGATAGGCCGTGTCGAGGCGCGGCAGGCCTGTTGCGCCGGCGAGGGCGGCGGCGCCCGCGTCCGAGATGCCGTTGTCGTTGAGGAGAAGCTTGCGGAGGGCGGGCAGGCGTGCCGTGCGGGCGAACGCGGACACGCCGGCATCGCCGAGGCCCAGCCCGGACAGGTCGAGCTCCGTCAGGGCCACTAGCCACGGCGAGGCGGCGGGGTCGAGCGTCCGCCCGCCGTCCCAGGAGGAGAGCCGGGCGCGGGCGATCAGGCCGCGCTCGAAGGAGACGCTTTCGACAGGCAGCCCGCACGCCTCGATCCAGCCACGGCGGCCGGCGTCGAGCAGCTCGCGCTCGCGCCGGCGGAGGGCGTCGCGGCGGCCGGGGGCGAGCTTCGGGGATGCCAGCTCGCACTGGACGCGGAGCAGCTCCGCCCGTGGGAGGTCGTTGTTCTCCTCGAGCCAGTCGCTGAAGACGAGGCGTCGGGCGTCGTCATCGGGGCTCTCGGCTATCGCCAGCAGGAAGGCATCGCGTTCGGTCATCGTCCACCTGATACCGGGCCTGCCCGCCATTGTACCGACGCGCTGCCCGACGGTAGGATCTTCAGCCCGGCCGGCCGCCGCCTCGTCCCCACACGCGGCGTGCTCACGTCGGCCTCGACGCTCGGCTGGGCGAAGGAGTCCTGCGGCAGGGCACGGTTCAGGCCGGCGGCGGGATCAGCCGTGGTGGAACGAAGACCACTGGCGGCGGAGGCTGAGCGGCGGGTGGAAGTGGTCTTGTAGTGGCATCGGGGAGGCCCCTCGGGCTCAGGGCCATTCTACCGATGGTGAACCTGACAGGCCGTCAGCCTCTCCGCCGGTCCTGTCTCCCCGCCGACTTCCGGCCCGGCCGGTATCCCTTCTTCTTCCCAGGCTTCTTCCCAGGCGTAGGCACCGCATGGTAGTGGTCGCCCTTCAGCCCCTCGTTCGCCCTCTCCTGCCGCGCCTCAATGGCCTCGCGTGGCGCGTTCGCCGGGATCAGGCAGTCGCAGCCGCCGCCGATCAGGTCCGCCCGCCCCGCGTCGATCAGGGCTCTCCTCACCTCGAAGTAGTTCTCCGGCTTGAAGAACTGCAACAGCGCCCGCTGCGTCTTGCGGTCCTTCAACTGCCGGGCGATGTACACCTCATCGCCCGTGAACGGGTCGATGCCGGTGTAGTACATGCACGTCGCGATGTCGAACGGCGCCGGGATGAAGTCCTGCACCTGGTCGGGGCGATAGCCGTTGCGCTTCAGGAACAGGGCCAGGCCGATCATCGCGTGGACGTCGCTGCCGGGGTGGCTGGCGATGTAGTACGGCACGATGTATTGCCGCGGCTTCCCCGCCTTCTGCGACGCCTTCTTGAACTCCTTCGCGAAGCCCTCGAAGTTGTTATTCTCCGGCTTCTTCATCAGCCCCAGCACCACCGAATCGGTATGCTCCGGGGCCACCTTCAGGTGCCCGCCGACGTGGTGGGCCGACAGCTCCTCCAGGTACCGCGGCGAGAGCTGGGCCAGGTCCATCCGCACGCCCGACGCCACCAGCACGTTCTTGATGCCCGGCTCCGTGCGTGCCTTGCGCATCAGGTCGATCAGCGGCCCGTGGTCGGTGCCGAGCAGCTTGCAGATCGTCGGGTGGACGCACGAGAGGCGTTTGCACCGCGCCTCGACCTCGGGGCGGGTGCAGACCATCTTGTACATGTTGGCCGTCGGCCCGCCGATGTCGCTGACGGTGCCCTTGAACTCCGGGTCCTCCGCCATCTTGCGGACCTCGCGCAGCACGCTCTCCTCCGAGCGTGACTGGATGATCCGCCCCTGGTGGGCCGTGATTGAGCAGAACGTGCAGCCGCCGAAGCAGCCACGCATGATCGTCACGGAGTCCTTGATCATCTCGTGGGCCGGCACCGCCTCGCGGTACGACGGGTGCGGCCTGCGGGTGTAGGGCAGGTCGTACACCCGGTCCATGGCGGCCTCGTCCAGCGGCAAAGTCGGCGGGTTGACCACGACGGCCTCGCGCCCGTGGTACTGGATCAGCGTCTTCGCGTTGTGCGGGTTCGTGTTGATGTGGATGACACGCGTCGCCTCGACGAACTTCTTCTTGTCCGTCGAGACCTCCTCGAACGACGGCAGGACGATGGCGCCCTCGGGGATGTTCCCCCGCAGCGCGTCGCTGTCGCGTGCCCCCAGCATGTAGGCCACGCCGCGCAGGTGGCGCAGCTCCTTGACGGACTTGCCGGCGGCCAGGCCCTTCGCGATGTCCACGATGAGCTGCTCGCCCATGCCGTAGGCGACGAGGTCGGCCTTGCAGTCGAGGAGGATGCTCTTGCGGACGGTGTCGGACCAGTAGTCGTAATGCGCCAGCCGCCGCAGCGACGCCTCGACGCCGCCGGCGATCACCGGGACGCCCGGATACGCCTCCCGCGCCCGGTGGCAGTAGGGCAGGGTGGCGCGGTCGGGGCGCAGGCCGATCTTGCCGCCGGGCGAATAGGCGTCGTCGTTGCGCACCTTCTTGTTGGCGGTGTAATGATTGATCATCGAGTCCATGTTCCCCGCCGAGACGGCGAAGAACAGGCGTGGGCGGCCGAAGGTGCGCCAGGCGTCGGCGCTCTTCCAGTCGGGCTGCGACAGCATGCCGACGCGGAAGCCGGCGGCCTCCAGGGTGCGGGCCAGGATGGCCATCGCGAAGCTGGGGTGATCGACGTAGGCGTCTCCCGTGACGAAAACCACGTCCACGGCGTCCCAGCCGCGCGCCTTCATCTCGGCGGCGGTCATCGGGGCGAGGGGGGCGGCGTGCTTCTCGCCCCACAGCGGGAGCGACAGGCGGCGGTCATTCGCGGTCATGAGGACACCGGTGGAGGCACGGGAGGACGGTGATCCCTCATTATAGCCGCAGCGGGTACTCCCCGATGGGGATGCGCAAGGAAGGGATCTCCTGGAGCCGCCGCCACCCCGCGGTGATGCGGGCCTCCTCGGCGGCCACGTACTCCGGATCGAGGCCGCCCTTGGCGAACGGCCCCGGGCACTCCACGGGGGGGAACGCGGGGTCGTTGATGTACTGGGCACGCTCGGGGTTGCAGCGGATGTGCATCTCGGGCCGGCGCAGCAATTCCTCCTCGCGCACCTCGCCGAGGACGTAGGCGAGGTAGAGGTCGGAGTCGATGATCGCCTCCACCTCGCCGCCGCAGACATGGCAGATGTAGCCTTGATCGCAGCGGGCCATGATGTCACCCCCGGTGGGCGGACTCTCAGTCGAGAACGAGCGGGCTGCCCGTAATGTACTCGTCCAGGCGTCTGGCAGAGGCCGAACGCGACGGCGGGTGGAAGGCCAGGGCGCGGGAGGCCGCGAGCAGGTATGATACCTCCGGCGACTGGATGAACGCCATCCCCCCGAGCAGCTCGACGGCCAGATCCGTGGCGCGGGCGATGGCCCCCTGCACCGCGTATCGGACGAGCAGCATCCGTGCCAGCTCGTCGTTGCCGCGCCCCCCGCCCTCCATCGCCCGCGCGACGCCCTCCAGGGCGGCCATCCCGCCCTCCAGCTCACCCGCCAGCGTCACCCGCTCCGCGGCGCCGCCCCGGCCCGCCGAAAGGACGCGCTCGGCCAGCGCGCTCGCGATGCCCAGGTACGAGGCCGAGATCAGCAGCTCGAACCACAGGAAGCTCCGGTCCTGGAGGGCGTCCACCCGGCCAGGCCCTCCTGCCGGGAAGAGGGAATCTGCTGCCACCGGCACGTCGTGGAAAACCACCTCGTCGCTCTCCGCCCCCGCCAGGATCGGGCTGTGCCAGAAGGGGTGGCGTTCCAGGCCGGGGGCGTCGGCCGGGATGACCGCCACCGCGAGCCCCTCCCCGCCCGGCAGCGGCACGCTGGCCGCGAGCAGGTCCATGGACGCCGACAGGCTGCACGGCTTCTTGCTGCCGTTGAGGACGAGGCCGCCCGCGCCCTGCCGCACCTGCAACGCGGAGGTCAGGACGCTGGCCCCGGTATGCCCCTCGGCGAAGCCCGACGCCACGTAGAGGTTGCCCCCGGCGATGGCCGCCAGCAGTTGCCCTTCCGGCCCCGGCTCCTCCGGGCTGATCTCCACGACGCTGGCGACGGAGAAATGATGCATCGTCGCCGCCACCGCCAACGACGGGGATCGGCAGGCGACGGCACGCTGGGCGCGGACGGCCTGCAACGGCGTGGCCCCCCGGCCGCCGAGCCGCGTCGGGATGAGCAGCCCCGGCCCGCCGAGGCTCCGGAAGGTGGCGATGGCCGGATTCCCCCGCCGCTCCATCTCCATCAGCGGCATTCTGGCCAGCGCCGCATCCAGCCCGGGGAGGAGTGACTCCAGGGCCGCCCGCTCCGGCTTCAGAAAGTTCATCAGGCCCCTCTCACGTCAGAACGTCCATCCGGCCAGGAATTGTTGCAGCATCCGCAGGGTGGAGTCGCGGAGGGCCGACGCCACGCCGCGGTACTCCTCCAGGACCTCGGCGACGAGGTCCATCACCTGCTCCACCTGCTCGGCCTTCACCGTCAGCGGGGGCTCCAGCCGGAGGATGTTCCACCGGTGGAAGGTCAAGGCGCAGACCACGCCGCGCTCCAGCAGCCGTATCGCCACCCACTGGCCGAACAGGCCGCGCGAGATCGTATCGACCAGGGATGGGCAGAGGCGATTCAGCAGGCCCGAGCTGGTCGGGCCGAACTCGACGCCGACGAGCAACCCCCGGCCACGCACCTCGCGGACGAGCGGGTGCCCTTGCAGGCGTTGGCGTAACCCCTGGAGCAACTGCTCCCCGCGGGCCGAGCTGTTGGCCACCAGCCCCTCCTCATCGAGGATGCTCAACGTCTCCAGTCCGGCCGTGCAGGAGAAGGCGTTGCCCCCGAAGGTGGAGCTGTGCAGCTCGCAGCGGTCCATCGTCCCGTAGGCCCGCTCGTTGATGGCCTCGCTGGTCAGGGTCGCCCCGATCGGCGCCACGCCGCCGCTCAACGCCTTGGCCAGCACCAGGACATCGGGGACGAAGCCCTCGGCCTGGTGGGCGAACCACGTCCCCGTCCGCCCCAGCCCCGTCTGGACCTCGTCGAGGACCATCAGCGTCCCGTGACGGCGGCACATCTGCCGTGCCGCCGCCAGGTACCCCGGCGGCGGGAGGTTGATGCCGCCCTCCCCCTGGATCGGCTCGACGACGAAGGCCCCGAACCTCCCCTTGGCGAGGGCCTCTTCCAGCGCCCGCAGGTCGCCGAACGGGATGGCCTTGCACCCCGGCAGCAGCGGCTCGAAGGGCTCGCGGAGGTGCGGGTCACCCATGACCGACAGCACGCCGAGGTTGGTGCCGTGGAAGGCGCGTCGGCAGTACAGGACGGCGGGGCGGCCCGTGGCCGCCCTGGCAAGTTTCAGCCCAGCGTCCACCGCCTCGGCGCCGGAGTTGGAGAATAGACAGACCGAGAGCGCCTCGCCGGCACGCCGGGCCAGGGCCGCCGCCAGCTCGCCCGCCTGGGGGCTGGGGCTGAGGTGGCAGAGGTTCAAGGCGTCCTCGGACAGGAACCGCCGCAGGCGGTCCATCATGCGCGGGTGGCCGTGCCCCAGGGCCACCGCCCCGAAGCCGGCGAGGAAGTCGATGTACTGCTTGCCCTGGTGGTCCCACATCCACACGTCGCGCGCCCGCTCGAAGAGGCGGCCGAAGCCGAGCAGCCCGAGCATGCGGACGAAGGCCGGGTTGACGTGGCGGGCGAACTGCTTGACGGCGGGGTGGTCCGAGGCTCGCAGATCCCCACCCGCGGGGGGGGATGAAGGGGCGATCTGGCTCATGATCTGTTCGCCGTGAGTGAGGGGGCCGTCCGGTTCACTGATACAGGCGCCCGCAGTCGGTGTCCGATTTCCGCGTGGCCGGGGTCGGCTTTGAGACCCCGGCTCTGGCACCTCGGAGGCCGCCACGCTCACGCCCGTGCCGGGGTCTCAAAGCCGACCCCGGCCACCCAAACCAACAGCCGTGATCAGCTCACTTCACCTCCAGCACGTACGGCACCACCGCCCACACCGGCTCGCGGCGCAGCTCCAGCAGCGGCGCGATGCCACGCAGCTTGCCCGCGATCTCCGGGAACGTCGCCGCCACGCCCAGCCCGCCCAGCAGGCCGTCGAGGAAGCTCTTCGACTTCGGCAGCATCAGCAGCTCCGGCTCCTTGCCCGCGGGCAGGCCGCCACGCTTCGCCGCCTCGGCGATGGCGTCCTCCAGCGTGCCCAGCTCGTCGATCAGGCCGTTCTTCTTCGCCTGCCGGCCCGTCCACACCCGGCCGCCGGCCAGCTTCTCGAGCTGCTCGCGTGTCATCTTCTGCCCGGCGGCGTGGCGGCCCGCCAGGGCCTTGGAGAGGAACTGGTCGTAGACGTCCTCCATCATCGCCTTGAACGCCTTCTTCTGGCCGTCGCTGAACGGCTCGTCGCTGAACAGGCCGGCGTTGGCGCCGCGCGAGATCACCTCGCTCGTGATGCCGGCCTTCTCCCACAGGCCCTTCATCGCCAGCTTGCCGCCGATCACGCCGATGGAGCCGGTGATCGTGCCCGGCTCCGCGAAGATCTTGCTGGCGCCCATCGCGATGTAGTAGCCGCCCGACGCCGCCACGTCGCCCATGCTGGCGATGACCGGCTTCTTGCAGCGCTTCAGCTCCTTCCACATGAGGTCGCTGGCCAGGGCCGAGCCGCCGGGGCTGTCGATGCGGAGGACGATGGCCTTCACGGTGGCGTCGTCGGCGGCCTCGCGGATGGCCTTCACCATCGTGTCGGAGCCCATGGCGTCGCCGCCGAACGGGTTGTTCGCGCCCTTGCCGGTGACGATCATGCCGGTGGCGTAGATCACGGCCACCTTGGGGTTCTTCGACTTGAAGGAGATGCCCGAGCCGCCGAAGAGGATCTTGGAGTACAGCGAGGCGATGGACATGTCCTCGTCCTTCTTCTTGCCGTAGTCCTTCGCCAGCTTCAGGCCCTCGCCCTTGGCTTCTTTCTTGAGGGCGTCGGCCAGCTCGTCGAGGTCGGCGAGGCGGTCCACCAGCTTCAGCTTGAGCGCGGTGCGGGCGGCGTAGGGGCCCTCGTCGATGATCTTCTTCACCTGGGCCGGCGTCATCTTGCGGCCGGCGGCGATGCGGCCGACGACCTCATTCTCGTAAAAATCATCGATCATCTCCGTGACCTGCTTGCGGTTGGCGTCGCTCATCTTCTCCAGCAGGTACGGCTCGGCGGCGCTCTTGAAGTCGCCCATCATGACGAAGTCGGCCTTCACGCCGACCATCTCGAACATCTTCTTGTAGAAGGTGACCTCCGCGCGCAGGCCGGTGATCATCAGCCACGACGCCTCGGGCAGGGCGATGTCGTCGCAGGCCAGGGCGACGGCGTAGTCCTTGAGGTCGCCCGACTCCATGAGGGCGTGCACCTTCTTGCCGGACGCCCGCACCTTCGCGATGGCCGCGGTCAGCTCGTTGATCTTGCCCCAGCCGGCGGCCACCCCGTTGACCTCGAGGAGGACGGACTTGACCTCCTTGTCGTCGGCGGCCTTCTTGAGGCGGTCGATCTTCTGCTTGAACGTCTCGGTGAGCGACGAGCCGAGGGGGTCCGTCGCCGGGGCCTGCTCGGACAGGCCGCCGGACACCTTGATGTGGGCGATGGTGGCGCCCTTCGCCGCCGGCGGGGGGCTGACGGCCTGGGCGAGCGGGGCGGACGCGAGCAGCAGAGCGAGACAGAGACGCGACATGCGCGGGTTCTCCGGGATGTGCGGGCAGAAGGTGTATACTTCCAGCCCTCGGCCCGCGTTTCAAGGGCGCATCGCGGCCCATCGGCGGCCAGCCTTGCGGGCCGGGCGGCGCGGTGGTACGCTTCCGCGGTCCCGGCGAGGAGCGTGTCCAATGGCCAAGGCCAAGAAATCCCTCTACAGCCCCCACCCCTCCCTGGCGATGGAGGACAGGCATCTGGAGGAGATGCCCGCGCGCACGGGGCGCACGCTGGCGCAGTGGATCGCGCTGGTGAAGAAGGACGGGCCGGCGTCCGACGGCGAACGCAAGGCGTGGCTCAAGGCCGTCCACGGGCTGGGGATGATGGATCAGTACTGGATCGTGGAGCGTGCCTCGGGCGAGCCGGGCCGCGTGACGTACGACCCCGAGGCGCTGGTCACGGCCATGTTCGCCGACAGGCCGGGCCTGGTGCCGCTGTACGAGACGCTGCTGCGAGCCGGGCTGGCGCTGGGGCCGGACGTGAAGGCGTGCCCGTGCAAGACCATCGTGCCGCTGTACCGCGCCCACGTCTTCGCCGAACTGAAGCCCGCGTCGAAGTCACGGCTCGAATTGAATCTCGCACTCGGCGCCGAGCCGTTCACGCCGCGGCTGATCGACTCGGGGGGCACCGCCAAGGGCGACCGCCTGACGCACCGCATCAACATCACGGGGGCGTCCGACATCGACGCCGAGGTGCTGGGCCGGCTGGCCCAGGCGTATGAGATGGGCGACGGCCGGATGGCCCCGAAGAAGAAGCCCGACGTGGTGCCGCCCGCCGATCTGCTCGCCGCCATCGCGCGGGCGGGGTTGCGGGAGGTCTGGGAGAAGTTGCCGCCGTCGCACCGGCGGGAGCATGCCGAGGCCGTCGTGGGGGCGAAGAAGGCGGAGACGCGGGCGCGGCGGATCGACAAGGCGGTGGGGATGCTGAGGGGGCGGCGGGCGTCGTAGTGATGGGTCGGGGGGTTGCGGGTCGGGGTGTTGTCGTGTCCCCAGGGTTCGCAAAGCCTCACCCTGGGCCACCGAAACGTCGCCGCAGCGGCTCCAACAGCCGACAGTCACCTGCCTACTTCCGCAGGGAGTGGGCAGGTGACTGACGCGGGGCGGGGCGTGGCGCGTCGGGCTTCGCCCGGCTGACGCCGGTCTCAACCACGACCTACGAGAGAAAGGACAGGGATCGACGCGGTCCGGCGTGCCCCCTCGCGTCCATCCGAGGCGGGAACCGGCGGGCATCGGCACGTGGTGGCGCTCACACGCCTCAACCGTCTTCATTTCAGGTTTGTGTGAGGGGGTCTGCAATGCAATGCAATGGTCCGACCACCGCTCCGCCCCGCGTCTCCTCCCGCCAGGCGCGGACGCCGGGCCGGACGGCCGCCGCCACGGCCGGCCCGGATTCGTAGAATCTCCACGCGCCTGCGTGGAGACCGCCGGATGATCCAGGTCGAGGGCCTCGGCCGCCGATTCGCCGTGCCCGGCGGCGGCACGGTCGTCGCCGTCCATGACCTGTCGTTCACCGTGGCGCCGGGCGAGGTGTACGGCCTGCTCGGCCCCAACGGCGCCGGCAAGACCACCACCCTGCGCATGCTCCTCGGCCTGCTGCGCCCGACCTCCGGCAAGGCGATCATCGAGGGCTTCAACTCGCAGGACCAGCCCGACGAGGTGAAACGGCGGGTAGGGCTGGTCTCGTCCAGCGCCGGGCTGTACCCGCACCTCTCCGTCCGCGAGATGCTGCTGTTCTTCGCCGACCTGTACGGCGTCGCGCCCGCCGATGCTGAGGGCGAGCTGCACCGCCTCTCCGTCCTGCTCGGCGTCGAGAAGCTGCTGGATCGGCGGTGCATCACGCTCTCGACGGGGCAGAAGCAGCGGGTGAACCTGGCGCGGGCGTTGATCCACCGCCCGCCGGTCCTCCTCCTCGACGAGCCGACGCTCGGCCTCGACGTGCTGGGCAGCCAGGTGGTGGCGGAGTTCGTGCAGCACCTGCGCGGCGAGGGCAAGTCGGTCATCCTCACCACGCACCGGTTGGACGAGGCCGAGCGGCTCTGTGACCGCTTCGGCCTGATGCACGAGGGGCGGTTGGTGAGCGAGGGCACGCTGGCCGAGCTGCGCGAGAGGACTGGGCAGTCTTCGCTCGTTGACATGTTCATCGGCCTGGTGCGCCCGGCGCCGGCGTTGCACGCCCAGGCGCGCCGCCCCGAGGGGATCACGGGGGTGGCCCCATGAGCAGGCTGTGGCGGCTGGCACGCAAGGAGCTGAGCGAGAGCCTGCGCGACCGGCGGACCATCCTCACCCTCGTCCTCATGCCGCTGCTACTGTACCCGGTCCTGGCGATCCTCCTCCAGCAGATCGTCCTCGGCAACAAGGCCGACGCCAGGGGGCCGGTCTACCGCGTCGGCTTCGCCTCAAGCAAGGAGGGCGGGTTCCTGTCCGAGTACTGGCAGATGGGCAGGGCGTGGCGTGACCGGCGCAGCCCGCCGGAGGACGAGAAGAGGACGCCGCGGCACCTGCGCCCCGAGCCGAACGTCGAGGGGTTCGTCCCGGAGGACGCCGCCGCCTCCCTCGCCGGCGGCGGGATCGACGTGATGGCCCGCGTGAGGGCGAACACCCCCCTCCACATGGACGCCAAGAACCTCCTCTTCGTGGACGTCGAGCTGGAGTACCAGGACGGCTCCCCCTACGGCGCCGTCGCCGCCCGGTACCTGGAAGAGCTGACGGCGGAGGCGAACGCCGTCATGATCGGCCGCGGCCTGGGCCTGATGAAGATCCCCCAGCGGGGCGACCCGGTGCGTGTGTCCGTCAAGGCGCTGCCGGCCGCCTCCGGGCCGGGCCGCTCGCAGCTCGTCCCCGTTCTCGTCCCCCTCATCCTCATCCTGATGACGATGACCGGCGCGGTCTACCCCGCCATCGACCTGACGGCGGGCGAGCGAGAGCGCGGCACGCTGGAGATCCTCGCCGCCGCCCCCATCCCGCGCCTCAGCGTCCTCCTCGCCAAGTACATCGCCGTCCTCGCCGTCGCCATGCTCACCGCGCTGGCCAACATCGGCTCGATGGCCGTCACGCTGTCCGTCACCGGCCTGGGGCAAGCGCTGTTCGGCGGCTCGTTCGGCCTGGGGGTCCTCCTCCAGGTGCTGGCACTCCTCATTCTGTTCGCGTCCTTCTTCTCGGCGGTGCTGCTGGCCCTGTGCAGCTTCGCGCGGTCGTTCAAGGAGGCGCAGGCGTACCTCATCCCGCTCATGCTCGTGTGCATGACGCCCGGCGTGATGGCCCTCCTCCCTGGTCTGCCGCTCGCCGGCCCCCTCGCCGTGGTGCCGCTGCTCAACATCGTCCTCCTGGCCCGCGACGTGCTGGAGGGCACCGCCACCCCCGCCGTCGCGTCCGTCGTCGTCCTCATCACGCTGCTGTACGCCCTCGCCGCTGTCGGCGTCGCCGCCCGGGTCTTCGCCACCGAGGCCGTCGTCTCCAGCGAGTCGAGCGGCTGGGGCGACCTGCTCCGCCGCCCCGCCGAGGCCAGCCCCCACGCCGCCGCGTCGTCGGCGCTGTTGTGCCTCGCCGTGCTGTTCCCCGCGACGTTCCTGCTGACGGCGGCCCTGTCGCGCGTCGGGGCGTCGGCCGCCGTCAAGCTGGGACTGACGGGCGGGGCGAGCGTCGCCCTGCTGGCCGGCTTCCCGCTCGTCGCCGCGTGGCTGGGCCGCGTGCGCCCGGTGAGCGGCTTCCGCCTGTCGGCCCCGGGATGGGCGGCGTGGCCCGCCGCCGTGCTGCTGGGCGTCGGCCTGTGGCCGTTCGTGCATGAGGCGTCGCTCGTCACGCGGGCCTGGGGCCTGACGAGCCTGCCGATGGAGCAGCTGGCGAAGCTCGGGGGCATCTCGGCGGCGTGGCGCACGGTGCCGGCGTGGCTCGTCGTGCTGATGATGGCCGTCCTGCCCGCCGTCGCCGAGGAGCTGCTCTACCGCGGCTACCTGTGGAGCGCCATGTCGGACCTGCGCCCCTGGCAGCGCATCCTGGCGACCTCGCTGCTGTTCGCGGCGTTCCACCTGTTCGTCGGCCAACTGCTGGCGGTCGAGCGGTTCGTGCCGAGCCTGCTGATGGGCGTGGTGCTGGGCGTGGTGGCGTGGCGTTCGGGGAGCGTGCTGCCGGGGATGCTTCTGCACGCGCTGCACAACGCGGCGTTGGTGCTGCTCGCCTACTATCAGGCGGAGGTGGTGGCGGCGGGTTGGCTGCCGGCGGAGGACGGCCACCTGAGCCCGGCGCTGCTGGGCATCGCGGCGGGCGTGGTGGCGCTGGGGGCGGTGTTGCTGTGCCTCATTCGGCCGTCGGAGGAGCCGACGGCGTAGGGGTAGGGGTCACACGGCCCCCCACGCTCGCGTTTGTCCGTGCCGCCGGGGAACATCGCGCGATCCTTCTGCGACTGGTGCCGGAAGATCGACCGACCCAACCGTGGCCGTGTGCCCTGGCCTCGGCCATGCCCCGTCGCTCCCGGACATCACCACGCGACCCGGCGCCGATGAGAGGCTGAATCCGGCCGGGCTCAGGGCTTCCCCCTGCGGCTGGCCTCGTCCACTTCCCGCACGAGGGACTTGAAGTCCTCGCGCCCGCGCAGGGAGGCCAGCGCCGGGTCGGTCCGGAGGCGGTGCGCGTTAGAGAAGCCGGCGGCCACGGCCTGACGCAACGCGACGACCGCCCCCTCGGCGAGCCCCTCGCCTTCCCCCGGGCTGCCGGCCGGGCCGCAAAGAGGGATGCACCCCGCGCGATGTGCCGCCACGTCGTACAGGTAGGCGGAATCCTTCCCGGCCAGCGTCTCGCTCCGGGCGACCGCCGCCCGCCCGGCCGCGAGGGCCCCGGCCGCGTCCCCTCGGGCCGCCAGCGCCCGTCCGAGCAAGGCGTGGGCCATCGCCTGCTGCTCCTGAAGCCCCCAGTAGGCGGGGTGGCCCGTGATCAGCTCCCCCTGCCGCTCGATGGCCCGGCCGATGAGGGCCAGGGCGGCGGCGTGGCCGCCCGCCGACAGGTGGAGCTCGGCCAGGCGGAGCTCGGAGAGCAGGGAGTCCTGCTTCATCAGGACATTCCCCGGATTGCCCTCCTCCAGCGCCGCCCGGCCTGCGACGACCTGGCCCTGGGCCGCGATCAGGTCCCCCGCCTTCTGCCGCCCAGGCTCGCGGTCTCGCCGGACCAGGACCATCCGCTCGCGGCAATCCAACGGCCTGCGCTGGTGGGACAGGGCCTTCGGGTCGATCGCCCGGGCCTCCTTGCAGGCGGCCTCGGCGGCGGCGAGATCCCCGGACTCGTGGCGTGCCCTGGCCAGCACCGAATGGGCCCAGCACAGGTTGGTGAGGTCGAGCTTGCCGAGGCCACCACGCCGCTTCGCCTCCCAGAACGTGATCGCGGCGTTGAGGGCCTCGGCCGCTGCGGCGGGCCGGCCCTGCCGGGCCCACACCTCTCCCAGGTTCGCCTGCGTGTGGGCCAGCACCTCCGCGTATTCCGCCACGCTGGGGCTCTCGCGCGTCAGCCGGCCGATGCCCTCCAGCCCGACCCTTAGCAGTTTCTCGGCCTCCGCGTGACGGCCGAGCAAGAAGTGTTGATAGCCGAGGGTGCTCAGCCCGCGGGCCAGCTCCTTCTGGTGCCGTGCGCTCCGCGGCTGGCTCTCCGCGAGCCGCCGCAAGTGGGGCATCGCCTGCCCCATGAACCGGACCGACTCGTCCAGCCGGCCGAGGAGCTGCTCCATCGTCGCCCGGTTGTTGTACGCCAGGGCCAGGAGGCGGCGCGTCTCCGCGTCGTCGGGGGACGCCCGGACGGCCCCGTCCAGGGCCGCGACGGCCTTCTCGCTGAAGGGGATGGCAGACGCCGACTGCCCGCGCATGGCCCGGCTCACGGCGATGAGGTCGAGGGCGCGGCCCAGGAGGCGCGGATGCTCCCCGACGGGGGATGGGCCGGCGGCGAGCCGCTCCAGGAGCGGCAGCGCCTCGCGGGCCGCGTCCTCGCCCTCGGCCGGCCTCCCCCCGAACACCCGGACGTAGGACAGGGCGACGCGGCAGCGGGCCAGGCCCGCGAGCAGCCCCTCCTCGTCGGGCGCCGCCCCGAGCATCTGCTCGAACAGGCGGGCCCCGTCGAGGAGGGCGGCCTCGCCCTCCTTGTTCAGACCCACCTCGGTGGAGATGGCGCCCACCCGGAGGTATGCCGACGCCAGCTCCGCCACCAGCGCCGGGTCGTCGCGGTGCTGCTCCTCGAAGCCCTTGTAGTACTTCAGGGCCGAGAGCAGCAGCTTGCGGCGGAGCGGCTGTAGACCGGGGGCGTGGAGCAGCTCCTCCTCACTGACCAGGGTGAAGTAGGTGTCCACCGCCTCGCGCGCCTGCCGGAAGTTGGCCTCCGCCCGCTCGTGGGCGAGTGCCTTCTCGTGCCGCTCCCGGGAGACCACGACGAGGCCCACCGAAAGGGCCACCACCGCGGTCACCAGCAAGGAGGCGGCGCCTGCCACCAGCGTTCGGTGCCGGCGGCCCCACCGCGCCGCCCGCCGCCAGAAGGGCTCGCGGTACGCGGACACGGGCTCGTCGGCGAGCCAACGCTCCACGTCGGCCGCCAGGGCCTGCGCCGAGGGGTAACGCGCCGCCGGCTCGAGCGCCATCGCCTTGAGGCAGATCGCGTCGAGGGCCGGGGGCAGGCCCGGCGCGAGGGCGGCCGGCCGCCGGAACTCGCCCCGCCGCACGCGTCCGAGGACCTCGGCCACGCCCCCGCCCGAAAACGGCGACACCCCCGTCAGGATGCAGTAGAGCGTGGCCCCGAGGCCGTAGACATCGCTGGCCGGGGTCAGGAGGTCGTGCCGCCCGCTCGCCTGCTCCGGGCTCATGTAGGCCGGCGTCCCCAGGGCCGCACCGGCCTGGGTGGCATGATCGCAGCCCGACGCCGACGTCGGACCGGGGCCGCCCTCGGTGTCGGCCGCCCCGAGCGCCTTGGCCAGCCCCCAATCGACCACCAGCACCTCGCCGAACGCCCCGAGCATCACGTTTTCGGGCTTCAGGTCACGGTGCAGGATGCCGCGGCTGTGGGCGTACCCGATGGCCTGGCAGACCGCGATGAACGCCCCGAGCAACTTCCGCTGCTCGATCTGGCGCTCGCCCTCGTCGAGCGGGCCCGTCCCGTGGAACCTTCGGACGGCCTCACCCAGGTTATGGCCCCGGATGAATCGCATGGCGTAGAACGGCCGGCCGTCGGGGTGCCACCCGAACCCGTAGACCGGGACGATGCCGGGGTGCTCCAGCCCTCCTGTCACCTCGGCCTCACGGACGAACCTCGCCTGGCTGGCAGCGTCCCCCGCGTATCGCGGCTGGATCTGCTTGAGGGCGACCTCGCGGCCGAGCTCCTCGTCCCGGGCGACGAGGACTTCACCGAGGCCGCCCCGTGCATGGGGGCGGAGGACCACGAAGCGGCCGGCGGAGGGCCTCGCCGCGGGTGGGTCGGCCTCGCCCGTGTGGCCTTGGGTTTCGAGGATCCCGGCTGGCACGTGGTCCACCGTGAGCGGGGAAGTGGACTGCTCCTGGTGAGAGTGCTCATCGAGCAAGGCGTCGATCAGCTCACGGGCCCGGCAGGGGAGGGCGTGCCGAACTGTCAGGATGTCTCCCAACGAGCCGGCCTCTCCCGCCACCCGGGCACGGAGGGCGGCCTCGAGCCCTTCACGGGTGACGAGGTTCAACTCAACGGCGATGGCGCCGAAGAGCCGGTCCCGTTCTCCGAGCGGCTGAGCCATGGGACGACACCTGCCGAGGCAACGTGGACAGAACGCTACCCCCGATTCACCCTGTTGTAGTCCGGCGCAGGCCGGGTCACAAGCGGCTCACACGGCGCCGCCGCGCCACTGGACGAAGCCCTCCAGGGCGTAGAACTCCGGCAGGCCCAGGCGGTCGTACGTCTGCGCCGTCTGCCGGTTGCGGTCCTCGGCACGCTGCCAGAACTCGCGCTTGTCCGTCCCGCCGGGGAACATCGCCCGGTCCTTCTGCGACTGGTGCCGGAAGATCGACTCCTTCTTCTTCTGCACGTCCTCGGGGCCCAGGGGCACGGCACGCTCGATCTCGTGCGGCTCCCACTCCTCCCACGCGCCACGGTACAGCCACGTTTCAAAGTGCTGGCCCTTGGCCTGCACGCGGCGCACCGCCTCGAAGATCGCCTCGGCACAGGTGCGGTGCGTGCCGTGCGGGTCGGACATCTCGCCGGCGACGTAGATCTGCGCCGGACGCAGGCGCTCCAGCAGGGCGACGATGTCCTCGATGTCCTGCGGGTGGATCGGCGCCTTGGCGATGGTGCCGGTGCGGTAGAAACGCAGGTCCATGAATTCCAGCCGCGACTGGGGGACGCCGCAGGCGAGGGCGGCGGCCCGCGCCTCGGTGGAGCGGATCAGGCCCTTGATGGCCAGGAGGTCGCCGGAGTCCGGCTGCCCCGGCGTCTTGGCGTCCATGAACGTCAGGACGCGCTCGCGGACGGCCTCGGTCTGGTCGCGGTCGATGTTGAACAGCCGGTTGAACTCGACCACGAAGTCGGCGAAGCGCCGCGCGTCGTGGTCGAAGACGGCGATGTTGCCGGAGGTCATGTACGCGACGTGGACGTGGTGGCCCTGCTCGACCAGGCGGATGAGCGTCCCGCCCATGCTGATCACGTCGTCGTCCGGGTGTGGGCTGAAGATGAGCACCGTCCGCGGCTCGGGCGCCGGCCCCGCCGGGTTGTGGCAGATGGTGGCCATCATCTCCTCGAAGACGCGGCGGCCGAGCTTGCTCGCCGGGCCGTGCTCGCGCAGCAGCTCGTTCAGCTCGTGCTCGCGGTAGTCATCGTCGGAGAGCTTGAGGAGGCCCTTGTTGGCCTTGAGGGCGAGCCAGATGACGGCCTTGCGGATGAGGGGCGGCGTCCACTCGCACGGGCCGATCTCCCAGGGCCGTGCGACGGCGGCCAGCTCGCCCGCCGCCGCCTCGTCGAGGAGGAACGTGGCGTCGGGGTGCTGCTGGAGGAAGCTGGCGGTCACGTTCTCGCTGACGCCGCCCTCCGTGGCCTTCTGCACGATCTTCGCCTTGTGCTCGCCGAAGGCCATCAGCACGATCTTGCGGGCGTCGAGGATGGTGCCGACGCCCATCGTCAGGGCGTGCTGCGGCACGTTCTCCTCGCCGAAGAACGACCCGGCGGCGTCGCGCCGCGTCACCGGGTCGAGGGTGACCATGCGTGTACGGCTGTGGCGCGTGCTGCCGGGCTCGTTGAAGGCGATGTGCCCGGTGCGTCCGATGCCGAGGACCTGGAGGTCGATGCCGCCGGCGCGGCGGATCTTCTGCTCGTAGCGGAGGCAGAAGTCCTCGGCCTCCTCGGCGGGGATGGAGCCGTCCGGGATGTGGATGTTGGCGGCGGGGATGTTCACATGGTTGAAGAAGGTCTCGTACATCCAGCGGCGGTAGGAGTGCGGGTCGTCCCCCTGCATGGGGTGGTATTCGTCGAGGTTGAAGGTGATGACGCGGGAGAAGTCGAGGCCGGCCTCCTTGTGGAGGCGGATCAGCTCGCGGTACAGGCCGACGGGGGTGCTTCCGGTGGGCAGCCCGAGGACGGTTGGCCTGCTGGCGGAGTTGTTGGTGCGGATCAGGGACTCGATCATGAGGGCGACGTGGCGTGCGGCCTGCCCGCTGGTGGGGAAGACGAGGGTGGGGATCTTGGTGTTGGGGACGTAATGGGAGGCCATCGTCTTGGTCCGGTGGGTGCAGGCTGTCGGAAGGGTTAGTGTAGGCGTCGGGCCGATGGCGAGGTAGGGACGGGGCGGGTAGAATGGGTGGGAAGGAGGCGACCATGACAGACACCATTCGCAGGGCTGACGCGCTCCCACCGCCGGACATGAAGCCGATCCTCCCTGGCCCCACGGACCCGGAGGAGGTGGCACGGCTTAAAGAGGTGCTGGCCGCAGGCGGCCGGAATTATCAGTGGCTGGCCGCGCACTGGGATGACCTGCTGCCGGCCTGCCTGGGCAAGTACGTCGCCGTGGCGAACGAGACCCCATTCCTCGCCGACACCATTGAGGAAGCTCTCGCCTGGGCAAAGTCCCAGCAGCCTCATGACCCCGGCTACGCCTTGAAATACGTCCCGCCCGTGCTGAGGCCCACCGTCTATGCGCATTGAAGGCTTCTGGGCCGCCACGCCGACAGGGGCATTGCGTCCCATGCTGCTGGGCGCGGTGAGGGCGTCGGCAACAAGGGCCACGCATTTCTTGGTCGATTGCGGGGCGACCCGGACGGTCCTCTCGCTGTCAACGGCTTCCAAACTCGGCGTGGATCTGTCGGCCCTCCCGTCCTTCACCGTGGAAGGCGTCGGTGGCCAGGCAGCGTGTGTCTTGCTTCCCGGCACGGTCACGCTTGTCCGTGAGACCGGGGAGATGGTCACCATCGGCGGGCCGTTCCTGGCATTCCTTTCGCCCGATTCTGGAGACGACGACCTCCTTGGCAACGATGTCCTCGCCAACTTCGATGTGATCCTCAGCCGCCCACGCAACGAGGTTCTGCTCCTCGCGCGTGAACACACCTATGAGGTGGTCCGGAGAACGGAGGCGTCTTCGTGAGCTTCCGAGGGCTGGCCGCCCGCTGGGACGACCTGCTCCCCGCCTGTCCGGGCAAGTACCCATCGTGGCCCATACGCCGTCGCCGGCCCTTGCCCCACTTGTTACAGGGCCGTTACCCCGCCCCGCGTGCTGCCCTGGGAGAATGCACCTCGGGGCCCGTGGTCCGGATGGCGGCCCCGGCTCATCGGAGGAGACATTCCATGCGGACGATGACACGCGCGGGGGCGGGCGCCTTCCTTCTCGTGGCCGCCGCCCTGGCCTGCGGGGCCGCCCCGCCGGGCAAGGAGAGGGGCGTCGTGGCCGAGGTGCGGTTCACGGTGAAGGAGCTCGACCCGAAAAACCCCAAGGGCGAGATGGAGTGCGTGGTGCGCAACGGCACGGGCAGGCCGATCGAGGTGCCCCTTGGATACGCCGACGGGTTCGACAGCCCCGTCGTCCTGTTCGGCCGGGCCGGGGCGGAGAAGATCAAGGTCGAGGGCCTCGCCTTCTTCCACGAGCTGCGCCTGGTCCGGTGGAAGGACGGCAAGGAGGCCAAGAAGGCGACGGCCGTGGTCAAGCCCGGTGAGGAGGTGGTGGTCTTCCGCGTCGGGCTCGACGAGATGCTGCTGAAGCCGGGCCGGGACCGGATGGAGAAGAAGGCGGTGCCCCGCGGGGCGCTCCGGTGGACCTGGCAGGCCTGACCGATGCCGCCCCCGAGCCCGGTCTGGGCCCGAGACGGTAAGCTGGCCGACGCGGTGTTCTGGTTCAAAGTGACGATCGGGAAGACCACCCACACGTCGGAGATGGCCGTGCTGCGCGTGAAGGGGGCCGACAAGAAGGTGCCGGAGTGATGCGTGGGCGGCCCGGGGGCGAAGCACTCCCCTTGCCCTCGCGCCGCCGCTCGGGCATCATGGCCTTGGGGAAGACTCCGCCCGCGAGGCCCGTCCCATGAAACGCTCCCTCTGCCTGCTCCTCTTCGCGGTCGCCCTGCCCATCCTCCTCGCCCGGCCCGCCGACGACAAGGCCGACGACGGCCGCGCCGCCGCCGGCGATGACGAGCTGGTCGGCAAGGTCAAGAAGTCCATCGACGACGCCATCGACTACCTCAAGGGCCAGCAGCAGCCCGGCGGCGAATGGGCCCAGACCGGCGGCGCCGGCTACGAGGGCGGTTGGACCGGCCTCGCCACCCTCGCCCTCCTCCAGGCCGGCGTCCCCCCCACAGACAAGTGCATCCAGAACGGCCTCAAGGCCCTCCGCAAGGTCACACCGCGCCACACCTACGTCGTCGGCCTCCAGACGATGGTCTTCTGCCTCGCCGGCGACAAGGACGACGCCCCACGCATCAAACGCAACGTCGAGTGGCTCGAATCCGCCCTCACGAGTGACGGCTGGGGCTACGTCAACCCGCCCACCAGCAAGGACAACTCCAACACGCAGTACGCCATGCTCGGCCTGCACGAGGCCATCCAGGCCGGCTACCCCGTCAGCGAGAAGACCCTCACCACCGTCCGCGACCTGTACCTCAACACCCAGCACAAGGACGGCGGCTGGGCCTACGACCCACGCAGCAAGTCGGGCGCCTACCTGACCATGACCACCTCCGGCCTGTGCAACCTCCTCATCACCGGCCTCGACCTCGCCAAGGGCAAGGCCGTCCTCCTCGACGACGGCAGCGCCAAGGACTGCGGCAAGTACGTCGATAACAAGGCCGTCGTCGAGGCCTGCGCCTGGCTCGGCAACAACTTCCCCGCCGAGATCAACAACGAGAACGCCGTCAGGCTCCGCTCGCCCTTCTACGCCCTCTACGGCATCGAACGCGCCGGGCGCCTCTCCGGCCAGCGCTTCTTCGGCGGGCACGACTGGTACGAGGTCGGCTGCCGCTGGCTCACGAAGACCCAGCGGGCCAACGGCTCCTGGGCCGGCGCGGGGGCGGGCCACACCTTCGACCGCGAGCCCGTCCTGGCCACCGGCTTCGCCCTGCTGTTCCTCGCCAAGGGCCGCACGCCCGTCCTCGTCTCCAAGATGGCCTACGGCGCCGTCACCTCATCCGGCTGGAACAACAAGCGCAGCGATATGAAAAATCTCACTGATTACTGTGGCAAGGAAATATTCAAGAACAGGCCGCTCGCGTGGCAGGTGTTCGACATCCGCAACGCCGACGCCCCCGACCCCGCCGCCCGCCGCAGGCTCGCCGCCCAGCTCGCCCAGACGCCCATCGTGTACTTCAACGGCCACGTCATGGCCCCGCGCGGCAAGGAGATGGAGGTCCTCAAGGAGTACCTGGAGAACGGCGGCTTCCTCATCGCCGAGAACTGCTGCGGCAAGGCCAAGCACCCCGACTTCGACAAGGACTTCCGCCGCCTCATCAAGGACCTCTTCCCCGACGCGAAGTTGGAGGCGCTGGAGGCGGAACACCCGATCTGGATGGCCTCTGGGAAATTCGCCTCTTCACCCAAGGACTTCCCCCTGGAGGGCGTCAAACGCGGCTGCAAGACCATCGCCGTCTACAGCCCCGTGCCCCTGGCCGGCTACTGGGAGTCGAACGAGCGGAAGGACGGCTCGAAGGCGCTCAAGGCGTTCCAGCTCGGGGCCAACATCGTCGCCTACGCCACCGGCCTGGAGGCGCCGAGGCCGCGCCTCAGCCGCGCCGAGATCGCGGGCGACGTGCCCAAGGAGCCGGTCAAGCGCGGGTTCTTCCGCGTCGGCCAGCTCCGCCACGACGGCGACTGGCAGCCGGCGCCGAAGGCCATGCGCAACCTGATGTTGGAGGCACGCAAGGCCGGCATCGACGTGGTCCTCAAGCCCGAGGCGATGTTCCCCGGCGACGAGGCCGTCGCGTCGCACCGCTTCCTGTACATGCACGGGCGCAAGAAGTTCGAGTACACCCGCGAGGAGCTGAAGCTGCTGCGCTTCAACCTGCGCTCGGGCGGCCTCCTCCTGGCCGACGCCTGCTGCGGGGCGACGGAGTTCGACGCCTCCTTCCGCAAATTCGTGGAGGCCCTGTTCGGCGACGAGAAGCTGGCGCTGGAGCCGGTGCCCGCGGACGACAGGCTGTGGGGCAAGGAGCTGAACGGCGAGGCGATCACGCGGGTGAACCGGCGCGTGCCGAAGGCCGGCGGCCGGCCGGAGATGCAGTCGCTGCCGCCGGCCCTGGAGGGCTTGAAGTACAAGGGCCGCTGGGTGATCCTGTACACGAAGGTGGACATCGGCTGCGCGCTGGAGAAGCACGCCTCGACAGACTGCATCAGCCACGACCACGACAGCGCGCTCAAGGTGGGCCGCGCCGCCGTCCTGTACGCCTTGACGCGGTGAGCGGGAGGCGGAAGAGGATTCACCACAGAGGCACAGACTAGTGTTTCGGACTTACCTGGAGGGTTGAGGAGGGAAGACGGGCCATC
>CAZVZK010000055.1:0-61256 GCA_964630925.1 uncultured Alcaligenaceae bacterium
GCCGCCTGCCCGGCGATGCG
Organism: uncultured Alcaligenaceae bacterium; assembly: GCA_964630925.1. GTDB lineage: Bacteria > Planctomycetota > Planctomycetia > Gemmatales > Gemmataceae > RGDT01. The sequence continues at coordinate 21 of CAZVZK010000055.1, forward strand.
CCGCCGCCCCCGCCCGCGGGTGGCGTCGGCAGCGACGGCCCCCCGGCGACGGCCCTCAAGCCCGTCGATGAGCGCCAGCCCGTCGAGGCCAGCGTCACCGCCGACAACCCCGCCGGGCGCCAGGAGCCCGCGGTCAGCATCGAGTGGGGCGGCACCCCGGCCGCCAAGGTCGGCCAGGCCGCCGACTACTCGCTCGTCGTCCGCAACATCTGCAACATCCCCGTCCAGCAGGTGATGGTCCGCGTCCGCGTCCCGGCCGGCCTGAGCGTCGAGGGCTGCGAGCCGAAGCACGCCACCGAGGGCGCCATGCTCGTCTGGGACCTCGGCACGCTCACGTCGCGCCAGGAGCGCATGATCTCCATGAAGCTCAAGGCCGACGCCAAGGGCGACCTCACGCCCGTGGCGTGGGTGACGTTCACCGGCTCGACGGCGATGAAGATCCGCGTCCGCGAGCCCAAGCTCACGGTCAAGGTGCAGGCCCCGGAGAAGGCCCTCGTCGGCGACCAGGCCCAGTTCACCCTCACCGTCACCAACCCCGGCGACGGCTCGGCGGACCAGGTCAAGATCCAGGCCCAGCTCAGCGAGGGCCTCGAGCACGCCCGCGGCAACAAGATCGACTTCGAGATCGGCAGCCTGGCGGCGGGCGAGACCCGCTCGGTCGCCCTGCTGTGCGCCACCCGCGCCGGCGGCGTGCAGAAGTGCGACGCCGTCGTCACCGCCGAGGGCGGGCTGACGGCCAAGGAGAGCGGCGCGATGAGCGTCATCATGCCGCGGCTCGACATGCAGCTCGTCGGGCCGCGCCTGCGGTACCTCGACCGCAAGGCGATCTACTCGATGAAGGTGACCAACCCCGGAGACGCCGCCGCGACCAACGTCACGGTGTCGCACGTCGTCCCGGCGGGCTTCAAGGTGCTGGCGGCCAGCGACGGCGGGCGGCACGACTACCAGACCCGCACCGTGTCGTGGTTCCTGGGCGAGATCGCCCCCGGGGCCGCCCGCGAGGTGAAGGTCGAGGTCCAGGCCCTGGCGGTCGGGGATTACGTCCACAAGGCCAGCGCGGTGGGCGCCCGGGGCCTGAAGGCGGAGTCCGAGCTGCCGACGAAGATCGAGGGCGTGGCGGCCCTGCTGGTCGAGCTGATCGACCTGGAGGACCCGATCGAGGTGGGCGGCGACACCACCTACGAGGTGCGGATCGTCAACACCGGCTCGAAGACCGAGGAGAACATCAAGCTGGTGGCGACGATCCCGGTGAAGATGCAGTTCAAGGCCGCCCAGTGCAACGCCCCCGGCGGCGCCCGCTACACGGAGGAGGGCAAGACGGTCATCTTCGAGGCGATCCCGAGGCTGGCCCCGCGTGCCGACGCGACGTACCGGATCCAGGTGAAGGCCCTCGAGGCCGGCTCGGCGCTGATGAAGATCCACATCACCAGCGCCAACCTGACCGACCCGGTGGTCAAGATGGAGTCCACGCGGATCTACTCGGACGGCGAGCCCACGCCGTCGAGCCCGCCGGCCCCCATGACGCCCGTCGCCCCCCCCGCCCCGCCCGCCCCGCCCGCCCCGCTCGCGATGCCCGCCCTGCCCGGCGGCCGTTGATGGAGTTGTAAACACCGCAGGCCGGGCGACCCGTGAGGGCCGCCCGGCCTGTCGGCGTTTGGGCGGGACGATGGACGGCGTCGGTCAGTTGGAGGGACGATCAACGAGGCTGATGGTTCGGGCCTGGTAGAGGGGGGCGCCCAGGCGGGCCGACCCCCTCTTCGCGATGATCTCCCCCTCGACAGTGACCAGATCGCCCTCGCGGTAGTTGGCCATTCTGCTGTCGCGGCTGAGGATCACGCTGCCCCCGTTCGCGTCCTCTTCCGAGAGAGGCGCGTAGCGGAGGACCCAGAGCCCCCCGTCGGCATGCACGAAGTACAGCTGCCCCGTCACCTTGCTGTAGTCCGCGGCGTGGTCGACACGCTTCTCATACCGACGGTCCAACTCAAAAGGGTTCTTCACCTCCGTCTCGGTCTTCGCCCCGGCGGGGGTGATCTCCGGCTTGGCCGGGATCGAGCCGAGAGACTTCCCGTCCCTGAGCTTCTCGGCCGGCTTGGTGTCGGCGGGCTTGATGTCCGCCGGCTTGACGGCGGGGGTCTCGATCACGCGGGCGGGCTGGGCCGGCGTGCCGTGGTAGACGGGTCCGCCCGGCAGGGGGGCGGCGGCGGGGGCGCCGTGGACCGGGGCGGCGGGGGCGATGGGGGCGGAGTGGATGACGCCGCCGGGCGCGGGGGCGATGACGCCGGTCTGGCCGCAGCCGCTGTTGCAGCCGCAGTCGGAGCCGCCCTTCTTGCCGCCGAGGCGGAAGCCGGAGCGCAGGCGGTCAAGGAAGCTCGACTTGCCCTGGCCCGAGCAGGGGTCACAGGCGCCGGCGGTGGGGGCGCAGCCACAGGTGGCCGGCGCCGGCTTGGGGGCGTGGTGGACGACGACGGGGGCGGGGGCAGGTGCCGGCGTGCACGGGTCGCAGCAGCCGGAGCCGCCCTTGCGGGCGAACATGCCACGCAGCCGGTCGAACAGGCTGGGCCTGCTCGAGCAGCCGCAGTCGGCCACCGCTCCGCCGCCGATGGCCACGCCGCTGGTGCCGCAGCACCCGGGCGAGGCGGCCACCGGCGCGGACGCCACCGGCGCCGGCACGGGCGCCGCGGCGGGGGCCGCGGGCGCATTCGTGCCGGCGCTCAGCGCCGTCGCGAGCAGCATCGAGACGACATTCACGGGGTTATCCTCCGTAGGGGTGGGTTCCAGGCGGACGCGTGGATCGGCCCAGGGGCGCGTTCCTCGCGGTCCGGTCCGGCGATCGCCTACCGCTTTCCTGCGGCCCGCCAATCGGCCCCGTCCATAGGGCACGGCGCGGCAGGCCACTGCTCCCTTCCATCGGCAGCCCCGCCTGCCCCGCTCCACCGGGCCGGGCCGATCCGCCCGCATTCTCCACACCCCGCCCCCGCCCCCGTCGCGCATCCGCCCGCCCTTCCCCCGCCCCCCCATCTTGCCGGGCTCACCGCCAGTCTCCGGAGAGGACGAACGCCGCCCACCACGCCGGCGGCGACCGCCTGGCTTCGGCCCCCACCTTCTCCGCCGTCAGCCCCGCCCCACGCACGCCGCGCGTGCCGGCGAGCCTCTTCACCCGCTCCTCGACCCAGCCGGGGTTGCGCAGAACGTCGATCTGCGCCGCCCGCAGCGCCGCCGCCTTGCCCAGTTTCTTGGCCCAGAGGTGGAGGTAGAATCGCTCCATCAGGACGCTCGTGGCCGCGTCATCCACGGACCACAGCGACGCGCAGACCCCACGGCAGCCGGCGACGGCGAAGGCACGCTGCAGGCCGAGGAGCCCCTCGCCGCCGGCCTCCTGCCCCAGGCCCGTCTCGCACGCCGACAGCACCACCAGCTCCAGCTTGGGGAGGTCCATCTCGGAGACCTCGAGCGCCGTCAGGATGCCGTCCTCCTGCCCGGCGTTGGCCCCCGCCAGGACGATCCCGCTGAGGAGCAGGGGGTGCCGGCCGGCCACGCCGCCCCGCCCGAAGTAGTCCCCCGGCGCGGGGTCCAGGGCGCTGCGGAGCGAGGCGGGGGCGAAGAAGCCGTGCGTCGCCAGGTGGGCGTAGCGGTGCCCCCCGAGGGCCTCGCGGAGCGCCGCCTTCCCCGCCGCCTTGCCCGACAGCGCCGCCGCCTTCCCCGGGAACAGGCCCTTGACGGCCTCGGCCTCCAGGCCCGTCGCGGGGAGAGCCGCCCACTCGCCCTCGCCGAAGTCCACACCGCCGACGGCCAGCAGTGACATCGGCCCGCCCGGCTTGCCCGCCAGCAGGCCTGGCAGCTCCTGGGGCGCCGGCACCACGGCGATGGCGTGGTCCTCGATCAGGTAACTGCCCTCCTTCTTGCCCGGCAGGGCCGCCCACGGGACGCGCCCCAGCGGGCCGTCGGGCGACACCGCGGCCAGGGTCGCGCCGGCGAGGGCGTCGGCGAGCGGCGCCCACAGCAGGCGGCCCGTGGCCGCCGCGAGGCGTGGCGCCGACGCCTGCCCGCGCACCAGGGCGACACGCCACTCGCGGGTCGCCTCGATGATCGGATCCGCGGGGCCGAGGTCGATCCTGACGGCCGCCCTGCCCTTGCGGGTGACGAAGGCCGACAGGTGGCGGATGAAGCGCGGCCTGCCCTCACGGTCCTTGACCCCGACGTGGTTGAAGAAGTGATAATCGATGAGGGCGACTCCCTCCGGCAACGCGGCGGTCAGGGCGGCGGGGGTCACGGACAGGTGGCCGCGCGCCGCCCGCGCCTCCGCGGACAGCCGCGACAATTCTCCCTGGAGCCTCTCTTGCTCGGCGGTCAGCTCGGCGAGCCGCTCCAGCGGCGGGCGGGGCGAGCGTGACAGGCCGGCCAGGACGCGCGTCACCCGCTGGAGATCCGCGGCGGATGCCCTGGCCTTGGGGTCGTCGGCCAGCCGTGCGAACAGCCGGCGCTCCTGCTGCCGCATGAGGATGGCCCCCTTGCGGGCGAGGGCGTGGCCGTAGCCGCCGCCGTCGGGGAGGGAGAGCCGCACGTCGAGGCGGAAGGCCATGTCGGCCGCCGAGGCGAGCTGCTCGCGTTCGGACTGGATGGCGGCGTGTGAGCGCAGGCGGGCGGAGGTCAGCGTCAGGGCGCGTTCGGACAGTCGGCGTGCCTCGTCGGCGTCACCGAGGATCAGGTGGACGCCGGCGAGGTTGTTGAGGCCCGTGGCGGTGTCGGGGTGCGCCTCCCCGTGGACGGCCGAGCTGATCCGCAGGCTCTCGGCGACGAAGGGTAGCGCGGCACGGGCGTCGCCGCGCTCGTAGTGCGCGAAGCCGACGCCCTCCAGGATCAGGGCGTACAGGGGGTGGCGATCGCCGGGCGATTCGCGGGCCAGGGCGAGGGCCTCTCGGCGGGCCTTGAGTGACCCCTCGTTGTCGCCCACGGCCCGCAGGAGGCCGGCGATGCCGTTCAGCGTCGCGGTGCAGGACGGGTGCCGCGGGCCGAGCGCCGCCCTCTTCGCGGCGAGAGCGCGGCGGAGCAGGGGCAGTGCCTCGGCGTGGCGTTTGGCGTCGTTGTAGGCGAGGGCGAGGTTGCTCATGCTGTTGGCCGTCTCCGGGTGCCCTTCGCCCAGGGTGTCGCGGTGGATGCGGAGGGCGCGTTCGAAGAGCGGGATGGCGCCCTCGAGGTCGCCCATCTCCTTGCGCGCGTGGGCGAGGTTGTTCAGGCTCAGGGCGTACAGGCGGTGCTTCTCGCCGAAGGCGGCCTTGCGCAGGGCGAGGGCCTTCTCGTACAGCGCGAGGGCGGCACGGGTGTCTCCGGCCTGGAGGAGGTGGGCGGCGAGGTTGTTCTGGCTGGTCATCGTCGCGGGGTGCTTCTCGCCGAACGCCTTGCGGTGGACGGCGAGCGCCTTCTCGAACAGGGCGCGTGCCTCGGCCGGCTCGCCCATCATCTGGTAGAGGACGGCGAGGTTGTTCTGGCTCTGCGCCGTCTCCGGGTGCCGCTCGCCGAGTGCGGCCCGGCGGAGGGCCAGCGCCTCACGCGCGAGCGGCAGCGCGGCCTTGAAGTCGCCGAGGTCCTGGCGGATGAGCGCCAGGTTGGCCAGGGCCATCGCGTACTCCGGGTGTGCCCTCCCCTGAGCGGCGGCCCGCGTGTCGAGGGCCTTCTCGTACAGGGCGAGGGCCTCCTTGAGCTGCCCCATCTCGTGGCGGAGCCGGGCGAGGTTGTTCAGGGCCGCGGCGTACTCCCGGTGCTTCTCGCCGTGGGCGGCCTTGCACGCGGCCAGGGACGCCTCCAGCAGGAGGAGGGCGCGGCCGTACTCGCCGGTGTCCATGCGGAGCCGGCCCAGGAGGGCGAGGCTCTGCGCGGTGTCGGCGTGGGCCGGCCCCAGCACGGAATGGCGGACGGCGAGTGCCTCGCGGCAGCCGTCCAGGGCGGCGTTGGGCATCCCCATCTCGTGGCGCAGCGTCGCGAGGTTGTGCAGGGCGGCGGCGCGGTCGGGGTGGCGCTCGCCGAGGGCCCCCTTCCGGATGGCGAGGCTGCGCGTGGCCGGCGGGAGGGCCGCCGCGTGGTCGCCGAGGTTGAAATGGAGCAACGCCAGCGTCGCCAGGTTGAGGGCGATGTAGGGGTGATCCGTGCCGAGGGTGGCCTCCAGGCCGGCGCCGGCCTTCTCGATCAGCGGAAGGGCGCGGGCGTACTCGCCGGCCTGCTGGGCCTTCACCCCCTGGTCGCGCAGGGCGTAGGCCTCGGTGAGTCTGGCGTTGTCGGCGGCGCTCAGGCCGGCGCGGCGTCTCGCGGTGACCCACTCCCACCTCGCGTCGATGGCCTCATGGTCGTCGGGGCCGCGCATCGCCGCGAGCTGGCGCCACATGCGTTCACGATGTTTGGCGGCCTCGGCGTGGCGGCCGCGTCTCTCCTCCCAGGCCGCCGGCCAGCTCGTCATGGAGTGCGGCAACCGGGCGTCGGGGCCGTACAGCGCCTCGGCCGCGGCGACGGCCTTGAGGGCGGCGGCGATGGCGGCGTCGTGCTTGCCGGCGTCCCAGGCCTTGCGGGCCTGGAGCATGCGCAGCAGGGCGGCCTGCCGGAACGGCTCCTGCTCGGCGGGGAGGGGGGCCGGGGCCGCCGCGCCTGCGGCCAGGAGGATCACCGCATGCATCACTTCGCCCTCAACGCCAGTCCCCTGAGAGGACGAACGCCGCCCAGTAGTACGGGGGCACGCGTGCGCCCTTGGCCATCTCCTTGATGGCCTCCGGCTTGAGCCCCACGCCACGGAGAGCCCCGCCCTCGGCCTTGCCGTTGAGCAGCGCCACCTGGGCCCGGCGCAGCGCCTCGGCGAGGGGGACGGCACCCTTCGCGCCCCAGGCGTGCGCGTAGAAGTCGCCCATCAGGGCCTGCGTCGCCTTGTCATCGACGGACCACAGCGACGCCACCACCGAGCGTGCCCCGGCGACGGCGAAGGCGCGTTGCAGCCCCAGCACGCCCTCGCCGGCGGCCTCCTTGCCCAGGCCCGTCTCACACGCGCTGAGGACCGCCAGATCCAGTTTGGAGAGGTCCATCTCGGAGACCTCTAACGCCGTCAGGATGCCGTCCTCCTCGCCCGCCTTCGGCTCGTTGTTGGCCCCGGCAAACGCCAGGCCGGACAGGAGCAAGGGGTGCCAGCCCGTGAGGTCGTCTCTCGCGAACAACCCGGCATTCTGGGCGCCCAGCGCGTTCCTGGCCGAGTCGGGCGCGAAGAATCCGTGGGTCGCCAGGTGGGCGAATCGGACGGAGGCAAGGGCCTTGCGCACCGCCGGCCTGGTGGCCTCGCCTTTCGAGAGGCCCGTCACCTCACCGCCCTTGAAGTGGGCGGCGAAGGCGCGGCGCACGGAGGCGGCCTCGGCGGCGGCCGCCGGCAGCGGTGTCCAGGAGCGGCTCACGCCCAATGGCGCGGGCCGGCCCTCGCCGGCCTCGGCCACGCCGGCGTCGTAATCGACGCCCCCGACGCACAGCAGCGAGGGGGCGGCCCGGCCCGCCTTGCCGGCGAGCAGGGCCGGCAACATGGACGGCACCGGGACGACGCCCAGGGCCACATCCTCGATGAGGTAGGTGCCCTCCATCGCCCCCGGCAGGGCCGCGAACGGCACCGTGGCGAGGGCGCCGTCGGGGGAGACGAGGACCACCCTGGCGGCGCCGAGGTGCTTCTGCAAAGGCGACCACACGAGGGCCTTGAGCGCCGCGCCGCCCCCCGCCCTGCCGGCCACGATGTGGGCGCGCCAGGCGAGGACGGCGGCGTCCACCGGCCCGACGGGGCCGAGGTCCACGCGTGCGACGGCCTCGCCCTTGCGCAGGACGAAGGCGGTCAGGCGGCGCTCGTCCACGGGGCGGCCGTCCTTGTCGAGCAGGCCGGCCTGCCAGTGGACGACGTAATCGACCAGGGCGGCCCCTCCGGGGATGGCGGCGGACAACGAGGCGGAGGTCAGCCTGGCCTCGTCGCGTGCGTCGCGGGCCTCGGCCGAGAGGCGGAACAGCGCCGCCTGGAGGGCCTCCTGCTCCGTGGTGAGCGTCCCCAGGCGCAGGCCCGGCCTCGGCGCGGCGGAGAGGGCGGCTAACTCGAGCGTGACCTGACGCAGCCTCTCGGCGGCGTCGCGCGTGGCCGGGCTGGCGGCGAGGCGGGCGTGCAGGCGGCGCTGCCGCTGCCGGAGCAGGACGGCGCCCTTCCAGGCGAGCAGGTGGGCATGGGCGGCCGCGTCGGGGAGGGAGAGCCGCAGGTCGAGCTGGTGGCGGAAGGCGGCGGCCGCCGCGAGCTGCTGGCGGTCGGACTGGATGCCGGCCTCGGACCGGAGGCGGGCCTCGGTGATCTCCAGGGCTTGCTCCGAGAGGCGCCGCGCCCCGGCGTGGTCCTTCAGCGCGAGCCGGACACGGCCGAGCATGTGGAGGGCGTCGGCGTACCGGTAGTGGTTCTCGCCGAGGGACTTGCCCGTGTCCTCCGCCACCCTCTCGTAGAGGGGGACGGCGGCCCTGTGGGCGCCCATCGTGTGGTGGAGCGCCGCGAGGTTGGCCAGGCAGGCGGAGTGGTGGTGGTGCCCCTCCCCCACCGCCGCCTTGTGGATCGCCAGCGCCCTGGTGAAGAGGGGCAGGGCCGCCTCGTACCGGCGCTGGCGCGTGAGCAGCAAGGCGAGGTCGTTGAGGCCGTTGGCGTACTGCGTGGTCTTCTCCCCCGAGGCGGCCTTCCACAGCGCCAGGGCCTTCTTGTACCCGGCGAGGGCTTCCCCGTCGTGCCCGAGCCGCCGATGGAGGCCGGCGAGGTTGCTCAGCGCGAGGGCGTACTCCGGGTGCCGCTCGCCCTGCGTCCATTTGCGTATCTCGACAGCCCTTAACTGGAGGGGGAGCGCCGCCCTGTCGTCGCCCATCGCCTTGTGGAGCTGGGCGAGGTTGTTGAGGCTGGAGGCGTAGTCCGGGTGGCGCTCGCCGAGGGCGGCCCTGACCACCTCCGCGGCCTTCTTCAGCAGCGGCAACGCGGCCCGGTGGTCGCCCATTTCGATGTGGAGGCCGGCGAGGTTGTTGAGGCCGGCCGCGTAGTCCCTGTGCCGCTCCCCCAGCAGCTCCCTCGTGAGTGCCAACGATTGCTTCAACGGGGCGAGAGCGGCCTGGTAGTCCCCCCTCAGGTGGTGGACCACGGCGATGGCGTGGAGGCAGGCCGCGTGGAAGTTGTGCCTCTCCCCGACGATGTCGGCGTGGATGGCCATCGCCTTCTGGAACAGCAGCAGGGCCGCCCCGAGGTCACCGGCGGATTGCTGGAGCGTGGCGAGGGCGTGCAGGCTCGCGGCGTACTCGACGCTCCGCTCCCCCCGGACCTCCCGGCGGATGGCGAGCGCCTGGCGCAACAGTCGGGAGGCGGCCTGGATGTCGCCCAGCGCCCTGTGCTGCAAGGCGAGGTTGTTGAGGGTCAGGGCGGTGTCGGGGTGCCGCTCCCCCAGGACCTCCTTGCGCAGGGCCAGCGCCTTGCGGAGGATCGGGACGGCCCCCTCGACATCCCCCGTGGCCGCCGTCAGCAGGCCCAGGTCATTCAGGGCCTCGGTGTAGTCAGGGTGCCTCTCGCCCAACACCCCCTCGCGCAGCTCCAGGACCCGCCGGATGAGAGGGAGCGCCTCGCGCGGCCGTCCCGCGCGGTACAGGGCGGCCGCCTCGGCGTGCAACCCCGCCGCCCGCTTGATCGTCTCGCGCTGGGCGGGTGTCCGCTTCGGCTGGCGCAGCGCCTCCTCCAGCGCGTGGCGGGCGTCCGTGGTCTTCCAGTCGTCCGGCCCACGGACGCGCCGCCGCGCCTCGAGGACGAATCGGCGCATCTCGGCCTCCTCCGCCCACTCACCGAGCGCCCGATGCCAGCCGGCCAACTGGCTCGCCGTGTTCTCCGCCTCCCGGTCCAGCGCACCCAGCGCGCGGACCTCATTCTCCAGCACCTTCCGCATGTCCGCGATCGCGTCCGCGTGGCGGCCAGCCGTCCACGCGGCGCTGCTTGTTTTGAAGTAGGCCTCGCGCTCGCGCAGGAGGTTCCCCTGCTCGCGCGTCATCTTCGCGGGTGGCGGCGCCGCACCCGGTAACAGCGCCAGCGTCAGAGCGGCTGCGAGCATGAATCCCTCCCGTACCGAGAAGACTCATGATACCCAACGCCGCCTCCGTGCGATAGCGTCTCAGCCCGGTTCGTCTTCCACCGCCGCCGCCGATGCGTCTATAATGCCGCTCTGTCCCGACCTGGAAGGAAGGCCACGACGTGTCCACGCCGCCCCCCACCAAGTCCTGGCGACTCCTCCCCCACGACCGGGCCGCCGTCGCCGGCCTGGCCCGGGCCGCCAGCGTCCCGCCCCTCGTCGCCCAGCTCCTCGTCAACCGCGGCGTCGCGCCCGACCAGGCCCTCCGCTTCCTCGACGCGCCCCTCAACGGCCTGTACGCCCCCGACCTCCTGCCCGGCGTCACCGACGCGGCCTCGCGCATCATGGCCGCCGTCGCCGACGGACGCCGCGTCTGCGTCTACGGCGACTACGACGTGGACGGCGTCACCGGCTCGGCCATCCTCCTGCGGTGCCTCGAATTGCTCGGCGCGCGGCCCGAGCTGCACATCCCGCACCGCCTGGAGGAGGGCTACGGCCTCAACAAGGACGCGCTGCGGCAGATCGCCGCCAACGGCTGCAAGGTCGTCGTCACGGTCGATTGCGGCATCGCCAGCCTGGACGAGGCCGCCGTCGCCCGGGAGCTGGGGCTGGAGCTGATCGTCACCGACCACCACCAGATGAAGGAGACGCTGCCCGACGCGGCCGTCCTCGTCCACCCGCGTCTGCCCGGCTCGGAGTACCCCTTCGACGGCCTGTGCGGCGCGGGCGTCGCGCTCAAGCTCGCGTGGCAGCTCGCCAAGATGAAGTGCGGCGGCGACAAGGTGACGCCCGTCTTCCAGGACTTCCTCCTCGACGCCGTGGCCCTGTCGTCGATGGGGGTGATCGCCGACGTGGTGCCGCTGCTGGACGAGAACCGCATCCTCGTCCGCTACGGGCTGAACCGGCTGCTGCGGAAGCCGCCGCTGGGCGTGCAGGTGTTGTGCGAGGTGGCCGGCCTGGAGCCGGGCAAGGAGATCCGCGCCAGCGACATCGGCTTCAAGATCGCCCCGCGCATCAACGCCGCCGGGCGTCTCGGGCAGGCCCGCCTCGCCGTCGAATTGCTCACGACGACGAACCGCACGCGCGCCGTGGATCTGGCGAAACACCTCGACACGCTCAACACGCAGCGTCAGCAGCTCGAACGCGAGACGGTGATCCGCGCCAAGGCGCTGATCGACGCCCAGGGCCTTGCCGACCACCCCGCCCTCGTCCTGGCGAGCCACGAGTGGCACGGCGGCATCGTCGGCATCGTCGCCGGGCGTCTCGCCGAGATGTACAGCCGGCCCGCCCTGATGATCACCACGCCGAAGCCGGGGGCGGAGGAGGACGGCCTACACGGCAAACTCGCCGTCGGCTCCGGCCGGTCGCTGGGCGGCATGCCCCTGCACCGCGCCCTGGCGGCGTGTGGCGACCTCCTCGTCGGCCACGGCGGGCACGCGGCGGCGGCGGGGTTCCGCCTGCTCCCGGAGAACGTCGAGGCGTTCCGCGAGGCGTTCTGCCAGCACGTCACGGCGTTCTTCGGCGGACGGCCGCCGGAGGGGGAGCTGATCGTCGATGCCGAGGCCCCGCTGAGCGCGTTGACGCTCGGCCTCATCAACGACATCGACCGGCTGGAGCCGTACGGGGCGGCCAACCGCCGCCCGCTGTTCCTGGCCGGCGGGCTGCTGGTGGACGGCGAGCCGCGGAAGATCGGGCAGGGGGAGCGGCACCTGCGGTTCCGTGTGCGGCAGGGCGGGTCGGCGCTGACGTGCGTCGCCTGGGGGATGGCGGCGCGGGCGGAGGAGCTGATGTCGAAGGGCGGGCACTGCTGCCTGGTGTTCACGCCGAAGAGGAACGAGTGGCAGGGGCGGACGACGGTGGACCTGGAGATCGCCGACCTTCGTCCGGGGGCCGAGGCGGAGCTCATCTAGGAGGGATGAGGGATGAGGGATGAGGGATGAAAAGGGAGAAGGAAGCTTCGGCTGTTCCTTTCATCCCTCATCCCTCATCCCTCATCCCTTCGCATGGAGGGGCGGACGATGCGCCAACGGATCTGGCCCGACGTTCTCTGGCTGCTCTTGTGCGGCGTGTTGTCGTCGTGGTGGGCGGTCACGTCGGCCCGCGAGATCGGGCCGACGTTCGACGAGCCGGTCTACGTCAAGGAGGGCCTCGAACGCGCCCACACCGGGAAGATCGGCGGGCTGATGAAGCTCGGCACCATGCCCCTGCCCGTGGACGTGCAGACGTTCCCGGTCCGTGTCTGGGGTTGGTGGCGTGGCTACCCCGTCGAGGTCGGCCAGAATTCCGCCTCGGAGGATCTGGCCACGGTCCTGCCGGTCTTCCGCGCGGCAAACCTCGTCTTCTGGTGGCTGATGCTGCTGTACGCCATGCTGGCGGCGCGATCCCTCGGCGGGCCGTGGGCGGGGCGTCTGGCCGTCACGCTGCTGGCTCTGGAGCCGACGTTCATGGCCCACGCCTCCCTGGCCACGACGGACGTGTCCGTGGCGGCGTGCGTGCTGGCGTTCGCCTACCACTTCTGGGTCGGCCGCGACGAGGAGTGGAAATGGCGCGTGCTGGTGCCCGGCCTGTGGCTGGGGCTGGCGGCGCTGGCCAAGGCGTCCGGCCCCGTCTTCGCCGTCCTGTCGATGCTCGCCATCGAGGCGCGGAGGCGCTGGGGCATGAAGGAGCCGCCACGCATCCCCTTCCGGCATGACTTCGTGCACGTCGCGCTCGTCGGGGCGGCGGTGATGTTCCTGTACTGCGGCAGCGACTGGAGGCCGCAGCAGAGCCTCCTGCGCGCGGCCGAGGGGATGCCGGAGGGGTGGGGGAGGACGCTCGCCGTCGGGGCGGTGAAGGCGGTGCCCATCTTCCCCAACGCCGCCGACGGCTTCCTCCGCCAGGTGACGCACAACGCCCGCGGGCACGGCTCGTACCTCCTCGGCGTCGAGTCGCGGTCGGCCATCTGGTGGTACTTCCCCGTCGCGCTCACCATCAAGCTCAGCGTGCCGCTGCTGCTGCTCGCCGCGGCGGTGGCGCTGTTCGCGCGGCGGCAGGCGGGCAACGCGGCGCTGGCGGCGGCGGCGGCGCTGCTGGTCTTCAGCCTGGCGTGCCGCGTGCAGATCGGCGTCCGCTTCATGTTGCCGCTCGTGGCCTTGGCCGTCGTGGGCTTGAGCGCGGCGGCGGTGAAGGCGCTGGAGACGCGTCCGGCCGCGTGGGGCGTGGGGCTGGCGGCGGGGCTGCTCGTCAACGTCGCGGGGGCTGTCACGGCGTGGCCGGACGGGCTGGGGTACATCAACGCCCTGTACGGCGGGCCGGAGCGGGGCCGGTGGGCGGTGAGTGACAGCAACCTCGACTGGGGGCAAGGCGTGCCGGAGCTGCGGCGCTGGGCGGAGGAGAACGCCGAGGGTCGGCTGGCGGTGTGGTACTACGGGGCCGACCCGGCGGTCCGCGGAGCCGGCGGCCCGTTCGAGGCGGTGCAGCTCCACGAGGGCGACATCGAGGCGAACCTGCGCTCGCTGGGCGGGCGGTGGCTGGCGGTGAGCGCCTGCCTGGCGTGGGGGCCGCCCATGACGCCGGAGGTCGTGCGGACGCGCCGGCTCCTGGGGGGGATGACGCCGGCGGCGCGGACGCGGACGTTCGTTCTGTACAAGCTGCCGGGGGAGCGTGTCGCCGGGAGGTGACACGCCGCCTCCCCTTGCGGTGGGGCTCGGGGGTTGCCGAAAGGAGAGGATGAGGGCGGTCAGGCGATGCCTGGCGTCCGGAGCTTTTTTCGGTCTTCCCCCTTCCCCCTTCCCCCTTTAACCATGCACTTCGTCATTTCATGAAATCTGAGTTGAACCCATTCGACTTGGAGTCATCGTGCCCTCACGCAAGCAGATCGGTTACGCGGCCTGTTGCGCCTGCTTGATCCTCGCCGCCGCCGTCTTCGGCAGAATGACGGGTCGCTGGGCCGCGGGAGACCGGGTGCCGGATCGACCCGATTCATGGCTGGCCATCGCTCCCCCGGACCTCGACCTCGGCGACGTGAGGGTGCCGGGCCGGATCAAGCACGAGTTCCGCATCAGGAACGTGAGCAATCGCGAAGTGATGGTCGAGGCGCTCGCCTGGTCATGCGATTGCGCTGGGATCAGCCCCGAGGCGCCATTCCGGATCAACCCCGGTGGCGAGACCATCTTCACCCTGGTTCTACGTATCGAGCAGGAGACGGGCGGCCGCACCGACGACACGCGCCGGCTGGGATTCATGCTGCGCGGATCGGCGGGCGAGTATCTGGTGGCGAACACCTGGGAGCTCCGCTATCGGGTGGTCAGCCTCCTCCGCCCCAGCCACGGCGGGGCCATCGGCGCCATCTCCCACAAGGCGAACAACTTCAAGCACGTCGTGCGACTCCATGCCGCCGAAGGTGTCGCGCGGGTCGTCGCCTCCTCCGGCCGCTGGATTGCCGAGATCAAGGACACCAAGGCGGCCGGGGGACGAGAATTCGTCGCGACCTTCAGGTCGCAGGGCGTCCTGCCACTCGGGCCGTTTAAGGACTCGGTCGAGATGACCGCGTTCGACAAGGACGGACAGGCGCTCGGGACCGAGGTGTACGTCCTGTCCGGCACGGCGGTCGAGGACGTCGTGGCGGAGCCCGGCGCGCTGCACTTCGGCAAGTTGGTCGTCGGCGAGGAGGCGGAAGAGCCACTCTCGTTCCGCTCTTTGAGCGCCACGCCGTTCGGCGTCGAGTTTGTTTCTTCGCAGGGAGGCGTCGTCGTGGAGAAGGGCCGATCCATGACGGGGTTCGTCGTCAAGGTCGTGCCGCAACGGGAATGTCGGTTCAAGATCACCGAGATGGACGGCACGACCTACCTTCTGCCGGTCCAGATCCAGTATCACGCGGCGCGGAAGGCGGATACGATGAGCAAGGAGGCCGGCCGATGACGAACTGCAACCTCAAGACGGCCTGCCTCGTCGTCCTCCTCGCCTCCGTCCCGGCTACCCCAGCACGCGACGGCGAGGGGCCCGAGGCCGCGTTCGCCGCCGCGGCCCGTAAGCGTCAGCAGCTCGTCCGCTCGTTCGAGGCCACGATCACCCGGACCGAGGTCACGGAGCCGGGCGGGCTCTCGGAGAAGCTGAAAGACGCGGAGGGCGCGGGGAAGACCGTCCCCGCCACCCAGACGACCACCACGTCCGTCAGCCGGCTCGTGTTCGGGGGGACGAAGGCGCGCTTCGAGAACGGCCACCCGGTCTGGAACGCTGCCGAAAACGCCTGGAAGGCCAACAAGACCTTCAGCGCTTTCGACGGCCGGCTCGCCAAGGCCCACTGGCCCGAGGGGATGGCCTCCAGCAACAACCCGGTCGGGGTGATCCGCCCCAGCACGGAGCAGTTGGAGACGCGGCTCCAGGCCCTCTTGCCCCTCACGCTCGCG
Source organism: uncultured Alcaligenaceae bacterium (assembly GCA_964630925.1). GTDB lineage: Bacteria > Planctomycetota > Planctomycetia > Gemmatales > Gemmataceae > RGDT01. Next base: position 15,538 of record CAZVZK010000055.1, read on the forward strand.
CTGCGCGGCCACGAAGTCCAGATCACCCCGCACCTCGTCTCCCGATTCAAGTACAAGGGGCCGGTGACGTTCAAGGGCAAGCCGGCCGAGGCCTACTCCCTCAAGCCGAGCTCGCGTTCAACCCTTGATTGCGTGGTCGATCCGGCGAGCGGTTGGAACGTCGTCCAGCTCCGTCGCGTGACGGAGGGCAAACTCGTCTTGCAAATCGATGTCTCGTTTTCCGTCGATCCGGCCATCGGCCCGTACCCCTCCGGATGGACGACGACACGTTTCACCAGCGCCGGGCGGCTTGCGCAGACCACACATGCCGCCGTCACCGATGCGCGGTTCAACCACGACCCGCCCGACGAAACCTTCGACGTGGTGTTCACCCCAGGGACGCATCTGACGGATTACCGGACGGGGCGCGACTTTATCGTCGAGCCGGACGGCTCACACCGCGACGTGACGCCGAAGAACCCCGGGGCCACGGACGCGCCTCCGTGGCACGGCTGGCATTCGCCCTGGGTTTGGGGGTTGCTCGTCGCCGGGGCCTTGCTGGTCCTCGCCGCCCTGACGCGGCGCTTGTTGTGGAAGAAAGAAGCGGAGGCCTGACGGGCTCCGCCTGACAACCGATTTCTCGGAGGTCTGGGATGTTTCGATTGGGTTGCTTGCTGCTCGTGGTCGGGCTGTGCGCCCTCTCCGGCCCGATGCCGGAGGGCGGGGCGAACGCCGCTGACAATTGCGACAACTGGTGCCGCGTCCGCAACAGGGGCTGGGAGTGCAAGGCGGGCGGAGGCCGGGGCTGCTGGTCTACGGTCTACGGCACCTGCTGGTGGTGCATCGGACCGAACCGCTGCAAGCCGAACGGTGACACGGGGACCTGGACGTGCCGCTACTACACGCCCCCCGACAACTTCTTGTATTGGGCCGAGGACTGTGAGCTGCTCTGCAATTGCCTCCCGGCGACCCAGAACGTCGAGGCGACGGGCGGGACCGACTTGCCGGATCCGACCCCGTGCACCCGGTCGTACTGCTCGTTATTCTGACCGAGGGACGCCGATGAGGCCGCGCAGATCCGCCTTCACGTTGCTGGAATTGCTTGTCGTTATCGCCATCGTGGCGGTCCTGGCCGGCCTGCTCCTCTGCGCCGCCCAGTCCGCCCGCGCGGCGGCCGCCCGCGCCGCCTGCTCGTCGAACCTCCGCCAGCTCGCCCTCGCCGTCCTCGGCCACGAGGCGGCTTGCGGCGAGCTGCCACAGGGCTGCACCCTCCCACCCGGCTCGACACCGCCGGGGTACTCCGGCTCGCTCTCGGCCAACTGGATGATGACCATACTCCCTCACGTCGAGCAGGAGACGCTCGCCGGCGCCATCCACCGGGGCAAGCGTCTCCCGTACCCGGACAGCGGCGCCTTCTTATTGTCCATCACTGACAAAGTCATCCCCGCATACCTCTGCCCCGCCTTCGGAATGCGGGCGGCCGTCACTCGCAACGGGTCGCCCGTGGGGGTCACCTGTTACCTCGGCTCTGCGGGGACCGGCCTCTACGACGATGACGGGCTGTTCCATTTCGACCTGTCGGTGCGCATGTCCGACATCCGCGACGGCACGTCCAACACCCTGATGATCGGCGAGCGCCCGCCGGGGCCTGACGGTGCCTCGGCCGCCTGGCTCCTCGCCGAGGGGGCTTCGCTCAGCCCGCACGCTACGACGCTGGCCACCGACGACTACTGGTTCAACTGGCCGGCGGACGGCTGCCACGGCCCCGGAGCGCCGGGCGGGGGGCCATTCCGTCCCGGCACCCTGTCCAACCCGTGTGACCGCTCCCACTACTGGAGCCTACACCCCCGCGGGGCCAACTTCGCCTTCGCCGATGGCTCCGTGCGCTTCCTCTCCTACGCCGCGAAGTCCGTCCTGCCGGCGTTGTCCACACGCGCCGGCGGCGAGGCCGTCGATGTCCCGTGAACCGTGGGCCGGGTGACGCAAGGAGACGAGCCTTCGCTCGCGCTTCCGCTGGGCGGAGGAGAACGCCGAGGGTCGGCTGGCGGTGTGGTACTACGGGGCCGACCCGGCGGTCCGCGGAGCCGGCGGCCCGTTCGAGGCGGTGCAGCTCCACGAGGGCGACATCGAGGCGAACCTGCGCTCGCTGGGCGGGCGGTGGCTGGCGGTGAGCGCCTGCCTGGCGTGGGGGCCGCCCATGACGCCGGAGGTCGTGCGGACGCGCCGGCTCCTGGGGGGGATGACGCCGGCGGCGCGGACGCGGACGTTCGTTCTGTACAAGCTGCCGGGGGAGCGTGTCGCCGGGAGGTGACACGGCGTCCACGCGGGGCATATCCCCCTTCCCAATTCCCCGAGACGATGGGCGATGGATTGACGGAACGGACACCTCGCCACGGGTCGTAGAAACAGCTCATGGGGGCCGTCCACGGCGGCCCCCATGAGTGCATCAGCCCAGAGGGGCGTCACGGGAACGCGGAAGTCCTGGCGCCACTTCGCAGAGCGGGATCGAGGTCGAAGCGATCGAGATTCATCACCTTGTTCCACGCGGCGACGAAGTCCCGGACGAACTTCTCCTTCGCGTCGTCACTGGCGTAAACCTCGGCGATGGCCCGGAGCTGCGCGTTCGAGCCGAACACGAGGTCGGCGGAGCTGGCGGTCCACCGGGCCTTACCCGTTTTGGCGTCCCGCCCCTCGAAGAAGTGCTCGCAGACCTTGGACTTCTTCCACTCGGTGCTCATGTCGAGCAGGTTCACGAAGAAGTCGTTGGTCAACGCCTCGGGGCTCTTCGTCAACACACCCAGCGGGATGCCCCCGGTGTTGGCATTCAGGGCCCGCAACCCGCCCACGAGGACGGTCATCTCCGGGGCGGAGAGCGTGAGCAGGTCGGCGCGCTCGACCAGCAGCGTCTCCGCCGGCTTCGTCAGCTCCCTGCTGAAGTGGTTGCGGAAGGCGTCCGAAGTCGGCTCGAGGACGGCGAAGGACTCGACGTCGGTTTGCTCCTGCGAAGCGTCGGTGCGTCCAGGCGTGAAGGGGACGGACACCTTGTGCCCGGCCTTCTTCGCGGCTTGCTCGACCGCCGCGCAGCCGCCGAGGACGATCACGTCCGCGAGCGAGACCTTCTTCCCGCCGGTCAGCTTTTTGTTGAAGTCGGTCTGGACCTTCTCGAGGATCGCCAGGATCTTCGCCAGCTCGTCCGGCTGGTTCACCTTCCAGTCCTTCTGGGGTGCCAGGCGGATGCGGGCGCCGTTGGCCCCGCCGCGCTTGTCGGTGCCGCGGTAGGTCGATGCCGACGCCCAGGCGGTCGAGACGAGCTGGGACGTGGAGAGGCCCGATTCGAGGATCTTGCCCTTGAGGGCGGCGATGTCCTCCTTCTCGATCAGCTTGTGATCGACCTTCGGGACGGGATCTTGCCACAGCTGCGGCGGGGCGACCAGCGGCCCGAGGAGTCGTGAGACGGGCCCCATGTCGCGGTGGGTCAGCTTGTACCACGCCTTGGCGAAGGCCGCGTCGAACTCTTTCGGGTTCTCGTGGAAGCGCTTCGAGATCTTCGCGTAGGCCGGGTCCGTCTTGAGGGCGATGTCGGTGGTGAACATCATCGGGGCGTGCTTCTTCTTCGGGTCGTGCGCGTCCGGCACGGTGCCCTTCGCCTTCTCGTCCTTGGGCGTCCACTGCCAGGCCCCGCCCGGGCCCTTGACCAGCTTCCACTCGTACTTGAACAGGTTGTCGAAGTAACCGTACGACCACTTCGTCGGGGTGGACGTCCACGCGCCCTCCAGGCCGCTGGTGATCGTGTCGCCGCCCTTGCCCTTGCCGAACTTGTTCTTCCAGCCCAGGCCTTGCTCCTCGAGGGTGGCACCGTCAGGTTCGGGGCCGACGTTCTTCTCCGGGTTGGCGGCGCCGTGGGCCTTGCCGAGGGTGTGGCCGCCGGCAATCAGGGCGACGGTCTCCTCGTCATTCATGGCCATGCGGCCGAAGGTGGTGCGGATGTCCTTGGCGGCGGCGAGCGGGTCCGGCTTGCCGTTGGGGCCTTCGGGGTTGACGTAGATCAGGCCCATCTGGGTGGCGGCGAGAGGCTGCTCGAGGTTCCGGCCCTTGGAGTGACGCTTGTCGTCCAGCCACTTCGTCTCCGGCCCCCAGTAGATGGCCGCGTCCGCCTCCCAGGCGTCCACGCGGCCGCCGGCGAACCCGAACGTCTTGAACCCGGACGACTCGAGGGCGCAGTTGCCGGCCAGGATCATCAGGTCGGCCCACGAGATCTTCTTGCCGTACTTCTGCTTGATCGGCCAGAGCAGCCGGCGGGCCTTGTCGAGGTTGGCGTTGTCGGGCCAACTGGCGACGGGTGCCAGGCGGATGATGCCGGAGGCGGCGCCCCCGCGGCCGTCGGTGACGCGGTAGGTGCCGGCGCTGTGCCAGGCCAGCCGGATGAACAGCCCGGCGTAGCTCCCGTAGTCGGCCGGCCACCAGTCCTGCGACGTGGTGATGACCTTCATGATGTCCTTCTTGAGGGCATCCAGGTCGAGCTTCTTGAACTCGTCGGCGTAGTTGAAGCCCTCCCCCATCGGGTCGCCCCTGGGCGAGCGCCGGTGCAGGACATCCAGGTTCAACTGGTTCGGCCACCAGTCCTTGTCGCCGTGCGGCCCGGCGCCAGCCGTCACCGGCTTCTGGGCCTCGGCCGACGCAAGCACCGGGCACTTGACGATGGCCCCGGTGTTTTCTTCGGCCGGCTTCGTGGCCTGCGGCCTCTGGTCGGCAGCGGGGTTGGGGCGGCTCTGTGCGAATACGAGCATGGAGGCGCCAGACACCGCCAAGACGCAACACACCGCCAAACAGGCTCCAAACCAGGAGAGGGTCGGTCTGGTCATGAATTGTCCCGTCCTTGCCTTTGAGAGTGAAATCTCTACGTGGGGCGGCTCAGGTATTTAGAGTGTAGGCGATTTTGCGTGTTTCTTCCACGCAACGGCCGGGGGAGGTGGCTCCACATGCCACAGACCGGTGTCAGCCGGCGGCCGCCGGGCTCTGCCCCGCATCCCACTCCCCCGACTCGATCAGCCGTCGCGTCACGTCGTGCCGATACGCGAACATGCGCTCCAGTTTGGCGTGGATCAGCCAGCCGCCCAGCCACCGTCCGAGGAGCCCCAGGGGCGGCCGGTACTCGACCTCGTCCCGCAGGATCGTCCCTCCGTTGCCGTCGGCGAGGAAGTGATGGCGGTGATACCAGAAGGCGAACGGGCCGGATTCCTGGCGGTCAGCGAACAGGTGCGGCGGCTGGTATTCGGTGTGGACGGCGACCCAGCGGACGGGCACGACCCCCAGGATGCGCCCCGCCAACACGACCTTGCTGCCGGGGAGCAGCGAGCCGCTGGATTCGACGACCTCCATCTTCTCCCAGGGGGGGATCAGATGCCGGAGCGCGCCGGGGCTCTCGTGGAAGCGGAAGACGGTCTCCGGCGGGGCCGCGATCCTGCATTCCTTGACGAACTTCATGTGAGCCACCCCCTCGTGCGAAGCCCGCCGCTGTCTTCCCGTGCTTGACGTCGAGCCGGCTGTTCTCCCGACCCGATCACTGTACCCGTCGCCGAATGCTCAGGCCGACAATCCGCGGGATCCGCCCTGTTCGCGGGTCAGCGGGCCGCCAGCCTCTTCGCGGGTCAGCGGGCCGCCAGCCTCCGGCGGGGGCTGGCGCCGATGCCGCCGAACGCCGGGTCAACGGGCGGCGGATGCGGGTCGGGATAGGTCACGCGCGCATCCCGAGGGCGACCCCGTAACCGGCGACGATGGCGGCGACGCGCACCGCGTCATGGATCTGCTCCTCGGTGACGCCCTCTTTCGTCAAACTGGCGTCGTGCGCCCGAATGCAGGACTCACACCCCGCCAGCGCGGCGCACGCCATCGCGCAAAGCTCGAATTGCACCTTGTTCGCCGGGGCCGCCATCCGGTTCATCCGCAGGTTGGCACGCATCTGGCCGTAACCGGGCTTACCGATCAGGTGACGGAAGCGATAGTACACGGTGGTCATGCCCATGAGCGCGGCGGCGGCCTTGGCGTCTTCGATGTCGGCCGCGCTCAGCTCCTGTTGGCCGTCCGCCAACAGGGCCTGAGCCAGCTCGGGCAGCCGGCAGAAGTACGCGGAGGTCAGCGCCACCGCCCGCGTCTGAGCCGGGGAGAGGGAGCACTGGCGGAGCACCGCGGAGAGGTTCATCCGCAGATCCTTGCAGGAATCCGGGATCGTCGCGGACAGTGTTTCGAGAGAGGTCATCGGATCTCCTGTGTCAGACGCTCGCCGCGACGGGCCCGGGCACCGCCACGTGCGCGTCGCCCTTCTTCCAGTTGCAGGGGCACAGCTCGTCCGACTGCAAGGCGTCCAGCACGCGCAGCGTCTCCGCCGTGCTGCGGCCCACGTTGAGGTTGTTCACGTTCACCCACTGGATAATCCCGTGCGGATCGACGATGTAGGTGGCCCGCAGGCAGACGTTCTCGTGCGGGTCGAGGATGCCCAGGTCGCGGGCCAGCTTCTGGCTGGCCAGCAGCGGGTACTTCAGGCCGGAGAGCCCTTCGTGCGACTGGCACCAGGCGAGGTGCGAGTATTCGTTGTCCGTGCTGCCCCCGAACACCAGGGCGTCTCGGTCGCGGAACTCGTGGAGCTTGTTGTTGAAGTCCACCAGCTCGGTCGGGCAGACGAACGTGAAGTCCTTGGGGTAGAAGAGGTACACCGCCCACTGGCCGCGTACCGACTCGCTCGTCACCTCCGAGAGGCCCTCGGGGGACGGCCCCTGGCAAGACTTCACACGGAACGCGGGGAACGGGGAGCCGACCGTCAACATGTCACTTCACTCCTGATTCGTGATGTCCTTGGATGGCCATGTGAACGGTTGCAGAATGGGTTGCGGAAGGGCCCCACGGAGGGCGGCCCGGCAACAACCGGGTTGACGAGCCCGGCGGCCTCGTCCTGGTGCGTTGTCCGCTTCAGTCCGCCGGCAGAAACACCCAGAGCGAGGGCCTGCCGCAATTACAATGGACCGCCCGGCCGAGCAGCCCCACGCCGGCGGGGCTCAGGTACACGGCGGTGCGTGCCGCGTCCCAGAATCCGACGACGCCCTGGGCCCGCGGCCCGTCCAGGCGGGTCTGCACGCTGGGGATCGGGTGGAAGAAGGCCTCGACGAGCGCGGGCCGCACCGGCTCACCGTCTTGCAGCCCATCGAGGAGGCGCGTCATGGTGCGCAGCGACTCGCTGGACCGCCCCTCGGCCCGGGCGCTCTCGTCGATCTCGAGGACGCCGCGGCGGCTCAGCGTCGGGAGCGTCAACAGGCCGGCGAACGACCAGAGGGTGAACCACAGGCTGAGCTCGATCGTCCCGCCGACAGTGCCCAGCCGGTCCGGGCCAACCATCCACGCGCAGGCCGCGAGGCCGGCCAGCGTGAACAGCAGGGCCGCCGCCCTGCCGCGCCACCAGCTCCCGGTCTTGACCGCCAGGGAGCGCCGATGCGTCGCGGCCTCGAGCCCGACGGGGCCGAGCGCCTCCTGCCACCTCGACGGGATGAGGTGGGAGCGGGGCCGGAACACGCCGTCGATCCCCCCGGTGAATCCTTCGTCGGGGCTGCGCGCCAATGCGATGGGGAGGCCGTCTCCCGGCGGGGGAGGCGTCGCCCCGCCCGGGGTCAGCTCAAGAGGCGCCATGAGCGCGGCGAGCGCCACACGCCCGAAGAGCAGGAGCAGGCTGATGGCCAGGCCGGCCGCCACGGTCCCGGCGATCCCCCCGGATCGCCCCGCGAACAGGACGGCGGCGGCAGCGAGGAACAGCACCGAGGCGTGAACGGCGACCCCCCGCGCGAGGCCCATGAGGTAACCCCCCAGCGGCAGGTGGTCGCGGCCGTAGCGCCTCGGCAGGAGGTAGCCCCCGGCGATGTCGAAGGGGAGCTGGACGGACGCATGGATCAGGACGAACACCAGAAGGCCGAGCACCTGTCCGCCCAGGGTCGCATCGAGGCCCTGCAGAAGCTTGCCTGGGGCGCCCAAGGACAGTCCCAGAGCCGAGAGAGTCACGACGGTGCCCACGGCGGAGATGCCCAGCCAGAGCCGGGCGCGGCCGTACCCTGGCGACGCGGCTGTGGCCGGGGCGGGAACGGGAGTCTCTGGATTCTCCTTCCGCCAGGTCGCCTCCGCCAGGGTGCGGATCCCGTTGAGCATGCCCCCGAAGACGATGTTGTGGAGCGGCAGGACCGCGTACCAGTACAGGATGCCGAGCAGCCCCCTGGGTCGGAACCGCGCCGTCATCGTGAGTTTCGTGCGCGCGCCGTCCGGTTCTGGCTCGAGGTCGAACTTGAGCATGGCAACGCCGGGGAGCTTCATTTCCGCCAGCAGCGAGAGGGAGCGGTCCCGGTCGATGCCGACCACGCGCCAGAAGTCGAGGGCCTCTCCGAACTCGACACGCTCGGAGTCGCGCCTGCCCCTGCGGAGGCCCGGCCCTCCCACCAGCGTGTCCATCCATCCGCGGATGCGCCACAAGATGTCGCCGGCGTACCAGCCGTTGCCCCCGCCGATCCGGCACACGGCGGCGAAGACCGCGCGCGGGCCGGAGTGGATCCACACCGAGCGTTCGTCCGTGAACACGGTCCCGCCCGCCCACTGCGGGTCACCCGGGATCGGCCCGGCCGCCGACCAGCGCGTCTCGACGTCGTTCGATTCGACCTGCCTCAGCGACTGGCGGATCGCCTCTCGCACCGTGAGGGGGAGGTGCGGCATGAGGCGCTGCGCCTCCCCGTCGGTCACCACGACGCGGTTGCGCAGCCCCTCGGCGAGGGGGCGGGCGATGCGGTAGGACACCGGGGTGACCAGGCTGATCCACAGGGAGCTGAGACGCGGCGTGAGGAAGGGCAAGGGGAAGATCCACCGCTTCGGCAGGTGCAGCTCCTCGGCCATGATCTGCATTAGGCCGCTGTACGGCAGGACATCGGGGCCGCCGATCTCGAGGGCCTTGCCGCTGGTCTCGGGGACATCCAGGCAGCGGACGAGCCAGTGCAGCACGTCCGCGATCGCGACGGGCTGCGACTCGGTCTTCACCCAGGAGGGGGTGACCATGACCGGCAAGCGCTCGACGAGGTAGCGGAGGATCTCGAACGACGCCGACCCTGCCCCGATGATCATCGCGGCCCGCAACGTGGTGACCGGCACGCCGGCCGAGGCCAGCCGTTCCTCGACCTCGCGGCGCGAGCGCAGATGCCGGCTGAGCCCCTCGCCCATCTCCCCCAGTCCGCCGAGGTAGATGATGCGCCGCACGCCGGCGCGGGACGCCGCCTGGGCGAAGTTGGACGCCAGGTGCGTGTCCTGCTCGGCGTACTTCCCGCCCGCGGCCTCCATCGAGTGGACCAGGTAATACGCCGCGGGGCAACCCTCCAGCTGGCCGGCGAGCAGGTCCACGTCGCGCATGTCTCCCGACACGACGGCGACGTTCGGATTCGTGCGCCAGGGCCGCTCCTCCAGCTTGCGCGGCTCGCGGGCCAGGCAACGGACGGGGCGGCCGGCCGCCAGGAGGGCGGGCACCAGGCGGCCGCCGACGTAACCGGTGGCGCCGGTGACGAAGATCGGGCCATTGGCTGGCTCAGGCGTCACGGCATTCTCCAGGGCTCACGTTCGCGGGAGGAACAGGCGGACCAGGAAGTTCGGGCTCGGGAAGACCTCCACCTTCCCCAGCCACGGGGCCCGGGCCTGGAGCCGGATGCCCCCCTGCCGCAGCAATGCTCGCACGGGGTGGGCCCCCTGCCAGGACTTCCGGAGGGCCAGGAGCGTCGCGAGATCGCCCGCACCGAGGATCAGGTCGCGGCCTTCCGCGACGAGGCTGACCGGCCGGCCGTCGAAGGTGCCGTCGAGACGGCCGGCCAGGATCAGTTTGGGCCTTGGCCCAGGTCCCTGGTGCGGATCTTGATCGTCCCGCTCATGACCCACTCGGCGTGCTCGGCCTTGGGGCCGGTGCCGCTGGGGATCTTGACGTGCATGTCCACGAGCTCGTAGGTGATCTCGGCGTTCCTGCCGGTCAGGCGCTCGTACAGTCCGATCGCCAGGTCGGGCCAGGTGGTCGTTTGTTCGGCGGCCATGATGGCTCCCAGAATGAGAACAGGGTCAACGGATTCACGGGTCGCTGCACTTGCTCGAGTCGAGCCGGGGGGCGCGGCCACGCGGGTCGAGACGGCCCGGCGGGCGGGCCCGACACGCATGGCCGCGGGGGGCGGTCAGGCCGGCAGGAGGACGGTGTCGATGACGTGGATCACGCCGTTGCTGGCCTCGACGTCGGCCCGGACCACGGACGCGTCGCCGATCTTCACGCCGAAGGAGGTGTCGACCTTCAGCATGCCGCCCTGGACCGTCTTGACGGACTGGCCGTTCAGCCCGGCCACGTCCTTGGCCAGCACCTTGCCCGGCACGACGTGGAAGGTGAGGATCGCGGTGAGCTTGGACTTGTCGGCGAGGACGGCGGCGAGCGTGCCGGCGGGCAGCTTGGCGAAGGCGTCGTCGGTGGGGGCGAACACGGTGAAGGGGCCGGGGCCCTTCAGGGTGTCGACGAGGCCGGCGGCCTGGACGGCCTTGACCAGGGTCGAGAACGCACCCGCGGCGACGGCGGTGTCAACGATGTCAGCCAATTCACGATCTCCTTGCGTGGGGATCCCGTGCGGCGCACGGGATTTAGGGGGATGGGCCCATTCCTCAATGAGGCTTGGACCGCCGAACGATTCTCGTCCAAACAAGTATTAGACGCGGGGCGCCGCTGCTTCCACAAGCCGTCGAAAAGGCCGCCAGGGCTGGAGCCTGGCTGCCGGGGGGCACATCCATTCATTCATGTGCCACCTGGCGGCCGGGTCAACCGAGACGGGTCACGGCAGCCGATACACGCCGTCATACGGCCGGCGCGATGGCATCGCCGACACGCTGACCAAAGATCGGCACCGGGAGCGTGAGGCACAGCCCCGGCGGTGATGCCCCGGCAGACGGCGTCCATCGGTCAGTTGCTTGCATCTCGTGAAAGATGACCCCTGCATGAACGCCGTCGATGTGCCGTGAGCCGTGAGCCGGGTGACGCCGGGGACGTTCGCTCGCTGGCGCTTCGGGCTGTGACAACCCGTGGCCGGCCCCGTAAGATACAGGCAGGTTCCCCCGTCCGACCTGTCAGGGCCACGGCCATGCCAGCCACGATCACCATCTCGTGCCCCGAGTGCGGCAAGCAGCTCAAGGCGCCGGCGAACGTCGTCGGCAAGAAGATCCGCTGCAAGGGCTGCGACGAGGTCTTCGTCGCCCGCGAGGCCGTGGACGAGGTCGACGAGGTCGAGGACGTGGAGGAGGCCGAGGAGGCCCCCAAGAAGAAGCCCGCGGCCAAGAAGGCCCCCGCCAAGAAAGACGACAAGAAGCCGGCGAAGAAGGACGAGAAGAAGGACGGCGACGACGAGGCCAACCCCTACGGCATCACGCACGAGGACGACTCGCTCCGCTGCCCGCACTGCGCCGCGGCCATGCTCAGCGAGGAAGCGATCATCTGCGTGGAGTGCGGCTACAACACGCAGACGCGTGAGAAGGGCAACACGAGGAAGACCATCGAGCCCACCGGCATGGAGGTCTTCCTCTGGCTGCTGCCGGGCATCCTGCACGCCCTCCTGGTCATCTGCATCATCACCTGGCTCATCATCCACTGGGCGTTCCTCGGCCAGTGGATGGGCGTGTACAACACGCCCCCGAATACGGAGTGGTACACCTTCCTCGACCACCAGTCGATGAAGATCTGGTTCACCGTGCCGCTCCTCTTCGTCCTCGTCAACTCCACCTGGGCCGCCATCCTGCGCCTGGCGATCAACAACGAGCCGCCCGAGATCGAGCTGAAGACGAAGTAGCCCCTCCCCCGGAGCCTCCCGCCGATGACCCGCACCCTCCTCCTCGCCCTCCTCCTCGCCCCCTGCGCCCGCGCCGACGACCCCTGGATCACCTTCCCCGGCGGGGAAGGTGTCGGCAAGGGCAAGCACGTCGTCCTCGTCTCCGGCGACGACGAGTACCGCTCCGAGGAGGCGCTGCCGCAGCTCGCGAAGATCCTCTCGACGCACCACGGCTTCAAGACCACCGTCCTGTTCGCCGTCGACCCCAAGACGGGCCTCATCAAGCCCGATCACCAGACCAACATCCCCGGCCTGGAGGCGCTCAAGGACGCCGACCTGTGCGTCCTGTTCCTCCGCTTCCGCAACCTGCCCGACGAGCAGATGAAGCACATCGACGCCTACCTGCAATCGGGCAAGCCGGTCATCGGCCTGCGTACCTCGACGCACGCCTTCAACATCCCGAAGGGCAGGACGTACCACCACTGGTCGGATGGCTCCTCCGTCAAGGGCTGGGAGGGCGGCTTCGGGCGTCAGGTGTTCGGCGAGAAGTGGATCAGCCATCACGGCAACCACGGCTCGCAGGCCACGCGCGGCATCCTCGTCAAGGACAAGAGGGACCACCCCATCCTGCGCGGCATCAAGGACGGCGACATCTTCGGCCCGTCGGACGTGTACGGCGTGCGTCTGCCGCTGCCCGGCGACTCCGCCCCGCTGGTCCTGGGCGAGGTGGTGGCCGGGATGAGGCCGTCGGACCCGGCGCTCAAGGGGAAGAAGAACGACCCGATGATGCCCATCGCGTGGACGAAGAGTTACTCCGCGAAGGAGGGCGTGACGACGAAGTCCTTCTGCTGCACCTGCTGCTGCTCGCAGGACCTGGAGAGCGTGGGCCTGCGGCGCCTGCTGGTCAACGCCACGCTCTCGCTCCTCGGCATGGACGAGAAGATCAAGCCCGACCTGAAGGTGGACATCGTCGGCGAGTACAAGCCGACGCGGTTCGGCTTCGGCACCTACGCCAAGGGCAAGAAGCCCGCCGACTACGCGAAGTAACTCGCGGGTCGGCCCACAGCCCGACGGACGAGAGGTGGCATGCTCAACCTGCTCCGCACACTCAGCGTCGGCTACGTCCGCCAGCACGCCACGCGCACGGTGCTGATCGTCCTGTCGATCGCACTGGGCGTCACCGCGCTCGTCGCCACCCAGGCGCTGGGGCGCAGCCTGAAGGTCGGCATTCAGGACGCCGTCAACCCGCTCGCCGGCCTCGCCGACCTGCTGGTCGTCAACGGGCAGGCGGGTGTGCCGGCGGAGATGGCCGAACGCATTCGGGTCATGGGAATCGAAGGTATCGCCGACGCCCGGCCCTTCGTCTTCACGCGCCTGGCCCTGGCCGACCTCGACAACCGGGCCTGCTGGCTCTTCGGGGCCGAGGTGCCCGAGAAGCAGCTCGACGCGAACGGCCTGGGCATCAGGACGGCGGTGACGTACCGGCCCACCACGGTTATCGAGGGCCTCAACCTAGCGCGGGCGCTGGCGAAGGGGGACGTGGCGTTCACCACGCCCGACATCGCGGCCGACCTCCCGGGGCGTGAGGTGGCGCTGCGCAACGCCGGGCAGGTCGAGCGGTTCCTGCTGCTGGGCACGGTCGATTTCAGCGCCAGCAAGCTGCCAGTCAAGGGGTCGCCCATCGTGGTGCTGGAGCTGGGCGCGGCGTCGCGCGTGTGCTTCCCCGAGAAGCCGGGGCGCGTCCACCAGGTCAACGTCACGCTCTCCAAGGGGGCCGACGTCGGGGCGGTCCAGGCGGAGCTGCAGAGGCGGCTGGGCGACGAGGCCGACGTGCAGACGGCGGACGCAAGCCGGGCGCTGGTGGGTGACGTGATGGCGGGGCTGGAGATCGGCCTCGCCGTGGGCGGGGTGGGGGCGTTGATCATCGGGCTGTTCCTGGTGTTCAACGTGCTGTCGGTGAGCGTGGCGGAGCGGCGGCACGACATCGGCATCATGCGTGCGGTGGGGGCGACGCGCTGGCAGATCGCCGGGCTGTTCCTGGGCGAGGCGTTGCTGCTGGGGCTGGCGGGGTCGCTGATCGGGCTGCCGGCGGGGTGGGGGCTGGCGTCGCTGGTCGTCTCGCCGCTGGCCAACACGATCAGCGACGCGATCGTGCCCATCGACGGGGCCGGCTCGATCAGCCTGCCCGTGTGGCTGATGGCCGCGGCGGTGGCCGCCGGCACGCTGGTGGCGTGCGGGGCGGCGCTGGTGCCGGCGTGGCAGGCGTCACGCGAGGAGCCGGCCGACGCCGTGCGTCGGGTGCCGCAACGGGGCGGGTACGTCTTCATCGCGGTGCAGCTCCTCGCCGTGGCGGTGCTGCTGGGGGTGGGCGGGGGGATGGTGCTGTGGCGGGCGGCGCTGCCGCGGTATCTCGGGATGTTCGCCGGGATCGTGGCGCTGCTGGTCGGCGGGCTGGTGTCGATGCCGTTGCTGGCCGCCGTGGCGGGCAAGGTGATGCAGCCGCTGTTCCGTCATCTGCTGGGGCTGGAGGGGAGGCTGGCGGCGGACAACCTGGTCACGTCGCCGGGGCGGACGGGGCTGGTGGTGGCGGCGCTGGCGGCGACGGGGGCGCTGTTCGTGCAGACGTGCGGGTTCCTCAAGTCCACGCGCGAGGCCGTCACGGAGTGGATCGACGAGAAGATCGCCGCGGACCTGTTCGTGACGGCGGGCTCGTCGGTGACGTCCGCCGGGGGCGCCCTGGCGATGCGCGAGGGGTTGGGGGCGGAGCTGGCGGGGCTCAAGGGGGTGGACGTGGTGATGCCCGTGCGGTTCCAGAAGATCGAATGGGCCAACCCACGCGACGGGGGCAAGCGCATCATCTTCGTGGTGGGGCTGGAGCCGGCGGTCTTCGACGGCAAGCCGGGCCACGTCCTGGGCGCCAGCTTGCAACGCCTGCCCGGGCTGCGCGAGCGCGGCAAGGTGGCGGTGAGCGAGAACTTCGCCGCGTTGTACGGCGTGCGGAAGGGCGACCGGATCAGGCTGCCGGTGTCGCGGGGGGCCGTGGAGGTGGAGGTGATCGGCACGGTGGTCGATTACTCGTGGAACCGGGGCACGGTGGTGATGGACCGGCGCTGGCTGCGCGAGCTGTTCGAGGACCGGCAGGCCGACGTGTTCGACGTGTTCCTCAAGCCGGACGCGGACCGGGCGGCGGTGCGCGAGGAGATCGAGGGGCGGTACGGGAAGAAGGAGGCGGTCTTCGCGACCGACCGCGACGAGATCCGCAAGGGGGTGGCGGACGGGCTGAACAAGCTCTACAGCATGGCCTACGCGCAGCAGGCGATCATCGGCGTGGTGGCGCTGCTGGGCGTGGTGAGCGCGTTGTTCATCTCGGTGCTGCAGCGCCGCCGCGAGCTGGGGTTGCTGCGGGCGGTGGGTGCGACGCGCGGGCAGGTGCTGCGCTCGGTGCTGGCGGAGGCGGTGCTGATGGGGGCGGTGGGGGCGTTGGTCGGCTTCGCCATCGGGCTGGTGCTGGAGTGGTACGTCATCAACGTGATGATCTACGACGAGTCCGGCTTCCGCTTCCCGATGCGCATCCCCTGGGCCGAGGCGGGCGTGGTGTCGCTGGGGTGCATCGTGTCGGCGGCGCTGGCGGGGCTGTGGCCGGCGTGGATGGCGACGACGGACCGGATCACCGACGCCATCGCCTACGAGTGAGCGGGTGGCCTACCGGGCGGCGTGCATGCCCTCGGCGGGCGGGCCGGGGAAGTTCCTGCTCGCGCCGCCCCACCACATCACGGCCAGCGCGGCCACGAAGCCCAGCAGCACCCACAGCGCCACGCGGTTGGGCGGCTGGATGCCGACGACGAACAGGCCGGCGCAGCCGAGGACGGAGATGAGCGCCAGCGGACGGTACCAGCCGCCCAGCGACCACGGGCCCATCGCCGTCCATGTGCGTCCGTGCGCCCACAGGCCGAGGAACGTCGGGAGGACATAGGAGGCGTAGAGGAGCAGCACGCAGACGGCGGAGATGGTGTCGTAGACGGGCGTGAGGACGGTGAACGCGACGCTGGCGAGGGCCGCCGTCCAGATGGCGGCGGCGGGGACGCGGTGCGTCGGATCGACGTGGCGGAGGGCCTTCGAGTACGG
Source organism: uncultured Alcaligenaceae bacterium (assembly GCA_964630925.1). GTDB lineage: Bacteria > Planctomycetota > Planctomycetia > Gemmatales > Gemmataceae > RGDT01. Next base: position 31,491 of record CAZVZK010000055.1, read on the forward strand.
GACGCCGCCGTCACGCGCGAAGGCGAACAGCATGCGCGACGCCGACGTGACCGTCGCCAGCCCGCACAGGTACTGCGCCAGGACGATGGCGCCGAGCATCAACGGCGAGAGCCTCGCCGGCAGCGTGGACTTGACGATCCACACGAAGGAGCCGCTCTTCTGCTCGGCGGCGTCCATGAGCGAGGGGGCGGCGGCGACGGCGGCGGCGAGCATCAGCCAGCCGAAGACGCCGGAGATCAGCACCGAGCGGACGATGCCACGCGGGACGCGCTCGTCGGCGTTGACGGTCTCCTCCGCGGCGTGGGCGGAGGCGTCGAAGCCGGTGATGGTGTAGGCCGGCAACAGCAGGCCGAGCAGGAATAGCCACGCGAGGGACGATTGCTCCGGCCAGGCGGGGTCCTTGGCCGGGATGCCGCTGAGGTTCTCGAAGCTCGTGAGGCGCCCGTATTCGCCGGCGCCGTAGGCGAGGAAGAGGGCGGTGAGGACGGCGGCGACGAGCATGATCCACCAGCCGCTGAAGTCGGTGAGGGCGGCGGTGAGGCGGATGCCGCGGTGGTTGATCCACGCCTGCGACACGGTGACGGCGAGGACGAAGGCGGTCTGCAGGGCGACCTTCCACCCGCCGACCTTGTCCATGTCGAGGAAGGCGGCGGCGAAGGTCTCGAAGCAGCCGACGTTGATGGCGGCGAGGACGGTGACGAGGCCGGCGAGGTTGAACCAGGCGGTGACCCAGCCCCAGCCGCGTCCGCCAAGGATGGCGGCCCAGTGGTAGAGGCCGCCGGCGGTGGGGAAGGCGGAGGCGAGCTGGGCCATGGTGAGGGCGACGCAGAGGGAGAAGAGGCAGGCGAGGGGCCAGCCGAGGCCGACGGACGCCCCGCCGACGGAGCCGATGCCGACGTGGAAGGACGTGACGCCGCCGGCGAGGATGCAGATGATGGACAGGGAGAGGGCGAGGTTGCTGAACGCGCCGAGGGCGCGGGCCAGCTCCTGCTTGTAGCCGAGGAGGCGGAGTCGTTGTTCGTCGTTCATGTGGGCTACCCCACCCCCCAACCCCCTCCCCGAAGCGGAGAGGGTGAGCCTATTCATCGCCTATCCGGTGGCGAAGAGCGCGCGTCCCTTGTATCGCCTCGCCCAACAGGGGAGACGTGCTGCTCCCCACCGCTGAAATCGATGATCTTGCGATCCCCCCTCTCCGCTTCGGGGAGGGGGTTAGGGGGTGGGGTAGCGATCTTCTCCTTGACCGCCACGCCGCTCGTGCCGAGGCGGCGCATCTCGTCCGCCAACGCCAGGATGCGGCGCACGGCGTCGGGGATCGAGACGCCGCGGGCGTGGATGTTGCTGAGGAGGTTGCGGGCCGCGTCGGTGTCGCCGGGTCGTGGGCGGAACGCCATGTACGCCGACAGGCCCTCCGCCGTCGCCAGGCCGGGCCTTTCGCCGATCAGCAGGACGCACACCTCGGGGCGGAGGATCTCGCCCACGTCGTTGAGGATGCCGACGCGGCAGTGGCGGACGAAGAACGGCGTGCCGGCACGCCAGCCTCCGGCGGCAAGCAGCGCCGGCAGCAGGGCGGGCACCTGGGCGTGGACGGCGGCGGCGGAGAGGCCGTCGCCGACGAACACCTGCAGCTCGGCCCCCGGTGGGACGGCGTCGGCGAGGCGTTGACGCGACTCCGGCGAGAGGACTCGGCCCAGGTCGGGCCGCAGGAGGTATTCCTGCTTCGAGTGACACCGCGTGGTCACCTCGAACATCGGTGGCAGTCGCGCGGCGTCCACCTCGGCGAGGACGGCGTCGCGGGCGGCGGCGTGGTCGGCGCGCAGGGCCAGCGCCGTCGCCGTGAGGTACGACGGCCCGGCGCGGCCCTCCAGCAGGCGGGCCGGGGTGCGCCGGCGGATGGCGTCGATGGCCGTCAGGTCGTGCGTCATCCCGACGATTCTAGCAAAGCCGGCACGCGCGACAGCAGGCGTTCGCCGGAACGCGACAACAGCCGCCCGTCCCGCCAGATGCCCTCGCGGGCCAGCCAGTCGGCGAACTCGGGGGCGGGGGAGAGGCCGAACAGGCGGCGCACGCCGGCGCCGTCGTGGTAGCTGGTCGATTGGTAGTTGAGCATCACGTCGTCGGCGCAGGGCACGCCCATGACGAAGTTGACGCCCGCCGCCGCCAGCAGGAGCAGGAGGTTGTCGGCGGAGTTCTGGTCGGCGGCGGCGTGGTTGGTGTAGCACACATCGACGCCCATCGGCAGGCCGAGGAGCTTGCCCATGAAGTGGTCCTCGAGGCCGGCGCGGGTGATCTGCCGCTCGTCGAAGAGGTACTCCGGGCCGATGAAGCCGACGACGCTGTTGACGAGGAAGGGGTCGAACAGGCGGGCGACGCCGTGGGCGCGGGCCTCCAGGGTCTGCTGGTCGATGCCGTGGTGGGCGCCCGCCGACAGGGCACTCCCCTGCCCCGTCTCGAAGTACATCACCTGATCGCCGACCCACGCGACGGGCCGCGAGCGGTGATGCTCGCGGGCCCGCTCGCGGCCTTCCTTGAGGAGGGCGAGGGAGACGCCGAAGCTGGCGAGGGCGGCCTCGGTGCCGGCGACGGACTGGAAGAGGAGATCGACGGGGGCGCCCCGCTCCATCGCCTGGAGCTGGGTGGTGATGTGGCCGAGGACGCAGGACTGCGTCGGGACGGCGAGGGCGTCGATGAGGCGTCCGAGGGCGCGCAGAATGGCGGCGACGGTGTCGACGGACTCGGCCGCCGGGTTGACGCCGATGACGGCGTCGCCGCAGCCGTAGAGCAGGCCCTCGGCGGCGGCGAGGATAATGCCGGGGATGTCGTCCGCCGGGTGGTTGGGCTGGACGCGGACGCCGAGGGTGCGGGGCAGGCCCATCGTGTTGCGGCAGCGCGTGACGACGCGGACCTTGCTGGCGGCGAGGACGAGGTCCTTGTTGCCCATGAGCTTGGCGACGGCCGACGCCATCTCGGGGAGGAACGCGCGGTGCGGGATGTCGGCGGTGTCATCCTCAAGGAGCCATTCACGGAAGTATCCGACGGTCCAGGCACGCATGGGCGCGAACGCGGCCTGATCGTGGTGGGCCATCAGCGCGTCGGTGACGGCGTCCTCGACGAGGGGCGTGTCGGCGATCTGGCCGAGGGTCACATCGGCGAGGGCGAGTTTGGCGGCGACGCGGCGGCGTTCGGATCCGGCGGCGATGCCGGCGAGCTGGTCGCCGGACTTCTCTTCGCTGGCGCAGGCGAGGAGGTCTCGGAGGGAGTCGAAGACGAAGCGCTCGCCGCGCAGTGTGTGGGAGAAGGTCATTCAATCCCCCGCGCGCCGAGCCGCCACCCGCGGATGAAGAAAGGACAGAAGGCGATGAGGTGAGTGCCGTCGCGGGTAAACTCCAGGGCGAACGGGGAGCCATCCACGGGCCGGATCTCGGGCCGGGACACTTCCTTGGCGGAAGCGCCGTCAAGGAGGGCCACGCCGGAAGGCCCCGCGACGGCGAGCCAGCGCCCGTCCGGCGAGACGGCGACGTGTGACGCGTCGAAGCCCTTTGCCAGGCTGATTGTCTTGACGAGCCGGCCCGACGCCACCTCCCGGAGGTGGACAACGTTGAGCGCCCGCCCGCCCGGATGGCGCAGGACGAGGTACGCCACCTGCCTGCCGTCGGCGCGGAAACACGGGGCGACGACCTGGCCGTCGTGGCCGGGGTGCGAACGCGCGATTTTCCCGGCGGCCACGCCCCACAGGTCGAGACTCTGCCCGTTGGCGGCGGCGAACAGCATGCCGTCGGGGGAGGGCCGGCCACTCACGGACGTCGGCAGATTCAGGCGCGAGCGGACCCGGCCCGTCGGCGCAAGGCGTACCACCTCCTTCGGGGTCCAGGCGATGAGGCCGCCGGGGACGGCCACCAGCCCGACGGGCTCCCCGTGGGGGTGGAAGGGCCGTTCGGGATCGCCGTGGCCTCCCGGCAACACCTTGCCGGACAGGTCGCGTGTCTCGACTCCGCCGCGCATCCACACGAGAGTATGCAGGAGCTTCCCGTCCGCTGAGAAGGCGGCAGAGAGGGGGCCGAAGCCCAGGTATCCCCAACTGGCCGTCTGACGACGCGAGGTGAGGTCGAATACCCTGGCCGATGCGTTGGGCGGAAGATCGAGGTTCGCCCTCTTCAGCACGAAGACGACGGCGGTGCGCCCATCGGGGGAGTGGGCAAACCGGTACGGCGAACGCTGGCCGACCTGTGCCCCGAAGGCAATTCGGTGCGGCGGAGCGGACGGCTCGGCGGCGACGCACGCCAGTGCGAGGAGCACCGAAGTTCCGGTATGCATGAGCAGGCCCTCATCACCTCTCGACATCGGCGCGACACGTCATGGCGTGCCCTCCAGCACCCTCCGCGCCTCCGCCGCCAGCGGCACCGCCGCGTCCATCCTCGCCAGCGCCCGCAGGGCCGCCATCGTCTCCGGCGTGTTCAGTCGGCGCAGCATCGCGGCCAGCCGGGCCGGACGCTTCTCGTCCAGCGCCGCCGCCTGCTCGTCCTCGCCCACCTGCCCCAGCACGCGGCGGACGTTGCGCTTCACCTCCGCCGGCAGGCCGGCGTCGATGGCGCGGATCAGCCCCGCCCGCGCACCCGGCAGCAGCGGGGCCAATGCCCGCACCGCCTCCTCGCGGTCATCGAATGAGTCGGAGTTCAGTTTGGGGATCACCCGCAGCGCCCGCTCCTCGTACCGCGCCTCGTCCAGCATCCGCCGCGCCAGCAGGTGCCCCGCCTCCTCGCGGCGTGCCAGCATCATGGCCTCGCGCCGGCCCTTCGTCAGCCACTCCTCGGCGGCGGCCGCCAGCACGAGGCGGGACACGTCCCAGATCACCAGGCCGTTCTCATCGGCCACGGCCAGGGTGCGCCCGTCCGGGGTGAACGCCAGAGCCGAGGCGCGTTTGGTGACGCCGATCCGGACGTGGACGCCGCCCTCCTCCAGCGGGCTCATCAGCAGCGCCTCGCCGCCCTTGGCCGCTGCCACGGCGTCACCCGCCTGCGACAGCGCCCAGTCGTCGGCCGCCATGAACGCGGGCAGCTCCAGCGTGCGCGTGACGCGCCCCGTCGGCAGGACGTGCCAGCGCAGCTCGGCGGCGTATTGCACGAGGACGTTCCGCCCGCCCGGAAGCAGGACGGCGGCCTGCGACAGCGACCGGTCCTCGCCCCTGGCGATCCGCTGGATACGGTCGTTTTTGTCCTTCTCGTCCGGCGCGAAGTGGATCAGGCCTCCGTCCGTCTTCCACATCGCCCCCTCGCGCCCGGCCTCGGGACGCAGGAGGCGCGGGTCATCGAAGAGGTCGGCCTCGTCGATCTTCTTGCCCGTGCCGACGTCCCACCAGCGGAGCCGGCCCTCCGGGCAGTACGTCACCAGCATCCTCCCGCCGGCGAGGAAGCCGGCCGTCGCCACCCGCCCCTTGCCCGGAACGACCTCGGCCAGCTTCTTGCCCGTCTCCATCTCCCAGACGCGGGCGTGTCCCGGCCTGTCCTTCGGGCCGGCGGCCTCGCCGGTGGCCAGCCGCTTGCCGTCGGAGGAGAACGCCAGCGAGGCTAACCCGGCGTGGCCGCGCACCCGATACAGCATCCGGCGGCCGGCCACCTCCCACACCTCGACGATGCCGTCGGGCCACGCCATCGCGAGCAGGCGGCCGTCGGGGGAGAATTCCAGACGCCGCGCTTCCGGCGTCCGCAGCCGGGCCACGGCGCCGGGCGGCAGGGCCTGGCCCCTGGCATCGACGCCGGGGTAGGCCGGCGGGCCGGCGAGGAAGACGAGCAGCGTCGCGATCATGGCGTGCCCTTCCCTATGCGATACAGCCGCACCCCCCGCTCCAGCGCCACCGCCAGGAGACGCCCGTCGCGGGAGGCCTCCACCATCACAGGATACCCGGCCGACGGCGCCAGCTCCACCCTCGCGGCCTCGCCGCCCGTCCTCGGGTCGATCAACAGCAGACACGCCTGCGGCTTCTCGCGCAGCGAACACAGGGCCGCCAGCAGACGCCCGTCCGGCGTCAGGGCCACGCCCTGCCCGACGAGGCCCGCCGGCAGCCGCACCGCCGCCAGGCGCTTGCCCTCCACGTCGTGGATGTACGCCGTGGTGTGGCTCTCGCCCCCGTCATCCAGCCGGCGGCTCAGGGCGGCGAGCTGCGTGCCGTCGGCGCGGAACGCCGCCGCCCGCACCCGGCCCTCGTGCCCCAGGAAGGACCGCACCCGCTTCCGCGTATCGACGGCGTACAGGTCGATGTCCTGGTGGTTCAGGTGCGCCCACAGCAGGCCGTCGGCGCTGACGGCGCCGACGTGGTCGCCCGAGACGAGGGTGCGGCGTGTGGCGATCCGCACGCCCGTGGCGGCATCCCAGACGGCCAGGTTCGCCGGGCCGCACGCTGTCACGCGACCCGCGGAGACGGCGAGGCGCATCGGCGCCCATCCATGAGCCCAGCCTTCGTAATCGCCGGCCTCACTGCCGTCGGGCTTGCGGTGCCACAGCCGCCACGAGGCGAAGGTGTACAGGCCGCCCGTGCGCGGGTCGAACGCCGCGGCCTCGACCCGGCCGGCCCCCCCGCCCGAGGAGAAGCGTGTCTTGCCGTCGGCGGTGTTCCACAAGCACAGGCGGCCAGGGCGGTCCCGCGCCGCCGTACTGACCTCGCGCCCGACGGCGACGAGCGTTGACCCGTCCGCCGAAAGGGCGATGGCACGCGGCACGACGTTGTCGTCGGCGAACAGGGCGACGGGGGTCAGCAGGCGGGCCGGCGGGGCGGCGCCGAGTGTGACGGCCAGGAGGCATGCGAGAATCGCCATCGGCATCCTCACTCGAACGGGATGGGCGGCGCGTCCCGCAGCGCCTTGCGGGCGGCCTCGGTGCCGATGCGGGCCAGGGCGGCCCGCGCCTCGGCCTCGCGCGTCGGGTCGGGGACGCGGGCCAGCTCCTCCGCCGTGTAGCGGGCGAGGAGCTTGCGCAGGCGCGACGCCACCTCCAGCGTCTGCGTCCTGCCCCGCGCGTGTAATAGCCACGGCAGCGCCGCCTTGCCCCTGTCGGCCAGTGCGGCACTGGCCCGCTCGCGCGTCTCGAAGTCGTCGTCGTCGAGCTGCCGGATCAGGCGCGTGATGGCGGGCCCGCCCGTGGCGCACTCGCGGAGCGCCCGGCCCAGACGCTCCGCCGCCTCGTCGGGCCGGCCCGCCAGCGCCATCGGGTCGGGGTCATCGACCCAGTCGGCCAGGGCGGCCCGCAGGCGCACGCGGGCGATGTCCCACAGCAGGGTGCCGCCGGCGGACGCCGACGCCAGCCATTGGCCGTCAGGCGAGAACGCCACCTCCGGCGGGGGCGTCACGTCGTCCTGGAGGCGGGCGAGGAGGCGGCGTGCCGGGAAGGTGACGACACGCGAGGCCGTCGCCTCAAGCGTGCCGTCGGGCGAAATGTTGCCGGCAAGTGACCTGACGGCGAGCGCGCGGCGTGCCTCGTGCAGCACCTTGCCCGAGGGGAGTGCGGCCCAGGTGACGTTGCCCCAGTCGTGATCGGCGAGGAGCAGCCGGCCATCGAGGACGCGGGCGGTGAAGCGTGCCGGCAGGTCGGCGAGCGGCACGCGGGCCGGGGCGTCGAGGCCCGGCCCGATCCGCCAGATCCCGCCGCCCACGAGGTAAACATCCTCCCGCCCCGCCTGCAGCTCCGGCGACCAGAAGCGCGACTCCCCGAGCATCCTGCCGGCGGCATCCCACCAGCGGACGCGCTCGTCGGCCCCGGTGGTGACGAGCCGCCCGTCGCCGAGGAACGCGACGCCGTTGACGCCGCCGAGGTGGGCGGCGATGCGTGGACGTTCGACGCCGGCGGGGAGGGCGTAGCGGCGGACGAGGCCGTCGCGGTCCGCCGCGCCGGGGGCCGGCCTGTCGGCGACGGCGAGGGTGCGTCCGTCGGCGGAGAAGGCGAGACGGACGCCGTGGGGGCGTGCGGGGAGGGTGAGGACGGCCCGGCCGGAGGCGATGTCCCAGACAGTGACCCCGGCCCCGGCGGCCGCGAGGAGGGTGCCGTCCCCGGAGAAGACGAGCGCGGTGACGCGGTCCGAGCCGAGGCGGAGGACGGCGCCCGGCGGCAGGGACCCGCGCAGTGTCGCGGGGCCGACGAGGAAGAGGAGGAGGACGGAGGCGGACATGGCGGGCGCTCCGGGGCGTCATGCGTCAGACTATGGGCGCGTGCCTCCCGCGTCAGTCGCCCTCCGTCAACGCCCGCCTGGCCGCCTTCCCCGCCGGCGTGTCCCCGCCCTCGGCGGCCAGATGCTCGACGGCGCGCCGGGCCGCCGGCGTGCCCACCAGACGCAGCGCCGTAACGGCCAGTTCCGCCCGGCGCGGGTCGTCGGCCCACGCCTCCGCGTCGTGGGCGTTCATCGCGAGAATCGCCTGCAGCCGCGAGGCCACATCCGCCGGCTGCCCACGCTCCAGCGCCGCTTGCATCCACCGGGCCATCGTCACCCGGTTCGCCTCCAGGTCCGCCAGCACCCGGCCGAGGGCCTTCTCGTCCGCGGACCAGAGCAGGCGCAGCAGACGCTCGAACTCGCCGCGTGTGGAGGACGCCAGACGGCGCGCCAGCAGGCGGGCCCCGGCCTCGGTGTCCGCGGCGAGGCGGCCATCGCCGGACCAGTCCGCCAGGGCCGCCGCAAGGCGCAGGCGCGTCACGTCGTGGATCACCACGGTGTGCCCCGATGCGGACGCCAGCCAGCGTCCGTCCGCCGAGAACGCACGGGCCGACGCCGGCGGCAGCGTCGCCAAGGTGCGGCGCGACGGCATGGCGGCCACCCTGCCGCCCATCCCGGCGATCACGTCCCCCCGCGGCGCGAAGGCGTACCGCTCGCCGTGTGGCCACGCACTCCGCGAGTAGATGTCCAGGATGATCCGAACGCCGAACCTCCCTTCGATCTCCTCGCGGCTGGGCACGTGCACATCATCCCCGATGAGGACGTGGACCGCCGCGCCGCCCTTGATCGTGTGGATGCCCCCGACCCTGCCGATGGCACTGCGGACGAGCCGGGGTGACTTCTCCTCCGCGTGCAGCCGCCAGATCCAGTCTCGTTCATGGAAGTACAGGTGCCGGCCGTCGCCAGCCAGGATCCGCGAGTCGGCCCTCCCTCCCTCCCCCGTCCTCACGCCCGACCACGCATCCCACCACCGGACACAGCGGTCCCCGCCGGCCGTGCCGATCTTCTTGCCGCCGTCGAAGAACGCCAGCGACGTGACGCCTTTGGAGTGGGCCTCGAAGACGAGCATCACCCTCCCGTCGCGCACGCGGACCAGCGCCACCTCGCCCTTGTTGCCGGGCCGCGAGTCTCCAGCCGCCAGCGTGTCGCCATCCGGCGAGAAGGCGAGGGCCGTGATCGCCCCGCCGCGCCGCGTGATGGCCCAGCTCTCGCTCCCCTTGATCGCGTCCCACAGGATCACCTTGCCGCCGGCGTCGGCCGTCGCGAGCAGCGCCCCGTCGGGCGACCACGCCAGCGCCGTCACGTTTCGCTCATGCCCCGGCCTGCCGTTCGTCCGCATCCCCTTGCGCCTGCTGTACCTGCGGACGCACCCCTCGGTCACCGTCACGACCTCGTCCCCGCCCGGCGTGAACGTCAGAGCGTCGGGGGCGTCCGGCCTGCCGTCCAGCGGCACGTCGAAACGCGGGCGCAGCGACGGGGCGTCGAACAGCCGGACCGCGCCCTCCCCCATGAGGGCGAACGTCCTGCCGTCCGGCGAGAGGGCCGCCACGTGGCCGGGAAGACGCATCTCGCCTTCGACCTTCCCCGTTCGGGCGTCATGGCGGAGGATGTCGGCGTCGTCGCGCTCGTAAAGGGACGACCCATCGGGCGAAGGGATCAACTGCTGAGGCGGGGCGCGCGAATCGAGCCGCTCCCGCATCGTGCGGACGGCCCGGCCCGTGTCGGAATCGTGCAGCGAGAGGCCCCCGCCGCCGGCCAGGGCGAAGGCCTTGCCGCCGAGGAGGAAGGTGGCGTTATCGCCCTTTTCGCCGACGGGGATCGGACCCTTCTTCGCGTCGAGGAAGAGGAGGGCGGGCGTGGCCTCGGCGGGCAGGAGGACGGCCCGGCGCCCGTCGGAGCGGAAGCGGACGAGGATCGTGCCTCGCTTGACACTCACCGGCCCGTGGGCGTCGGGGAGGGCCTTCCCCGCGGGCCAGGTAAGCCGCCTGATGGTGACGGAAGGGGCCGGCCCCAGGTTGATCCGTGGGACGAGGACCTCCTTGCCGTCGGCGGTGAAGTGGAAGCCGCACGCGCCTTCGAACATGGGTAACGTCAACGGCACGCCATCGGGGGCCCAGGCGTGGACGCCGCCCGGCCCCGCCGCGAGGACGATGCCGCCGGGCGCGACGGCGACCTGTTCGGCGACGAAGCCCGCCGGCGCCTGCCATCGGAGCGAGCCGAGACGGAAGACGGCGCCGGGCGGCAGCGGCATGCCGTCGGCATCGACGCCGCGCAGGGTGGCGGGACCGACGAGGAAGAGGAGGAGGACGGAGGCGGACATGGCGGGCGCTCCGGGGCGTCATGCGTCAGCGTATTCCCGTTGACCCGCGGCGGCACGCCGGACTACGATCCCACCCCGTCGCCCCCCCCGGAACGAGGTCGTCCACATGCCCCGCCTCACGCGCTGGCTGTTCGCCGCCCTGCTCGTCGCCTGCCTCCCCGCCGACTCCAGGGCCGCCAAGATCGAGTGGTCCTACAGCACCTTCGCCTTCCCCAACTCCCTCCCCGCCGACGTGCCCGGCTCCGGCGGCTTCTACATCCCGCCGCCCTTCCCGCCGGGCTACTCCTCCGGCGTCGGCCTGAACTTCACGCCCGCCGGCGGCCAGATGGCCGGCAATTCCTACGCCACCCTGGCCACGCTCTACGGCTCGTCCGGCGCCCTCGCCGACACGCCGGACGTGTACAAGAACGCCACGTACTTCCTGACGGTCGGCCTGCGTGACAAGGCGTCGGGCAAGTCGGGCCTGCTCACCTTCACGGGCTTCATCAACGGGACGTACTCGTCGCAGCACTCCGCCCTGCGTTTCAGCTTCGACCGCACCAAGGCGACGCTGCACCTCGGCCTCAACTACTACGACGTGACGCTGCGGCCCGTGCTGCCGCCGGGGTCCGGCCCCTCCGCCTTCGGCATCATCGGCGCCGACGTGGTCATCCGCCCCAACCCGGAGCCGGGCACGCTGGCGCTGCTGGCGCTCGGCGGCGCCGGCGGCGTGGTGATGTGGCGACGCGGCAGGAAGCGTCCGGAGGCGTGACGCCAGCTCAGGGCTTCGCCTCCGCGCGGCGCGTGTCCTTCGCCCGCTCCTTCGCCCTGTCCACCATCGACACGATCCGCCCCAGGTCCGCCTCCGAGCCGCGCAGGATCGGCCACGGGTACACGCCGATCACGATACACAGCAGCACCAGCGGCAAGAGCAGGCCCCACTCGCGCGGCTTGAGATCCTCCACCGGCGCGTGCGTCTCCTCCGAATGCGATCCGTCGTGGTGCGGCTCGTGCAGGTGCCCGAACAGCACCTTCCGCAGCACCGTGATCATGTACCACGCCCCCAGCAGCATGCCGCTCGCCCCCAGCACCGTCAAGAGCGGCAGGATGCGCGTCGGCCCCGTCGAGGCCTCGTACTGGTAGATCCCCATCAGGCACAACACCTCGCCCACAAATCCGTTGAGCAGCGGCAGCCCCACGCTCGACAGGGTCGCGAACACCAGGAACACCGCGAAGAGCGGCATCTTCGTCGCCATGCCGGAGTAGTCGGCGATCTTCCGCGTGTGGTAGCGCTCGTAGATCATGCCGACCAGGAGGAACAGCAGCGGCGTCGAGAGGCCGTGGTTGATCATCTGCATCATCGAGCCTTGCAGGCCGACGAGCGTGAGGCTGAACATGCCGAGCATGCACAGGCCGAGGTGGCTGACGGACGAGTACGCGACCAGCTTCTTGATGTCGTCCTGGGCGTAGGCGGTCATGGCGCCGTACACGACGCCCAGCGCCGCCAGCCCGGTGATGAGCGGGATGCCGATGCTCACGGCCCCGTCGGGGCACAGGGGGATGCACAGGCGCAAAAAGCCGTAGCCGCCGAGCTTGAGGAGCACGCCGGCCAGGCTGACGCTGCCCGCCGTCGGCGCCTCGGTGTGGGCGAGCGGCAGCCAGGTGTGGAACGGCATCAGCGGCACCTTGACGGCGAACCCGGCCGACAGGAGCAGGAAGGCGCACGTCTGCAGGCCGAGCCAGAACGAGCGGTCGCCCGCCGTGTCGGTGTGCCGCCCCATCCGCAGGATCAGCTCGGGGATCGAGAAGGTGAGCGTCTTGTCGGCGGAGTAGCACGCCAGGACGATGGCCAGCACGCCGAGGAGCGTCAGCAAGGAGCCGGCGAGCGTGAAGATCACGAACTTGCGGGCCGCGTCCTGCCGCTGCGCCCCGCCCCAGATGCCGATGAGGAAGAACAGGGGCACCAGGCCCAGCTCGAAGAAGGTGTAGAAGAGGACGATGTCGAACGAGAGGAACACGCCGAAGACCGAGGTCTGGAGCAGCAGGAGCCAGGCGTAATACTCGTTCGGCCGGTCGGTGATGGCCTCGAACGACACCAGCACGCACGGCAGGATCAGCACGGCGGTCAGGACGATGAGCCAGATGTTGAGGCCGTCCACGCCCATGTAGAGCTGGATCGACCCGGCGGCGAAGCGTACCACGTCCCACTTCGTCCGCGTGGGCTGGCCTTCGGGGGTGTCGGGGTCGGCGCCCGGCACGAACGCCGGGTGGAACGTCGGGGCGGCCGCCCCCGGGCGTTCGATCTGGAGGTAGCTGGAGGCGAGCCAGATCCCCAGCACGAGGCAGACGAGGCTGGCGGCGACGCTGACGGCGCGCACCGCCGGGCCCTGCTTCGGGCCCAGGAGCCACACGATGACGGCGGCGACGGCCGGCACGATGGGCAGGGCAAGGACGATCAACTGCTCGGCCGACATTCGCCACCCCTCCGCGTTGCGTACACGCTAGGAGTAGCGGCCGCGGCCCTCGGCGGCCAGGCGGGCAGGCCGAGTCAGGGTGGTTGCTGGGTGGCCGGTGTCGGCTTTGAGACCCCGGTCCTGCCAGGTCGGGGGGACGCCACGCTCACCCACGTGCCCGCGCCGGGGTCTCAAAGCCGACACCGGCCACCCACCCAACAGCCGAAGGAGACCTCCCTGCAACTGGTGCCAGCGGGTCACTCCGCGGGGGCCGGCTCGCCGAGCGTCTGCCACGTCACCTCGGGGCGCCCGTCGGCGGCGGGGTAGCCGGCCCAGCTCACCAGCGGGCCGCGGATCGCCAGCGTGTTGCCGGCCACGCCCACGGTGACCGGGCCGGCGATGCCGCGGCACGCCAGCGCCCTCCCGGCGCGGATCTCGGAGCCACGCATCTCGACGTGCACCGGCGCGGGCGTGACGGCCTTGTCGGCCCAGGCGGACAGGAACGCGCCGTTCGCGGCGCGGACGCCCGCCTTGCAGCCCTGCACCGACACGCGGCACGGCCCGGCGACCTCGACGGAGAGGGCCTGCCCCCCGGCCTCCAGCGTGCAGCGATCGAGCAGCAGCGCCGTGCCCTTGCGGACGGACACCGCCGGCCCCTCCGCCGGCATGTCGATCTCGCAGCCCAGCAGGCTCAGCTCGGCGCCCTCCACGCAGGCCAGCGGCCCGATGTCCTCGCGCGTCCCGCGCAGGCGCACCCCGTCGATGACCAGCGCCCGGTCGGACCACACCAGCGGCTCCCAGACCGACTCGCGGTCGGCGAGACGCGCGATGGTGGGCCGCGTGCCGGCCACGCCACGCAGGGCCAGCGACTTGCCGGCGATGCGCACGCGGTGGGCCCGGACCGTGCCGCGGATCTCGACGGCGGCGCCGTCGGGCGCCGCCGCGATGGCGCTGTCCAGGTCGGGGTACTCGACGCCGGCGACCAGCGCGGCCGGCGTCTCCGGTGCCGGGTGGCCCGACTCGGCCCGCGCCGGCGGCCAGCGCACCACTCCCAGGCCGAAGCCGATCAGCACGGTGGCGGCCACCGCCAGCGCGCCGGCGGGCCAGCCACGGGCGGGCGGCGGCACCGCGGCGGGCTCCGGGCGTGTCCCGGGGGTGGCCAGGGGCGCCGCGACGGGGCGGGCCGGGCCGTGGGCCACGCCGACCTCGTGCCAGCCGCCGCCGCAGTGCTTGACGCGGACGACGCGGGCGGCGACGGCGCGTTCCTCGGTGAAGGGGGTGGCGGGGAGGTGGAGGACGACCTCGCCGGCCGGGGGCGTGCCCTGCACGTAGAATCCCAGGCCGTCCAGGGAGATGTCCTTGCCCTGGCACTCGACATCCGGGCCGTGCGACCCGTCGGGCAGGACGGGCGACAGGCGGAGCGGGTGCAGCCAGTTCAGACGGACCTGCGCCCGCCGCGAGGCGTGCGTCTGGAGGTGGGTGCGCAGGCTCTCGGCCAGGAGGGGGCCGACGACGGCGTACAGGTCCTCGCCGCCCTCCATGCCGTCGGCGGGGCGGATCTCCATGCGGACCTCGGCGCCCTCGGCGGACGGGGCGGAGGACAGGCCGACACGCAGGATCTGCCGCACGCCGGGCCAGTAGCGCCAGGGGCTGGTGGGCGCCTCGAGCTGCAGCTCGAGGCCGAGCCCGTCGCCGGAGACGGCCTCGGCGTGCCACTCCTTGCGGAAGGCCTCGAGGCGTTCGCGGACCATGCGTGGGGGCAGCGCGGCCCCGAAGCGGAATTGCAGCGTGCGGGTGACCCTGGGCACGGGGCGGGTGCGCCCGGTGAGGGGGCCGGTGAGCGTCAGGCTGAGCGGCCGGCCATCGCCTTGGGGCGAGCCGGGCGCGGGGGCCCCCTCCTCGCGCAGGGCGGCGAGCGCGCGGATCAGCTCGGTGCAGTTGGGGAACCGCTGGGACGGCGACTTGGCCAGGGCGCGGGCCAGGACGGGGCGGTCCGCCTCCGGGACGGCGGACAGGTCGGGCTCCTGGGTGAGGTGGTTGAGCATGAGCTGCCGGCCGTTCTTGCCGGAGAACGGCAGGGTGCCGGTGAGCAGCTCCTGGTAGACGATGGCCAGGCTGTATTGATCGGAGTTGGGCCCGAACGAGCCGCCCAGCACCTCCGGCGAGGCGTACAGGGGCGTGATGTTCTCCGGGCCGCGGCCCGGGGCGCCGTCCTGCGGCAGGCGGCGCACGAGGCCGAAGTCGCCCACCTTGACGTGGCCGGCGACGACGAACAGGTTCTGCGGCTTGACGTCGAGGTGCTGCAGGCCGTGCTGGAAGCGCATCACGTCGAGGGCCTCGGCGGCCTCGGCGAGGTAGGCGAGGAGGTCGAGGCGCGGGATGCCCGGCCCCCTCTGCTCACGGAGGACGTCGGCGAGCGTCTTGTCGGCCAGCTCGCTGACGACGATCAGCCCGCCGGCGACGGCCTCGACGCGTTCCAGGGACAGGATGAACGGGTGGCGGATGCGCTTGACGCGCTCGATGGCGCGCTGCTCCTCTTCGGCGGGGGCGTCCTCCTCGCAGGTGTGGGCGCGGCCCTCGATGAACTTGATGGCCTTGAGCAGGCCGCCGGCGGCCTCGCACTTCCACACCTCGCCGAAGCCGCCCTTGCCGAGCGGCTCGATCAGGCGGTACCCGGGCAGGGGCTCGCCGCCGGGCTGGCGGACGGGGTCCGTAACGTCAACGGCTTCGGCTGGCGACGGCATGTGTTCATCTCTCGGGACAGCATTGTCCACGCGCAAACATAGGTCACGGATGGCGCCTGTGGCGGAAAATGGCCGGCCCTGGCGTCGGGGCCATCCGCCCATCCTCGGGGTGGACGTGTTCTCCCGCGGGAGAGGGCGGCGCAGCTGGGGTGTCAATGTGGCAAAATGCCGAGTACTCGCGTGCCATTTCGAACACCCGATCGCGGCGGCTCGCGTCACCCAGATTCTCCATCCATCCCAGATTACGGCGGATTGAGATTTTTTTCGCGAAGTGTCACACTGGCGCGCGATCTGCGTCTATGATTGGAGGGAAGGAAGCCCACCTCACCCATTCACGGAGGAATGTCTGCCATGCTCGTACTCACCCGCAAGCCCGACCAGCAGATCCTCATCGAGGGCGGCATCACGCTGACGCTCCTTGAGGTCGATGGCAACCGCGTCCGCATCGGCATCGACGCCCCGCCGCACGTCCGCATCATGCGTGGCGAGCTGGCCGCCGAGATCGAGATGGGCAAGGAGCCGGCCTGGGCGCGTCCCGCGCCCAAGGGCTGACCCCCGAAGCGAGGTATCCCGCCCTTTGACGTCTCCGTCCACCGACGCGAGACGCACCTTGCCCACGCCCGACCTTTGACACGTTCGATCCCACTGTTGAGAAGAGTGCATCGGGCCGCACTCCGGGGGCTTCACGCCCTCGGCCGGCCGGATCGGTCAGAGCACTTCTTCGGTGGGTTTGCCGACCCGGCGCGGGAGCCACGCGGGGGATGCCCGTGATACCCGGCCCCGGCGTGGCGGCTCAGCGGAAGGAGCCGACCGCCTCGCGCTCGTCGTGGTAGTTGAGGAGGATGTCGGTCAGGCGGCTGACCTGCAACAGGCCCTCGATGGTGCGGGGGACGTCGCAGAGTGCGAGCCGGCCGCCGGCGGCCTGTGTGCGACGCATCAGGGCGACCAGCCGGCCGAGGGCCATGCTGGCCATGAAGACCACCAGCGCGAAGTTCAGCACGAGGCGGGCGCGGCCCTCGGTATCGACGACGGCGTTGGCGCTGTCGAAGACGCGTTCGGCGGCGCCGTCGGCGAGCAGCATCGGCTCCTTGATACGCAGGATGGTCACGTCGCCGATGTCCTCGCGCTCGAGCGGCTCGCTCATCGTGTGGGTCTCGCTGGGGTTCGTGGTGGCGCCCGGCCCGCATTTCGGACTTCAGAGGTAGCATATTACGGCGGCCGGCGTGGGGCAACCTCGCCCCTACTGATGGGCGCTCCGCCGACGCCGGCCGCCGGGCCGTCAGATCAGTTTCTCGATAGGCTTGCCGTGCGGCAACACCGGCCAGGGCCGGCCCGTGCCGTCGGTGAACGCGTGCTCGGTGTCGATGCCGAGATGGCGGTAGACGGTGGCGAGGAGGTCCTGCGGCGAGGTGGGGTCGCTCGTGGGGTACTCGCCGCGGGCGTTGGTCGAGCCGATGACCTGGCCCATCTTCAGGCCGCCGCCGGAGACGAGGGCGCTGTAGGCGTCGGGCCAGTGGTCGCGTCCGAGGGAGCGGTCCGGCGGGCCGTAGCGCATCCGCGGGGTGCGGCCGAACTCGCCGGTGACGGCGACCATGATCTTGCGCGACAGGCCGCGGGCGTGGATGTCCTCGATGAGGGTGGCGACGGCGTGGTCGAAGTAAGGGAGGCGCACCTTCATGAAGTCGCCGAAGTGCCCCGGCTTCATGGCGTTGCCGGGGTGGTCGTCCCAGTTGGTGAACTTGGGGCCGTACTCCACCTGGTTGCAGACGAGGCTTATGACGGCGCTCCCGGCCTCGGCCAGGCGGCGGGCGAGCAACAGGCCCTGGCCCCAGATGTTGCGGCCGTAGCGGTCACGCAGGCGGGGGGATTCGCGCGACAGGTCGAACGCCTTCGCCACGGCGGCGCTGGTGAGCATGCGGTAGGCCTCCTCGCGCATCTCGCCGAGGCCGCCCTTGCCGGCGTCGACGTCGCGGCGGGCCCGGTCGAGACCGCCCAGGAGTTTGCGACGGTCATCGAGGCCGGCGGGCGTCAGGCCGCGGAGGCGGAGCTGCGGCGGGGCGTTTCCGGGGACGGACACGTCGCCGGTGGCGAGGGGCTGGTGGCCGGCGCCGAGGTAGGTGGGCCGGGTCATGTGGAACGGGTACGGGACGACGACGTAGGGCGGCAGGGCGTCGCGGCCCGGCCCGCGCAGCCTGGAAGCGATGTGCCCGAGGTCGGGGTGTTCGCTGCGCGCCTGTGACGACGGGTCGGCAACCGAAGGCTCCTTGCCCGTGAGGGTGAGGATGGCGCCATCCATCTGTCCAACTCCCGACACAGGGGACGCTGGCCGTCCGGCCTGGGGTGTACCTGATCTGGTTCGATTGGGAGAAGGCGGTCGCCTGATGCCCATTGCTGGGGCCAGGACAGCGTCAGACAGGCCCTCGGCTGGGAGGAGGGCCGGAACCCTGTCGAGGCGTCCCGGCCATGCTGGGGCGATCCTGGGGAGGTCATTCGGGATCTGACTTCTTTGCCGCCCTGCCGCCTGCTGCCTTTGGCTTTGCGGGCGTGGCCGGTTTACCGTCCGTGTCGGCCTCCAGGGACGCAGCCTTCGCCTCAGCGTCAGCGGCTCGCGCTTCAAGCGCTTTCACCTGACCCTCCATCTCGGTTAGCCGCTGGAGGGCTTGCATGAGCGTGGTCAGCGTCTTCTGTGACGACTCGGCCATCTGGGCCTCAAGGGCCTTGCTGTGATCCTGCCAAGCCTGATTGGCAGTGATGTATTGGGCGAGTTGACCACGGATGCCCCACCAGTCGGTGATGATGGCTCCCGCCACAATCCCGAACAGGATGTTGATGAGCGAGGGCCATGTCCAGGGTTGGCCCGTCTGCGCCTTGCCGCCCTCAAAGGTGATCCCGGTGACGAACTTCGGGGCCGTGCCGTGCATGGCCTCCTTTGGGCTGTCGATGGCGTAGAAGACGTACAGGGTCTGCCCAGGGACGATGCGCTTGATCGACACCGAGGCTGACTCGTCGCCCTTGCCGCCGCTCACCACCTGAACGGGGTAGGTGTCGTCGCTGCTGACCGGAGGCTTCGACAGGGGCTTCTGGAACTTCGCCGCGATCACGATGTCCTTCGCGTCGGACCAACCGTAGTTGTGCAGCTTCAAGCAGGCGATGGCATCGTCGCCAGAACGGTAGGGCGGCTGCTCCTCGTAGCGTAGGTCGGCCTTCTCGTAGGCAGCCCACACCTTGCCAGCCATGAGTCCGACAAGGACGGCACCAACACCGCCGATCAGCGTCACCCAATTCGATGTCGTCAGCTTCTCGCTCATGAGGCACTCCGGGCGGGCAGCGTACTGCTGAAGTGGAAAGTTGATTGATTGTACACCCGTGCCAGGTTGCGATCCACCCTGGCAGGATGACGCCAGCCTGTGCTTCGCGCAATTCCCGCAGCCCACCACTCGACTACGCCGTGCCCGCCCGTCAGAGTTCGGACTGGATCACCCCCCAACGTGGGGGGTGAATAGCGGACCGGGCGGCTGGTGCAAACAGCCCCCGGTCCTGGGAACCTCAACAGAAGTGAGGGTCCAGTGTCCAGTCTCAAGAATCTGCTCTCCAGGGGCAACACGAAGCTCGGCGAGGGGGTGTTCGCGTTCAGCATCCCCGCCGTGCTGACGTGCCCCGGCAGGACGCCGCTGTGCCAGGAGGCGTGCTACGCGAGGAGGGGCCGGTTCGCCACCGGCTCGATCCGGTCCCGGCTGGAGGAGAACCTGGGGGCCTCGGGCCGCCCCGGCTTCGCCGCCCGCATGATCGCCGAGATCCGGCGGCGCGGGGTCCACATCCTGCGGGTCCACGTCAGCGGCGACTTCTACGACGCCGGGTACGTCGAGGCGTGGTGCCGGATCGCCCGCATGACGCCGCGCGTCCGGCTGTACTGCTACTCGCGCTCCTGGCGGGTGCCGTCGATCCTGCCCGCCCTGAACGACCTGAGCCGCGAGCCGAACATGCGCTTGTGGTGGTCGCTGGACAGGGACACGGGGTGGCCCGCGTCGGTCCCGCCCGGCGTCAACCTCGCGTGGCTCGACGACGGCGAGGGGGCCGAGGGCGCGAGGGAGGCCGACCTGATCTTCCGCATCAGGCGGTTGCGGCCCGAGGTGCCCACGCTGTACCCGCTCCGACTGGTCTGCACCAGCGAGCGGCCCGGCCAGGGCGAGACGACGTGCAGCGACTGCCAGAAGTGCTGGACCGACGGGAGGGACGAGTGATGATCTGGACGAGCAACTTCGGGCGGGTGCGGCTGATCCTCAGCCGGGGCCTCGTCCCGGTCAGCACCGCGAGGTACGCCCCGGACTTCTATATCGGTCGGGTGTACATGCCGTTGGCCCCGTCGAAGGCCAACTTCCACCTGACCGGAGACGCCTTCGACGCGGCGTACCTCGCGCAGCTCGCGGCGTTGGACCCGCAGAAGGTGGTGGACGGCCTGGGCGAGAACGCGGTGCTGCTCTGCTGGGAGGCCGACGCGAAGGACTGCCACCGCTCGCTGATCGCCCGGTGGCTGAAGGACACGTTGGGCCTGGACGTGCCCGAACTGAAGTGACTTGACGGCGGCCCGGCTGGCGACGACGCAGCCGGGCCGCTTCGTTTCGACGCCCGTTCCAAGAGCGGCCAGAAGCGGCCAAGACACGCAACTCCAAACCACTCGGCTGACCGAACACGACCGTCTTCGGAGCTAACGCTTACAGAGGCTCCAGTGGCCGCCATGACACGCACCCTGGAACCAACCCAACCCCCACCTGGGACCGTCTTCTGGCGTCCTGAGCGATCCTAGCGAACCACCGATCCCAGAGCGGATGGAGGATGCCCAGACATTCACGCCTTGTGCCCACCGGCAAGGAGGCCGCACGTCCAGACGCGGACTGGACGCGGCAAAAAAAACCTGCGGAGGTGGCTTTTTCATTCCGTAAACGATTGACCTAGAGGCCATGCAAGTTAGAAGAGAAGTGCCCAACCAAACCACCCCCCAACGGGAGACGACGATGAACGAGACGACGATCCGCGAGTTGCTGGTCCGCAAGAACAACGGCGAGAAGACGAAGGCCCTGGCCGACGAGGCGGGCGTCACGGTCCAGAAGCTGGTGGCCGAGTTCCGCAGGCTGGAGAAGGCCGAGACGACCGACGGCCTGTTCCACGACAACGGGTCCGACGCGGCGACGGCGACGGCGTCGGCGGCCCCGCTGGCCGAGGGGTCGGTGGACGAGGCGCTGCCGGTGGAGCCGAAGCCCTCCGAGCCGGTCGAGGAGCCGAAGCCCGTGGAGCCGGTGAAGGAGGAGGCCGTGGACCTGGGGGCGGCGAGGGTCGAGGTGCCCGCCGAGAAGGTCGTGATGACGGCGAAGGAGGCCGACGCCCTGCCGGACGAGGTGCTGGTGCTGAAGCCGATGGAGAACTACGGCTGGCACAAGGTGGTGGTGAACGAGGGCGAGAAGGAGACGTGGTACGTCTTCCGCCAGCGGGCGGGCCTGCGGTTCATCCGCGACGGGAAGTCGGTGAACAGCGTGCTGATGGCCAGCCTGAAGAAGAAGGGGTGGGCGACGAGCGAGGCCGGGGTGCAGAAGCTGACGGCCAGGGGCGAGGCGGTGCTGGCGAAGATGGAGGAGGCGGCGAAGTGACCTGATCAAATCTCGGACCCAATGGCCGGGCGGCGTTTGCTGCCCGGCCTTCTTCATTTGGTCGCACGTTTGGTCGCAAGCCGATATACACCCCCGCCGTGTCGCCGCAAGTGTAATTACACCTTGATGTTACGATCTAGGCGCGATGTGTTTTTTTTGGTATGATGTGGTGTACGTCGAGGTTCGACAGGGAGGGGCGTAAATGAAGAAGATCACGCGGGACGAACTGGTGTTGTTGACCGGACTGACCGAGGGCGCGATCATCGGCCTGTACGCGGCCAAGGGCATCCCGAGCAGTGGCGGCCTCGATCTGCACGAGACGTTGGCCCTGGTGATCGGCGGACGCCTGAAGAGGCACAAGCTGCCGTACAGCAAGATCGTGCCCGTCGTCCGGCATGTGTGGGAGTTGGGGAGCCGCGAGGCGCTGGAGGCGAGGCTGGAGAACGGGCACAAGTTCGTGCTGTGCGTCGGCGAGATCGCCGTGCCCAGGCTGCTCGACGTGGCGGCCTGCCAGGAACCGGGCGGCGTCGGCATCGAAGCGTTTGAGAAGATGATCGGCGCGAAGGCCCGCGTGCTGGACGTGAAGGTTCTGTGGGACGCGATGCTGCGTTCGCTGGCCCAACTCAGGAGCGAGCAGGACGACGTGAAGGACCGCAAGGAAACGAAGCGGAGGATCGAAGCCTGAAATGAGAAGGGCCACCCTTTTGCCGAGGGTAGCCCTTCTGAAAGCGGGAGACGTGGAGGTGTAGCAGCCCGTGTCTCCTTACGAGGATTGTACCGAACTGGCCTGCGAATGACCAGTGCTGCTGCCGTGGAGTCTGGGGCCATAAGGACCGGCCCCGCCCCAAGTACCAACGCGGGGAGGCACGTTAAAAAGGCGTTCACCGTACCAACCGGGATGAAAGAAGCGAGTGGCCCGGCAATCAGCGCAGGGGAGAACCCTCCTGGGGCGGTGAGTGGGGGAAGCCAAGGACGATAGCAGGACGCGATTTCCCTCTTGAGCAGCAGTGGGGCTGAATGCCCCGCCTAAGCCCCGCCGTGCAACGGGGGGGAGGGTTTGGGAGGGGGGGCGAAGGTCAAGGAATGGACGGCGACCTGGGCCTACACGCGAGGAGGGGACTGAACGATGAGCGGCAGGGCCAAGACGAAGGGACGCGGGAAGAGACGGGGGAAGGGCAGGCGGACCGGCGGCTCCACTTCACTGACAGCCCTCGGTCGGAAGGAACCAGAGCAGACGCAGGGGCGAGGACGCAGACGGGTGACACGGCACCGTCGGACCGAGGGGTGGAAGTGAGGTGGAGCCGGGAGGGGGCATCCGTCATCGGGAACTGCGGAGGGCCTGGACATGGCAGCATGGCACGGCTGGCGTATGAGGGAGCGGATGGTTGGGCGGTCATACGAAGACCGGCAGCACGATGAGGCTGAGAAGGCGGCGAGCGAGAAGCGAGAGGCCCACTTGCAGCGGTTGGAAAAGGAAGAGGATGCCAGGAAGAATCGGAAACGGAAGAAGCCCGAGAGGAAGAGTCCGCGAT
Organism: uncultured Alcaligenaceae bacterium; assembly: GCA_964630925.1. Lineage (GTDB taxonomy): Bacteria > Planctomycetota > Planctomycetia > Gemmatales > Gemmataceae > RGDT01. The sequence continues at coordinate 54,352 of CAZVZK010000055.1, forward strand.
GTCTGACCCAGGAGGAAATGCTGGAGATCCGGGCGGCCCTGGCGGAAGGCGAGACGCAAGCGAACGTGGCGAGGTTCTTCAAGGTCAGACGGGAGACGGTGGTGAAGATCGCGAAGGGGGAGTCAATTCCTTGACCGGGGGGCTGGTGGCCGTGAATGAGGACCGGAACGCTGAACTCAGGGACAAGTAGGGAGCAACGTGCGGCGGTTCATGATCTTCCCGCCGCACGGAGCCAGGGCCGGGGGCAGTCCTCCCCCCGGTCCTGCTGGAACAGCGGTGATCCAGGCACCTCAACCCTGGCAGGCTGATGCGGACTGGTCAACCTCTATCCGCGATCAGCAGTCACGGCGGCAGGAACCGACGCCTGCCGTCGTGACGAAGACGAAGGGGCCTCACTCGGAGGCCCTTGGTCGGAAGGAGGCATGGCAGCCGCAGCAGCGAGGTAAGCGAGTGATGCGGACGAAGCTGAAGGGCGATGTGGCAAAAGCTCTGGAGCGCCCGCTGACGCCCTCGGCGGCGTCTTGGACGCGGGAGTGGATCGACGGCCAGAGGGGGGCGGGGTTCTCCCGAATGCTCAACGACAAGTCGTTGAAGGCGTCCCTGGCGGTGGCGGTGGCGAAGGGCGACCTGAGCGGTGACGCCCTGATCACGATGCAGGGAGTCAAGAAGGAGGAACAGAACGTGACGCAGAAGACGAAGAAGCCGTGGATGAAGGCCCCGGCCCAGAAGCCGAAGACGAAGGGGTCGGCCATCGTGGCGAAGGCCAGCGGCGGCAAGGATGCCAGCAACCACATCCGCGTGAAGTCGCCGTTCGAGCGCTTCAGCACGAAGACCGTCGTCGGCAAGGACAAGCACGGCCAGGAGCGGATCGACCCGCGCGACGGCAAGACGCCGATGCAGACCGCGTCGGACTTGCAGAAGGCCAAGCTGGCGGTGTGGATGAAGTTCACCGCCCTCCGCGCCGGGATGGCGGTGAACTGGTCGGATCACGACGGCCAGATGATCGAGGAGATGTTCGCCAAGGACAGCTTCCAGCGCGTGACCGGCAAGGACGACGAGGAGGTGCTGGACGGCCCGCGCGCCAAGTCCCTGATGCTCCAGCGGCAGTTCGGGCTGGGCCGTGGCCTGAGCGGGAAGGCCCTGCTGGACGACAGCATCTCGGGCGGCGTGGAGATCACGCCCATCGTCTTCGACGAGGCCCTGATCACGACGCCGGTCCTGAACGGCGAGCTTCTGCCCTACGTCGAGGTGCGCGACATCGCCAGGGGCCGCCGCGTCGAGGCGGGTTCGATGGGCAACCCGTCGATCACCTGGGGCACGACGGAGGGTGCCAGCATCATGCCGTTCAACACGGCGCAGTTCGTGACGAGCATGGACTCGACGATCTTCAACGGCGTGTTCGCCTGCGAGGTGGGCCAGGACTTCCTCAGCGACAGCGGCCTGGACGCCGCGAGCGCCCTGGTGACGCAGATCGGCGAGAAGTACATGGAGGCCCTGGACGACGTGATCGCGGGCGGCGACGGCGTCACGCAGCCGCTGGGCATGCTGAACGGGACGATCACCAACTCCGTGAACAGCGACAACGGCCTGCCCGGCCCGCACACCGTGTCGGACTTGGAGGGGCTGTGGGGGGCCGTCGGCAAGCAGTTCCGCAAGCAGCAGAACAACTGCCGCTTCATCATGACCGACACGGCCTACCGCTACTTCCGGTCGATCCCCGTGGGGCCGACCGACGAGCGCCGCGTGATGGGCATGGGCGATCTCGCGGGAACTGGCGTGGCCAGCGGCTTGGCGGGTTACACCCTCCACGGCGTCCCGGTCAGCATCAACAACAGCCTGCTGCTGAACAGCCAGATCCTGTTCGCCGCCTGCCGCCTCTACCGGCTCTACAGGCGGCTGGGGTTCACGTTCCGCTGGGTGGAGGAGGGGTCGTACCTGGCGCTGCGGAACCTGCGGCTGCTGGTGGTCCGGGGCCGGTTCGGCGGAACCTTTACCAATCCCGGCGGCCTCGCCCTCATGAGCGACGGCCAGTCCTGATCCTGGCGGCAGTGACGTGGCAAGGACGCCCTCGGGGGAGGGTGGCATGGGGCAGAAGTGGCCGAGGCCGGGGACGCTGGAGTCGCTGCCAGAGTACGGGGTCTGGCAGGCGATGCGGAGACGCTGCATGAACCCGGATTGCCGTGACTACCCCAGGTACGGCGGCAGGGGCATCACGGTCTGCAAGGAGTGGGACAGCTACGACGTGTTCCTCTCCGACATGGGGCTGAGGCCGTCCGATGACCACCAGATCGAACGCCGGGACAACGATAGGGGGTACTCGCCCGAGAACTGCCGCTGGGCCACGCGGGTCGAGCAGGCCCGCAACAAGAGCAACAACCGGCGGGTGACGGCCCGTGGCAAGAGGTTGACGCTGGTCGAATGGGCCGAGGTGACGGGCCTCGGCGCGGCGACGATCAAGAAGCGGCTGGACAGTGGGTGGCCGAATGAACTGGCGCTGTTCACGCCAGCCAGAAAGAAGAGGAGGACTCCATGTCGGTGATCGTGATCGAGATCGACGCGGTGCGTTGCACCCGCAAGCTGCGCAACGAGGCGGGGGTTCTGGAGGACCGCGAGTTGCAGATGAACGCGGACGCCTTCTTCCGCCCGTTGCAGCGGACCGTGAGGGGGAAGTTCGACTTCAGCCGGGCGTTGGACCCGCACGCCAGGATGAAGAGTTTCGATCTGCCGCCGATCCCAGGCCAGCGGCTGGCGCTCGATTTGAAGTCGAAGCAGGGCAAGCTGATCGAGCCGCTGCGCGACGAGGCCCACGAGGCGGTGCTGCGGCGGATCAAGGCGTTCCTCGCCAAGCAGGCGGTGTCGGTGCCGGTGCGGGCCGACTTGCCCCTCGCTGACGCCCTCGGCCTGGAGGTGGCAGAACAGACGTGGGATCTCAGCCAGCAGCGGTTGACGACGCCCTACGACGTGCCGACGTGGTGCTACTGGATGCACCACCTCGTCAAAGGCGGCCACGGTCGGCTCGTCAGCGGCGAGTTCCCGAAGAAGCTGGAGGGCCAGCCGACCAAGCGCTTCGACGGCCAGGACCGGCGCGTGGACCCGGTGGTCGAGATGCAACGCCAGGAGAGGGCCTACCGCTACGCCATGATGTCGGACACGCAGAGGGCGGCCTACGACAAGATGATGGCCGAGCTGCGCGAGGAAGACAAGCACTTCAAGCTGTGAGGGCGGCATGACCAAGTTCGACGCCCACCAGTGGTTCGCCACGCACAGCGGAGAGCAGTGGCTGATCGAGCGGGACGGGGAAGTGATCGACATGAGGCCGATCCTCCTGACGGCGGCGTGCAGCCTCGTCGGCTGGCTGGAGGACGCCAGGACGGGGGACGACCTGTTGGACGCCTACGACCACTTCGTGACGTGCCTGGGGATGGAGGTGTTCACCAGCATTCAGTGGCACGACGAGTGCGACGTGGTCTTGGATGAAGTGCGGGACGCGCGGGCCGGGCTGATGGGGGTGATGGCGTGACGTGGCTCGGTTGGCTGCTGGCGTGGCTGATGCCTTCGTTCTCCGCGCGCCTGGAGGCGGTGGAGAGGAGGCTGAAGGCCATCGAGGAGGCGGTCAGGAAGGAGGTGGCAGATGGGGATCAGTGAGTCGATCGCGCGGGCCAGGGCGTTCGGCAACGCAGCCCGCGCGGTGAACGAAAAGGCCGCCGGTGGCTCCCTGCTGGCCGGGACCGGGGCGGGGTACGGCGTCTACGGCACGACCACGCCCGGCCTGAAGCGCGAGCGCCTGAAGCATGACGTGGGGTGGGTGGCGGCGGTGACGATGGTGCTGGCCCAGAAGATCGCCGCCCAGCCGATCCGCATCGCCCGCAAGGCGAGGGCGGCTGACGGGCCGAGCAAGTCCAAGAGCGCCCGCATCAAGAGGCATGCGGTCGCCAGGGTCAAACATTTGACGGAGGACGTGGAGTTGCTCGACAGCCACTGGCTGCTCGACGCGCTCCACCTCCCGAACGAGTACCTGACCGGCAACGCGCAGATGCACCTCACCGTGAAGTCGCTGGACATCAACGGCGAGGCGTACTGGCTGATCGACCGCAGCGGGGACCGGCTGAGGCTGTACTACCTCAGCGCCGATTGGGTCACGCCGCAGCACACGGACGAGGGGCTGTTCAGCAGCTACAAGGTCATCGTCCAGGGGACGGGGCACCAGCAGGACGTGCCGCCGGATGACATGGTCCGGTTCGTGAGGCCGGACGAGAAGAACCCCTACGCCGGGGCCTTCTCCACGCTGGCGGCGAACGCCCTGGCGGTGGTGACGGACGAGTACCTTCAGGTGTCGCAGCAGCGGACGTTCCAGAACGGCATCAACCCGACGATGGGCGTGGTGATCGGCAGGCACCCCGACGTGGCGGGAGTCCCCGGCCAGCGGCCCGTGCTGACGCGCGAGCAGAGGGCAACGCTGGTCGCGGCGATCAAGCAAGCCTACCGTGGGGCGATGAACCACGGCGAGCCGATCATCCTCGACGGCATGATCGAGGACGTGAAGCAGCTATCCATGTCGCCCGCCGAGATGGGCTACCTTGAGAGCGGCAAGGCCACGAAGGACAGGATCGTCCAGGGGTTTTTGACGAACCCGATCATCCTGGGCCAAGTCGAGAACGCGAACCGGGCCAGCGCGACGATTGCCCATGAGAACTACAACGAGGTGCGGGTCAACCCGCTGATCGAGGTGGTGTCGGCGACCCTGACGCACAACCTCGCGTTGAAGGTCGGCGAGCCGGACTTGCTGGTGTGGATCGAGCCGTGCCGCGCCCATGACCCCGACCAGAGGCGGATGGATCTCGACCAGTTGGCCAAGTACGGATGCCTGAAGAAGAACGAGCTTCGGGACGCCTACGACATGCCGCCGATGGAAGGCGACGATGGGGACGAACTGGCCCAGGCCGTGCCGCAACAGCCCATCGGGCAGGAGGCGGCGGGCCAACCCGCCAAGGGCTTTCGCTTCCTCAACGAAGGCTGAGTCGCGTTGGCTGGCCCTGCACGCGGCGGGTGCCAGGACGCTGTACCGTGTGGTGGCCGGTTTCTTCGACGCCCAGGCCGACGAGGTTGCCCGGCTGATCGAGGCAGAGGCCGGGCTGCACCCCGACATGCTGCTCCAGGCCGGGTGGGACGACGCGCTGAAGGCAGAGGCCGGTGCCGCGCTGGCACGCCTCGCACTGGAGGCCACGACGCGGGAGCTTGCCCAGGCCCCGTCGGACCGAGGGGTGCGGATTGAGGTGAAGGCCGAAGACACCGTCGCCCAGGTGATGGAGAAGCTGCCCCCGGCGGTGAGGGGCCGGGTGGAGGCGTTCATCAAGGACGCCCTGGCCCAGCCGTGGTGGTCCGAGCTAACTGGTCAGGTCCGCGACGACCTGGGGACGGCTCTGAAGGAAGCCCTCGACGCGGGGGACAGCCTGCACCGGACGGCCAAGCGGGTCCAGGCCACGCTGAAGGACTGCGGCAAGAAGCGGGCCGAGACGATTGTCAGGACGGAGGCCACGGGGGCGCTGAACGCCGGGGCCGCAGCCGCCAGGGAGCATCTGCATTCGCTGGGGCTGCTGAAAGGCGTGCAGTGGCTCTGTGTCCTCGACGGCAGCACGCGGCTGACGCACCGGGCCTTGAACGGCCAGACGGTCAACGTGGGCGAGGAGTTCGACCTGGGCAACGGGCTGAAGGCCAGATACCCCGGCGACCAGCGGCTGCCGCCCTACGAGCGGGTGAACTGCCGCTGCACGACGATCTCGGTGCTGAAGTCCGTGGACGAGTTGGGGGTGTGACATGGGGAGGCCGACGAAACTGACGGAGGACTTCATCGAGACGGTCTGCCAACTCGTGGAGAACGGCACGCACCCGGACACCGCCGCCAGGATGTACGGCGTCTCGGAACGGACGATGGACGATTGGCTGAAGAAGGGGCGTGAGGACGAGGCCAGGGGCATGCGCAAGGAGAGCCTGCATCTGCGGTTTCTGCGTCGTCTGGACAAGTCGAAAGCCAAGGCAGAAGCGGTGTTGGTGGCACAGGTGCGGCTCGCCTCGCAGGGATCGGACAGGAAGCCCGGCGACTGGAAAGCCGCCGCGTGGCTGCTGGCGAAGCTGAACCCGACGAGGTTCGCCGAGAAGAACAACATCCACCTGTTGATGAAGGGGCGGATGACGCACGACGGCGCGGTGGACGTGAACGTACTGACCGACGAGGAGATCGCCGCCCGACTGGCAGAGATCGACGCCCGGCAGGCAGAGATCGAGGCCGCCAAGTCACGGAAGGAAGCGGAGGCGGCGAGGGTGAAGGCACTCGCGGAGAAGAGGGCTGCGGAGAAGGTGCTGGCTGCTCAACAGGCCCTCGGACGGGATGGAGCCGAGGAAGAACCAGAGGAGGTGAACCTCGCCACCGTCGATGCCGACGAGGCGTGGTACGACGAGACGGCCAGACTGCCCCACGACGACCGGGAGGCCCTGTTCTCCAACGACGAGGACGCGATGCGGAGATTCCACCGCATCGCCGACCAGAGGGCCAGGGAGAAGCGCCGCAAGGAGGCAGAGTCCGGGGACGAGTGGCTTGCGAAGCACGCCCCAAGTGAGGCCGGGTCAAGGATTTGACCCGGAGTCGCCGTTGACGCAAAGCGCTGACACGCAAGGTCTTAGGTTTGCCCTGGCCGCACCAGTTCGATAGAATGACCGAAGCCCAATGCCCAATAGTTCGGCCCCCGCGCTGCTGTAACAGCCGGGGGCCAGAGCAGCACCTGATGTGGGAGATGCAGCTAATGACCCATCGTAGCACGTCGTTGCCCCCGGCGGAAGTCAAGGTCGCGTTGTATGTCACAGCACAATAGAAATGTCCGCACTTCCAGGACAGTAAGAATGTCCGGTGA
>CAZVZK010000056.1:0-60928 GCA_964630925.1 uncultured Alcaligenaceae bacterium
TCTCGCTCAGGGCACTACTGTTATAGCGATGTCAAGCCACCTTGGAAGGCCTGGCATCCTGGCCTCCAGTTTTCAGTTTTCAGTTTTCAGTTTTCAGTGAGCAGCCAGGCCTCGCGCCGTGCGAGCAGACTCTGGTGGCTGTTGCTGAAAACTGAAAACTGAAAACTGAAAACTCAGGTCAAAGGCATTACCAAATACGAGTACTGGTCCCCGCACTTGAACAGCGCCGGCTTGCCGCCGTCGGTCAGACGCAGCTCCAGCTTGGCGTCCGCCGGCAGCACCTTCAGGAACTCGATCAGGTAATCCGGGTTGAAGTTGATGTCCACCGGGTTGCCCTGGTAGTCGTCGAGCGGCAGCTCGATCTTCGACCGGCCCGCCGTCGTCCCCTGCGCCATCAGTACCAGGCGGTCCGGCGTGAACTTGAACGTCACCCGCTTGCCGTCCTTGTCGGTCATGATGGCCGCCTGTCGGACCGCCGCCTGGAACGACGCGATGTTCAGCCCCATCTGCACGGTGTGCTTCTTCGGGATCACCCCACGCCAGTCGGGGAACCTCCCCTCCAGCAGGCGGCAATAGATCACCGACCGGCCCGTCCGGAAGAACGCATCATCCCGCCGCATGCACACCTTCACCAGCTCCTCCGGGTCGTCCTGGAGGTTGCGCTCCAGCAGCGACATCGCCTTCTTCGACACCACCGGCGACATCCCCTGCGTCGTGTGCCCGCCCGTGGCCGTGCCCGTCCCCTCGGCCAGGGCCAGCCGACGCCCGTCCGTGGCCACGAGGCGGATCTGCCCGCCCTCCAGCTCCCAGCACACGCCCGTCATGACGTAACGCCCCGCCGAGTCGTCCGCCGTCCCGAAGAGGGTGCGCTTGATCATCTCGCGCAACGACCCGGCGCTGATCTCGTGATACTTTTCCTCGGTGAACGCGGGGAAGTCGGGGAACTGCCCGGGATCCTCGCTGGGCATCTCGAATTCCAGAGGCGACGTGGTGCCCCTGACCACGCAGGCGCTGGAGTCGGCCTCGATCACCATCTGCGTGTCGCGGGCCTCGCGGAGGATGTCGCTGAGTTTTTGCGCCGGCAGGATGGCCTCGCCCGGCTCCTCGATGGTCAGCCCCTGCACGTCGAGGCGGATGCCGACCTCCAGGTCGGTGGCGATCAGGGTGCAGCGCCCGTCGGCGGCCACCGCCTTGATGTTCTTCAGGATCGGCTTGACGTCCTTGGCCGGGATGGCCGCGCTCGTCAGCTGGCACGCGGCCAACAGCCCTTCGCGATTGCACGTCGCCTTCATCGTCTCCCTCCCGGTCCTTCGTGTGGGGCCTTCACTCTGAGAGATAACTCTCCCTCATCTTTGAACACAGCAGTATCAGTAAGGCGGGGCCGTCCGGCGGCGATAACCCGCCCGCGGCGGGCGCAAGTCGTGAGTACGGACAAGGTTGCGCCATCGCCCTCGTTGTGGAAAAGCCGGCGCGCACCTGGCGCGCCGGTGTCGCGCGGCGCCCATCGTTCCGGGGCGTTTCGGAGTGCTTCGGCGGCCGGCCAGATCGGTGAACCTCCGGTGACGGGTGCGCGCCAGGTGCGCGCCAGGTTTTCCACAGGGGTGAGGTTGAGAAGCGGGCGGGGGGGTGAGGTCGTTCTTCATGACAGCCCCGCCGACAATTCCCGCACGGCCAGCGACAGCGGCGCGTCGCCGGACAACGCCTCCTCCACCTTGCGGCAGGCGTGCAGGACCGTCGAATGGTCGCGCCCGCCGAAGTACGCCCCGATGGACACCAGCGGCAGGCCCGTCAGACGGCGTGCCAGGTACATCCCCACCTGCCGGGGCAGCAACACCCCGCGCCCGCGCCCCGGACCGCGCAACGCGGACAACTTCACACCGTAATACCTCCCCACCCCCTCCGCGATCCGCTCCACCGTCGGACGTGGCACGTCCTCGGTCAGTGCCGCCTGGGCCTGCTCCGCCGTCGTGACGCCCTCCAGACGCGACAACGCACCCTCCAGCCGCCGCGCCGACCCCTCCAGGTTCGCCGCCAGCCAGTCGAGGACCTCGGCGGGCAAGTCCATCCCCCGGTGCCTCGCCACGGCGGACAGGAACACGCGCCGGCTCTCAACGCCGAACAGCGACATCCCGACGACCAGCCCGGACGCCAGGCGGCTGGCGAGACGAGCCGGCAGACGGCCCAGCAAGGCCGGCCCCGCCGTCGCCGTCAGCACGACCTGCGTCTGCCGCGGGAGGGCCCGGTCGAGCAGCGCCGTGAGAGCCCCCGCCGCGCGGGCCGGCAGGCGCTGCACGTCCTCGATGAGCAGCGCGTCCGCGCCGATTTCACCGTTTGCTGACGGCGCCTCGTCACCCACCGTCGCCCATTCGCTGGCATTCAGCGTGTGGACATCCCGCCCGTCGTCGGCGAGGTCCGCCGCCAGTTGAGCCACGAGACGCGACTTGCCCGAGCCGCTCGGCCCGTGGATGAACAGCGGGTTGACCGCCCGCCGGCGCCGGCCCGAACGGAGGCAGGCGCGGACGCGCCCCACGGCCTTCCTTGCCGCCTCGTTCTCAGGCACCATCACCCAGGGGGAATGCCCGCGCATCTCACCTCACTTCCAGGTGTTGATTGTACCGGAATTCGCCCCGCCGAACAAGGCCGGACGCCTCGCCGCAAATCCCCTCCAGACAAGAAGATACGCCCGATCTTTCGCGGGGGTTTTCCTGATCGCCTGTTCATGTGACGGTCAGTGGGCGTCCATGAGGCGCAACTTCTTGACACACCGGCAGATACGGGCGGCGGATTCGGCGACCTCTTCGGCCGTCTGTTGCCGGCCCAGCGAGAAGCGCAGGGCCGACCGTAAACGAGCCTCCGGCAGCCCCATCGCCCGCAGCACCGGCGACGGCAAGAGCGACCCCGACGAGCAGGCCGCCCCCGCCGAACACGCCACCCCCGTCAGGTCGAGCGCGATGAGCAGGGCGTCGGATTTCAGGCCGGGGAAGGAGACGTTCAGGACGTGCGGCAGGCCGTCCTCCGGCGAGTTCAGGACGGGCCCGGCGTCCCGCAACCCTTCCCAGAAGATCCGGCGTAACTGATGCATTTTGTCGCCGTTCTCTTCCATCCTCTCGACGGAGAGGCGCAACGCCTCCGCGAGGCCGACGATGAGTGCCACGGGCTCCGTGCCGGGCCGTCGCCCCTTCTCCTGGTGCCCGCCGTGCATGAGCGGTACGAGCGTGACCCCCCGGCGGACGAGCAACGCCCCGACGCCGCGCGGCCCGTGCATCTTGTGGGCGGAGAACGCGAGGGTGGCGACGCCGAGCGCGCGGAACGACACCGGCATCTTGCCGACGGCCTGCGTGGCGTCGCAATGGGTTGTGAGTTGTTGCGCCACGTCGGTGACAGGCAGGACGGCGCCCGTCTCGTGGTTGGCAAGTTGGACGCAGGCGAGGCGGGCTTCCCGTGGCGACAGGTTTCCAACTTGTCGTGTCTCGTGTGCAAGTTGAAAACTCGCACCCACATCGAGAACGGCGAGCGTGAGCCCCCGCTTCGCCAGATGCTCCAACGACCCCATCACCGACGGATGTTCGATCCCCGAGTGGGCCAGCACGCCCGGCGGCTCGCCGGCGAGGCCGAGGATCGCGAGGTTGTTCGCTTCCGTGGTGCCGGACGTGAAGACGACCTCGTCGGGGTGGGCGTCGAGGAGGCGGGCGACGGCCTCGCGGGCGTCCTCGAGCGCCTGCCGGGCCTTGCGCCCGAAGCGGTGCGGGCTGGACGGGTTGCCGCCGACGCCGTCGAGGTGCGGCAGCATGGCGTCGCGCACGGCGGGGTCGAGCGGCGTCGTCGCGTTGTGGTCGAGGTAGATGGGGTGCATGGCACTGGCATTCTACCCCGGCCGCCGGCCGGGCGTCCCCGCGCCGGGCCTGGACACTTGAGCGCGCTTGTGGCCGCCCTCGGGTGGGGTGGTCACAGCAGCGGCTTGCCGCCGGTCACGGCGATGGTCGCCCCCGTGACGTAGCTGGCCTCGGCGGACGCCAGCCACACGAACGCGGGCGCCACCTCCTTCGGCTGACCCGGCCGCCCTAACGGCGTGTCCTGCCCGAACGTCCTCACCTTCTCCGCCGGCATCGTCGCCGGGATCAGCGGCGTCCAGATCGGGCCGGGCGCCACGCAGCTCACCCGGATGCCCTTCTTCGCCACCATCTGCGCCAGGCCCGCCGTGAAGTTCTGGATGGCGCCCTTGGTCGCCGCGTAGACCAGGATGTTCGGGCTGGGGTGGTCCGCCTGGATCGACGCCACGTTGATGATCGACCCGCCCTCGGGCAGGTGCGGGATCGCCGCCTTGCACAGCCAGAACATCGCGTAGACGTTCGTCTTCAGCGTCCGGTCCAGCTCGTCGGTGCTGATCTCCGCGATGTCGTCCCGAGACATCTGGAAGGCCGCGTTGTTCACCAGCACGTCCAGCCGTCCGAATTCCTTCACGGCCCGCTCGACCAGCCCCCGGCAAACCCCCTCGTCGCGGATGTCGCCGGGGGCCGAGACGCATCGGCGTCCCGCCGCCTCGACCACCCGCGCGGTCTCGGCGGCGTCCTCCGCCTCCTCGGCCAGGTGCGAGATGAGCACGTCCGCGCCCTCGCGCGCGAACGCCAGCGCCACCGCCCGGCCGATGCCGGAGTCGCCCCCGGTGATCAGAGCCGCCTTGCCGGCCAACTTGCCCGAGCCCTTGTAGGACTCTTCGCCGTAGTCGGGCTTCCGCTCCATGTCGGCCTCGATGCCCGGATGCGGCTGCTTCGCGTCCGGCTGCGGCGGCTTCGGCCCTTTCCCGCGTGGATCCTGCGTCATCTCGCACCCCTCCATAACCGTCTCGTTCGTGCACCGTCGTCGGTCCCTCACCGGGCGCGTGCGCCGGGGCCGGCCGGGCTGGCGTCGGGCGGCGTCCTTGTTGGCATGGGATCGGCTCACGTGGCCGGCGGGCCCGCCTGTCGCCGGCGGCCCGGTGATCCGCACGCACATGGCGTGCCCGTCACCTCCCCCGCCGGGAGGGGCCTCGTGGCTTGATGGGTGGATCGCTCTCTTGCATTCTCCTATCCCAACAACGCCCACCCCAGGACCCCGCCATGCCCCGCCTGCCCCGCCGCGCTTTCCTCGGCGCGATGGCCGCCGCCCCGGCCCTCGCCCACGCCGCCGCACCGCCCCTGCCCCAGGGCGCCCATGAGATCCGCCGCGGCCCCTACCTCCAGTGCGTCGGCCCGGACCGCGCCGTCGTCCGCTGGCGCACCGGCGACGCCACCGCCGAGGGCCGCGTCCGCTTCGGCCCACCGGACGACCTGACCCGCGTCGCCACCGCTTCCGTCGTCCGCACCCCGTTCCGCAACGTCGTCGATTGGCAGGCCGAGCTTACCGGCCTCGACCCTTCGACCACATACGGCTACGCCGTCGAGGCGCACGGCGTCATCCTCGCCGGGGGCGACGACGCCCACGTTTTCCGCACCGCGCCCAAGGTGGGCCAGCGCGTCCCGATGCGTTTCTGGGCGCTCGGCGACTGCGGCACCAACCGCCCCGGCACCGGCAACCCCGGCAAGGCCGTCGCCGCCCGCAACGGCTTCCGGCGGTACAACAAGGGCCGCCCCCTCGACGGCATGCTCCTCCTCGGCGACAACGCCTACAGCCACGGTACCGACGCCCAGTATCAGACCGCCCTTTTCGGCCTCTACCGCGAAGATCTGCCGCGCCTGCCCCTCTGGCCGTGCATCGGCAACCACGAGATGAGCGACGACTACTACCACCTCTTCACCACGCCCACACGCGGCTACTACGCCTTCGACTGGGGCAACGTCCACTTCGTCGTGCTGGACCTCTTCAAGGACAAGTGGCGCGACCCCGCCGACCCCCAGCGCAAGTGGCTCTCGCGCGTCCTGAAGACCGCTCAGGACTGGACCGTCGTCATCAACCACTTCCCGCCCTACTGTGCCGGCAAGTACGACTCCGACAAGATCGCCTACCTCGGCGACGTGCGTACGAAGATCCTCCCTGTCCTCGAGGCGGCCGGCGTCGATCTCTTCCTCGTCGGCCACGACCACACCTATCAGCGCTCGTGGCTGCTGGACGGCCACCACGGCAAGGGCGACACCTTCGACGCCGTCTCGCACCTGAAAGCGCTCGGCGACGGCGCCAGACGCCCGTGGACGAAGAGGCACGGCCCGCACTCCGGCATGGTCACCGTCGTCAGCGGCACCGCCGGCGCCGAGGACCCGCTGGCGAAGCCCGACAAGCGCGGCGGCAAGCTGGATCATCCCGCGATGGTGCCGCTGGCCGACGGCGACCAAGGCGGGCGGGGCCTGCGCCGCCTGGGCACGTTCCTTCTGGAGGTGGACGGCCTGGAGCTGACGGGGACGCAGATCGACGACAGGGGCCGCATCGCCGACCGCTTCCGCCTCGCCAAGAGGCGGTGAGCGGTGGTAGGATGGGGCGAATGGAGGGACGGACGATGTCAACGCTTCCCGCGACGGCGCCTGTGATCGAGATCGCCCCCGACGTGCTGCCGCACGTCCGCGCCAGGGGCGTCGAGGCTGTCTACCAGCACGTCCTGGAGTCGGTGCCGAGGCTGTTCCCCACGTTCCGCTCGTTGCGCGTGAGTATCAAGCCGGACGTGGCCATGGAAGACTATGTCTTCATCTGGTTCGAGGCAGGCGTGCCTCTCGCCGACGTGCCGGATCACCTCGCGGCCACGCAACGTTGGATCGCGGACTACCTGGTGGCATGCGACGGCCAGCGCCGAGAGCCATTCGTCCTCGACCTGACGACGGAGGAAGAATGACGCCACGCCAATTCCTCGTTGTCGCGGAGGACCTGTTCGAAGGCGATACGGAGGCGCACTGGCGTTCCGCCGTGAGTCGGGCGTACTACGCCTCCTTCCACGCCGGGCGTCACTTGTTGGAGAAGTGCGGGTTCAGGACCCCCGAGTCGGAGCGGGGCCACAGACACGTCAGCGATCGTTTGAGTAACTCAGGACACGACGGCATCAGGGCAGCCGGGGTGTCACTCGACACCTTGCGCGGCTTTCGCAACCTGGCCGATTACAACCTGTCGGCGGTGTTCTCACGGCTGACCGCTGACCGGCAGATCGAGGCCGCGAAGGCCATCATCGAGGCCCTTGAGGCTGTCGAGGCGGACACCGCCGCCCTGACCGCCGTCACGCAGGCCATGCGCGACTACGAGCGCGGACGCGGCGACGTGACGTGGAAGGGCTGACTCACCGCCGTTTCTTTCCCCCGGTCAGCTCCCGGTAGTCGCGGTACCGCATTTTGGCGATGGCCGACCTGTCCGCCGTCCGCAGCACCAGCCCCTCCGGCCTCCCGCCGCCTCCCGCGTCGAGCGTCGCCCGGCTCTTCGCCAATGTCTCCTCCAGAAACTCCAGCGCCTCCTCGATCCCTTCCGGCAGCTCGTTCGCGTCGATCTCCGCGATCCGCGGCGTGAGGGGCACCCCGCTCGTTGACGCCAACTTTTGTAACTCGCCCTCCGCCAGGAATCGTTGCCCGCCGGCCTCGCGCCACGCCCCGATCACGTCGTTGGGGCGCGCCAGCATTGCCTCGGCGTCGGGCAACACGGCCACGTCGAACAGGCGGAAGCCGAGCCGCTGCTCGCCCGTGTACTGGCGGCTGCCCTCCGTCACCTTGCCACCGTAAACCTCCCCGAAGCATGCCGCCACCCCGGCGCCGGGCCGCACGGCGTCGATGAGCGGCTCGGCGAATGGCCTCACCGTCTCGACGATGCTCATGGCCGGGTTGTGGAGGAGGTCGCCGCCGGCGTACAGGAATTCGTCCCGACTGCCGATCAGGTACGACCCGTCCGGGGCCACGACGAGGCGGGCATTCACCCCATCCACCTTCTCGGTGGCGAGGACGGCGCCGGTGAATGTCACCTGCGGACGTGTCTCCTCGTGCCTGCCGCGCGGCCGGCTCTGTTTGGGGTCGAGGGGGTGGTAGGTGATGATAGACGGGTAGCGCGTCAGGGCGTTCAGCCTCGCCAGGTCGGCCGTGCGGATCGAAAGGCTCATTGCGATATCTCGCTTCAGCTCTCCGACGGGGCTACACCCGCCCGCCCCGCCGCTCGTACTCGTGCTTCGCCTCCTCGATGGTGTCGATGATCGCCCGCACGTCTTTCGTGCTGATCCCCGCCACGTTCAGCGTCATGGACGAGTTCTTCGACGAGATCGTCAGGAGGTGCCGCCGCGTCCCCATGTACACCGCGATCAGCAGGGCCGCCAACGTCGGCCCGCCGAAGATCAACCCAAGCCGCGCCTCCGGCGGCAGCCGCGGCGGCGTCTGCTGCTGGTCGAAGAGGAACACCCCCACCGTCGCCAGCACGATCAGCACCGCGATCACCACCAGCCACGGGTAGCTCGTGTGGTGCGACTGGCACGAGTCGATCTCCTGGATCGGGATGCTGTGGATGTGCCCCCGGCCCCACACCTGCTCGTCCCACCGCACCCGGTGCGTCGTCACCCGCAGGTGCGCGGGCCGGCTTGTCAGCAGGTCCTCCTCGCCGGGGAGGCGTCGGAACGGGACGGCCATCGCTCTGTCTCCGGGCGTCACGGGCGGCAGAATCCCTTCTATCACCCCCGCCGCGGCGCCGCCACATGGAATCGCTCATTCGGCGGCTCAAGACCTGCCGATACAAGATCTGTCGTGTTCCATCCTCTCCCGAGGGCGCATCGCATGTTGGCCGCCTGGCGTCGGGCCGATCCCTGGCTCCGGGCCGCCCTCGCCGCCTGGATCCTGGTCACCCTGGCCGTCTGCGCCCGCTCCGTCATCCAGCCCCACCGCAGCAACGCCGCCGCCAAGTGGCAGGCCGCCGGCGCCGCCTGGTTCGACGGCGAGCCGCTCTACCACTCCGACGACGCCGCCCTCGACGGCTACCGCCCAAGCCCCCTCGCCGCCTGCCTCTTCGTGCCCCTCGCCCCCCTGCCGCTCCCCGTCGCCGGCGTCCTCCTCCGCCTCCTCATCGCCGCCTTCTTCGTCGTCAGTGCCCTCCTCTGGATGCGCCGCGGCCTGCCCACCCCTTTCACCCCCGCCCAGTCGGGGATCGCCCTGCTGCTCATGCTGCCGCTGGCGCTCAACAGCCTCAACGGCGCCCAGGCCAACCTCTTCGTCCTGGCCCTCATGCTCCTCAGCCTCACCGCCGCCGCCGCGGACCGCTGGCTCCTCGCCGCCCTCGGCGCCGCCCTCGCCGGCCTGCTGCTGCTCTACCCGTTCGCCCTGGCCGTCGCCCTGCTCATCACCTTCCCGCGCCGCTTCACCGGGCCGTTCCTCATCGCCTTCGCCCTCCTCGCCGCCGTGCCCTTCCTCCTCCAGTCGCCGGCCTACGCCGCCGGCCAGTACGTCGGCTGGGTCGAGCTGCTCTCCCTGCGTGGCATGGGGCAGCCCTCCGCCTGCCGCGACCTGTGGCACCTCTTCCGCACCTGGCACGTCCACCTCGGCCCAGGACGCTACGAGCTGCTCCAGCTCGGCGGCGGCGTCGCCTGCCTGGCCGTCCTGGCGTGGTACGCCCGGCTTGGCGCCGTCGCCCGTGACCGCCTCGCCCTGGCCCTGCTGATGTCGGTCCTGTGGGTGCTGCTGCTCGGCCCGGCCACCGACTCCACCACCTACGCCCTGATCGGCCCGCCGCTCGTGTGGATCCTCCTGCGCACCGGCCCCGACCGCCACCCGGTCACGCACCACGTCGCCCACAACGCCTACGTCGTCCTGCTGCTCTGCTCGCTCGCCGGCCTGCACCCGTTGGCGACGCGCCTCCTCCTCTCCGCCGGCATGCAGTCGTTGGCCGTCCTGTACCTCCTCATCGGCCTGGCGTTCCTGGCATTCACCTGGCCCGAGGCCGCCCCCGCCGCCCAGCCCGCCCGGACGGCCGCCGGGCCGATCCAGCGGGCGGCGTGATGACCCACGCCGACATCACCTCTCGGCACCCCTCGGCAGGATCGTCAGCAGCTCCCGCCACGGCCCCACCTCGTCCCGGTACTGGAAGGCCATCGCCTTCACGACCTGGTGGGTGTGCCCGAGGTCGTGGACGGCCCACGCCGCGATCAGGTTCCCCAGAGTGACGGCGCCGAGTTGCGGGTGCGTCCCGCGTGTCTCCAGCTTCTCCGGCGTCAGGCCCAGCGCCTTCAGGCCCGCCAGGTTCTCGGCCCGCAGGGCCGCGAAGTCGTCCAGCAGATCCGCCATCGACCTGCCCTTGCTCGCCTCGTACATGGCGTAGCGGTCGAAGGCGGGGAAGGGCACCGCCTCCCCGTGCTCCAGGATCGTCCGCGCCCGCACCATCCAGTTCGTCTTTTCGCCGTGGATGAGGTGGCCCACCACGTCGAACGGACTGAAGGTGTCCGGCCCGTAGTCGGAGAGCGCCCAGAAATCGCTCACCCCCCCGAGAAGGGCGCGCAGCACGCCGGGCGTCCGCTCCAGCACCTCGATGGACCGCTCGATCCCGGCCGCCATGCTCGCTCCTCGCCTTCCGTTGGCCGCGTCGGCCCGTGACCGTCGTCGCGGTGTCGGCTCAGCCTTGCCGGCTCACCATGGCGTTTATCCAGATCGGGGCGAATGGCGACGTGCACCCTTTGGAACACGGATAGTCGCGATAGATCCCGAGCGTCTCACCGATCGTGATCGCCCGCTTTCGGTGCCTGGCGAAGTGGATGCCGATCTCCGCCAGGCAGCAGTTCATGGTCCATTGCACCTCGGGGGCCGCGGCCCCCATCTCCGACTCGATGCGATCGAGCAACGCGACGGGGTCGAGCCCGTCCGGGCTTTTCGCGACGCGCTCGGCGGTCAGGCTCCAGCCGGCGCGGGCCGCCCACCGGCCGTCGGTGGCCATCCACCGTTGGCGGAGGCCCTCCTTGTCGGGGTGCTGCTTGACGACGTAGGAGGTGAGCCAGTCCGCCACATGCGCGAAGGCGACGGACCGGACCAACCGGTCCACCTCTTCGGCCGACAAGGCCTTCGGCTTGAGCAGGAGGATCGCCAGGAGCTGGGCATCGACGTTCCCGGTCTCCCAGAGAGACAGGGCCAGCTCATGGTTGGTCTTGATCTTCTTCGCGAGCACCCGGATGTCGCCGTGTTTGACGCCGAACTGATTGTCGCCGGCGCCGTATTTGGTGTTGTGCGCCCGCGTCTTCTCGTTGGCGAGCGCCTTGAGCTGCTTGAGCGTTTCTTTGAGGGTCATGGCCGCGATCCTCCTCGGGCGCTCCACCCGCCGCTGGGGAGACGCCGGCGGGCTCACTCCGGCAGCTCCCACACGTTCGCCGCCTTGTCCTCGCCGCCGGAGATGAGGGTCCGCCCCTGCGCCGCCAGACGCTGCACCGCGCCCGTGTGCCCGGCCATCGCCTTCTTGCGCTCCGGCTTCTCCAGGTCCCACAGCCACATCTTGCCGGCCTCGTCCGCCGAGGCGGCCTGCTTGGCGCCGATGAACCGCGCCCCACGCACCGGCGAGGCGTGCCCCTTGAAGCGGGCCGACTCCTCGCCGCTCTCCGCGTCCCAGACGTGGGCCTCCTGCCCGGACGCCGACACCACCTTCTTGCCGTCCGCCGAGAAGTGCAGCGAGCGCACCGCGCCCTCGTGCCCCGTGTAGCGCATGGCGCTCTTGGGCGTCTTCATGTCCCAGCGCAGGATCTGCCCGGAGGCCCGGCCGTACAGGGCGCTGAGGCCGTCGGGGGCCATCGCCACGGCGGTGACGCGGCGCTCCGCCGGCAGGGTGCCGGTGGCGGCGTGGGCCATCGCCTTCTCCAGGTCCCACTGGATCACGCGCGTGCCGCCCGTCAGCGCCCACCTGCCGTTGGCGGTGACAGCCAACGCCTCGATCTCGCCGTTGCCCGTGGGGTGCTTGAGCGGGCGGGCCTTCTTGGCCTTCAGATCCCAGAGCAGCATCTCGCCGGTGCGCGACACCGACACGGCCGCGCCGCCGGGCAGGAACGCCACGTCGGTGATGGCGCCCTCGTGCCCCTCCAGGCCCGCCACCATCTTGCCCGTGCCCACGTCCCACAGGTGCAGCGTCGATCCCGACGCCGTCAGCGCCTGCTTGCCGTCCGCCGACAACGCCGTCACCGTCACGGGGCCGTCGTGGCCCTTGTACGTCCGCGTCGCCGCGATCACGGGCGGTGGCGGCTCGGGGAACACCGGGTCGTTCGGGGCGGGCCGCTCCACCGCGTCGCCGCCCTCGGGCAGCGTCACGATCACGGGGGCGTGATTCGGCGGCACCGACGACGACACGAAGGATGCCACGGCTTTATTGCCGCCGGCCAGAAGAGCCAGCCCCGTCAGCCGGCCCGGCCCGGCGTTGAACGCGGGCAGCTTCTTGAACATGGTGGAGTCGAACGTGCGCACGACGCCGTCCTCGCCGCAGCAGACGATGGCGTTGCCGTCCGGCGTGAACGCCACCCCGCGCACCGGCGCCGGGACGGGGACGCGGCCCAGGGGCTTGCCCGCCATGTCCCACAGCCGCAGCTCGCGCCCGCCGCAGGCCAGCGTCTTGCCGTCGGGCGACAGGGCCAGGGCCCGCGCCGGGCCGGCCTGCGTGGCGCGGGCACGCTCCGTCCCCGCCGGCAGCGCCCAGAGCTGGATCACCCCGTCGGGCCCGCACGAGATCAGCGTCTTGCCGTCCGGCGTGAACTGCAGCGCGTGCTGCGCGCCCGGCTGGCCACGCCGCGTCTCCAGGACCGCGCGGCCCGACTTCACCTCCCACGCCTTCACCGGGCCGTCCGCGCCGGCGCTCGCCACGAACCCACCCTTGGGCGAGAAGGCGATGCCGCCCACGGCACCGTCATGGGCCTTCCACGCTCGGACCTTCACCTTCTTCTCCAGGTCCCAGAGGATCGCCGTCCCCTTCACGTCGCCCGAGGCGGCCATCTTGCCGTCCGGCGCCACGGTGACGCACGTCACGGCGGCGTCGTGGCCGGACAGTTTGCCGGCGTCCTCGCCCTTGCCGGCGTCCCAGAGGCGGACATCGCTCTCCTCGCCGGCGGTCAGGATCAGCTTACCGTCGGGCGTGGCGGCGACGGCCTCGGTCGGCCTCGTCTGGCCCATGAGCCGCGCGCCGGCGAGGCGGACGAGGGGCGCCAGGGCCGGCGGGGTCGCCTCGACGCGGACGATCTCGCCCGGCGTCGGCAGCGGCGCCGAGAACAGCCTGCCGTCCTGGCCGACGGAGACGCCGAGGGCCCCGTCGGGGCTGACGGCGACGCCCGTGGGCCTGTCGCCGTGCGTCGCGAAGTCGGACGTCTTGCCCGTGGAGAGGTCCCACAGGAGGGCCTTGCCGTCCTGCCCGGCGCTGAGGACGCGCCGCCCGTCGGGCGTGAACACGGCCTGGCGCACCAGGTGCGCGGCGGCGGGCAGGACGCGCGGCGGCTTGTTCTCGCCGAGGGTGAACAGGTGCAGCCCCTCCTCGGCGGGGGGGTCTTCGCGTGTGGCGAGGCCGGCGCCGACGAGGGCGGTCTTGCCGTCGGGCGAGAAGGCGCAGGCGGAGGCAGCCCGTCCGGTCACCGGGAAGACCCGCGCCGGCTCGCCCTCCTCCACGTCCCACAGGACCGCGGTGCCGTCGAGGGCGCCGGACAGCAGGTGCCGCCCGTCGGGCGACCAGGCGACGGAGGCGACGGCCCCGGTGTGGCCGCGGAGGCGGCGCAGCTCGCGCTTGCCGTCGGCGGCCCAGACGACCACGGCGTTGTCACCCCCGCCCGTGGCGAGGAAGCGTCCGCACGGCGACCACGCCAGGCAGTCGGCCTGGCCCTTGTGGGCCTCCCACGTCTCGGCGGGCCTGCCCTCGGCGGTGTCCCACAGCACGGCCTTGCCGTCCTCGCCCACGGTGGCGAGGACGCCGGAGCGCGAGAACGCCGCCGCGCGCACGGGGCGCTCGTGGCCGCCGGTGAACTTGCGGGCGGAGCCCCAGGCGACGTGGGCGAGGCGCGGGGCGCCGGTGCCGGCGGCGACCAGCCAGCGCCCGTCCGGGCTGAAGGCGGCGCACCACAGCGGGGACTCGGGGTCGAGCCACGCCAGGCCGCGGTCCTCGCGCGGCTCGGGTAGCACCTTGTCCTTCTTCCCGTTGTCGGTCTTCTCGTTGTCGGTCTTCCCGTTGTCGCGCTTGGTGTCATCGCGCTTGGTGTCGTCGCGCTTGGTGTCATCGCGCTTGGTGTCGTCCTTCTTGGCGTCGTCCCTCTTGATGCCGTCTTCCTTCGGGTCGGGGCCGCGATCACCCCACAGCGGGAGGCCCATGTGGAACACGACGTAGGCGGCCGCGGCGCCGATGAGGACGAGGATCAGGAGGCCCGCGACGAGGGGCATCATCTTGCCGCGCCCCGCCTTCTTCGGTTTCGCGGGGCCGGGGGCGGGGGCCGGCTCGGGCTTGGTCGGCCCGGCGTTCGGCTCGGTCAGCCCCTTCGGCGGCTTCGGCGCGGGCGCGGGGCCGGACGCGGGGCCGGGCGGCGGCTTCGTGGGGGGCGGTGGCTTCGGCGCGGGCGCGGTGCGGCCCTTGGGCGGCTCGGACGCGGTGTCGCCGTCCGGCGCCGCCAGGGCCGGCTGCGGCAGCGGCGTCAGCAACATCGGCAGCTGGGCGTCGGCCTTCAGGGTCGAGACCGCGGCGGGGCCGGCCATCGCCAGCGCCCCCAGGTACGCCTTGGCGAACGCGACGCAGCTGGGGAAGCGTCCGCCGGGGGACTTGGCCAGCGCCTTGGCGACGGCGTCGGACGCCTCCTGCGGCATCTTCGGCAGGGCCCCCTTCAGCGGCGGCACCGGCTCCATCAGGTGCTTGGTGAACACCAGGGCCGCCGTGTCGCCCGTGAACGGCGCCGCGCCGGTGACGGCCTCGTACAGCGTGATGGCCAGCGAGTACTGGTCGGCCTTGCCGTCGTAGTCGAGGCCGGCCAGGACCTCGGGGGCGGTGTACTCCGCCGTGCCGAGGACGAAGCCGGCGGCGGTGAGCTGGACGCTCCGCTTCTTCTCGGCGTCGGCCAGCACCTTGACGACGCCGAAGTCGGCGAGGTACACCTGCCCGCGCTCGTCGAAGAGGATGTTCTCCGGCTTCACGTCGCGGTGGACGTACTTGCGCTCGTGGATGTAGTCCAGCGCCGCCGCCATCTGCAGGAGCCAGTGGAAGGAGGTGGCCTTGAGGGGGTCGGATTTGCGCCCGCGCAGGCTGCCGCCCGCGAGGTACTGCATGACGGCGAAGGGCCGGCCGGAGTGGCTGCCCGAGTCCATCACCTTGACGATGTTGGGGTGGGTGAGCTGGACGAGGGCCTGGATCTCGCGGGTGAAGCGGGCGATGAACTCCGGCTCCGACGCCATGCGCAGGTGCGGCACCTTGAGGACCACGTCGGCCCCGAGGCGCTCGTCGCGCGCCCGGTACACGGTGGCCATGCCGCCGGCGCCCAGACGCCCCGTGACGCGGTAGCGCTCGGCCACCAGCTCGCCGACCCAGTCGCCCGATTTCGGTGCCATCGTCTCTTTCAGGGGTCAGGGGTCAGGGGTCAGGGGTCAGTAAGAAGACGAGAAGAACAGCCAGGACAGCCGACAGTCAGGATACGGAAAGGGCCGCTCACGGTTTCGGGGCGATCAGGCCGAGCCACATCTTGACGGCCGCGGCGCGTGCCTTCTCGTCGCCCGCCGGGTCGTAGCCGAACTTCTCGCCGTCGGGCAGCAGCTCGAGGAGCCAGGTGACGGCCGCCTGACGCACCGCCAGGGACGGTGACGACAGGCCGGCCACCATCGCCGCCAGCTTCTCCGGGGTTTCTGCATCCTCGCGGGCGATGGGGCGGCTCATCTCCTCGACGAGCCTGGCGCCGGCCTCGTCGGCGCCGGCCTTGACCAGGGCCGCCGTCATCCGCGCCGGGTGCCCCTCGCCCATGCCGGCCCAGTAGCGGAGCGCCGCCAGCGCCGCCAGGCGCCCACGCGGGCGTTTCGGGTCGCCCAGCGCCGCGGCCAGGCCGTCCACGTCATCGATGGCCGCGAGGGCCAGGACGGCGAACATGTGCTGGGCCCCCTTCTCCTCGCGGGCCATCCGCGCCAGGCCGGCGCCCAGCCCGCCCTTGAGGGGGGTGAAGGCGTCGCGGAACTTCACGAGCGCCGCCGCCATCTCCTTGTCGAGGTCCTCCTCCTTGCCGTCCCAGTACCCGGACAGGGCGGGCCAGAACGCGCGGGCCGCCTCCTCCGGCACCGGCGACACCCAGAAGTCGTCGTCGTTGGGGTAGCCGGGGTACTCCTTGTGCTCGGCCACCTTCACGCCCGCGCCGCGGAAGATGAACATGAGCCGGGCCGCCGGCACGTTCGCCTTGCTGGCGGCGGGTTGCGCCACCTGACGCAGGTCGAGGGCCAGCGTCGTGCCCTCGGGCAGGGTCACGTCCCAGATGTAGTCGCGGAAGCGCACGCGCACGATGCTCTGCCCCCTGGGCTTGCCGCCGACCACCACCCGGCCCCGCCCGAGCGTCATGTCGGCGTCGATGCCGGCGGGGGCGGCGTTGAGCGTGAGCCGGGCGTCGTAGGCGCGGAGCGTGGGCCGGTCCCTGGGCACGTCGGCGTCGCCCCACAGGACGAGACGCACGCCGGAATCCAGCACGAGCGGGACGCGGCACAGCATCGGCGTCGCCAGCACGGTGCCCGAGCTGATGCGTGTGTCGGGCGTGACCACCTCCCACGCGCCGCCGTCCGCCGGACGCTCCGCCAGGACGATGGGGTACGGGCGGACGGCGGCGCCGACCATGCCGACGGGGTCACGCTTCGGGGAGGGCGGGGCGGCGGGCGGGGGCTTCTCCTTGCCGTCCTTGTCTGGCGTCACCAGCGGCTTCGGAGGGGCGAGGGGCTTCTCGCGCCCGGCCTCGATGCCGCGCAGCCTCTCGTTCAATTCGACGAGGAGTTTGGCCATCACCTCGCCGCTCCGGTCCGGGGCCGGACGTGGGGCGGAGGCGAGGGCCTTCTTCAGCTCCTCGATCTGCCGCGTCAGCTCGGCCTTCTGGGCCTCCAGGGCGTCGGCGCGGGCGGAGAGGGCGCCGAGGCGGGACGCCTGCGACCACACGACCATGCCGATGAGGAGGAGGAGGACGCCGAGGACGGCGACGGCGCCGAGGGCGACCTTGTCGAAGGGCGGGGCGGGGTCGGCGAGGACGGGTTGCGGGGGGGCCTGGCGGGGGCCTTCCGCGCGGGTCGGGCGGGAGG
This sequence comes from uncultured Alcaligenaceae bacterium, assembly GCA_964630925.1. Taxonomy (GTDB): domain Bacteria; phylum Planctomycetota; class Planctomycetia; order Gemmatales; family Gemmataceae; genus RGDT01. The sequence goes on from CAZVZK010000056.1 coordinate 17,154, forward strand.
GCAACCCGAGGACGACGAGGCGAGGCCCGCCCTGGCCGAACCCGATCAAGGCTCCGGGGGGCAGGGGCACGCGGCCGACGACACGCTGGTTGTTGAGGAAGGTGCCGTTGGAGGAGCCGAGGTCGGTGATCCACGACCCCTCGGGGGCGACCTCGATGCGGGCGTGGCGCCAGGAGACGGCGGCGTGGTCGAGGGCCAGCTCGGCGGTGGGGTCGCGCCCGACGTGGACCTCCGGGCCGGGGTGCAGGAACTCGCGGTCGTCGCCTTCCGGGGGCTTGATGGTGAGGCGGAGTGTCATCTCACCCGCCCCTCAGCAGGAAGCGCTGTTCGCCGAGCTGGAAGTGGCAGGCGGTGCCGACGCTGGCCTTGCCGATGCGGAGCCAGCAGCCGTTGAGGGTGCCGGACGAGGCGAGGTGCCACAGTTCGCGCTCGTCGCGGAGGAAGCGGGCGTGGACGGGGTCGAGGAAGGGGTCGTCGATGGCGACGGGGCACTGGGCGGGGTCGCGTCCGACCTTCTGCTCCGGCGGGTCGAGGGGGTGCCGCCTGCCGTCGCCCTCGGGGAGCATCTCGACGAGGGAGGCGGCGAAGCAGGAGAAGGTGATCTGCCAGGGCTGGGTGTGCTCGTTGACGGGGGCGGGGCCGCCGTCCAGCTCGAAACGGTAGCGGCGGCCGCCGAGGAGCAACTCCTGGCCGGGCCTGAGGGCGATGTTGGAGACGCGGACGAAGGTGCCGTTGGTGCTGTCGAGGTCGTTGAGGGCCCAGCGCCAGCCGTTCTTGGCGGGCTGGCGGGTGATCTCCAGGTGGCGGCTGGACATCTGCTCGTCGTGGGGGATGACGAGGTCGCCGAGGGCGCGTCCGATGACGAAGGGGGTGTTGCGGATGCGGACGACCTCGCCGCGGTCTTCGCCGTCGTCGTAGACGGTGAGGAGGGCCATGGGCGGGCGGCGTGTGGGGCGGAAAGGGGCGGCGGTGGAGAGGGCGGGGGCGCGTGCCGGGCGCTCCAGGCGCGTGCCGGTGCGTTCACGGGCGGCCTCGCGGGCCGGCCCGGCCGGCTCGATGAGGGTGCCGACGGGGAGGGCGAAGTCGTCGGTCGAATCGCGGCGGCGGGTGTCCACGGTGTCGGGCTCGGGCGAGGCGGTAAAAAGGGGGTGGTCCTCCGACGGGGGCGTCGGGGCTTGCAGTCAGGGTACCCGTCGGCGGGCGGGCCAGCAAGGGAAAACCACGCGGCGCGCGGCGGGGTGCGAGGGGCGGGTGGCACGGCATCGCATTCGCAGGCGACACACGCGGCAATCGAGCGAGGAGGGTGCGTGATGGCGGATCGGGAGCCGACGCGCGAGGAGGTGGATCGGACGCCGGGGCCGGCCGTGCTGGAGTTCGGCGCGCCGTGGTGAGGGGGCTGCCAGGCGATCCGGCCGCAGTTGGCGGCCCTGCTGGCGCGGCACCCGGGGGTGCGGCACATCGACGTGGAGGACGGGCCGGGGCGGCCGCTGGGGCGGTCGTTCCGCGTGAAGCTGTGGCCGACGCTCGTGTTCCTGCGTGACGGCGCGGTGGTGAGGCGGCTCGTGCGGCCCTCGGCGGACGAGATCGCCGAGGGGTTCGCGGAGCTGGTGGGCGGGGCGGGCTGAGGTGGTTATCGGACCGTCGTCAGTGCCCGCAGGGGCGTGTGGGCGAGCGGCACCTCCACCAGGGCCGTGGCCGTCAGGGCGTAGGCCGTCGTGCCGTGGACCGCGCCGGCGACGGCGCCCTCGGGCAGACTCGCCGACGCCAGCCGGGCGCCGGCGGCGTTGATGACCTCCAGGGTGTTATGCGCCGAGTCGATGACGCAGATGTCGCCCTCGTCGCTTACCATCAGCTCGACGATGCGGCCCGGCCCGGTCCGTTCCGGCGGGGTCAGACGCACCCCCTCGCCCAACTTGCCGGGGGCCTCGACGGCGAAGGAGAGAATGTCGTGGCCGGCGGCGGAGGCGACGTAGAGGCGCCCGCCGTCCGGCGAAAGGGCGATGGCGCGCGGCTGGCGCAGCGGCACCGGTAGTTTCTTCACGGGCCCGTCCGCGGGGACGTGATGAACGCCGCCGCCCGCGGCGCGCCCCTCCAGGGCCGCCTCGACGACGTAGGCCCCGCCGGCGCCGTCGGGGATGACGCGGCGCGGGGCGGTCAGGCCCTTCGCCAGCAACTTATTCTTGCCCTCGGCGATACGCACCACGCGGCCGCCCGACTCGGACGTGGCCAGCAGGCCGCCATTGCCGTCAGCGGCGATGTGTGCGAGGGGGAACAACTCGGGGCCCATTTCAAAGAGCGGTTTCGGCGGATGCTTGCCCTCCTTCACCAGGATCAAGCTCCCATCGAGGATGATGGCGCGGCCCCGGTCGATGGCCAGGGCCTTGCCAGCGGTCAGGCCGGCGGAGAGCGTGCGGGCGTGCAGCTCGCGGCCGAGGTAGAGCTTCCTCCAGGCGTCGGCGTCGGGGCCGTGGTCCTTGCCGGTGAGCGACGTGAGGGCGTGCAAAATGGCCTTCTGGTGCGGCGTGGTGATGCCGGGGGACGGCCCCGTCTCGCCCTTGCGGGCGGGGCGCTCGCGGGTCAGGAAGTCGAAGCGTTGGCGCTCGGGCCAGGGGCCGGGGTCCTTGACGGACGTGGTCATCGAGAAGTCTTGACGGAGGTAGGTCACGTCGGCGCGGACGAAGACGCCGTCGCGCGCCTGGTAGTAAGTCGGCGGGAACGCCTTGTCGGTGGTCGGCACCCGGCCACGGACGGGCTCCTTGGGGTCGGTGGCGATGGCGTGGCAGAGGAGGCAGTTGCGGTGGTGGTTGACCTTGACCATCTCGCGGACGTACTGGCCCTTGCCGCGGGTGTAGGGCGTGGACGGGTCGGGGCGGCCGAGGAGGGCGAGGAGGCCGGGGACGGCCTCGGTGCGGCGCAGCGAGGAGAGGGCCTCGGCGGAGTGGCGGGCGACGGCCGGCCAGGGGTAGGACAGGCCGGCCATCAGCACGCCGAGGTAGCCCTCGGCGGGGCGTTTGCGCAGCTCCTGGAGGGCCAGCTCACGCAAGGCCGGGTCGAGGTCGGTGATGGCGCGCTGGGCGAGGGCCATCGACGCCCAGCGGCCTTCGATCTTTGAGAGCTGGCGGATGAGGAGGCGGCGGGCGGGGGCCTCCTCGGCCATGAGCATCTGCTGCAAGGCTGGGATGGCGGCGGCGCGCGTCCACCGCAGCTCCGCATCGGCCCCGCGCTCCATCACGGTCGAGAGCGTGCGGGCGTCGGGGTCGCGGCCCGAGGCGCTGGCGCGGATGGCGGTGCGGAGCGAGGTCGAATTCGCCTCCAGCTCGGCGGCGACGGGCGCGGACAACTTGCACGACGCCCCCTTGAGCATCGGCAGCCCGGCCAGGTCCGGGCGGCCGATGAAGCGCGGCGGGATCGTCTCCGGCAGGGCGCGGCCCTTGCGTGTGTCGGCCTCCAGTGCCTTCGCCTGCGCCTCGGTGAACACGGTGTAGAGTGAAACCTCCGGGGCCGACTCCAGCTCGGCGCGCAGGTCGGCCTCGCTCGCGTCGCTGAGGCGGGCCAGGGCGAGGCGTTCGGGGTGCGGGGGCACGCGCGTCGGCGGCGCGGCGGCGAAGGTGATCGTCGGCCAGGTCGCCGGGGCGAGGTGCGGGACACGCGGCGGCGCCGTGAGGTCAGCGACGGCGGGCAGACGCAGCGGCGGACGCTCCACGCCGTCCACCACCTCGGGCGTCTCACCGGTGGCGTCCACCGGGGGCTTCTCTTCTGGACGGGCCGGCGGGGCGCCCTTGTCCGGCGCGGGCGGCTCCAGGCCGGCCAGGGGGCCGGCGTCGGGGGCGGGCCGGCGCGGCATGTAGATGACGACGGCCGCGATGGCGACGGCGGCGACGGAGGCGGCGAAGACCGCGTGGAGGAGGTACTTCATCGGCGGCGTCCTTGATGGAGATGCCCATCCAGGGATACACGATCCCCGCACCGGGGTCAACGAGCGGCCGCGGCGATTCTATCGGATGGTTGGGCGGCTTGAAGACTTGGCTCCCACGGGGGCCTGGGGGCTTCTCGCCCGATGGCACTTGGGTTCGCGTACTTGAGGCGAGCGGCGGGGGGTGAGCTCTCCGTGTGACGCAGACACGGCACGCTTACGCCGTGCCGCTCGCTTCGAACCCAAGTGCCATCGGACGAGACGCCGCTCGAAGCGGGCCGCTCGCCTGGAGCGGCGGCCGGTGAGCCTCGCCTGGAACGGCGGCCGGCAGGGCCGGGACCGAGCCGACATACCGGCCCTCCTCGTCTCGATGACGACGCTGAACTCCTGGCTCATGGTAGCCCCCGTGCCTGTTGTTGCGTCTCACGCGAAGTTGTCGTAGCCCCGTTCCCGCCCCGGATCTCTACTCGTCGCAAGGCTCACGCGACCAGCACCGACTCCACGGCGTCGTACCACGCGACGACACGCTCGACCACGTCCGCGAGCAAGGCGTCGGTCAGCTCGACGCACCTCGCCCGCGTGTGGTGGACGAGCTTCGGCCCGTCGCCGTTCACGGACGGCTCGGCGAGCCAGGTGAAGAACGCCTGCTCCTCGCGGACGGTGAAGAAGAAGAGGCAGACGGGGTAGGTGAACTTCCGCAGCCCCTGGAAGAAGCCCATCGTGGGGCCGAGGGCCTTGTCCGCCTGCTCGGCAGTCATCGCGGAGGGCACGCCGCGCAGCAGGACGCCGAAGACGAGCCGCATTGGCTTGTCCTCGCGCTCGACGTGGACGTGCAGGTCCAGGCCGGTCTGCTCCTTCGTGTCCACGACACGCAGGTCGTCCCTCCGCGTGAGGATGACGTTGGCCCGCGTCCGCACCTGGCCGCCGATGTGCCGCTCGTTGATGTCGCCCGTCATGTCCGTGCCTCACCGATTATGGAATGACGAGGCTGCCCGCCTCATGTCGCGCCCCCGCCAGTACCCGCGGACCTCCCAGAGCCGGAGGATGGGCGGACCGTCCCGCTCGTGGGTTAGCCTCCTGCCGCGCCGCCGGAAGCGCCCCGGCCCTGAGGTCCTCAGGTGGTAGGCGGTGTAACGGCCGAAGGGTACAGCTTCAGAGGCCGTTGGATCACTCGAAATCTGGTCCGATCCCGCGACCGGTTCTCGGTCAACATCTGCTGAATTAGCCGAGATGACATGAGTTCATCTCGGAGGACTTCAAGGCAATCATGCCATTCTCCTTCAGTTGGCTCTGCGCCGCCCCAGGCCATCATGAAGTCAAAGTATGCGCCGTGTCTGAGGAGACGGCCGGGCACGGCGGTATCGAACTCACCCACCAGGATGCCGTACCTCAGGTAGGGATGGACTCGCTTATGGGCTTCGGCCTTCGCGCTGTACGTGAGCGCGTCATGGGTCGTGACACCGCCCTTCTTGACTTCAATTATGACACGTGGAATCCAATCGCCGCCATCTCGCACATCATATATCAGCAGATCAGTCTCATACAATTCTATCCGTGGTGGCTGATAGTCGTCACTGTAGGCCCAAATCTCATGGGCGTAGGGTAAATTACAACCCGCTTGGACACGAGGAGTCCACCCATTTCGTGGGTCACCGAGGCCAGCGGCCGCTAGCCGAGCCTCCAAAGCACGGACCCATTCTCGCTCGTTCATGTTGCCTCTCAAGGGGATAGGATGGGAGTATCTTACGATCAAACCGCGGGCCGGCGCCCAGGTGTTCGCCCAACTACACTTCAACAGGCCGGGTTGGCTGGACATTCTCGGAGGGGCCAAGGTCATGATCGAGTCACCGCTGATCCAGGGCATCGTCGAGGAGAGGGAGCGCGGGGCGCGGGCGCAGGCGATCACCGACGTCCTCGAAGGCCGCTTCACGACGCTGCCGCCGAACATCCCCGCCGGGCTGAAGCAGGTCGGGGGCCAGGAGGGGCTGCGGCGGCTGACGCGGATCGCGGGCACCTGCGCCAGCCTCGATGCGTTCGAGGAGGCCCTCCGCGCGGAGCTGCCGGCGCCAGCGCCTGCCTCGACGCGCGGCAGGAGACGCAAGAAGCCCGAATGACGTGCCCCGGCCACCCAAACAACACGGGCCTCGCGAATCAGGGACACGCAACAACGGGCACCCCGTCGCTCGTCCCGGCCCACGCACGCGCTGGACGCCCCGACGCACCAGCGGCTTTCTGTCCGATTCTCGCGAGCGGGCTGAGTCGGTGTCGCTGCGCTTCTCGGCGGCATCGTCGGGCCTCGGGCCTGACGGCCCTCGACCCGACCTACGTCTCGGCCCCCTGGTGGCCGCACACACGGTGAGCAGGTGAGCGGGTGAGCGGGTGACTCGCGCACTCGCAGACGATGCGTGACACCACGCATCGAATGACGCCAGAGTCACATGCTCACTCGCCGGGGAGGGTGAGCATGTGACTCGCGGGAGTGCGCGGGTGACTCGCCGTCATTCCAGCTCGACCTTCACCTCGCCCCCCGCCTCCGGCACCGTCACCGTGATGCCGCTCTTCGCCGGGTCGGCGTACTTGGCCGGGAGTTGGTTCGGCCCGACGCTGCCGTCGGGCAGGTGCAGCGGGCGGCGCAGCGTCACGCCCACGTTGTACTTGCCCGGCGGCAGGCCGTCGTTCGCCCGATAGGTGCTGACCACGAACGAGCCGTCGCCCTCGGTCAGGGCGTCGCCGGCGATTCCCGTGCCCTTCTCGACCACCTCGCGCAGCACGACGTGCGCCCCGGCCACCGGCACGCCGTTGAGGTGGACCGTGCCGCGCATCGGGGCCGTCTTGCGCGTCGCGCGCTTGACGCCCTTCTCCGTCGCGGCCGGCGTGGCCAGGTCGTCCGGCAGGATGGAGTCGAGGAGCAGGTGCGTGAGGACGGGGCCGGTCTTCTTCATCGTCACCCAGGCGATCTGGTCGAACTCGTTGTACTCCACGCCACGCACCTTGCTGCCGCCGCCCGTCGTCGCGAGCTGGTAGTAGTTCATGCCCTGGCGTACGAACTTGCGGAATCGGTGGACGTGGCCGCAGAAGACGTTGTAATTCCGCCCCTTGAGCGCCTTCTCGACCGCCTCCCACCCACGCTTCGCCTGGTTGGCGGCGGTCCAGATCGGCTTGTGGATGAAGACGAACGTCCAGCGGACGCCCTTGTTGTCGGCCAGGGCCTTCTCGGCGTAGGCCACCTGCTCCTTGCCCAGCGACGGCGCCCCGGTGCCGTCCGGGTCGTCGCTGTTGAGGCACAGGAACATCACGTCGCGGTAGACGAAGTGGTACCAGCGCCGGCCCAGACGCTCGCGCCACAGGGCGTCGCTGTCCTTGTTGCCGGTGTCGTGGTTGCCGGGGACGTAGAAGAACGGCATCTGGAGCTTCTTCACGTAGCCGTCGAACTCCTTCCACTCCGCCTCCAGCACGTCCTTCTTCTTCTTGCCGCCCTCGATGAGGTCGCCCACCGACATGACGAACTCGGGCTGCATCAGGTTGATGCGGGCGACGGCGCGTTCGAAGACCTCGGCACGGTGGCCGCCGGTTCGGTCGGAGACGATGGCGAACTGGAACGTCTCCGGCCCGGCGTTGGGGTCGAGGCCGGTCCACGGGTTACGCGGGCCGGGCTTGGCGCCGAAGCCGCCCGGCTTGCCCTTCTCCGAACGCGAGAACGCCACGGCCGCCACGACCAGGGACAGGGCGGCGATGCCGACGAGGATGCGCTTCACTTGCCGCCCTCCGAGGTCAGGTCCAGCGTGATCTTCTCGCGGCCCGTCGCCTTGAGCGTGGCCTTCAAAGGCGTCGTCTCCGTGGCGGCGTACTTCGCGGGCAGCAGGTTCGGCCCGGGCTTGCCGTCCGCCGTGTAGCGCGGCTTGCGGAGTGCCACGGTGATCTTGAACTCGCCTGCGGGGACGCCGTCGTTGGCCTCGTAGGTGCTGAGCTTCACGGAGCCGTCGGCGGCGGTGATGCCGTCGGCCCGCGGCTGCCCCGCCTCCTTGCCGACGCCGGTGAACACCACGACGGCCCCGGACAGCGGCTTGCCGTCGAGGGTGACGGACACGTCGAGCGGGAGGGGCGGCTTGCGGTGGTAGTACTTGACGCCCTCCTCGTCGGCGGCGATGGGCGACAGGTCCTCCTTGAGGATGCCGTCGAGGAGGAGGTTGGCGACGACGGGCCCGCCTTCCTTCATGGTCACCCAGGTGATGTGGTCGAACTCGCCGTACTCGACGCCGCGGAGCCGGCTGTCGCCGCCGGTGGTGGCCAGCATGTAGTAGCTCATGCCCTGGCGGGTGAACTTCTGGTAGCGGTGGACGTGGCCGGCGAAGACGGTGTACTTGCGGCCGTCGAGGAGTTTCTCGACCTCGGGCCAGCCGTTCGTCTCGGCGTCGCGCAGGACCCACATCGGCTTGTGGAGGAAGACGAAGGTGTGGCGCACGCCCTTGTTTTCGCCGAGGATGCGTTCGAGCCACTTCATCTGCCCCGGCCCGATGCGGGCGTCGCCCTTGGGGGCGAAGGGCAGCGACTCCGAGTTGAGGACGACGAAGAGGCACCCCCGGTAGTTGAACTCGTAGTAGGCCGGGCCGAACTTGTCCTTCCAGATGTCGGCCATCACGAGGTTGGTGATGTCGTGGTTGCCGGGGACGTAGAAGAACGGCATCTGCAGCCGTGAGACGTACCCCTGGAATTCACGCCACTGGGCGGCGACCTTGGCCTTGTCGGAGGAATAGCCCTCGATGAGGTCGCCGACGGACAGGACGAATTCGGGCTGGAGGAGGTTGAGCTGCTCGACGGCGCGGGCGAAGACCTTGGGCCGATGGCCCCCGGTGCGGTCGGAGACGATGGCGAACTGGAAGGTGTCGTTGTTGAGGTTCGTATGAGTGAAGGGGTTGGTGGCGTCGGCGGCGAGGTCGAATTCGGGCCGGGGCGCGTCGGGCCGCGAGAAGGCGACGGCGGCGGCGAGGAGCGCGGCGGCGGCGAGGCCGGCGAGCAGGGTCTTCATGGGTGGCCCTCGTTGGGGATGCGGCGATTCTAGCGAGGGCCGGCCCGGTGGCGAGCGAAAGATCGGTGAAGATGGGGCGGATCACCCGGCGAGCAGCTCGTCCCAGGTGTTCACGTCGAGGATGCGTTCGGTCAGGGCGGCGAGGCGCGCGGGGTCGGTGATGGCCTCGATGGCCACCCGGGCCCCTTCCGGGGCCGCCGACCCGAACTTCCGCGTGCCCAGCAGAAGGAGCGTCTCGCGGACGCCCTCGCAGCGGCCGCGTTCCTGGCCCTTGCGGAGGATGGCCTGATAGGTGGTGGACTCTTCCATCTCTTGAACCCCCTCGAAGATCGGGCGGAGGACGCTCTCCTCATAGCGCAGGCCGAGCAGGACGAAGGTCGCCATCTCCATCTTACCCCCAAGTGAGCTGGGGGCGAGACGCCCCCAGACCCCCGATGGCCGCGGAGTCTCCGCCCGCAGCCGGCGGATCACACGCCCCACCGTGCCTGCCAGATCCCGGCCAGCCTCGTCCGTCAGCGGGGCGAACGGCAGAACCGCTCCGCCCAGGCATCCGGGGACAGCTCCAGCATGTCCTTGAACGTGTCGTCGAACGGCTTGCTCGACATCGAAGCTTCCTGGGATAGTCGGGCATTTCTCCGGCCGGTGTCGGCCGCCCTCACTTCTCGAACAGGTCCGGCTGGTACATCTCGCGCACGGACAGCGCCGGGTCGATCCGGCCCGAGACCGGCTCATACCGCCCATCCTTCCGCGCCTTGAGGAACAGCAGGTACTCCGGCGCCCCCAGCTCCGCCTTGAACTCCTTCGTCACGACCCGCAGGGGCTTGGTGCGGAATGTGACGAGGAGCGGCCCGTTGATGAGCTGCACCCCGTCTTCGAGTTTGTAGTGCAGCACCTTGATCGTGTCGCCCGCCTTCCCCTTGAGGACGGCCTTCACCTCCAAAGTGGTTGTCTGGCCGAGGAATGTCGCCTCCCACGGGTTGTCCTTCAGCCGGTCATCGGCGTCCGCTGTTGATTTCGCCCTGGCGATCACGACGAGGTCGGCCTCCTTCATGAGCCGCTTGTGCGACCAGCTCTCAAGCAGGCGCGCCTCCGCGACGCTCGCCGCCAGAATAACCACCCCGGCCACGGACAGCATCTTGAACATCGCACGGCCCCTCATGGTGACCCCTACGCCGGCCCGTAGGCCCGCGTCGCCGCCATCGCCGGCACGTCGTCCGCCGTGTCGGGCCGCGTGCCCGCCGAACGCCACCACGCCGCCGCGTCCGCCTCCGTCCACTGCCCCGCCGCGTCGCACGCCCCCAACGCACGCTCCAGGGCGGCCACGTCGGCGAAGCGGCCCTCCGGCTTCTTCTCCAGGCAGCGCAGGATCACCGCCTCCAGGTCGCGCGGCACGTCGGCCCGGAACGTCGACGGCGGCTCCACCACCTCGTAGGCGTGCGCCAGCAGCATCTCCATCGCCGTCTCGCGCTCGAACGGAGGGCGGCCCGTCAGCAGGTAATACCCCACCCCGCCCAGCGAGTAGATGTCCGCCCGCGCGTCCACGTCGCTGCGGCCCGTCGCCTGCTCCGGCGGCATGAACGGCGGCGACCCGAGGATCATCCCTTGCAGCGTCAGGCGCTTCGCCTCGTCGCCCAGGCCCGGCGTCTGCACCAGCCCGTAATCCAGCAGCTTGGCCACGTCGTGCTCGCCGCCACGCTCGCAGGCGATGATGTTGCCCGGCTTGATGTCGCGGTGCAGCAGGCCGATCCCGTGCGCCTCCTTGAGCGCCCGGCATACCTGACGCAGGAAGTGGATGGCCCGCTCCGCCGGCAGCGTGCCGTGGCGCGACACCATCTGCTCCAGCGTCATGCCCGGCAGGTACTCCATCACGTAGTAGAACGTGCCGTCGTCGGCGTGGCCGTAGTCGTACACGTCCACCGAGTTGGGGTGCGTCAGCGTCGCCATCGACTGCACCTCGCGCTCGAACCGCTCCAGCACCGCCGGGTCACGCATCCGGTCGGGGCGGATCAGCTTCACGGCGCAGCGGCGGCGGAGGAGGCGGTGCTCGGCCTCGAACACCTCGCCCATGCCGCCGCCGCCGAGGCGCTTGCCGAGGCGGTACTGGCCGAGCTGCTGGGCCTGGAACGCCTCGCGGCGCAACGCCTCCAGGCGGTAGGAGCCGAAGACCGCCACGCCCACGCCGGTGCCGAGCAGGATGGCGAGGTCGCGCAGGCCGTGCAGGACGCCGGGGCACATCTGCCCGGAGGCCCAGGCGCCGATGGCCGTCAGGAGGATGGGCAGGGCCATGAGGGTGCCGACGACGGCCAGGCAGCGGCGCCACGAGCCGGGGATCAGCGTGCCGTAGACCACGATGAGGAAGAACCAGCGCGTGATGGAGGAGTCGATCCACAGGCGCATCACGTCGAGGCGGCCGTGGTACGCCTCGGGGGCGTGGAGGAGGTCCGGCACGCGGAACATGCGGATTTGCAGCCAGCCGAAGAAGCCCGCGAGGACCGCGAGCATGGCCGTCTCCACCTGCCGCAGATTGCACTCCGTCCAGCCGTCGCGGAAATACAAGATGGCGCCGATGAGGCCGACGCAGGCCGTCGCGATGACGTGCAGCGACAGGCTGACGGCGTCGGTCTGGGACGGGTCGATGAGGTTGGCGGCGAGGAAGAGGGCCAGCGGGGCGAATGCCAGCAGCGCGACGACGCACAGCCGCCGGCGTAGGAGGCCGGCCACCGCGCCGTGGTACGCGGTGCTGTCACCGCCCAGCGCGACGCGGCAGCGTCGGGGGGGCGTCGGTTCGTGCTGGCTCATGGCCGGCTCTCGTCTCGGGGGAGTGTCCACGTATTATACGCCGGCCGCCGCGATCCGTTGCGGCCCGGCCCGCCCACTGTTACAGACGTGTCACACGCCCCGATCATCGTAAAGAATCCGCGGCGGAAGGCGTCCCCCTGCCGCCGCCGCCCCCGACGCCAGACACTCACCTGCCCGCCACGATCTTGCTGGCGACCCTGTCGCCGGCCTGGAAGTTGCCGAGCGGCTTGCCCTCCGTCCTGGCGACGCTCTCCTTGGCCGTCACCTCGACCACCCGGACCTTCCCGAGGTACTTCGACTCCGCCCCGAGGCGGAACACCTCCAGCACGTCCCCCTTCGCCACGCCGGCGTCGCTCCCGATGTCCAACTTCAAGAGCCCCTTGTCCGCGACCTGCGTCACCTTGCCCTCCACGTCCTTCCTCGCCGCGTCTGCCCTCGCGGCGCCGCCCTTCCAGAATGCCATCAGCGTCACCGCGCCCGGCGGGATCTTGTCCTCCGGCACGAACAGGACGCCGTACTCGCGCACCACGAAGCGGTGGCCCGGCAGGGTGTCCTCGATGAGCTGGCAGGCGGCGCCGAACGTCACCTCGCCCACGTCGCCGGTCGTGACCGTGCCCTTGGCCGCCGGGCCGCGGATGTGCAGGCCGGAGGTCTTCCCCAGGTACGACAGGGCGTCGGCCAGATCGACCGCCTCGAACTTCAACGTCAACTTCTTGTCCAGCGCCGCGCGGATGCGATCGGCCATCGTCCCCGTGACCCCGGCGCGCGGCTCGGTGCCCGTCACCTCCTTGCCCGTCCTGGCGTCCCAGATGCGGACGGTGCCGTGGCCGTCCATCGTATGCAGCCGGCCGCCGTCGGGGCTGAAGGCGATTCGTGCCCAGTCGAGCTTCAACGCCGCGGGCGAGTCGCCCTTGCCGGTCAGCACCGCCAGGGCCGCCTCCGCCCCCTTCACCTCGTTCTCGTAGCGCGACACGGTCAACTGGGCGATCATCACGTCGTCGATCGAGAAGGCCGTCGCCACCTTGGCCCGCGCGTCCATGATCGCCTTGAGCCGGCGCTTCGATTCCGTCAGCATGTCGCGGCTCGCCTGGGCGGCGTGATACGCCGCCACCACCTTGTGGGCGATCTCCCGCCGCGCCTTCTCCAGCTCGGCGCGGGCCAGCAGCACCTTCGCCTCCGCCGTGCCGATGTCGGGGTGCCCCTTGAGCGCCTCCTCCAGCAGCTTCTCCAGCTCGCTCTTCGTCTTCGGCTTCGGCTCCCCGCCCCCGCCCGTCTGGGCCGCCGCCACGCCGCACAACACCATCAGCAGCATCAGTGTCCGCATGCTCCCCTCTCCTTCTTGCGGGCGTACTTGATCGCCATCAACAGGTAGCCGTCGCCGTCCTTCGGCTCCAGGTCGCCGGACTCGTCCAGGGCGTGGCCGTAGCAGCGCACCGCCTCCGCCGGGCGGCCCTCGTCGAGGTACCGCTCCGCCGCCTCGCGGTAGAGCTTCGGGTCATCCTCCAGGGCGCGCCACTCGATCTCTTCGGCGGGCCGGGGGCGTGCCCCCCCGGAGTGAGCCCCCCCCGGCGGCGCGGCGGGCGGCGTCGGCAGCGGGCCGGCCAGCATCAGCACGCCCGCCGCGATGGCCGCCATCAACAGGCCGACGGCGCCGTAGGGTGGACGGCGGCGTCCACGCAGGGCATCCAGCGTCTTCGTCAGCACGCGCCGGCGCACCTCGTCGGAGGCGGGCGGGCCCGTCGGGGCCAGAAGTTCGTCGAGCGGGTCGGTCATGATGCGCCCTCCGGGTACGCGGCGCGGAACGCCTCGCGCGCCCTCGTCAGCAGCGACTCCGTCGCCTTGGCCGACTCGCCACACAGGGCCGCGATCTCCGCCACGGCCAGGCCCTCCAGATACTTCATCCGCAGCACAGCCTCGTAACGTGTCGGCAAGGACGCGAGGGCACTCGCCACGCCCTCCGCACGCTCGCGCCGCATCGCCTCGGCGTCCGCCGGCTCCCCTTCCCCGATGGGCGGGGGGATCGCCCGCTTCTTGCGGAAACGGTTGAGGAGGAGGTTGGCGGCGATGCCGCGCAGCCACGCCAGGAACGGCCCGGCGTCGGGGTCGAAGCTGTCGATGCGGCGGACGGCGGTCATCCAGGCCTCTTGCAGCACGTCGTCGGCGTCGTGGCGCAGCCCGCCGCAGCGCCACAGGACGTAGGCGTCGAGCGGCCCGAACGCCTCGGCGTACCAGGCCCGCCACGCCGACTCGTCGCCGGCCAGCACGGCCGCCTTGCGTGCGGCGTCCATCGCGTCTCCTCACACACCATCTTGTCGCCGCCCGCCCCGATCCTTCGCGTAAAAGGGGTCAGGGGTTAGGGGTCAGGGGTCAGTAAGAAAGTGAACAGCCAAGTGAAGACAAGGCACCGGACGCCCCGCTTTCTCTTGTCTTGGCTGTTCACTGGCTGTTCTCTTGTCGTAACCGACCAGCCGGGTGTGGGAATGAGACGGAAGTAGACGGGGGGGATGGCCGGGGTGGGGCGGATTGCATTGCATTGCACCCCCCCCAGGGAGACTGCTGAACAACCCCCTCGACTCGACGTAAGTCCGTAAAAGTCGTCCTCGCGGGACACGAACTTTACGGACTTACGTCGACGAAACCGAGTTTTTCAGCAGTCTCCCAGGCACCCCCTGAAATGCAAATTCCTGGCTGAATTTGCAGTTCAGGGCAAGTGGTCAGGCCACCCACTCCCGTGCCGTGGCCGCCCTCCACGTCTCATTTTGTCTAACCCCACACGCCGGGTGAACGGCTACCTCTTGTCTTCTTCTTCCTGACCCCTGACCCCTGACCCCTGACCCCTATGAGATGGCCGATACGCACCCAACTGCTCCTGCCCGTCCTGCTGCTCCTGGCCGGCATCGCCGCCATCAGCGCCGGCACCGCCTACGCCGCCTCGCAGGCGGCCCGCCGTCAGATCGAGGACCACATCCGCCAGGCCGTCCTCGTCCTCGACCCGCCGCCGGGCGAGTTCCTCGTCCCGCTCAACGGCCCCATCTTCGGGCTGGTCGGGGATCTCTCCGGGGCGCGCTACATCCTCGACAGCCCCGTCTCGGATCGGCGTGCCAGGTCGCCCGACCTTGAAGGCGTCGTCCCGCCCAGGGGCCTCCCCGTCGCCGACGGCCCCGACGCCCTCACGCTCGGCGGGATCGTCCGTGTCGCCGGGGCGAACTACCTGTGCGGCGCCGCCCGCCTGCGCCGCCATGACCACCGCGGTGACACCCTCTTCATTTTTTACCCCGAGTCGGCGTGGCTCGAGGCACGCTGGGCGGCCATGTGGCCGTCGCTCGCCCTCGGGCTGACCGTCGGCGCCGCCGCGCTGCTGCTTGCGTTCGTGCAGGCGCGGGGCCTGGGGCGGCGCGTCCTCGACCTGGAGGCCAGCACGCGGCGCATCGCCTCCGGCGACTTCAGCCCCATGCCGCTGCCCGCCCCCGACGACGAGATGCGCGACCTGGCCCGCAGCGTCAACGACATGGCCGCCCAGATCGCCGCGTTGCAGGACGCCATCCGCCGCACCGAGCGCCTGCGTTTGCTCGGCCAGATGTCCGGCGGCCTGGCCCACGAGCTGCGCAACGGCCTGACAGGCGCCAGGCTCGCGGTGCAGCTCTACCTCATGGAGCAGGGGGAAGAACGGGGGGGGGCGGGGGGGGGATCAGCCGAAGGCCCCCCCCCAAGAGAGGACGACGGCCCGCTGCACGTCGCGCTGCGGCAGCTCACCCTCTTGGAGACGCAGGTGCAGCGCCTGCTCGGCCTGGGCAAGGCCGGGCCGCCCGTGCGCCAGCCCCACGACCTGGCGGCGCTCCTGCGCGAGTCGGCCGCGCTGCTCGCCCCACGCTGCCGGCACGCGGGGATCGGGCTGGCGTGCGACCCCGCCGGGCCCCTCGTCGTGGAGGTCGATGCGGGGCAGTGGGGGCAGTTGGTGGTCAACCTGCTGGGCAACGCCATCGACGCCGCCGGCCCCGGCGGGCGCGTCGAGGCGCGGCTGTCGTCCGCCGGGGGCCGGGCGGTGCTGGAGGTGTTCGATTCGGGGCCGGGGCCCCCCGCCGACGTGGCGGCCCGCCTGTTCGAGCCGTTCGTCACCAGCAAGCCGGAGGGCATCGGCCTGGGCCTGGCCGTCGCCCGTACCGTGGCCGAGGGCCACGGCGGGACGCTGTCCTGGTCGCGCGTGGACGGCCGCACCTGTTTCCGGGCGGAGGTGCCGCTCGTCGTAGAATGAGGCGGGAGGGCGGCATGGCGACACGCGAGATCCTGATCATCGACGACGAGGAGGCGGTGTGCTGGGCGCTGGAACGGGCGCTCAAAGGGCAGGGCCACAGGGTCCGCACGGCGGCCAGCGCCGAGCAGGGCCTGGCCCTGGCCGCCAAATTGGCACCCGATGCCATCATTCTTGACGTGCGCCTGCCAGGGATGGACGGGCTGGCGGCGTTGCCGAAGTTGCGCGAGCTGGCGCCCGGCGCCGCGGTCATCGTGGTGACGGCGTTCGGCAGCCTGCCGACCGCCGTGCAGGCGGTCGAGGGCGGCGCGTTCGACTACCTCGCCAAGCCGTTCGACCTGTCGGCGGCGCTCGACGCCGTCAACAAGGCGCTCAACCGCCTCGCCCCCGCCGCCCCCGCCGCCGACGGCCCGATGCCAGGCCCGGACGACATCGTCGGCGTCAGCTCGGCGATGCAGCAGGTGTTCAAGCGGATCGCCTTGGTGGCGCCGCACGACGCCTGCGTCCTCATCACCGGCGAGTCCGGCACCGGTAAGGAGCTGGTGGCGCGGGCCATCCACCGCTATTCCTCACGGCGCGACAAGCCGTTCGTCCCCGTCCACATCGCGGCCCTCAACCCGAATCTCGTCGAGTCGGAGTTATTCGGCCACGTCAAGGGGGCGTTCACGGGGGCGGGGCAGGCGCGGACGGGCCTGTTCGCCCTGGCCGACGGCGGGACGGTGTTTCTCGACGAGCTGGCCGAGGTGCCGATGCCGGTGCAGGTGAAGCTCCTGCGCGCGCTCGAACACAACGAGGTGACGCCGGTCGGCGCGACCCAGAGCCAGCCGCTGAACCTCCGCATCCTCGCGGCGACGCATCAGGACCTGGCGCGCTGCGTGGCCGAGGGCACCTTCCGCCACGACCTGTATTTCCGCCTGAACGTCTTCGAAGTGCGTCTGCCGCCACTCCGCGAGCGTCCAGAAGATATCCCGGCCCTGGCGGCCCATTTCCTCCGCCGCTACAAGGCCGCCCCGCTGCCGGCCGAGACGGTGCAGTACCTCCAGGCGCAGCAATGGACGGGGAACGTGCGCGAGCTGCGCAACGCGCTGGAGCACGCGGCCATCGTGTCGCGCGGCGGGCCGCTCCTGCCCGAACACTTCCCCGAGGCGCGGCGCGACGGCGCGCAGCCTGGGGACGAGCTGCCGGACGCGGTGCGGCACTGGCTGGCGGCGCGGGTGCGCGACGCCGGCGATACGCCTCCGCAGGGGCTGTACGACGAGCTACTGAAGGTCATCGAGCCGGCGCTGCTGGGCGACCTGATGCGTCGGCTGAAAGGCAACCGCTGGGTGGCGGCGCAGTGGCTCGGCCTCAACCGGGCGACGGTGAGGAAGAAGCTGGCACACTACGGCCTCGCCGACATTGACGGCGAGGAGGGTGACGCGGATTGACCCCGGGCGAGCGGGCCCCGCATGGGGCCCGGGCCTTCTCCGTGTCGATCAACGCACCGCCGCGCCGCGGCTGAGGCGCTTGCGGGGCAGGAACTTCTTCGCGCGGGCGGGGGCCTGGGCCTCGGCCTCGACGGCGGGGGCCTCGTCGGCGCCCTTCAGCTCGGCGATCAGGGCGCGGCGGGCCTGGAACTGGGCCTGCCACTCACGCAGGGACGTGCGGAAGATCACCGGCTTCTTGTTCGATTCGGACATCGCTCTGGTCTGCTCCGTGGATGATTCTGCGCCAAACAACTCTCACTGGGCGGCTGAGTGCCGCAACCTTTGCAAATCCCGTGCCCGTTGTGGTTGGATCGTGCGAGTGGTTAAACCTGGAGAGGGCGCGTGAGGCGGATGGCCTCCGTGGTTGGTTGACATGATTATAGACGATCCGGACGCGAAAAGCATGCAACCGCCGTGTGAATCTTTCAAGAGGCTTCCACGGCCCGACGTCGCGTCTCCTCCGCCGGGTCGGCGGGGGACGGGGATCTGGCCATCCGCACGCCCGCGAAGATGAACAACCCCAGGCCCAGGAAGAAGGTCAGCCGGCCGGGGAATTCCAGCGGCGGACGCGGGCGGTAGGCGTCGAGACGCTGGCCGAGGTCCGTGTCGCCGGCCATCCGCCGCACCTCATCGTAGAGCTGCGACCCCTCGCGCGGCGGCACCCAGGTGCTGGCCTTCCACCCGCCGATGAGCAGCAGGAGGCCGATCGCCCCGAGGAGCAGGGGCGAGGGGCCGGGGGGCGGGGGAGGGGGCTTGTCGTCCATGATCGCTCCGTCAGGTGATCTTGAGGATGAGCAGGGTGCGGTCGTCGTGGGCGGGCGCCCCGCCGGTGAACTCCGCCAGCCCGTCGAGGACCGACCGCAGGATGTCGGCGGCACCGACGGCGCAATTCTCCAGAACACGGTCGAGCCTTTCCACCCCAAACTGCCGGCCACGGGCGTCCATCGCCTCCGTGATGCCGTCCGTGTAGAGGATGAGCTGGTCGCCGGGGACGAGGCCGATGGACCCCTCGGGGTACGGCTCGCCGGGGAACAGCCCCAGCGGCAGGCCGCCCTCGGTGTCGAGCTGGGCCAGCGAGCCGTCGGAGCAGCGCTTGAGGCGCGGCGGGTTGTGGCCGGCGCTGGCGTAATCGAGGCGGCGCGTCACCGGGTCGTAGATGCCGTAGAAGGCGGTCACGAAGGAGGACGAGTCGCTGGTGTAGCGCTGGTGTAGCCGGGTGTTGAGGTATTCCAGGAAGGGGCCGGGGCCGGCGTGCGGGCCGGGGTAGGTGTGGGCCAGGCTGTGGGTGATGGCCATGAGGACGGCGGCGGGGGTGCCGTGCCCGGAAACGTCGCCGATCAGGATGCCCCAGCGTCCGTCGAGCAGGGGGAAGAAGTCGTAGTAGTCGCCGCCGGCCCGCTGCGAGGTCTGGTAGTAGGTGGCGACGCCGACGCCGGGGATGTTGGGCGTGTGCGTCGGCAGCAGCGAGCGTTGCAGGCGGGCGACGGCGCGCAATTCGTGGTCGATGTCCTCGAGGGCCTCACGGAGGCGGCCCGCGAGGACGAGGTTGAGGGTGGCCCGCCCGTACAGGTTCGCCTGCCACACCATCTGCGGGAAGACGGCCGGGTCGAAGGCGTCCGGCTCCTTGCGGAACAGGGCGACCATGTTGATGGCCTCGCCCTGGTCGAACATGGGGATGAACGCCCCGGAGCGCATGCCGGCCAGGTACTCATGGGCCGGGTCGTCGGCGGGCACGTCGAGGCGGCCGAGGAGGCGGGGCCGCCCGGCGTAGAGCAATTCGCCCAGGACCCCGGAGCGGAGCAGCGGCAGCTTGTCGCGTTGCTTCCACGGGTTCACGTCCTCGTGCCACCGCGATGACCGCGTGATCAGGTACGCCGGCGGCTCCAGGTCGCGGCGGCTGACGGAGATGGAGGCGTCCACCGGGATGAGGGCGCGCATGCGCCGCCCGTACAGGCGGCTCATCTCCTGGGGGTCGGTCTGCTCCGACATCTCGCGCATGGCGTCGACGACGAAGTCGAGCTGCGTCTGGTGGTTCTCGGGCGTCGTGCCGGGCAGGCCTGTCAACAGGGTCATACGGTGGCCTCGCGGGGCGTCATGGCTATTGTTAGCGCCGCCCCGCCGTGAGACAATGCGCGCCCGATCCGCGCGCGATTCTCGCTTATCTCTCCGGGGGGTGCCGATGGGCGCGTGGGAGCGTTACCGGGATTACCTTCGTCTGCTGGCCCGCCTGCAGGTGCCGGCCCGCCTGCGCGCCCGCCTCGACGCCTCCGACGTGGTGCAGTTGACCCTCCTGGAGGCTCACCGGGCCGACGTGGGCCGGCTGGATCAGGCGGCGCGGCTCGTCTTCCTGAGGCGGGCGCTCGCGAACAACCTCGCCGACATGGCCCGCCACCACGCGGCGGATAAACGCGACGTGGGCCGCGAGGTGGAGGCATCGTCGGCCCGGCTGGAGGCGTGGCTCGCCGACGGCGGGCCGTCGCCCAGCGAGAGGGCCGCCCGCCACGAGGAGCTGCTCGCCCTCGCCTCGGCACTGGCACGCCTGCCCGAGGAGCAGCGCCTGGCCGTCGAGATGAAGCATCTGCAAGGCCAAACCGTGGCGGAGATCGCGGAGGCGCTGGGCAAGAGCGAGACGGCGGTGGGCGGCCTGCTCCGCCGCGGCCTGTCGAACCTGCGGGGGTGGATGAGCGATGAGTGACTCACATATCGACGCCGTCATCACGGAGTACCTGAAGGCGGCCGAGGCCGGCGCGAAGCCAGACCCCGAGGAGTGGGTGGCCCGCCACCCGGAGTTGGCCGACGGCCTGCGCTCGTTCTTCGGGCAGCACGCTAGGATGGAGGGGCTGGCGGCGCAGCTGGCCACCGAGGGGGCGTCGGCGGGCGTGGCGCTGCCGGCGTTGCGCTACGTCGGCGACTACGAACTGCTGGCCGAGATCGCCCGCGGCGGGATGGGCGTGGTGTTCCGCGCCCGGCAGCGGACGCTGGGCCGCGAGGTGGCGGTCAAGATGCTGCTGGCCGGGGCGCTGGCGGGCGAGGCGGACCTGGCCCGCTTCCGCGCCGAGGCGGAGGCCGCCGCTGCGCTGGACCACCCGAACATCCTGCCGCTCTACGAGGTGGGCAACCACGAGGGGCTGCCCTGGTTCTCGATGAAGCTCGTCGATGGCGGCAGCCTCGCGGGGAGGCGCCTCCCGCCGCGCGTGGCGGCGGCGCTGCTGGCGAAGGTGGCGCGTGCCGCCCATCACGCCCACCAGCGCGGCGTCCTGCACCGCGACCTCAAGCCCGCCAACATCCTCCTCGCCGCCGACGGGACGCCCTACGTCAGCGACTTCGGGCTGGCGAAGCGGGGGCAGGACCGGGGCCAGACGCAGACGGGGCAACTGCTGGGGACGCCGGCGTACATGGCCCCGGAGCAGGCGCGCGGCGAGAGGTCGCTCACCCTGGCCGCCGACGTGTGGTCGCTGGGCGCGATCCTGTACGAGCTGATCGCCGGCAGGCCGCCGTTCGGCGGCGCGACGGCGTTCGACACGCTCCGGCAGGTGATCCACGACGAGCCGGCCCCCCCGGACGGCGACCTCGGCGTCATCGCCCTGAAGTGCCTGCGCAAGGCCCCGGCGGAGCGGTACGACAACGCGGCGGAGCTGGCCGACGACCTGGAACGCTGGCTGCGCGGCGATCCGATCCGCGCCCGGCCCGTGGGGCGGATGGAGCGCGTGCTGAAGTGGGTGCGGCACAACCCCGTGGTGGCGGCGCTGGGCGCGGCGTGCGTGCTGGCGCTGGCCGCGGGGGCGGCCGTGTCGGCGCTGTTCGCCGTCGAGGCCCGGAAGGAGGCGAAGAACGCGAGGGACGCAGAGAAGGCGACGGGGCTACGCGAGGCGGAGTCGCGCCGCCGGTTGGCCCGCTCGCACGTCATCAGCGGCAACCGCCTGCTCGATGAGGGCGACGGCTTCGGGGCGCTGGTGTGGTACGCCGAGGCGCTCAAGTTGGAGGCGGGCGACGAGGAACGCGAGAAGATGCACCGGCTGCGGATCGGCCTCTTGTTGCACCACCTCCCCGGGCTCACGGCCGTCTCGCGCCGCCCGGACGAGTTCGCCCCCGCCGAGCAGATCGAGGCAGAGGTGGGCCCCGGCCATGCCCAGTTGACGAGGGCCGGCACCGCGGCCGAAACGATGTTCCGTCTCCGGGACGTCCGCACGACGGAGCCGCTCACCCCCGAGAGCATCGTCAAGCCCGCCCCTCTGAAGGCATCCCTGGCCCCGGACGGCCGCCGCGTGATCATGCATCTGCGCTCGGGCCATCTCGCCCTGCGCGACCTCTACACGGGCAAGGAGACGCGGTCGCCGGGTGAGTTCGCCCACGTCAAGGTGATGGACATGACGCCCGACGGCAAGCGCCTGCTCGTCGCCGAGTGCCCGGACGGGGAGCCGTCGGCCACGCTCCACATCCTCGACGGCGCGACGCTGGGGCCTATCGGCAAGCCCTTCCCGGCCGAGAGGAGGACGGAGGGCGCGCCACGATACCACCTCCTGCCGGACGGCTCGGAGGTGATCGCCGCCCACGACCACGCCGCGCATCGGCACGATGCGACGACCGGGGCGCGGGTCGGCGACCCGCTCCCGCTGAGAGGCCTGGACCGGATCAAGGTGGCGCGGGGCAAATCGAGCGTCGCGCTGCTCAGCCAGAAGGCAGTGCGTGTCTTCGACCTGGGGCCGAAGGGCGGTGGCCATGCGGAGTTCCTCCCGCCGGACCGCGCCGCCTGGCCGCGGGTGCTGGGCGAGGATGTGGCCGGCCGAACCGCGTTCAGCCCCGACCTGTCGCGCCTTGCCATCGTGGAAGGCGTGGGTAGCGGGTGGCTGCGTCTCTACGACCCGCGTACCGGCGTCGCCTTGACCCCCGCCCTGCACGGAGGTGGCTTCTACGGAACGCCGACGTTCTCGGCGGACGGCAAGCGGCTCGTCACCGTCGACGCCGACCAGGTCGTCCGCGAGTGGAATGTCGGAGGGGCCGGTGCGGCCGCGCTGGCCGGCCCTCTCCCGGAGGGGGCGCTCCACCTGTGCAAGGACGGCACGCGCTTCGTCGTTCACGAGGCGGGCGCGTTCCAGGTGTTCGACAGCCGCACGGGCAAGCCGGCCGTCGCGAAGGTGAGATTGCCCGGCCTGAAGAAGACACGAACGTGGTTCGACGACGACGCGACGCGGGCCATCGTGGAGGGCGACGGGGGCTTGCGGTTGTGGGAGGCGGCGGGGCGCATCCGGCCCGTGCCGGCGCCGGGCCGGCTCGCCGACGCCGCGTGGCTGGAGGGGGGGCTCCTCCGGTTGAAGTTCGATGGCAAGGATCGCCCGACCTATCGCCTGCTTGATCCGGTGACGTTGGGGCCGGGGAAGGGGAGCGGCGAGCGCGATTGCTTCCTCCTCAAGAAGGGGCGCGACAACGAGCGGCTCGTGGTGTGGGACGTGGAAAACGATCACGAGGTGCCCCTCGACCCGCCGCCCCCGGCCGATTTCTTCCGGCACCATCACCATGTGAGCGGCTCGTGCCTCGTCGCCTTGACGAGCAGGGCCCTGTCCTGCTGGGATATAACGACAGGCAAGCGCCGCTTCGTGCGTGAGATGGCCTTCGCCTTCAACCTTCTCACGCCTGTCCTGGACCTCTCGTCGGACGGCACCCGGATCGCCGTGGTGTGTTCGCCGAACCGTCACGGCCGCGAATTGCACGTCCTCGATACGAAGACCGGCGAGCCATGTTTCCCCCCCACCCCCTTGCCGCTTGCCGGCCCCCCCGGCATGCGGCTGGGGCCGCTTGATCTCCAATTCAGCCCCGACAGTAAGCGGCTGATCGCCTGGGCGAGTTTTGACGAATGCGTCCTGGTGTACGACGCGGCGACCGGACGGCAGTTGACGCCGTCGCTCCCCTGGGGTGGGAACGCCGCGTCCAATCCCCCGTTCAGCCCTGACGGCAGGCTTCTCCTGGTCAAGGGCCGGCTCTACGATGCAGGCACCGGAGACCCACTTTCCCCGCCCGGGGTGTTCCCTGCGGCCCGAGGGAGGTTCCTGGCCGACGGGTCCGGCTACATCGCGCCGGGGAAGGGTCAGGGCCGCGGGCGGCCACCCGGCGACCCTGACAAGGCGGGCGGCGACTTCGTGTTCTACGAGCCGCTCGTACATGCCGATGGCTCCCCGGCCGAGCTGCTCGCCCGCGCCGAGCTGCTGGCGTCGCGGAAGGTGAACGCCAACGGGGCGCTGGTGGATCTAACGCCAGAGGAGGTGCTGGCGCGATGGCGGGCGGCGCGGCGTTGACGTAGAATGCGCGGCGGAGGGACAGCCGATGCCGCTGCGCGACCACTTCAACGGGCCGGCCTACCGATGCCAACAACCTGGGAGCTTCTTCGGAGGCTGGCCGGCGATGATCGTCCGATCCCTCCATGAAGTCCTCCCTACCGGCTTCCGCTCCGCCCCCGTGCTCCGCTCCGGCATCCCGCCCGTCCCGTCCGGGGGCGGCCCGCCGCGGGGCTGGGCGCCGCCCCCGCCCGACCTCGAAACGCCGGCCGACCTCTCCGGCGTCTACGAATCCGAGGTCCACATCCACGACCCCGGCCGGCACCATTCCCTCGTCGCGGCGATCCTCCTCGTGGGTCAGGCGGCCAAGGAGCGCCCCGAACGACGCCGGGAATTCGTCTGCCGTTGCGCCCGGCTGCTCCGCAGACAGGTCGCCGTCTGCATAATCGACATCATCACCACCGAGCCGTCCAACCTCTACACGGATCTCTTGTCGATGTTCGGGGCAGAGGGCCGTCCGCTGGGGCCACTCTACGCCGCCACCCTTCGCTGGCATCTGCCCCGGCGTGGCGCCGGCGTCCTCCAGGCGTGGGCGTGCCCGCTCGCCCTCGGCCGGGTGCTGCCCACCTTGCCCCTCTGGCTCGACCACGACCTCGCTGTGCCCCTCGACCTGGCCGCCGGCTACGAAGAGACCTGCCGCATCCTCTACATCGATTGAGGCCACCATATGCTCGCGCTCGTCTGCCTCGTCCTCGCCGCCGACACCAAGCCCCTCGACGCCCTCATCGGGCGCGAGGTGGAGCGGCATCAGATCCCCGCGCTGTCCGTCATCGTCGTGGACAAGGGCGGCGTCCTGTGGACGGCCCACCACGGGGAGGCCAAGGCCGGCACGGTCTACCGCGTCGGCTCCGTGTCGAAGTTGTTCACGGCGATGGGCCTCGCCAAGTTGGCGGAGGACGGCAAGCTCTCGCTCGATGACAAGGTGGACCCACGCGGCTTCACACTGCGGCACCTGTTGGCGCACCGCTCGGGGCTGATCCGCGAGCCGCCCGTCGGGAGCTATTTCGACCACGAGACCTCGTCGCTCGAAAAGACCGTCGCCAGCTTCAAGGACACGCCGCTCGTCTACCCCGTCGGCAAGCGCACCAAGTACAGCAACGCCGGCGTCGCGCTGGCCGGGCACCTCCTCGGCAAGGCCGCCGGCAAGGACTACGGCGAGCATCTGCGCGAGACGCTGCTGCTGCCTCTGGGGATGAAGTCATCGGCGTTCGCGCCGACGCCGGCCATCGAGGAGAAGTTGGCGAAGGCGGTGATGTGGACGTACCACGGGCGGACGTTCGCGGCGCCGACGTTCCAGCTCGGCATCGGCCCCGCCGGCAGCCTGTACTCGTCCGTCGAGGACCAGGGGCGGTTCGTTCGCATGCTCCTCGGCCGGGGCGAGCTGGACGGCACGCGCGTCATCGGCGCGAAGACGCTCGAGGCGATGTGGGTGCCGGAATCCAGGGTGGACAAGTCCGGCTTCGGCGTCGGCTTCTCCGAGGGCGAGTTCGAGAAACGCCGCGTCGTCGGCCACAACGGGGCGGTGTACGGCTTCTCGACGGCCCTGCTGGCGCTGCCGGACGACAACCTCGGTGTGGTCGTCGCGTCGGCGAAGGACTGCACCAACGCCGTCACGTCGCGCATCGCCGGTGACGCGCTGCGTCTCTTCCTGGCGGAGAAGCTGAAGAAGGCCGCCCCCGCCCTTGAGGAGTCGGCGGCGCTGACGGCGGACGAGGTCAAGAAGTGGGCGGGCGAGTGGGTGAACGAGAAGGAGACGTTCCACCTGAAGGAGTCCGGCGGCAAGTTGTACCAGTGGCCGGCCGTCGGCGGGGTGTGGAGCGAGGTGCGGCGGGTGGGCAAGACGCTGATCACCGACGGGCCGATCTCGCGCGGCGTGCGGATGGAGCCGGACTGCGACAGGCTGCGTATCGGCAAGGTGGTCTTCGAGAAGGCGCCGCACCGCGAGCCGCCGGCGGTGCCGAGGAGGTGGCGCGGGCTGATCGGCGAGTACGGGCCGGGCCACATGCCGACGATCATCCTGGAGAAGGACGGCCGGCTGATGATGCTCGTCGAGTGGCTGTTCCTCTACCCGATGACGGAGGAGGGGCTCGACACCTTCACCCTCTCGGACACCGTCGGCATGTACCACGGCGAGAAGGTGGCGTTCACGCGGGCCGGCGCCGGGCCGGCCACGGCGATGACGCTCGGGCCGCTCACGTTCGCCCGCCGCAAGGAGTCATCCGGCACGTTCAAGATCAAGCCGCTGCGCCCGGTCGAGGACTTGCGGAAAGAGGCTCTCAAGGCCCTCCCGCCGGCGGAGCGCGACGCGGTCCTCCGCGACGCCGAGCTGGTGGAGCTGACGAAGCTCGACAAGACGATCAAACTCGACATCCGCTATGCGACGGGGGACAACTTCCTGGGGGCGGCGGTGTACACGCAGGCGCGGGCGTTCCTGCAGAAGCCCGCCGCCGAGGCGCTGGTGCGTGTCCACCGGAAGCTGGCCGGCGAGGGGCTGGGGCTGATGGTGTTCGACGGCTACAGGCCGTGGTGGGTGACGAAGGTCTTCTGGGAGGCGACGCCGCGTGACCTGCGGGTGTTCGTGGCGGACCCGGCGACGGGGTCGCGGCACAACCGGGGCTGCGCCGTCGATCTGACGCTGTACGACCTGAAGACGGGCAAGGTGTTGGAGATGCCGGGCGGCTACGACGAGTTCAGCGACCGCTCGTATGTGGCGTACCCCGGTGGGATGACGTACCAGCGGGCGAACCGGGAGAAGTTGCGACGGGCGATGGCGGCGGAGGGCTTCTCGGTTTACGAGGCGGAGTGGTGGCACTTCGACTACAAGGACTGGCGGAAGTACCCCATCGGGAACGCCCGGTTCGAGGACATCGGGGCGAAGTGATCGGGGCTGGCTCTTGGCGAGCGGGGATGCGTGAGCACCCCGAGTGGAGCGTCAGCGGCTCCGGCTGTTCCGGCCGGTGACGCGCTTCAAGCCGGAGAGGCGGTGACGCTGCGTACTCGGGGCGCTGACGCATCCCCGCTCGCCCGGCCAAGATACGCTTACGCCCCGCCCGTCGGTGGCGTCGGGCCCTTGGGCACCGGCACGCCTGGGATCGGCGTAGGCGCCTCCGTCTTGCGGTAGCCGATGGCCCGCAGCACCTCCAGCACCTCGCTCCACGTCGGGAACGGGCGGCGGTTGTGGCGCTTGTACAGGTCCATCGACCGCATGAACTCGATCTCGTCGTCCGAGTAGTCCTTCTCGCACGTCGTCGGATCGACCTGACGGCGACGTTCGTACACCTGCTCCGTCCGCCGGTCCTTGCCGCTGCGGCGCTCCACCGCCACGGGGATCGTCCGCTTGCGGCGGTCCGGGCCCGTGCCGGGCCGGCGGCGCTCGCGGGCGTCATCCTCGTCCTCGGTCCGGTCGGGCACATCGTCGTTGCTCATCGGCCTCTCCGGCGGAACAGCGTGGCATCGGGGCGCGGAAATACCATCACGAGTATACCCCATCCGGACGCGAAGACAAATCCCGCCGCGCGGAAACCGTGGCGCCCCCCGCGCCGCCGCTACAATGACTTACGTCGTGCCACTCGCCCCAACTTGCCGGGCCCGTCCGTGAGTAGCAGCAGCATCCCCCCCTCCCCCTGGGAGCTGGCCGCCGAGGCCATCGCCGTCAAGATCCGCTGGTTCGGCCTCCTCGTCGGCTGCGCCGTCGCGCACCTCGGCGGCCACGACGCCTCGCGCCTCGCCGTCCTCGACGCCCTCCTCGCCCTCGGCGCCGCCTACACCCTGCTCGACACCTGGGCCTCCCTCAAGGGCCGCGTCCTCCTCGGCAGCCGCCCCCTCATCATCTCCGCCCTCGAATCGCTGTTCATCGCCCTGCTGTGCTTCTTCGACTCCGGCTCCGAGAGCCCCTTCCGCTACTACTACTTCCTCTCCCTCTTCTGCTGCGCCGTGCGGCACTCCGCCGCCGTCACCTACGCCACCTGCGCCATCCACTGCGCCACCTACGGCCTGCTCTACCTCGCCCTGCCGCCGTCCGAACGCCGCGCCCTGCCCTGGGCGCTCACCCTCATCACCCTCGGGTGGGTCACCTGGGCGTCCGTCGCCCTCACCTCCCTCCTCAAGCACGTCGGCGACCACCTCGCCGGCCTGAACGAGGGCCTCGAACGCCGCATCGCCGAGCGCACCGCCGAATTGCAGGCCAGCCAGGCCCACGTCCTGCACCAGGAGAAGATGGCCGCGTTCGGGCTCCTCGCCGCCGGCATCGCCCACGAGGTCGGCAACCCGCTCACGGGCATCAGCAACATCGTGCAGATGCTCCTGATGCGCGACCCGGACGCCTACACCTCCAACAAGCTGGAGCTGGTCTCCGGGCAGCTCAAACGCATCCAGACGACCCTGCGCGAGCTGATCGAGTTCAGCCGCCCGGCCGACACCCGCCGCGGCAAGGCGTCCCTGGCCGGCATCCTCGACGAGGCGCTGAACATCGCCAAGTATTACAAGCGCACGCGGGGGCGGATCGCCACGCCGGCCATCCCGCCCGACCTGCCGCAGGTGGAGGGCGTGCGCGACCAGCTCGTGCAGGCGTTCCTCAACCTCATCCTCAACGCCATCGACGCCGCCGGGCCCTCGGGCCGTGTCGAAGTGGAGGTGCGGCGTGACGGGCCGTGCATCGAGGTGAGCGTGCGCGACGACGGGTGCGGCATCACGCCGGAGCAGGCGGGCCGCCTCTTCACGCCCTACTTCACGACGAAGAAGCACGGCACGGGCCTGGGCCTGTTCGTGACGCGGCAGATGGTGCGAGGGCACGGCGGCGACGTGTCATACGAGCCCGCGCCGGGCCAGGGCACCGTCTTCCGCGTCACCCTGCCGCTGGCAGGCAAGGAGGTGGCCGCATGACCGAGACGCGCACCCGCCCGAAGCCGCGCTCGCGCCCGGCCGAGGCCGTCCTCATCATCGATGATGAGCCGGTCATCCGCGAGACGCTGATGGAGTACCTCACGCAGGAGGGCTTCACCGTCGCCGGCGGGGCCACGGGCGAGGAGGGGCTCGAGCTGGCGGCCCGCCGTCCGTTCGCCATCGTCCTGTGCGACATGCAGCTCCCCGGCATGGACGGGCTGGAGGTGCTGCGCCGGCTGAGCCAGCTCAGCCCGGAGACGAGCGTCCTGCTCATCACCGCCTACGCCACCGTGGAGAACGCGGTGGAGGCCTTCCAGCGCGGCGCCCACGACTACCTGATGAAGCCGATCCTCCTGGAGGAGGTGGCCGGCAAGGTGCGCCGCCTGCTCGCGATGCGCGAATTGGCCCTGGACAACCAGTGGCTGCGCCGCGAGCTGAACCGCGCCCGCCCGGCCCGCATCGTCGGCGGCGGGGCCGCGATGGCGAAGGTGTTCGACCTCATCCGCAAGGTGTCGCCGACGCGCTCCACGGTGCTGATCACCGGCGAGTCGGGCACCGGCAAGGAGCTGGTCGCCCGGGCCATCCACGACCAGGGCGAGGAGCCGGGCCGGGGCCGCTTCCTGGCCATCAACTGCGCCGCCATCCCGCACGACCTCCTGGAGAGCCAGCTCTTCGGGCACCGGCGGGGCGCGTTCACCGGGGCCGACCGCGAGCAGCCGGGCATCTTCGTCCACGCCGGGGCCGGCACGGTCTTCCTCGACGAGGTCGGCGAGATGTCCCTCGCGACGCAGGCCAAGCTCCTGCGGGCCATCGAGGCCAAGGAGGTGCTGCCTGTCGGCGCCAACGAGCCGGTGAAGGTGGAGGCCCGCGTCCTGGCGGCGACGAACAAGGACCTCTTCAAGGAGGTCGAGGCGGGCCGCTTCCGCGAGGACCTCTACTACCGCCTGAACGTCGTGAGCATCCGCCTGCCCCCCTTGCGGGACCGCCGCGAGGACATCCCCGAATTGGTCGAGCACCTCCTGGCCCGCCACGCCGAGTCGCTGGGAAAGCGCATCCGGGGCGTGACGCACGAGGCGATGCAGGTGCTGCTGGCGTGCCCGTGGCGTGGCAACGTGCGTGAGCTGGACAACGCCTTGCAGCGTGCGGTGATCCTGGGCGAGGGGCCGATGGTCACCCCGGCGGACCTGCCCCCGGACCTGGTGCCGACGGAGAACGACCCGGCCCTGGTGGACAACCTCGCGGAGGCGGTGGAGCGGTTCGAGCGGCAGCACATCGAGCGCATCCTGCGGCAGACGCCGGACAAACGCGAGGCGTCGAAGCGGCTGGACATCGGCCTCAGCTCGCTGTACCGCCGCCTGGAGAAGTGGGGCGTCAAGACATAAGAAAAGAGTTGTCCACGGATCACACGGAAAACACGGATCAAGCAGAAGACAGGAAGCAGGCCGGGCCTCCAAGTCTTCTCCCGGCCTGCTTGGCTGTTATCCGTGTATTCCGTGTGATCCGTGGACGACTCTCATTCATGCTCTTCCAGAGGGCGGGCGATGTCCAGGCCGACGGAGCCGGAGCGGCCCCAGCAGACGCTGCCGTTCGGTGACGGCGCGCCCACCATCGACGCGCCGTCCGGGCCGCCCCCGTCCGAGGACGGCCCGCTGCCCGACGTGCCCGGCTTCGAGATCCTCGGCATCCTCGGGCGCGGCGGCATGGGCATCGTCTACCGCGCCAAGGACCTCTCCCTCGGACGCCTCGTCGCCCTCAAGATGATCCTCGCGGGCGCACACGCCAGCTCCGAGGAGATGCGCCGCTTCCGCGCCGAGGCCGAGGCCATCGCCCAGCTCTCCCACCCCAACATCATCCACGTCCACCGCATCGGCGAACACGACGGGCGCCCCTTCATCTGCCTGGAGCTGTGCACCGGCGGCAGCCTGTCACGCCGCATCGACGGCCCCATGCCGCCCAGGGACGCCGCCCGCCTCGTCGAACGCCTCGCCCGCGCCATGCACCACGCCCACGCCGCCGGATTGGCCCACCGTGACCTCAAGCCGGCCAACGTCCTCTTCGACGCGGAGGGCACGCCCAAGGTCACCGACTTCGGCCTCGCACGGCGCTTCCAGGAGGAGGGCAACACCCGCACCGGCTCCTTGCTGGGGACGCCGGCGTACATGGCCCCCGAGCAGGCGAGGGGGGAGAACTCCACCGTGGGGCCGCCCGCCGACGTGTGGGCGCTCGGCATCATCCTCTACGAGTGCATCACCGGCAGGCCGCCCTTCCGCTCCGCCGACGCCTACGACACCATCATGCAGGTCCTGGGGCAGGACCCCGTCCCGCCCTCCCGCCTCCACAACCGCCTCCCCGGCGACCTGGAGACCATCGCCCTCAAGTGCCTCGAGAAGTCGGCCACGCGACGCTACGCCTCCGCCGCGGACCTCGCCGACGACCTCGCCGCCTTCGTCGATGGTAGGCCCATCAAGGCCCGCCCCGTCGGGGCGATGGAGCGCGCCTGGAAGCTGGCCCGCCGCTACCCCGTCGTCGCCTCGTTGTCGGCGGCCTGCGTCGGCATCTTCGTGATCGGCTTCGTCCTGGTGGCGTGGGGCTACATCGCTGCCAGCACGGCCCGCGACGCGGCGATGCGTGAGGGGGAGAAGGCCATCGCCGCCCTGGACCGCGCCGAGGAGTCGCTGTACCTCGGCCGCGTGGTGCTGGCCGAGCGCGAATGGGCGACGTTCGGCCGCGCCCGCGCCGCCGAGATCCTCGCCCTGTGCCCGCCGGAGCGGCGGCACTGGGAGTGGGGCTACGTGTCCTGGCTCCGCGAGGGCGGGCTGCGCGCCCTGCGCGGGCACACGGGCCCCGCCGTCGGCGTGTCGGCGTCCGCCGCCCTGCTCGCCTCCTGCGGGCTCGACGGCACGGTCCGCCTGTGGGACGCCCACGGGCAAGGGCGGGTGCGGGCCGACGGGCTGGGCAAGGTGCATGGGGTGGCGTTCTCGCCCGACGGCAGGCGCGTCGCCGCCGCCTGTGGCGACGGCCGCGTGCGCGTCTACGAGGTGAACAACGCCCTGCCCCCCCTGGTCATCAATGCCCATGACAGGGCCGCCGTCGCCGTCGCCTGGCACCCGGCCGGCAAGATGCTCGCGAGCTGCGGCGAGGACGGCCTGGTGAAGCTGTGGTCCGCCGAGGGCACCCCCCTCGCCACGTTCACGGGCCACACAAACACCGTCTCGCGCATCGTCTTCGACCCGAAGCGTCTCCGCATCGCCTCCGCCGGCTACGACGGCCTCGTCATCCTCTGGGACATCGCCGGCAAGAAGGAGCTGAAGCGCTGGGAGGCGCACAAGCCCGCGGCCTACGGCATCGACTTCCGCCCCGACGGCGGGGAGGTCGCCACGTCCGGCCATGACGGCACGGTCCGCCTGTGGACGGCCGAGGGCGGGCCGGTGCTGACGATGCGGGGGCCACGCAACGCGGTCCGGGCCGTCCGGTATTCGCCCGACGGCGGGCACCTCGCGGCCGCCAGCGACGACCGCACCGTCCGCGTCTGGGATCGCATCGGACGCGAGGTCCTCGTCCTGGCCGGTCATGACGTGGGCGTGCGTGACGTGGCGTTCAACGCCGATGGCGGCCGGCTGTACTCCGCCGGGGCCGACGGCGTCGTCAAGGAGTGGGACGCGCGGCGCGAGCCGACCTCCATCGCCACGACGGATACCGTCGGCGCGGTGCGCTCGCTGGCGCTGCTCGACGGCGGACGTGCCCTGGTGGCATTGGGCGCCGACGGCAAGGCGCGCCTCCGCCCTGTTGCGGGGGGCAAGCCGTTCACCCTGGCGCTGCCCGGCACGCCGATCATGAAGCTGGTGGCGGCTGCGGACGGCACCATCGTGACGGCGTCCCTGGGCCGCGAGCTGCACACCTGGCCGGTGCGGACGCGCGAGGCGCGTCCTCTGGGCAAGTTCAAGGGCGACATCCGCGCCCTGGTGACCCACGGCACGCTGGCGGCGTCGCTGGCGGCGGGCGAGGAGGCCGCCGTCTGGGACATCGCGGAGGGCAAGGAGGTCAAACGCTGGCGCGCCCACGAGGACGAGCCGACGGCGGCGGCGTTCAACCCGCGGACGGGGGCCCTGGCCACGGCGGCCAGGGACGGGCAGATCCGCCTGTGGTCGCCGCGCACGGGGGAGCGGCTGGCCGCCCTGGCGTCGCCGGCGGGGGAGGCGCTGGCCCTGGCGTTCTCGCCGGACGGGAGGATCCTGGTGTCCTGTCACGACGACGGATCCGTCCTCCTTCATGCGGGCGACCTCTCCGGCACGCCGGAGAAGGTGGGCGGGCACGAGAAGGCGGTGCTGGCGGCGTGCTTCTCGGCGGACGGCAGGCGGCTCCTGACGGCGGGGCAGGACGGGCTGGTCAAGCTGCGCCTGGCGTCGGGGCAGGAGGTGTTGACGCTGCGCGGACATTCCGGGCCGGCCCATTGCGTGGTCTTCGGCCCGGATGGTACACTGATCGCAAGCGGCGGCGAGGACGAGACGGTGCGCGTCTGGCCGTCCGTGGGCATCGCGAGGGGGACCGATCCATGAGCAGGCTCGTGTTGGCGGCGGCGGCGCTGGCGGCGTGGGCGGCCCCCGTGCGGGCCGACGCCATCGACAAGGCGCTGCTGGGCGTCGGCGAGAAGCTCGTGGCGGCCTGCGTCAAGGCGAAGCACAAGACGGTCGGCGCGGCCAGGTTCCCGGTCAAGGTGCCGGGGATCATCCGCCCCAACTACATCGAGCCTCTGTCGAGTAACATGGCCGACCGCATCGAGAACCTGCTGATCATCGCCGACGAGAAGAAGCAGTTGAACGTGATCCGGGGCATGGGCGCGCAGACGGTGGCGCGGGTGGAGAAGGACCGGGGCGAGGCCGGGGCGATCTTCCCGCGCGAGGTGTTTGCCTACCCGCACGGCCTCGCCTGGGGCAAGGACCGGAAGGAGGCCGAAGCCTATGTCACCGGGAAGGTGACGTTCACGGAGGGGCTGAAGGAGGCGCTCGTCGAGATCACGCTGGTGGATTCGTCGATGGAGGGGTCGGCGGTGGCGTCGTTCCGCGTGCCGGCGGGACGCGACATCCTCGCCGACGTGGGGCAGCGTTTCACCCTGCCGGACGTGTCGGGGGCGCCGGCGGACCTGGACGCGAAGGCGCGGGAGCAGGCGGTGAAGGCGCTGAAGGACAAGACCGGCAGCGCGACGCCGGCGCCGCTCGTGTCGCTGGAGGCGATCCGCGACAAGACGGCCCTCGGACAGGAGCGCGGCGAGAACGGGTGGACGAATCTGCGCACGCCCGAGGTGGAGGGCGAGCTGTCGTTCAAGCTGACCAACAACGGCAAGGGGCGCGTGGCCGTCGTGCTGCGCGTGGCGGGGCGTGCGGCCATCGAAAGGCAGACGGAGCAAATGTCGCTGTGCCGGCGCGTGTCCATCGAGCCGGGCAAGAGCGTTACCCTCGCGGGCCACCTGACGCGCGACGTGAAGGGTAAGCACGTCTTCAAGATGACGGCCATGAAGTCGGACACGCGGTCGTTGTCGACGTTGAAGCCGGACCTGGACGGCCTGGTCGAGCTGGCGGTGTTCGTGGACGGCAAGGAGGCCGACAACGCCGAGCGTCTGAGCCTGCGCGGCTTCGGGATCGACGGGCTGGACGGGCGTGTGTGGACACGCGACGCGCTGGCGACGGAGCTGAAGCTGCGGGCGGGCCTGCGTGTGGGGCGCGACGACGAGAAGACGGCCGTCCGCCCGGACCTGCCGCCGGAGAAGGCGTTGCCGCTGGAGGGGGCCGCGCTTGCGAAGCCCCGCTTCGCCGAGTACCAGCGGTTCCGCCTGGTCTTCTCGCTCAGGTGACGGGCGGCGCCCGCGCCCCGCGCGCGCGAGCGTGCTTGACAGGGCGGGCCGTCCCGGCCATCATGACCAACATCCCGAGCGGCCATCCCGAGGCCGGCCGCGCCCCTGTCGAGGATACCGCCGATGGCCACCTCGTTGGTCTGCCCGGAGTGCGAGACGCCACTGAAGCTCAAGACGGAAGTCGCCCCCGGCAAGAAGGTCCTCTGCCCCGGATGCAAGGCGATCTTCCGCGCGCCCGGCGATGTCGCGAGGCCGGCCCACGCCGAGGCCGTCGCCGCCGCCCCGCGCGTCAAGGCCCCCGTCAAGCTCGATGACCTGGAGGTGATCGAGGAGATCGAGGAGATCGAGGCGCTGGACGAGGTCGCGCTCGACGAGGTCGAGCTGGACGAGGTGAAACTCGATGAGGTCCAACTCGACGAGGTCAAGCTGGACGAGGTCAAGCTGGACGAGGTGCAGCTTGAGGAGATCGAGGAGCTGCCCGTCAAGAAGCGCAAGCCGCCGGCGGAGGACGCGGTCATCGAATCGCCCCCGGTGAAGAAGCGCAAGCCGGCCGAGGACGAGGACGCCGTCACCGACGAGCGCCCGGTCAAGAAGCGTGTCGTGGCCAAGGCCGAGGACGAGAAGCCGGCGAAGAAGCCCGCGAAGGCGGACGGCGGCAGCATGGTGCCGATGATCGGCGTGGCGCTGGCGCTCCTGATCGTCGGCGGGGTGGTGGCGCTGGTGATGTCGAAGCCGCGCGGCGGCGATGGCGCGGCCCAGAACAGGCCCGAGGAGAAGCCGCCCGAGGTCCCGCCGGTGGTGACGCCGCCGGTGGTCATCCCGCCGGTGGTGACGCCGCCGGTGGTGGAGACGGACGTGTTCAAGGCGAAGCCGCCGGCGCCGGCGGCGAACGCCGAGTGGCTGGCGTCGGACGAGGGCGACATCCCGGCGCCGCTGCCGGACGGGCCTGACCGCCCGCGCCTCGTCCTCGACACCGGCGGGCACACCGCGGGCGTGCACGCGGCGGCCATCAGCCTCGACGGCAAGATGGCGGTCACCTGCGGCATGGACAAGACGGCGCGCGTGTGGGACGTGGGGAGCGGGCGGACGGTGTCCACGTTCCGGCTGCCCGCCGGCGACGGGGCGGAGGGGGCGCTGTACGCGGCGGCCATCGCCCACGATCCGAAGACGAAGAGGCCGATCTGGCTGGCGGTGGCCGGGCTGTCGCCGGGCGGCGGCAAGGAGGGCAACCCCATCTACCTGATCGACCTGCCGCACGGCAAGACGATGCGCCCCCTCAAGGGGCACGAGGACGCGGTCGGCTGCCTGGCGTTCTCGCGCGACGGCAAGTACCTGGCGTCGGGCAGCCACGACCGCACGGCGCGCGTCTTCAGCGTGGAGACGGGCAAGGAGGTCGCGGCGTTCGCGGGGCACAAGGAGCGGATCAAGCGGCTGGCGTGGTCCCCGGACGGCAAGTACATCGCGACGGCGTCCTACGACAAGTTGGCGGCGGTGTGGAGCATGACGGCGAAGAGGCCGGTGCAGCAGTTCACGCTGCACGGCGACAAGGTGGTGTCCATCGCGTGGTCGCCCAAGGGCGACCGCATCGCCACCTGCGGTGATGACGGGGCGCTGCGCGTATGGTCGCCGACCACGGGCAAGCAGGTCGCCGGGCACCTCCTCGGGACCAAGGAGGCGAAGTTCGTCGCCACCAACCTGGAGTTCCTGCCGAGCGGCGCCGAGATCCTGTACGGCGGCGTGGGCGGGCCGACGGGCGGCGGCAAGTCGGGGGTCTTCGTCATCAAGGAGGGCACGCACCGCGTCCAGTTCACCGAGCACACGAATACCGTGATGGACGCCCGCCTGAGCGGCGACGGCCTGCTGGCGCTGAGCGCGGGCGGCGACGAGAACGAGGCGTTCGTGTGGCGGACGACGGACGGCTCCATCGTGAAGAAGCTGGCGGGGCCCGGGCGGGGGATCTGCGGCGTGGGCTGGGCGCTGGACGGCAAGTCGCTGTCGTGGGGGACGATCAACCGCGACATCAACCTCGGGACGGCGCCGCTGGAGCACACGATGCGTCTGGACTTCGTCGGCGGGCCGCGGCCCGCGCGGGCGGAGGACAAGCACATGCGGGCGCGGCCCTCGGCGGGGCCGTACAGCATCACCCACGACGGCACCCGGGCGCAGCTGGCGGCGGAGGTGGGTGGCGGCCCGCGCGGGTTCACGTGGACGCCGCCGCACAAGGGCGAGCGCATCTACTGCGCGACGATGATCCCCGGCGGGCGGGCGGTGGTGGGGACGGCCTTCGGGGCGTATCTGCTGGACATCGCCGAGGGGAAGGCGACGAAGAAGTACACCGGCCACACCGGCGCCGTGATGTGCGTGGCCCCGACGGTCGAAGGGCGTGAAGGCCGCTTCTTCTTCGCGACAGGCTCCAACGACCAGACGATCTGCATCTGGACGCCGGACAGGGAGCAGCCGCTCATCACCCTCTTCGTGGCGAAGGACCAGTGGGCGGCGTGGACGCCGGAGGGCCTGTACGCCTGCTCGCAGAACGGCGAGGGGCTGATGGGCTGGCAGATGGGGCGCGGCTCACGGCGGCTGTGCGAGTTCCTGCCGGCGGGGCAGTTCCGCAAGTCGCTGTATCACCCGGACGTGATCCGCTACATCGTGCCCGAGGGAGGCGTGCAGCGGGCGCTCTTGCGGACCGGCAAGGGCCGGCTGATGGCGGGCGGCGGCGTGAGCGTGACGCAGGTGCTGCCGCCGGAGACGCACGTCAGCTCCCCCGCGGAGGGGCACGCCTACCCCGGCGGGGAATTGGTGGTGGAGGCGGAGGCGCGGAGCGTGGGCGGCAACCCGATCACGCGGATGCGGCTGATCGTGGACGGCAGGCCGTGGGACGGCGACCGCGGGGTGCGTCCCGTGGTGCCGCCGAAGGCGGGGAAGGTGAAGGCGAGCTGGAAGGTGGATCTGACGCCGGGGCCGCACACCCTGAACGTGCTGGCGGAGACGGAGGTGAGCCGGTCGCTGTCCACGCCGATCCACATCCGCAACACGTCGGCCCCCGACACCCTGGCGCCGCGGCTGTTCATCCTGGCGGTGGGCGTGTCGGAGTACGAGGGGGACATGAAGCTGAAGTGGGCGGCGACGGACGCGCTGGCCGTCACACGATCCTTCAAGGAGCGGCACAACGGGGCCTTCTCGAAGGTGGAGACTCGGGTGCTGACGGACAAGGACGCGACGCGGGCGAAGATCGGCGACGGCCTGAAGTGGATGGCGGACAGCATGGGGCACCGCGACGTGGGGCTGGTGTTCTTCAGCGGACACGGGACGCGCGACCCGAAGGGGGACTTCTACTTCGTGCCGGTGGACGTGAACCCGAAGGACCTGGCCGGCTCCTGCGTGCCGGGCGAGGTGGTGAAGCGCCTGATGGGCAACATGCAGGGCCGCCTCGTCTTCATGCTGGACGCCTGCCATTCGGGCGCGGCGGCGGAGAAGGGCGGGGCGGACGACATCGCGCGGGAGCTGATGTCGGAGGACTACGGGATCTTCGTGATGTCCTCGTCGATGGGCGACGAGTTCTCGATGGAGAGCTCGGATATCAAGGCTGGGTTCTACACGAAGGCGCTCACGGAGGGGATGAATGGCCCGGCGGACCTGAACGGGGACGGGGTGATCGACCTGTCGGAGCTGGACGTGTACACGACCCTGGCGGTGTCAAGGTTCAGCGGCGGCATGCAGAACCCGGTGAGCGGCAGGCCGCCGACCTTCCAGTCCTTCCCGGTCTCCCGGCGACGGTAGTCCGAAGCAGAAGGCATACCACGAAAGACACGGAAGACACGAAAGGAAGACAAAGCAGAGAAGGCAACAAGGCGGGCAGAAGAGGACCCCTCTCCTGCCCGCCTTGTTGTTGATACCTGTTTTGCTTCTTTGTCTTCTTTTTCGTGTCTTCCGTGTCTTTCGTGGTATGCCTTCTCCTTATCCCAACCTCACACCAGCTCGCGCATCGGGGCCTTGTCGGTGAGGTGCTGCGGGCGGCCCGTCGGGTCCATCAGGAACGCCCGTGTCGCGTCGATGCCCAGGTTGTGGTAGAGCGTGGCGACGATCTCGCCGACGTGGACCGGACGCTGGTTCGCCGTCCCGCCGATGCGGTCCGTCGAGCCGATGGCCTGGCCCAGCTTCATCCCGCCGCCCGCCAGCAGGGCGCAGCTGACCTGCGGCCAGTGGTCGCGGCCCGCGCCGGGGTTGATCCGCGGCGTGCGGCCGAACTCGCCCCAGGCGATCACCGTCACGTCGTCGCTCAGGCCGCGGGCGTCCAGGTCGTCCATCAGGGCGGTGAACGCCTGGTCGAGTTTGGCGCCGTGGTCGCGGACGAGGTCGAAGTTCTTACCGTGGCTGTCCCACCGCCCGTAGGAGAGGGTGACGACGCGGACGCCGGCCTCGACGAGGCGGCGCGCCATCAGGAATTGCTCGTTCACCGTCGGGGCGCCGTCGAACTGGAACTTGTAGGGCTTGCCGTCGCCGTACCGCTCGCGGACGCGCTGTGGCTCCTTGGTGAGATCCAGGGCCTCGACCAGCTTGCTGGAGGTGAGGACGCCGAGGGCCTTCTCGGTCATGCCGTCGAGGGCCTGCATGGTGCCGGTGGTGTCCAGGTCCTTGCGCAGGCCGTCGAACGAGGCGAGGAGGCGGCGGCGGTCGCCGAGGTGCTCGACGC
Source organism: uncultured Alcaligenaceae bacterium (assembly GCA_964630925.1). GTDB lineage: Bacteria > Planctomycetota > Planctomycetia > Gemmatales > Gemmataceae > RGDT01. Next base: position 56,358 of record CAZVZK010000056.1, read on the forward strand.
CGACGCCCTTGAGCTTGAGGTTGGACATGCCGTCACCGTCCGGCTTGAACGGGGCGTGGGCGATGCCCAGGAAGCCCGTCTGGCCGGGGTCCGACCAGGGCACGTGCTGGGTGCGGGCGGCCAGGCCGACGAACGGCGGGACGGAGGGGTCGGTCGGGCCGGCCAGCTTGGAGACGGAGGCGCCGAGGGAGGGGCGTCCGCCCAGGGGCTTGAGGGAGTCGTGCGGCCAGCCGGTCATCTGCATGACGGCGTCGTGGCGGTCGGGGGCGCCGACGACGGAGCGGATGACGGCGGCCTTGTGCATGCGGGCCGCGATCCTGGGGAAGCATTCGCCGATCTGCACGCCGGTGACGGAGGTGTTGATCGGCTTGAACTCGCCCTTGATGTCCTTGGGGGCCTCGGTCTTGATCTCCCACATGTCCTGGTGCGGCGGGCCGCCGCCGAGGAACACCATGATGACGGCCTTGTGCTTCGACGAGCCGGGGCGTGTGGTGGCGCCGTTGGCCTCGTGGCGCATGATGTCGGCGAGGGTGAGGGCGCCGGCCCCGACGCCGAGGGCGCCGATGCGGAGGAAGCCGCGGCGGGAGACGCCGTCACAGAAGCGGGTGGATGGGCCCTGGATGGTGAGCATGGCCGCCCCCTTGGTGGGATGACTGGGGTGTGGTGGGAGGCGGCGCGGGCGATGCCGCCATGACTCCAAGGCTACGGCGGGCGGGCGGGCGTGTCAAGAACGAACCCTACGGGGCTTGACGCGGCCGGTCCGGCGCGTTGGAATGCCGGCCTGTGCAATCCAACCCCGGAGGTCGATGACATGCGTCCCGTGGCATGGCTCGTGTTGGTGGTGTTGTATGTCGGCGGCCCGGTGAGGGCCGAGGAGAAGGACACGCGGGAGTACTGGGTCTACGAGGGCAGGTGGTTCTCCAGGGCCAAGGGTGACGACTGGATCGAGATGAACGAGGAGACGTTCACCCGCTCCGGCAAGCCGTGGCGGTTCAAGGAGGTCGGCCGGACGAAGGGTTACGTCGAGCTGCACGACGAGGGCCGCGATATCAAGGTGCGTCTCTCGGCGGGCAAGGCGGAGGCGTTGTTCAAGGGCGAAGACGTCTGGAAGGAGCTACTCGCCGGCAGGTGGAAGGCCCGCGCCCGCTGATCACTTCTTCTCGTCGAACAGCGACGAGATGACCCGCTTCTTCGCTGGCGGGGACGCGAGGGGCGGCGCCTCCTCGGCGGGCTTCGCCGGCTCGGCCGCGGCGGTGCGGAACAGCCCGCTCAGCAGCGGCTTGCCCGACGCCGGCGGCTGGGGCGGTGGCGCGGCGTCGGACGGGCCTTGCGGGTAGACCGGCAGGCCCGACTCGCCGGGGGTGAAGCCGGCGGCGATGGCGGCGTTCTCCAGTTGTTGCGCCTCGGCGACGAGGGTCGGCTGGGCGTGGACCCGCGTCAGCAGGCGGCGCACCTGCATCCAGTCCGGCAGCGGCGTCGGCGGGGCGGGCACGGCGGCCGGCGCGACGGCGGACTTCGCGGGCGCCTGCGCCGGCGGCGGGGCCTGCTGCCGCTCCAGCACCGCTTGCAGCATGGCGGCCATGCGGCGCATCTCCGCACGCATCGCCGCCACGTCGTCGCGTGTCTCCTCCGCCGCCTCCAGCGTCCGCGTCGCCAGCCCGGCCACGTCGCCCAGCAGGGACTCCAGCCGCCCGCCCTGCGTCGTGAGGGCGTCGAACAGGCCGTCGAACCCCGCCTTCTGCGCCGCCGCCATCCCCTCGGCCCGGTCCGCCGCCAGGCTCGCCGCCAGACGCGGGTCGTTCTCCACCTCGCGGCGGAAGAAGTAGCGGACGGCGGACACCAGCAGCGGCTCGCCGCCGCGGGGGCGCAGGTCGATGAAGCCGGCCAGGGCGGGGTAGCGTGGGCGCAGGGCCGCCGACAGGCCGGCCAGCTCGTCCTGCTCGCGCCGCGCCCGCGCCGCCTGGTCGGCGCAGCAGGCGAGGGCCTCGACGCCCGCGCGCACCTGCGCCGGCGACGGCAGCGGGCCGGGGATCATCCCCGCCTGCCGCGCCGCCCGGATCTCGCCGGCCACCTTCGCGCGCGTCGCCGACGGCAGGTCCGCCGGCGGCAGGGAGTCGAGGAACGCCCGCACCTGGCGGCGCAGCTCCTTCTCGTCGGCCTGCACCAGCAGGCCGGTGAAGGCGTCCCACCACGACTCGCCGCCGGACGCCACCTCCAGCGAGGTCCAGGCCCGGTCGCTGGCGCGGTGCAGGGCCTGGTCCATGCGGCTGGCGTGCCCGCCGAACTGCCCGTCGATGAACGACAGGAGCGATTGGGCGCGGTCGCCCAGCACCTGGTTGACCGCCAGCACCGTGAGACGCGCCACGAGGCTCATCGCGGATCCCCCCACGGCCCGGCGACCGGCTGGCGGACCCGCCGCCCGGCGATCTCCAGCTCGAACCAGTGCGAGGCCGCCGGCATGCGGAAGCGTACCTTCGCCGGCAGGCCGTCGCCGAAGTGCTTGATCAGCCCGCCGTGGGCGTCGAAGAGTTTGGCGGACGGGGCGATGATCTGGTTCTCGTCCACCACCTCGGCGAAGATCTCGACCAGCCCGCGCATCTCCTTCGCGATCTTGTGGTCCCAGATGTCCACATCCGTGCCGGTGTCGAGGTCGTCCAGCTCCTCCATCTGGCCCTCGTCGATCCTGGCGCCGATGCCCACCAGCACACACTTGACGCTGTTGCGCCTGCCGGCGGCGATCTCCCGGCACAGCCGGCGCGTGTACTCCTTGACCGCCGGCAGGTCGTCGAGGCGCCCGTCGGTCAGGAAGACGTACATGCCGCGCTTGGCGTCGCGGAAGCGGTCCACGAAGTAGCGCACCGCCGGGACGAGGCGCGTGCCGGTGCCGAAGTCCTCGGAACGGGGGCCGGCGAAGTCGGCGGCCTTGACCTGCTCGGCGGTGAAGTCGCCGACGACCTCGGTGCCGGAGCCGTCGCCGCAGGCCCAGTACAGGACGGTGGTGCCGCCGTCCTCGTCGAGGCTGCCGGCGAGGTAGGAGATGAAGTCGCGGGCCAGCGGCTGCATCTCGTTGGGGGTGTAGGAGAGGTGGCCGTGGCGGACGGCGTCCTCGTAGGCCTCGCGCTGGAAGCTCTGCACCTTGCGGCCGTCCAGCTCGCGGACGGTGAGCCAGCCGCGGCGGCGGTACTCGTCGGCGACGTGGGGCGGGAGCTTGCCGGCGAGGCCGCGGCCGTAGGCGGACTTCATGCTGGCGCTGGCGTCGAGGGCGACGCCGGTCTGCCAGCCCTCGGCGCGTTCGCCGTCGGGCTCCATGAGGATGGTGAAATCGACCTCGACCTCGCGGCCGACGGGGCGGACGTTGACCTCGCCGAACTCGCGGGCGACGATGGTGCTGGGGAGCTGGCGGCTGGGCTGCTCAGGCATGGGCGGCCCTCCCAGCTGCCTCCCGCGCGATCGTGTCGAGGGGCTGGGTGACGCGGGCGTGGGGCAGCTCGAGGGTGAAGGAGCGCGAGCCGCGCGGCAGGGTGAACCGCAGCAGGGCGGGCACGCCGTCGGAGAAGTTGACGGCGACGCGGCCCGCCGGGTCGAGGATGCGCCCGTGGGGGGCGACGATGATCTTCTCGGAGACGACCTCGGCGAAGACCTCGTGGAGGTGGCGCATCTCGCTGGCGAGCTTGTGGTCCCACAGGTCGATGTCGTCGCCGGAGGGGTCCTTCAGGCCGGAGCCGTCGAACATGTCGTCCAGCTCGGCCATCTGCTTCTCGTCCACCGACTCGCCGACGCCGATGAGGACGAGCTTGATGAAGCGGCGGCGTCCGGCGGCGATCTGGCGGGCGTAGTCCATGCAGAAGCGTTTCACGTCGGCGAGGTCGTCGATGATGCCGTCGGTGATGAAGACGCAGATGGCCCAGGGGGCGTCGCGGAAGACGCCGTCCACGAAGAGGCGGACGGGCGGGAGGAGCTTGGTGTTGCGTCCCCAGCTCTGGCGCGTCGGGCCCTGGACGGTGAGGGCGGGGGCCTGGGCCTCGGTGACCTCGCCGATGGCCTCGATGCCGCCCCCGTCGGGGCCGCAGGCCCAGTAGACGAGGTGGGCGGTGCCCTTGGTGGAGAACTTGGCGAGGTAGGAGGCCATCATGCGGGCGACGGGCTGGACGACGTTCTCGGGGGCGCCGAAGAGGGCGCTGACGTTGGAGTGGCCGTACATCTTCTTCATGGAGGCGGAGCCGTCGAGGGCGAGGCCGCAGCAGGCCCCCTCGATGTCGGGCTCCATGAGGACGGTGGCGACGACGCGGAGGGAGCCGTCGGGCAGGGGGTGGACGTTGACCTCTCCGAACGGCTCGACGGGGTGGAGGAGCTGGGCCACGGGACGACCCTCGCGGTGATGGGCGGGCGGCTATCCATCATGTCAGCCGCGGGGCGGGCTGGCAAGCGAAAAGCGGGGGGCGTCTACCTCACCCCCCAGCCCCCTCGCGCTGCGAGCTGGGGGCGAGACGCCCAATGGCACTTGCGTTCTCGGCCGCGAGGCGAGCGGCACGGCGTAAGCGTGCCGTGTCTGCATCACACGGCACGCTTAC
>CAZVZK010000057.1:0-60790 GCA_964630925.1 uncultured Alcaligenaceae bacterium
CTTGCGCCCGGCTAAACGGTGCGAAGAATCACTCACTCCGCAGAGCTGGCGCCGGGGGCGAGCCACCAGAAGGGATGCGGGAAGGGCCTCCCATTGCGCGGCGTGGCGCGGAATCGGTTCGGGGTGGCCAGTGGCACTTCCCGTGCCGAACGGACGGCGTGAATCGGCGCAAGGTGGAAACCCCGCCTGCGAAGTACAGGTATCCACGAGCAGACGGCCGCATCGGCAGGGCGTTTCCGCTACAATGGCGTGATCCTCCGTCCATCCGCTGGATACCAAGAGGCTTCCATGCCGATCGAATTCTCCTGTTCCGAGTGCGAGCGGCCCATCCGCGTGAGGGACGAGCTGGCGGGCAAGCGCATCAAGTGCCCCGGCTGCTCCGAGGCCGTCACCGTCCCCGAGGAGGACGCGCCCCCGCCCCCGAAGAAGTCCGGCCTCCGCGCCGCGCCGGCCGCCCCCGCCCGCCGCCGCGCCGAGGACGAGGAGGACGACAGGCCGCGCCGCCCCGCCCGCGGCAGGGACGACGAGGATGAGGACGACAGGCCGCGCCGGCCGTCGCGCGCCAGGGACGAGGACGAGGACGAGGGCCGGCCGCGCAAGGGCCGTGGCAGGGATGACGACGAGGACGAGGACGACAGGCCGCGCAAGAAGCCGAAGAAGCAGGGCGGCTCGGGGATGCTCATGGTCCTGGGCATCGGCGGGGGCGTGCTGGGCCTGCTGCTGATCGGCGGGCTGCTCTGGTGGCTCCTCTCTGGCGGAGGCGGCGCGGGCAGCCTGGCCATGTTCGTCCCCGGCGACGGCCAGGCCTTCGCCTCCATCCGCGTCGCCGACCTGTGGAAGGCCGCGCAGGTCCAGCAGGCCCTCGCCGAGATCAACAAGCAGCCCGGGGCGAAGGACCCCGCCGCCGAGATGGAGAAGGAGACCGGGCTGAAGCCCTCCGAAATCGAACGCCTCACGGTGGTCGCGGGCGACTCCGAGGGCCGGACCGGCTGGGGCGTCGTCGAGACGCTGGTGCCGATCGACGAGGCCAAGATCCGCGGCAGGATGAAGAACGCCCAGGAGCTGACCGCCGAGGGCCGCAAGTACGTCAAGGGCGACCTGGAGAACCAGCGCAACTTCTGCGTCCACTTCGCCGGGCCGAGGATGATGGTGGTCGGCCCCGAGGAGGGCGTCAAGAAGGCGCTGGCCACCGCCGCCAAGCGGAACAAGGGCGACCTGGACGACGGCCTGGCCCTCCTCTCCCCCTCACGCCATGTCGTGGTCGGCTTCACGATCCCGGCCAAGATGATGCAGGACGCCAGGCAGAACCTGGGCGGCAACCCGTTCGCCAAGCCCTACCTGTCCCTCACCGAGGCACAGGCCGGGACGGTGGTGATGAACCTCGGCCAGAACCTCGACCTCGACACGTCGATCCGGTTCCCGGATGACCCCAAGGCGCAGTCGGCCAAGACCGCCCTCACCCAGGGCCTCGCCCTGGCCCAGCTCGGCCTCGGCGCTCTGAAGCTGGACAAGGCCGCCTCCGAGGCGCTCTCCAAGGCGCTGGACTCGATCAAGATCGACGCGGCGGGCGGGAGGCTGACTGTCAAGGCCAGCGCCGACATGGGCCCGGCGGTGATGACCAACTTCCTCCCGATGCTCGGCGGCCTCGGGGGCGGCCTCGGCGGCTCCTCGGAGCTGCAGAACAACTTCAAGCAGATCCTGATCGCCCACCACGCCTTCGCCTCCGCGAATGGCAACGCCTTCCCGACCAACATCTCCGACCCGGCCAGACGCAGGCCCCTGCTGAGCTGGCGGGTCGCGATCCTGCCGTACATCGAGCAGGAGGCGCTCTACAAGCGGTTCCGCCTCAACGAGCCGTGGAACAGCCCGAACAACCGGCCCCTCGTGAATCAGATGCCCAGGATCTACGCCCGTCCCGGCCAGCCCAACACCGGCCGCACCTCGGTCCTGGCGTTCACGGGCCCCGGCACCGCGCACGACGGCACCCTCTTCAACGCCCAGGGCCGCGGCATCCCCATCGTCTCCATCACCGACGGCACGAGCAACACCGTCGCCATCGTGGACAGCACCCTCTCCGTCGAGTGGACCAAGCCCGAGGACATCGTCCTCCTGCCCGGCGGCTCCGCCAAGGCCGTCCTGCGCCAGGACGGGGGCAACTACCTCGTCGGGCTGTTCGACGGCTCCATCCGCCGGCTGAAGGCCTCCATCAGCGAACAGACCCTGCGTTCCGCCATCACCGTCGCCGGGGCCGAGGTCCTCGGGTCGGACTGGTAGCGGCGATTCGATCTATCATCCTCCTCCCAGGTATCCGCCATGCCGATCGAATTCTCCTGCGGCGAGTGCGACCGCCCGATCCGGGTCAAGGACGAGCTGGCGGGCAAGCGCATCAAGTGCCCCGGCTGCTCCGAGGCCGTCACCGTCCCCGAGGAGGACGCGCCCCCGCCCCCGAAGAAGTCCGGCCTCCGCGCCGCGCCGGCCGCCCCCGCCCGCCGCCGCGCCGAGGACGAGGAGGACGACAGGCCGCGCCGCCCCGCCCGCGGCAGGGACGACGAGGATGAGGACGACAGGCCGCGCCGGCCGTCGCGCGCCAGGGACGAGGACGAGGACGAGGGCCGGCCGCGCAAGGGCCGTGGCAGGGATGACGACGAGGACGAGGACGACAGGCCGCGCAAGAAGCCGAAGAAGCAGGGCGGCTCGGGGATGCTCATGGTCCTGGGCATCGGCGGCGGCGTGCTGGGCCTGCTGCTGATCGGCGGGCTGCTCTGGTGGCTCCTCTCCGGCGGGCGTGCCGGCGGGACCGTGAACCTGAAGGACTGGGTGCCGGGCGACGCCGCCGGTTTCTTCAGCGTGCGGATGGCCTCGCTGAATCAGTCCCAGCACGTCCAGACGCTCATCAACGACGTCAAGGCGGCGGCCAGCAAGGCGGGCCAGCCGTTGGACGTGCCGTCGGACCTCAAGCCCGAGGAGATCGAGCGCGTCACGGCGTTCGTCCAGACCGTGAACCGCCCGGATGACGTGCTGGTGGTGATCGAGACCACGATCCCCATCGACGAGGCCAAGATGAAGTCGTCGTTCAACGACGTGAAGGAGGAGACCCACGAGGGCAAGAAGTACGTCTCCGGCGTGCCCAGGCAGACGGGCGGCATCGGCGCGGGCAAGGGCAAGGGGCCGATCGGGCAGAGGTTCGCCTACCACCTGATCAGCTCCAAGGGCGTCCTCTATTGCCCCGAGACGCAGATGAAGCAGGCCCTCGCCTCGGCGGGCAAGCAGCGCACCGGCCCGCTGCACGACAACCTCGGCCTCCTCTCGTCGGGCAAGCACATCACGACGTGGTTCCAGCTCGCCCAGGCCGACACCAACCAGCTCAAGCAGGCCGCCGCCTTCATGCCCGCCGTCAAGCCGTACCTGCCCATCGCCGAGGCCAAGTCGCTCTCCCTCACCATGAACCTCGCGACGAGCTTCGAGATCGAGGCCAGCCTCAGTTACGCCGACGCCGGCGCCGCCGGCACCGCCAAGGACGCCCTGGACAAGGCGATCAAGCTGGGCACCGGCAGCCTCGCGGCCCTCCAGCTCTTCGCCGCCACGGACCCTGACGCTGGCGCGGCCCTCGACGAGCTGATCAAGGGCCTCGGGGCCGTGAAGGTCGCACAGAACGGGCAGCAGGTGACGGCCTCCATCGCCTTCGACCCCGCGCCGCTTGTCCGCGGGATCTCGGCGGCCTCGCGCGCCGGCGCCGGCGGCCCGCCCAAGGGCCCGCCCTTCCCATTCCCCAAGAAGGATAAACGCAAGTGACCGCGCCAGCCACGCCGGCGGCCGGCGACGACACCGCCCGCCCCAACGGGCGCGTCCCGGCGCTGCTGATCGCCCTCGTCGCCGTCGGGGCGGCCCTCGGGCCGCTCTGGCACGCGCTCGATCTGCCCCAGCGCTTCCAGGCGCTGTGCAGCCTCGGCGGCTTCGTCGCCGCCGGGGTGTCGGGCATCGCCCTCGCCGTCTGGCTCGTCTTCTCCTCCGGCCTGGCCGCCCGCCTCCGCCTCGCCGTCGGCCTCGTCCTGGCGTCTGTCGTCGTCGCCTTCGCGGCGAGCATCGACGGCTTCGACGTGACCGGCGATCTCGGCTTCCGCCCGCGTTTCCGCTGGCAGGACCGCCCCCAGGACGCCCTCGACCGCCACCGGGCTACGGCCGAAGACAAGGGGCTGCCGCCCATCGACCTCACGCCCGGCCCGGACGACATGCCGCGTTACCGCGGCGTCGCCTTCGACGGCGCCGGCCCGTCCGGCGTCGTCTTCGAGATGGACTGGGGCAAGCACCCGCCCAAGCTCCTGTGGCGCCAGCCGTGCGGAGGCGGCTTCTCCGGGTTCGCCGTCGCCGGCAACGTCGCCATCACGCTGGAGCAGCGCCGCGGCCAGGAGGTGTGCGTCTGCTACGACACGGCCACCGGCAAGGAGCGCTGGGCCACGGCCTGGGATGCCCACTTCCGCGACCCCACCGGCGACGGCCCGCGCTCGACGCCCACGATCTCGGGCAAGGACGTCTTCGCCCTTGGCGCCGACGGCGACCTCGTGTGCCTCGACGGCGCCACCGGCAAGATGCGCTGGGGGCCGGTCAACGTCCTGAAGCAGACCGGTTCGACGCGCGTCCGTTGGGGCATGACCTCCTCGCCCCTGATCCGCGGCGACGAGGTCATCGTCAACGCCGGCAAGGGGGGCGCCCTGGCCGCCTACGCCGTCAAGGACGGCAAGCCGCGCTGGACCGCCGGCACGACGCCCGCCGGCTACAGCTCGCCGATGCCGGCGACGCTCGGCGGGAAGGACATGCTCCTCCTCTTCGACGCCGCCGGCCTGGCCGCCTACGACCCGAAGACGCACGAGCGTCTTTGGCTGCACGAATGGCCGGCCTACGAGGACATGAACATCATCCAGCCGCTGATCGTCGGCAAGGACCGGGTGCTGATCTCGTCGGAGCCGGCCACGGGCGCCGCCCTGCTGCGCGTCACCGCCGACGGCCCCGAGGAGGTGTGGCGTTCGGCGGCGCTGAGCGCGAAGTACGCCAACCCGGTCCTGATCGGGCGGTCGATCTTCGGCCTGTCGCTGGGGACGATGGTGTGCCTGGACGCCGACACCGGCAACCGCCTGTGGCGCGGGGCGCACTACGGGCACGGGCAGATGCTGGCGCTCAACGGCTGCGTCCTCGTCCTGAGCGAGAAGGGGTTCGTGGCGCTCGTCTCCGCGGACCGCGCGAAGTTCCGTGAGGTGGCGCGGCTGCCGGTGTTCGCTGACCGGACGTGGAACACGCCGGCCCTGGCCGGGCGGCGGCTGTTCATCCGCAACGACAAGGAGATGGCCTGCTACGAGCTACCAGGGAGTAGTTGACAGCCAGTCAACAGCCAGTCAACAGCCGTTAGCAGCCAGTACAAGCAAGAACAGCCGGCCTCCCCTTGATGGGTGGCCGCCGGCTGTTCTGTCTTCAACTGGCTGCTGACTGGCTGTCAACTGCCCCATCACTTATCTCTCATGACTGTCTAATTGCCGGCCGGGTAGGATGCCCAGGCGAGGGCCCGTGGGCGGGGGCTAGACCGGTACCCCAGCCTCTTCCTGCGGCCCTCGCTCTCCACCGCATGGCGGCACCGACGAGGACACGTTACGATGAAGCCTCCCGGTCGTCTGGTCTCGTCAGCGGCCTCCCTCTGGGGGCCGGCGCTCTCCCCGCAGTCCGCCGCGTCGGACGACCCCTCCCTGGAGGCCCTCCTCATGCGCGTCCTTCTCGTCGAGGACCACAAGCCCCTCTCCCGCGCCCTCCGCCAGGGCCTCGAAGAGGAGAACTTCGCCGTGGACCTCGCCGAGGACGGCGAGGAGGCCGACGTGAAGGCCCGCTCGACGAACTACGACGTCATCATCCTCGACCTCATGCTGCCCAAGATCGACGGCATCACGCTGCTGCAGAAGTGGCGCAAGGCCGGGCTGAAGACGCACGTCCTCGTGCTGACGGCCCGCGGCACGGTGGAGGACAAGGTCAAGGGGTTGGACTCCGGGGCCGACGACTACCTCACCAAGCCGTTCGAGCTGGAGGAGCTGCTGGCGCGGCTGCGTGCCCTCATCCGCCGCGAGCACCACGTCAAGGACCCGGTCCTGCGCATCTTCGACCTGGAGATCGACACGGCGGCCCGCAACGTGAAGCGTGCCGGCACGTCGATCCCGCTGACGCCTCGCGAGTACGCCCTGCTCGAGTTCCTGGCGTTCCACCGGGGCAAGGTGGCCACCCGCTCCATGATCTGGGAGCACCTGTACGATGAGCAGGACGAGAGCACGTCGAACGTGGTGGACGTCTACATCCGCTACCTACGCAACAAGATCGACAAGGGCTATGACCCGCCGCTGATCCTCACGCGCTGGGGCGAGGGGTACATGATGCGCGGGGAGGAGTGAGGCTGACATGCGCTCCATCCGCCTGCGACTGACGGCCTGGTTCCTCGGCCTGCTGGTGCTGGCCCTGGGGGTGGCGTCGCTGCTGGTGTACCGCTCGGCGCAGGCGACGCTCGGCGAGAAGGAGGAGGCGACGGCGGCGCTCATCGAGGCGCGGTTCCGCCAGCGCGAGGCCGACGAGAGGCAGCAGGTGGACGAACGCCTGCTGGAGCAGGCGTTCGCCCTCGCCAGCCGGCTGAAGGTGGACTTCGACTGGAACCGGACGGGCAACCGCTCGGCGCACATGCTGGGGGCGATCACCGCCCTGCCGACGCCGATGGGCCACCTGGCCGCCGCCCCCTGGCTGATGCAGAGCCAGCCGACCCGCGGGTTCAACGCCTTCGCGTTCGAGATCTGGCGGGCCGCGGTGCCGCAGCTGAAGCTCACGCAGGGCGACGTGGAGCTGCCGTCGGACCCCCAGCAGTATTACCAGGTCACGACCAACCACTACCACTGGGGCGGGCCGCTGCGCTCGCCCTCCCTGGAGGGCGTGTCGTTCCCCGGCGAGGAAGACTTCGGCGGAGGGCGCAAGGTGTACTGGGAGGCCGACACGGTCGAATTGGAGGACGGGCACGAGGTGCGCCGGGTCCGCCTGAAGACCTCGAGCATCCGCACCGGGTTCGTGCCGTGGGCGCGGCCCGGCGCCGCGCGGCCGGCGCGCCGCCCGGACACGCCGGCGCTGCACCTCATCTTCCAGGTCGCGGCCGACCAGTCGCGTCTCGACGCGCGCGTCTCGGAGCTGGCCGGCGAGCGCGACGCCGAGCTGGCGTCCATCCGCGAGGAGACGGCCGCCGCCCTGTCGCGTCTGCGCAATAACCTCCTCGCCATCGCCGCCTTGACCCTGGCGGCCGCGGTCGGCGGCACGTTCTGGCTCGTGTGGGCGGGGCTGTGGCCGCTGAAGAAGCTCGGCGACGCGGTCAGCCACGTCTCGCCGCGCGACTTCAGCTTCCCCGTCAACCCCGCCGAGATGCCGACGGAGCTGCAGCCGATCACCGAGAAGCTGGCCGGCACCCTCGACCAGCTCAAGCGGGCGTTCAACCGCGAGAAGCAGGCGGCGGCGGACATCTCGCACGAGCTGCGCACGCCTCTGGCGGCGCTGCTGACGACGTGCGAGCTGGCGCTGCGGCGGGAGCGGACGCCGGCGAAGTACCGCGAGATGTTCGCCGACTGCCACGCCAGCGCCAAGTACCTGCACCAGATCGTCGAGCGTCTGCTCGCCCTGGCCCGCCTCGACGCGGGGATGGACCGGCTCAAGCCGCAGCCGGTGGACGTGGCCCAGGTGGCGGAGCAGTGCGCCGCCGTCATCCGCCCGCTGGCGGAGGAGAAGGGCCTGACGCTGAACGTGCGGAACGACTCCCCGGCGGGCGACACCAGCCCGACACGCACCACCACGGACCCGGACAAGCTGCGCGAGGTGATGAACAACCTGCTGCACAACGCGGTGCAGTACAACCGCGAGGCCGGGAGCATCGAGCTGACGGTGTCGCGGTGCAACGGGCACGTCCGCTTCGAGGTGGCCGACACGGGGATCGGCATCCCCGAGGCGTCGCGGGAGAGGATCTTCGAGCGCTTCTACCGGGCCGACCCGTCGCGCGGCGTGGGCGACGGGCTGCACGCGGGCCTGGGGCTGGCCATCGTGAAGGAGTACATCGAGGTGATGGGCGGACACATCGAGGTGAACAGCCGCGAGGGCGAGGGGACTGTCTTCCGGGTGGACCTCCCGGCAGTATCCTGAATAACCGAGCCACCCGGAGCATGCGAACTCCAATGCCGCTACCGATGGGACCGCACGAGAACGACCGATGCCGCGCCTCCTGGCTGGAGGACCCCGAGGTCCGTCTGATGCAGCGCGTGCAGCGCGGCGACGCCGAGGCGTTCGCGACGCTGCGCGAGCGGTACGCGGGGCGCGTGTTCGGGTTCTTCTTCAAGACGATGCGTGACCGCGCCGACGCGGAGGATCTGACGCAGGAGGTGTTCCTGCGCCTGTTCCGCTCACGGGGGTCGTACCAGCCGCGGGCGCGGTTCGCGACGTGGATCTTCCACATCACGCAGAACGTGGCCCGTAACGCCCTGCGCTCGCGGCGGCGCCGCCCGTGCGTGCGGCTGGACCCGGAGGCCCCGGCTTCACAGGCGCTGTTCGAGGGCCTGTTGCCGGACAGGGCGGACGCGCCGTCGCGGCCGCTGGAGCGGAGCGAGCTGGCGGGCCAGGTGCGCGCCGCCGTGGCCGGGCTGGCGGGCCGGCAGCGGGCGGCGATGGAGCTGCACCAGTTCAGCGGGCGGACGTATGCGGAGGTGGCGGAGGAGCTGGACATGTCGCCGAAGGCGGCGAAGAGCCTGCTGTATCGGGCGCGGAATCAGCTCCGGGAGACCCTGACGCCTCTGATGGCGTGAGCGGCGGACGAGAGGCGCTGACGCTCCACTCGGGGCGCTGACGCTCCAGAGATCCAGAGGCGCTGACGCTCCACTCGGGGCGCTGACGCATCCCCGCTCGCCCGATCCAGACCCGCTGACGCTCCGGTCAGACGAGCGCCCCAGACGGGAGGGTGGCGCCTATCGTCGGCCGAAATCACCAGGGCGGGCCGCACAGGTCGATGGCTCCTTCTGCCGGCGCCTCCTCACCGACAGGCAGCGTCATCACGCGGTTGAGGGTGAAGTCGGCCCGCTCCCCGCGTTGCCGGACGATCAGCCGCCCGGCGAATTCGCGCCAGCCGAGGCGCGCGTAGTACGCGATCAGGTGCGGCGCGCACACCAGCAGGCCGACGCCGACGCCCTGCTCGGCGAAGAACGCGACGGCCCGGCGGATGGCCTTGGCCGCCAGCCCGCGCCCGCGTGCCGCCGGGTGCGTCTTGACGCCGCCGATCCCGCCGATCAGCACCGGCTGGCCGCCGCATTCGGCCTCGCGCAGGTACACGCCGACGTAGGACAGCAACGCCTCCCCGTCGCGGACGCGGACGCACCACTCGGGCGTGGACCATTCGATATGCAGGCCCGGCCAATCGGCATACTCCTCCGGCGGGTAGACCGACTCGGTCAGGGCGCGCACAGCCGCGCGCTCCGCGTCCGTAAAGTCGGCGACCCGGTCCAGCGTCACGATTTCAGGCATCACACGCCCTCCCCGAGCGCCGCCGTCGCCGAATCGGCCCCTCCAGGCGAGAATATGCCCTCGCGGCCGATTCGGCGGCCACGCCCCCCGAGGCACCAAATGATTGCCACCCTCCTCCTGCTCGCCGTCAACGGCGCCGACGCGGCGCTCGTCCCGTGGCCGAGGTCGATCACGCCCGGCGTCGGCGCGATGACGCCGGCCCGCATCGTCACGCGCGACCCGCGCCTCCTGCCGCTGGCCGAGGTCGTGGCCGAGGAGATGCGCCGCGCCGCCGGGCTGAGTCTGCCGGTGGAGGGCGGGCCGGCGCGGGACGGTGACATCGTCCTGTCACTCGGCGGCGGCTTGAGCGGCGAGGCGCACCGCGTGACGGTGGCGGCCACGGCCCGCGTCGAGGGCGGGACGTACGGGGCCGTCGCCCTGGGGACGACGACGCTCGTCCAGCTCCTGCGCGACGGCAAGCTGCCGCGGGGCACCGTCGACGACGCGCCGGCGTTCCCGTACCGCGGCGCGCTGCTCGACCTGGCCCGCAAGCCGTACTCCCTCGCCACGCTGCGGCGCTGCGTGACCGCGTGTCGGTTCTACAAGATCCGTTACCTCCATCTGCACCTGACCGACGAGAATGCGTGGGTCTTCCCCTCGACGGCCTACCCGGAGCTGGGGTCGCAGAACTTCGCCTGGGCCGGCGGGCACGCGCCGAAGCCGTACCCGCTCGACGGGCTGAAGGCGCTCGTCGCGTTCGCCGACCGCCTCGGCGTGACGCTGGTGCCGGAGATCGAGATGCCCGGCCACAGCGGCCAGCTCCGCGGCACGCTGCCGGGGGTCTTCGGCTACAAGGGCAAGGACGGCAAGACGCTGACGCCGGGCTACATCAACATGGTCAGCGAGGACGCCTTCAAGGCGCTCGACACCATCCTCGGCGAGGTGGCGTCGGTGTTCCGCTCCTCGCCGTACATCCACATCGGCTGCGACGAGGTGTCGCTGGGCGGCATCGAGACGCTGCCCGAGGTCCTGGCGTTCGTCAAGAAGCACGGGCTGAAGTCGCCGCACGACGTGTTCAGCCACTTCGTCGCGCGGATGCACGGCATCGTCAAGAGGCACGGCAAGCGGATGATCGTGTGGGAGGGCGCGCCGCTCGGCCCGGCCACCCTGCCGAAGGACGTGGTCTTCATGCCGTGGGTGGGCGGCAGCGGCTTCGCCGGGGAGCTGGTGAAGCGCGGCCACACGGTGATCAACGCCCCGTGGGGCGTCAAGGAGGCGTATTTCGACCCGCACGACGCCAACGGCGCGCGGCTCAAGGACGGAGAGCCGCTGCTGCTCGGCGCGACCTCGATCCTGTGGGAGAGCCCGGAGGAGGCGGCGCTGCCGTACCTGCGCAACGTCGGGGCGCTGCGGAACGAGCCGACGTACAACCCCAGGGCGCGGCGCGGGCACGCCGACTGGCTCGTGCGGCACCGGGCCGCCGACGCCGTACTGGATCGGCTACTGACGGGCGTGTCCGTCGAGGCGTCGGGCGTCCATTCTCCGCTCGTCTACATGCGCCCCGACAGGACGTTCACCGACAGGGCGACGGTGTCGCTGGTGTCGAAGCTGCCGGGCGAGATCCGCTACACGTTCGACGGCGGGCCGGAGAAGGTCTACCGAGGGCCGATCACCCTGGACAGGACGACGGCGGTGCGGGCGCGGGTGGCCGGCCTCGACGTGCTGGAGCGGACATTCCACAAGGTGCCGGGGCTGCGGCACGACGCCGTCGGCGCGAAGGTGACGATCACGCCGGAGAAGCCCGGCTATCCGGGGCCGGGCGCAAAGGGCCTCGCCGACGGCCTGCTCTCCGACGGCGACGAGACCGGCTCCGCAGGCTGGGTCGGTTGGGAGCGCCGCGGCAGGCCGGTCGAGGTGGTGCTGGAAATGCCGAAGGCGGTGCGCGTGACGAGGGCGGCGGCGCACTTCCTGCGTTCGTCCGGCGGCGTGGCGCTGCCGGCGCGGGCGGAGTTCGCCGTGTCGCTCGACGGCAAGAGGTGGCGCGACATCGGCGCGGTCATCGAAAAGGACGGCGCGCGGGCGCGGGGCTGGTATCTGGTGAAGACGGAGGCGGCCGAGGCGAAGTTCGTGCGCCTGCGGGCGACGCACGGCGGCGACTGGGTCTTCCTCGACGAGGTGACGGTGAACGCCGACGCGCCGGGGCCGACGTTGGCCCACGCCGCGCGGGGCCTGGCGGTGAAGCTGGCGCATCCGCCGTCGCCGTCCTATGCGACGGGCGACCTGACGGACGGCCACGTCGCGCGTTCGGCGGAGTTCCTCAGCACACAGTGGCTTGGCTGGGAGGGCAAGGACATGGACGCCGCCATCGACCTCGGGGGGGTCAAGCCGATCCGCGAGGTGGGCGTGCGTTTCCTGCACCACGTCCGCGCCGGCATCTTCGTCCCGGGGCGGATGGAGGTCTTCGTCTCGGACGACGGGAAGAAGTGGCGGACGGCGGGCACGGCCGGGCACAAGCCGGATGCCCGTCCGGCGTACCAGCGGACGCTGTCGGTGAAGCTGGAGGGCGAGAAGGCGCGGCACGTCCGGGTCGTGGCGAAGACGAACGGCATGTGGATCTTCGCGGACGAGGTGTTTGTGAATCCGTGAGACAGGGCGGGGCCTGCGGTTAGAACCCGCTCACGCACAGCATGATCGGCTTGCGGGCCTCGATCGCCTGCCGCGCCAGCCCGGACAGCTCGCCCAGCAGCTCCTTGACTTCCGGCGACTTCCAATCGGACACCCCGCCGCCTTCGTCCGCCCGCCAGCCCCTGGCCAGCCGGGCGATGTCCTCCGGCCCGGCCGCGGCCAGGGCCCGCGTGAACGCCTCGGGGAAGAGCCGCACGTCGGCCGGCCCGTCGCCCGCGCTCAGATCCTCGAACTCGTCCTCCAGATCGACGACCTCGTCCACATCGGTGACACCGGTCACCAGGCCGTAGAGGGTGGCCAGGTCCAGACAGGTCAGGCCCTTGGCCGCGACCCCCGTCCAGTGTTTCGTCGGGTTATCCGTGGCGGCGACCTTCTTCGCCTCGCGCCTGCCCGCGATCAGGAAGTCCGAGAAGAAGCTCATTGGCGTTTCGCGCCTCCCACCCGAGGACGAGATCATGCCGGGACCGCCGGCTCAGGCCCTGATGAATTCCAGCAGGTCGGCGTTGAGCCGGTCCTTGCTCGTGTCGCCGAGGGCGTGCGAGCCGCCTTGGTAGACCTTCAGGGCCGCGCCCTTGACCAGCTTCGCCGATAGGTGCGCCGACGCGCCGATCGGCACGATCTGGTCGTCGTCGCCGTGGACGATCAGCGTGGGCACGTCGAACTTCTTCAGGTCCTCGGTGAAGTCCGTCTCGGAGAACGCCTTGATGCAGTCGTAGGCGTTCTTGTGCCCGGACATCATGCCCTGCATCCACCACGACTGGATCAGCCCCTGTGAGGGCTTGGCGCCGGGGCGGTTGAAGCCGAAGAACGGCCCGCCGGCCACGTCGAGGAAGAACTGCGCGCGGTCGGCGAGGTACGCCTTGCGGAACCCGTCGAAGACCTCGATGGGCAGGCCGCCGGGGTTGGCGTCTGTCTTGAGCATGATCGGCGGCACGGCGCCCACCAGGACCGCCTTGGCGACCCGCCCGCTGCCGTGACGGCCGATGTAGCGGGCCACCTCGCCGCCGCCCGTGGAGTGGCCGATCATGACGGCGTCCTTGAGGCCGAGCGCCTCGAAGAGCTGGGCCAGGTCGTCGGCGTAGGTGTCCATGTCGTTGCCGTGCCACGGCTGGCTCGAGCGGCCGTGTCCGCGGCGGTCGTGTGCGATGCAGCGGTAGCCGTGGGAGGCGAGGTGGAACATCTGCGGATCCCAGGCGTCCGCCGTCAGCGGCCAGCCGTGGCTGAAGACGACGGCCGGGCCGGTGCCCCAGTCCTTGTAGTAGATCGTGGTGCCGTCCTTCGTCGTGATGGTGCTCATGAGAAGCCGCCCTCAAGGGATGCAAGCGGACGCATTCCCATGCTACGCCGGCCCGCCCGAACGGGAGCCCGGCCGGCCGCAGTGCTAAAGGAGTCAATCGAACGTCTGTTACCAAGCCGGGTGGCTGGCACGCCGATCCGTCAACCGGAGCGGGCCGGCCCAACATCCAGGGCACGACACCCGCTTGAGGGCGGCCGGGTTCGGGACGGCCCAGAGGAGATCAAGTCCGCCGCAGGCCGGACACCGGCCAGCGGCGTCGGGGCTGACCGGAGGGGCCGGCTCCCAGGCAGCCAGCCGCACCGGGCCTGTCCCTAACAGGAGCGGGGCCGGCTGGCGGCTGAGCGGCCCGCCGTGATACGCCCGCACGCACGACACACCGCAGGCGGTGCAGAGGGCGAATGCTACCCACCGCTCCTCCGACAACGCCATCTGGTACGGCACCCAGTCCCGACACCTCGGGCCGATGAGCCCTGCGAAGCCGCAGGCGTCGCAGGCGACCACTTCTTCCGTGGGTTGGATGAGCGTCATCGCTCCCCTCCAGCCGCCGTAGCCGAACTGCTCCCGCGTGGCACCTCGTACCGGATCTCGACGAAGGCATCGCCGAAGGCCGTCGCCGACACGAGCCGCAGCGGCGGCGTCGTGATCTTCCGTGGCAAGAGCGGGGAGCCGGCGCCGAGCGTCACCACCGCGATCTGGACGATGATCTCGTCGAGCAGGCCGTGGTCGTGGAGCTGGCCGGCCAGCTCGCCGCCGCCGACGATCCAGACGTTCTTGCCGGCGGCGGCGGCGGCCATGTCCCGATGTACCGGCCTCACGTCGCCACGGACGAAACGCACGTCGGCCCCGGGCGGCGTGGGGAGTGTGCGCGTGGTGAACACCCACGACGGCTGCGTGTACGGCCAGGGGCCGCCCTCGGCGGCGAGGTGGGCGAGGAGCCACTCGTAGGTGTGCGAGCCCATGGCCAGGGCGCCGACCTCGCGGATGAAGGCAGGGTAGCTGCCCTCCGGGGGGTCACCGAGCTGCATCAGCCAGTCGAGCGAGTGGCCGGGGCCGGCGATGAAGCCGTCCAGGCTGGAGGCGGTGTAATACTGGGTCTTCATGCGTGTCCCCCTCGCCAGACATCAAACGCCCTCGCCCTCATCGAGTCAAGCTCCCCCCCCTGCCAGAGTGGCATCACGATGAGCGGGGTTCCGTGGCTGAAGACGGCGGCGGGGGCGGTGCCTCGGTCCTTGGTTGCGATCGTGGTGTAGCCCTTTGTCGTGATTTGGCCCAGGAGAGGCCGCCCTCGGGTGGATGTCAGCGGGGCATTCCCATGCTCCGCCGGCCTGGCAGAACGGGATCCCCGCCGGGTGGGGCCTCGGCGTGGGTCGTCGGGAGCCTTCCTCAAGTCCCCGTCCTCTTCCGCCACTTCTGATACGCCGGCGTCTGTCGCCACCTCTCGTAGGCCGCGCCGGGGCCGACGAGGTCCACATCGGCACCGAGGTCCTTGCCGCCTTGGCCGGCCCCCTTGCCTGGGCTGCCTTTCTCGAGGCGGAAGTCGTCGGGCGAGAGCGTCATCGGGTCGAACTTGCCGAGCTGAACGCGGTTGCCATTCTGGAAGACCGCCGCGGCCTCCCGGGATTTGCTGTCCGTGATCATCCAGAACTCGTGCCACTTCGCCAGGTCCGGCAGGGGGACGCGATGCGGCCCCCAGTTGCTGCCGTCGAACGAGCCCAGGGCGCCGAACCCGGCTCTTGCGTGGTACAGGTTTTCCGTTTCGGACCAGCGGATGGCTCGACGCATGAGGTCGAGGGCGTCCGCGTCGGCCAAGCCCCGGAACATCACGTTGATGGTCAGCAGCCCCGCGTCCTTCGGCGAGGAGATGCAGAAGTAGCTCCGCGAGGGCTCGAAGGAGAGCAGAGGCTTTGTCAACCCGTCGTCGATGGGGCTCTCTCGGTTGTTCAGGTTGAAAACGCAGGCGTGCTGGTGGGCGACGGCCGTCGAATCGGTCACCCGGAGCGTCCTGGGGGCGATCCTGGTGAACCCGAAGCCGTCATTCGCCCAGCGGACGGCGGCCGAGGAGGCGAGGAGGGTCGAGTTGGCCACGTTGGTGAACCCCTCACGATCCAGAGCCGCACTGATGTTGAAATGACTGGAAATTAGACAGTTGATGATGTCCGCCTTGTTCGCGGCGATGGCCGTCGTCCCCGCGCCGGCGCGGAGAACGACGAGCCGGCAGTTGGCCAGCCGCGCATGCCCTTCGCAGGAGACCAGGGTGATCCCCCGGCTCGTGTCGTGGCTCTCGAGGTTCAGCCCTTCCAGGGTCAGGTTCGCGTTCGCGCGAACGAAGACGGCCTCTGGGCCGCGGCCGCCGTCCACGAAGCGGATCGTCGGGTGGCTTTTGGGGCCGGCGCGGAGGGTGAGCGGCTTGTCCCCCAGGTCGAGCGGGCCCGACTCGAACGGGCCGTCGCCGCGGATCTCGATGACGTCGCCGGGCCGGGCGGCCTTCACGGCGGCGGCGAGGCTGGACTGACGACGCTCCGGGAGCCTGTCGGTGGCGAGGAGGAAGAAGGGGGCGGGGCCCGGCAGCAGCTCTCGGCCTGTCGCGATGTCGAAGAACAGCGGCTGCGGCGAGGCGGTCCCGCCCGTGCAGAGCGTCTTCCCTGACGGGTCCACGACGAGCGTCGAGTGCTGTCCGCGATCAGGCACGACGAGCGAGCGCGACACCTTGCCGGCGGACGTGTCCCACAGCGCCACCGTGGTGGGCCCGGCGCCATACCCGAGGGGGACCGTCCGCCCATCGGGCAGGAACGGCCCCAGTACAATCTGCGTGAGCTGGCCTCCCGGCACGAACCTCGCCAACTGCTTGCCGGTCTTCACGTCGTACACGAACAGGCCGAGGCGGCTGTCTTCGGCCGCGTGGGTGAAAGCGAGCCGTGTGCCATCCGGCGTGAATCGCAGCGTGTGCGAATCCCCGGTGTCCGGCGCGTTCCACGACCGGACCGCCTTCGCGTACGTCGGTGATTTCGGATCGACGTCGAAGAGCGTGACGCGTGCGTCCTGCACCCGCCGCCCGCCGCGGCTCTCGCTGACGAGCACGTCCTCGACGGCGAGCAGGTCCGCGGCCGGGCTGAACGCGAGGCCGTTGGGCTCGTTCATCCCCTCGATGCGGCCCAGCTCCTTGCCGGTCTCGCTCTCGTAGAGCGCCACCCCGTTCCCGTCGCGCGCGGCGAGCACCTTGCCGGTCCGGTCGAATGCGGCACGCTCTATCCTCGGGTCGCACTTCCACCGGGCCACCTGCTCGAATGTGGCGGTGTCGAAGACGGAGATGTGGGCCTCGGCCCCGTTCCCTTCGGGGATCACGAGCCGGCGGCCGTCGGGGCTGAACGCCATCTCCCGGGCGTTGTGGATGCCGCGTGCGAATCGCGGCTCGCCGGTGACGGCGTTCCAAACGCGGGCGGTGGCGTGCGTGCCGGCGTGATCCTGCGCCGCCAGCCACTTGCCGTCGGGGCTGTACACGTGCGGGAGGCAGGACGGGCTCCCCTGGAGCGGCTTCGCCGGCACTCCGGGGAAGCCCACGCCGGACACGGCGGCGGGCACGCCGGGGGGTGGGACCTGGTTCTCGACGATCTCCTTCTTGTCGGGCTGGACGCCACCGCCTCCGCCGCGTGGCCAGTAGGCCACGCCCAGCGTGGCCGCGATGGCGACGAGGAGGAGCGAGCCCGCGACGAGGATCGGCGCGCGGTACCGCCCGGGCGCACGGCCGGGCGTTTCGTTGGCGGCCGTATCGGCCCGCCACCTCCGGGGCTCGGATCGCCCGTGGGCTTGCACCCCCTCCAGCATCTCGGCGAGCGTGTCGGCCACTTCGCGGGCGCTCTGGAAGCGTTGATCGGGGGCCTTGGCGTGCAGCTTCGTGATGAGGTCACAGAGCCACTGTGGCACCTCGGGGATGATCTCGCGGATGGGGCGTGGCGTGTCCTCGGCGACGCGCTTCAGCACGGCCAGGGTGTTGTTGGCGCGGAAGGGGGGGCGGCCGGTACACATCACGTACAGCAGGCTGCCCAGGCTGAACAGGTCGGCCCGGTGGTCGAGGGAGTCCCCCCTGGCCTGCTCGGGGGCCATGAACATCGGCGTGCCGGCCACGGTGCCGCTCTGCGACATGCTGGCGTCGTCGGCGGCGCGGGCCAGGCCGAAGTCGGTCAGCTTCACCCGCATCACGCCGCCCTCGAGCAGGACGTTGGCCGGCTTCACGTCGCGGTGGACCAGGTTCTGGGCGTGGGCGGCCGCCAGCCCCTCGGCGATCTGCCGGCCGATGCGCAGGACCTCGGGCACGTCGAGGGGCCCGGTGCGGTCGATGCGCTGCTGCAGCGTCTCGCCGGGGATGAGCTCCATCACCAGGTAGGGCAGTGGTTGTTCACCGACCTCGTAGACCTGCACCACGTTCTCGTGACGCACCTGGGCCGAGGTTCGTGCCTCGCGCAGGAACCTCTTGCGGGCCGGGGAGGTGGCGGCCATCAGCGGGGAGAGGACCTTGACGGCCACCACACGATGCAGCGTCACGTCGAAGGCGCGGAAGACGACGCCGAAGCCGCCCTTACCGAGGACCTGGAGGACCTCGTAATGCCCGATGCGTCCCAGAGAATCGGGCCGCCCCGCCGGTTCGAGGTAGGCCAGTGCCGGCTCCTCCTCCTCCTCCTCGCGGGCGGGCGCGGCACGGGCCCCCGGCGGGGCCTCGATGGTCTCCTGGTGGATGACTCCGACGGGCTCGAGGAAGGCCCCCGACGCCTCGTGCGCCGCCAGCAGCGCCTCGACCGCCTCTCGCAGCCTGGGCCGTCCGGCGCAGGCCGCGTCCAGGTACGCGGCACGTTCGCCCGCCGGCCTCGACAACGCCTCGTGGAACAGCGTCTCTTCCGTCATGCGTGGGCCCCCCGCTACGCCATTGGCTCCCCTTCCATGCGACGAAATGGCTTCGGCGGCACCACCGCATTCACTCGTTTTCTTCGCGTGGCGAGCCGGCGCGCACTTCGCGCCGCAGCCAGGCGCGTGCGTAGACCCAGTGCCGATCTGCCGTGCTGGGGGAGATGCCCAACAGCTCGGCCACCTGGTCGCCCGTTAACCCTCCGAAGTAGCGAAGCTCCACCAGCCGGGCCTTGAGCGGATCGACCTGGGCGAACCGGGTCAGGGCGGCGTCCAGCAGCAACAGATCCTCCTCCGGCTCCGGGGACGCTACGAGGTCGGGGTGGAGCTGCAGGCGCTGCCGGCCCCCCCCGTGGGCCCGTCGATCCTTTCGGCGGGCGGATTCGATCAGAATCCTCCGCATGGCCTCGGCCGCGGCCGCGAAGAAGTGCCCGCGGCCGTCCCAGTGGTTGTCGTCGCCCCGTCCGACCAGCCGGAGGTACGCCTCGTGGACCAGGGCGGTGGGCTGGAGCGTGTGCGCGGGGGGCTCCGCCGCCAGCCGCGCGGCGGCGAGCCGCCGCAGCTCGTCGTAGACGAGAGGGAGCAGTTCGGCGGCGGCCTTGCGGCCGCCGGTGGCCGCGGCGTCCAGGAGTCGCGTCGGATCGGGCATTCAGCCAGTGTAAGACTCACGGATTCCGCCGGGACAAGAAAACGACGGGGGGACGATCACCCGCGTCAACCTCGGCCCTGCCAGAGTGGCATCACGGCCTGCCAGGACCGCCCGTCTTGCCCCGCCCCGGGAAGAACCCCTTGCATTTCTCGCCGCCGGATGATCTACTGAAACAAGGACTTAGGCGCCACGCGGGCGCCGAATCCGATGCCGGCATGCTTCTTGCTAGGTAACAGCGGACCAATGATTCGGCTGGGCGGTCCGGGCCGAGGTACACGGCGATGGGCGCGGTCAAACAAGGCACCGACTATTCGATCCTGATCGCGGACGACGACGATCGTTGCCGCGAGGCGCTCCGGGACATCATGACCCCGGAGGGCTTCCGCACCGTCGAGGTGTCCTCCGGCGAGGAGGCCATCGACGTCGTGCAGGTCGAGCCGGTCCACCTGGTCCTCCTTGACATGCACATGTCGAAGCTGACGGGCCTGGAGACGCTGAACATCGTGCGCCAGTTCAACGCCCTGCTGCCGGCGATCCTGGTGACGGCGGACGCGACGGACACGCTGGTGCGGCAGGCGATCGCGGCCCAGTTCTTCAGCGTGGTGCCCAAGCCGGTGAGCAAGCACATCCTGCTGTACACCGTGGCCCGCGCCCTGCAACGATCCTACGGCATGCGGGCCTGACGCCGGCCCCGATACACGATTGACACCCCGAGGAGGCTGCCGACATGAAGGTTGTCCCGTTGAACGACAAGGTGCTGGTCAAGCGGCTCGAGGCCGAGGAGAAGACGGCGGGCGGCATCGTGCTGCCGGACTCCGCCAAGGAGAAGCCGAAGCAGGGGACCGTCCTCGCCGTGGGCGAGGGCCGCCGGCTCGACAACGGCTCGCGGGCCGCGTTCCAGGTCAAGGTGAACGACAAGGTGCTGTTCACGTCCTACGCCGGGACCGAGGTCAACGTGGACGGCCAGGACTACCTCCTGATGAACGAAGAGGATGTCCTCGCCGTGTTGAGTTGACAGCCAGTTACAGAGTCCAGCAACAGCCAGTAAACAGCCAGTGGAAAACCAACAGCCGGCCTCCCCTTGAGGGGTGGGCCGGCTGCTCTTGCTTTACTGGCTGCTAACGGCTGTTGACTGGCTGTTGACTGGCTGTCAACTACTCCCCTTCTTCGGCTCGCGGTCGGCGTAGTACTTCTTCTCGCCCTTGAGGATCGCATCCGGGACCGTGGCCGGCGTCACGTCTTGGCGTTTGATCTCCTCGTCCTTGCCGATGGCCCGCAGCTTGATGTTGCGGTACCACACCGGGTCGCCGTGGTCCTGCAGGTTCAGATGGGCGCCGCGCGCCTTCACGTCGCCGCCGCGACGCTTCAACAGCTCGACCTCCCAGGCGTACTTCTTGTCGGTGTAGTCGAAGTCGATGACGCACTCGCCGTTCAGCCAGTGCTGGATCACCGTCCCCTTGCACACGATGCGGCCCTCGTTCCACTCGCCCACCGGCTTGGTGTTGTCCTTCGACGGGGGCATGCAGAAGTAGAGCGAGGCGGCGCTCGTGCGCGGGTTGCGTCCGTCGCCGTGCTTCTTGTTGTCGAGGATCTGATACTCGTACTGCCCCGGCCGGTAGTAGATGCCGCTGTTGCTGCCGCTCGCGACCTTCCACTCGAAACGCAGCTCGAAGTCGTCCGGCACCTTCTTCGCGGTGTACCTGATGTCGCCGCCCCTCTTGGTGCGCGTCAAAACGCCGTCCTCGACCTTCCAGTTGCCGGCGTGCTTCCAGCCGGTCAGATCCTTGTTCAGCAGGTCCTCGAAATCGGGGGCCTTCTTGTCCTCGGCGGGCGTGAGGCCGGCGAGGAGCAGCAGGGCGAGGGCGGCGAGGCGAGGGGGTTTCATGGTCATCTCCTTGGGGGGGGCACTTCGTGGTGGCGGGGTGGCGTCGGCCGGCAGGCTGGCAGCCTGCCTACGGGGCCGGCAGGCTGGCGGGCTGCCCTACGGGGTCACTTCTTGCGTGGGATCGGGGCCCGCCAGGGGCGGTACCAGATGTTGCGGTACCGCACCGGGTTGCCGTGGTCCTGCAACATCAGCGGGCCCTTGTCGTCGGGCCTGGAGGCGTTCACCTCGGCCATCTCGTGGATGACGACGCCGTTGTGCAGGACGGTGTAGGCGCCCCTGCGGGCCGGCTTGCCGTCCTTCATCTGCGGCGGGTGGAAGAGGATGTCGAACGACTGCCACTCGCCTGGCGGGCGGCTGGCGTTGACGAGGGGGATGTGCTGCCCGTAGATCGAGCCGCACTGGCCGTCGGGGTACGTCTCGTTCTCCCAGCTGTCCAGGACCTGGACCTCGTTGCGGCCCATGATGTGGACGCCGGAGTTGCCGCGGCCCTGGCCCCGCCCCTTCACGACGGGCGGCGTGCGGAACTCGACGTGGTAGTGGCCGTAGCCGTAACTCGCCCGCGTGCGGATGTTGCCGCCCCGCGGCGGGATCTCCATCGCGGCGCCCTCGACGAGCTTCCACGTCGCGGCCTTGTCCTTGCCGCCCTGCCAGCCGGCCAGCGACGTGCCGTCGAACAGGACGACGGCGTCGGAGGGGGCGCGGCCCGGCTCGGCGGCGATGACCGGGGGCCAGCCTTTCTTGTCGTAACGGGGCGGGGCGACGGCCAGGGCCGACACGGCGGCCAGCGACAGCAGGAGTGCGATCCGAGTCATGGCGGGCCTCAGGGCTTGACGGAGCTGGTCTTGTCGGCGGGAGGGAAGGAGGCGGGGATGGGGAGGGTCACCTTGCCCGTGGCGGCCCATTCGCTGCCGCGCAGGATGGAGGTCAGGAAGCCGACGCAGCGCACGCTGCCGGCGTCGTGGCCCATCGGGGTGTGGAAGACGCGGCCCTTGCCGTAGGCCACCGTCCAGATCATGGGCTCGTGCTCGCCGGTGCCGCGTTTCGCCTTGTCGGAGTAGGCGGTGGCCAGGACGGTGACGTCCCTGATCGGCCCGCGCAGGCCGTGGACGAGCTGGTCGGCCGTGTGCATCCACTCGCGCGGCATGCCCTTGGTCACCGGATGCTCGGCGTCGCGGACGGCGACCTTGAACGGGTGCATGACCGTCTCGCCGGCGCCGGGGCCGGTGCCTTTCGGCTGGCGGACCGGCTTGAGGTCGGCGTCGAGGAAGAGGCGCTCGCCGAACTTGTTGTTGCGCCAGCCCATGCCGATCATGTCGTTGAACTCGGGCCAGCCGGTGAAGGCGTTGTTGGCGGCGTGGAAGACCACCAGCCCCAGCTTGCCCTCGCGGACGGCGTCGGCCAGCGACTTCTGGAATTCCTTGGGCCAGGGCTGGCCGTTGTAGTTGCTCAGGACGACGTCGAACTTCGCCAGGTCCGGCGGGAAGGCGATGGCGTCCTTCGACGGCGCGCCCTTGTCGCCCTCCTTCAGGTGGCTGGAGACGGCGACGGTGAAGCGGCCCGCCTTCTCCAGGGCGGCGCGGAGGATCGGCGTGGTGGCCCGCCAGTTGTGGTTGTTCTGCCCGTCGATGATCAGGACGCGCACCTTGGGGGCGTCATCCCTCGCCAGGATGAAGCCGGGCGCGAAAAGGCACAGCAGTAGAAGCCCTCTCATCGATACCTCCCGTGGTGTCAGCGCAGGAGCCAGGCCACCACGTCGGCGCCGGACTTCGCTTCGCCGTGGGTGGCGAGGGCGTCCTTCTTGCCGGCGGCCGCGTAGGCGGCGTTGGTCCACTTGCCGATGGCGGTGCCCTGGTGGTTGTGTAGGTACAGCTCGTGCGGGGCCGCGAGGCCGGCGAACGCGCCCAGGCCGCCGTACTTGAGGGCGCCGGGCAGCATCATCTCGTCGCCCATCTCGGTGACCGCCTCGAAGCGGAACTTATTCACGTCGGCGGCGGTGCGTGTCACGGCGTCGCCGGCGAGGCCTCGGGCCAGCACGACCCAGGGGCCGGCCTTGCCGGAGCCGAGCAGGTGCACCCTCTTCACCTCCGGCAGCGAACGCGCGAAGGCGACGGCGGTGAGGATGTCGTGGCAGCGCTGGGAGACGAGCGGGCGGTTGTAGCCGAAGGTGTAGCCGGCCATGCGGGCGTTGACGGCGTGCGGCTTCTCCTGCGTCAGCTCGCCGGTGCCGAACACGTCCACGCCGACGACGGCGGCGCCTTTCTCCAGGGCCGTCGCCACCTCCGGGAGGAGCTTGCCGTCCTTCAGGAGGCCGGCCTTGCCTTCGGGCGTGACCCAGACGATCACGGTGCCGTCGGACTTCTTGCCGCGGAGGACGACGGCGGGCACCTGCTCGCCCGAGCCGCGGCGGGTGAGGAGGTAGCCCTTCGCCGTCGCGCCCTCGACGGCGGGGGAGCCGGCCGGCTTGGCGTCGAACTCCTTGCGGGCCGGCAGCGACGAGCCCAGCATCACGCGGAGGGCGGTGCCGAGGACGCGCCGGTGATCCGACTTCGGCTCGCCGGCCCTGGGGAGCAGTGCGGCGATCTGCTTGTCGGACGCCTCGGCCATGCGGGCGATGAGGCGGTCCGCAGGCAGGCTGTCGGCGGGGCGCGGGGTGTCCCTGGTGAAGACGGTCAGGCTGGCGGGCGTCTCTGGGGTGAACAGCTTCTCCTTGACCGGCTCCTTGTGGCCGAGCTTGAGGTGCTTGTTGAAGAAGTCGTACATGTACTCGCGGGCCGGCTGGTTGTAGTTGTGGCCGTAGCCTGGCCAGCACCGCGCCTGCACCAGCTCGGGCTGGCCGAAGAGCTTGTAGACGCCGGTCAGCTCGGGGTAGCCCTTCTTCTCGATCTCCAGGGTCCAGTCGTTGGCGCCGGTGAGGGCGAGGGGGCGGGGGGCCATCATGGCGGCGAACTCGACGTTGCCGGTGCCGACCCGGAGGTACGAGGCGTTCTCGCACACGCAGCCGCCCTGCATGCCGGTGGACACCATGACCGCTGGGACGGCGGCGGTGATGCGCTCGTCGAGGGCGGCGGTGATGAACGTCTGGGTGCCGCCGCCGGAGGCGCCGGTCATGCCGATGCGTTTGGCGTCCACGTCGGGGAGGGACGCGACGAAGTCGAGGGCGCGGAGGCTGTTGAGTGTCTGGAGGCCCATGAGGCTCTGGAGGCGTAATTCGGCGTCGGGGCCGGTGAAGGCGCCGTGGCCGAGGGCCTTGCTGTCGGCGTAGCCGACCATGTCGTAGAAGAAGACGACGCAGCCCATGCGGGCGAGCTGGACGCAGATGCCCTGGAGGAAGTGGCGTGCGACGGCCTCGTTGGGCTCGGCCTTGCTCTTGACCTGGGCCTTGGCCTCGGCGGCGCCGGCGTCGTGCATGCGGCCGTTGGCCCAGTGGCCGTGGGCGGCGAGGACGGCGGGGAACCTGTTGGGCTCGCCCTCGCGGGCGATGGGGCGGTAGAGGCTGCCGGTGACGTAGTGTCCGGGGGTGCTGGCGAAGAAGACCTTCTCGATGGTGTAGCCGTCGCGTACGACCTTGCCGTGGATGGTGGCCTTGATGGCGGGGCGGTCGGGCATGGGCCAGAGGCCGTTGGCGACGAGGAGCTGTTCGCGGACGGCGGCGGCGCGGGCGTCCCAGGCGGCGCGTGTGGCGGGGACTTTGAGGTTGAAGTCCTTGTCGTTGAGGGTGCGGATGGCGGAGAGGCGTTTGTCGGCGGGCTTCTTGCCGTCGGGCAGGAGGTCGAGCGGCCCGGCGAGGGCGAGGAGGGTGAGGGGGAAGAGCATGGATGGCGGCCCCGGTGGGAGAGAAGGCGGGCATGTCGGGGAGGGTATGCGGCGGGGGGCGGGGTGGCAATGGGTGTTGGTGGGGGGCGGGGTGCCGGTAGGTAGGATTGCGTCATCAGAAGATCGAACCATGAGCGCCGCCGCCGTGACGCCGAACGTCAATGGGATCGTCGTGTGCGACGAGACGTTCGGCAGCGACATCGAGGAGAACGTCTACGACCTGGGGCGCGTCCGGCAGGAGATCACCGCGCCGTCGTTGCCGTGCGTGCGGGCGTTCTTCGTGTTCCTGCAACAGGAGAGTGGCGGTGAACGGGACACGTTGAGCGGGGTGGCGGCCCGTTCCCGGCCGGCGTATCATCTCCTCCGACGCCCATCCACCCGCCCCCAGGTGGCCCGTGCCCATCTCCGTGCAGTGCCCCGAGCCCTCCTGCGGCCACGTCGCCGTGATCCCACCGGAGTGCGTGGGCCGCAGCGTCGTCTGCCTGAGCTGCGGCAGGCCGCACGTCGCCGTCCCGACCTCGGACCGGGCCAAGCCCACGGCGGCCGCGGGGACGCTGCCCGCCTGGTTGGCCTCCTCGGCGGACCGCATCGGCCGCTTCGAGGTGCGTGGCCGCATCGGCCAGGGCGCCTTCGGGACGGTCTACCGGGCCTACGACCCCCACCTCGGACGCGAGGTGGCCCTCAAGGTGCCGAACCCGGAGACCCTCAACAGCCCCAAGCGCGTGGAGAGGTTCCTCCGCGAGGCGCGGGCCTCCGCCGGCCTCCGCCACCCGCACATCGTCCCCGTGTACGACGCGGGGCAGGACGCGGGGCGGTACTTCATCGCGTCCGCCTTCATCGACGGGAAGAAGCTCGCCGACACCTTCGACGAGAAGGGCACGGATCTCAGGCGGGCGGCGAGGCTGGTACGCGAATTGGCGGAGGCGCTGGCCTACGCCCACGAGCAGGGCATCGTGCACCGCGACGTGAAGCCCGACAACATCATGGTTGACGGCGACGGGCGTGTGCACCTGATGGACTTCGGCCTCGCCGCCCGGTTGGACGACGAGGCCCGCCTGACCAACGACGGGGCGATCCTGGGTACGCCGTCGTACATGGCCCCCGAGCAGGCGCGCGGGCAGGAGGGCGAGGCGAGGCCGGCGGCGGACCAGTACTCGGCGGGGGTGGTGCTGTACGAGCTGCTGACGGGCCGGGTGCCTTTCGACGGGCCGCCGGCCATCGTGATCCACAACCAGGTCCACACGGAGCCGGACAGGCCGACGAGGTGGCGGCGGGAGATCCCCAAGGATCTGGAGGCGATCTGCCTGAAGGCGCTGGCGAAGAGGCCGGAGGACCGGTATCGCAGCTGCGGGGCGTTGGCGAACGACCTGCGGCGCTGGCTCGAGGACGAGCCGGTCCAGGCCCGCCCTCCAAAAGCGTTCGAGCAGCTGTGCCGCTGGGTCCAGCGGAACCGTGCGGTGGCGGTCCTGGCCGGCCTGGTGGTGCTGTCCCTCATCCTCGGTGTGGCGGCATCCACCGCCCTGGCGGTCCGGGCGACGCGCGGGGAGGCGAAGGCCTGGGAGGCCGAACGCATCCTCGGGGAGGCGAACGAGCGTGCCGCCGCCCTCCGCCGCGAGGCCGAGGCCTTGCGGGCGTCCGCCGCCAAGCTGAAGGGGGAGGCCGCCGACGCGGCGGGCCGGGCCGTCAAGGCGCGCGAGGAAGCGGATCGCCTGAACCGCCTGGCCGGGGAGAGGGCCGCCGAGGCGGAACGGCAGAAGGCGGTGGCGGCACGCCTGGCCGAGCAGGCCCGGTCGGCCAAGCGGGCCGCCGACGAGGCGCTCTCGGCGGCCCGCAAGGCCGAGGAGAAGGCGAGCCAGGTGGAGGACGAGCTGCGCCGCGGGGCCTACCCCCAGTTGATCGACGACGCCGCCCTCTACCTCAGCAAGGGGGAGCACGAGGCGGCCGCCAAGGCGCTCGCCCTGTGCCTGCCGGATCAGCGGGCCTGGGAGTGGCGCCTGCTGGACGCCTGGGCCAGGGCCGGCAAGCCGCCCTACACGGACCACGACCTCCGCGGGCCGGGCGCCCGCAGGAGGGTCATCGCCCACGCCCACAACCCCGCCGTCACGAGGCTGGCGTGCGCGAGCGGGGACGAGGTCGCCGGCGAGTACCAGATCGCCCTGTGGGACCTCGTCAAGGGGGTGGAGGCCCGTCTGGTGGGCATCAAGGGCAAGGCGCCTCTCGCCTTCGTCTCCCTCTCGCCCGACGGGTCGGTCCTGGCCGCCGGCACGGGCTCGGCCAAGGCCCCGGCCCGCCCCGGCGCTCTCCACGTGTACGACACGGACACCGGCCGGCCCCGCCCCATCCCGGCGGGGGCCGAGAAGTTGGCGTACCTCGGGGGCGAGCTGTCCCCCGACGGCGACACCCTGGCCGCCCTGTCCACCAGGCTGCCCGTCCGGACGCCCTTGCAGCCGCAGATCACCCTCTTCAACACCAGGACCGGCAAGCCGTCCGACAAGTTCAAGCCGCCACGCATGGCGGCGCACACCTACTTCCACTTCCGCCCGGATTGGCGGGTCGCCGCCCGCATGGAGCGCGTCGCGCCGATCAACGAGCTGTCACGCCTCGTCTTCGCCGGCTTGCTGGACGCCCGGACGGGCGCCGAGACGCTGAAGCCGGACTGGGACAGCGCACGCCACCGGAGCCTGACCTTCAGCCCCGACGGCACGAAGTTCGCGGTCAGGCTCGACGACCCGTTGCAGGACACCCTCACCGTCTTCTCCCTGGCCGGCAAGAAGCTGGCCTCCGCCGACCTGACCCGCGAGTCGCCCCGCCGCAAAGAGCTGGACGAGGTGCTGTTCAGCCCGGACGGGGCCCGCATCGCCGTCCCCTCCGCCTACGCCGTCGAGGTCCGCGACGCCGAAAAGCTCGGCCTGATCGCCACCATCGCCACCGAGGCGAATGTCCCGGTCCGCTTCTCCGCCTTCTCCCCGGACGGCGGGCTACTGATGCTGCCTTCCAACTGGCCCGGCCCGTCCGCCATCCGCGTGTGGGATGCCTCGAACGGCCGCCCCCGCGTCACCTTGCCGGGCCTGCCCCAGGGCGGCCACTTCGCCGTCAGCCCGGACTGGTCCCGCCTCGTCCAGTACACCCCGGACACCCTCCGGGTCTGGCGCCTGCCGCCCCCCTGACGCCTCTCACGCCCAGGCCTTCAGCTCCTTCCGGAACGCCAGCACGTCGGGGTGTCGTCAGGTGCGCCACCGGGCTGTGGCGTCGGCCTGGCTTCAGGGCAGCCGCGTCAGCCATCCGCCGGGGCGCTGGCGCTGATGCGGGACGGCGAAGACGATGGTGTCGTCGCCGTCCACCTCGTAGAAGATCAGGTAGGGGAAGCCCCGGACGACGACACGCCGCAGCTCCCGGCCCGGCACCGACGGTGTGACCGCCGCGCCGATCTGCGGGAATAGCTCGATGGAGTGGAGTGCGGCCTCGATGGCGTCCGCGCAATCCTGGCCCCGCCCGCTGGGCTTCATGCCAGGCGGTGGCCCGGGCGATGTCCTCCTGCGCCTTCGGCAGCACGAGGAGGCTCACGGCTTCTTCCCCGGCAGGCCTTCCCGGACCTGGCGCATGGCCTCGCGCCAGCCGATGGGGTCCGCCCCGCCCGCCCGCCACTCCGCGGCGCGGCGCTTGCTCTCCTCGACCCACGCGGCTTCCCATTCGGGGTCGGCTTCGAGGCTCGATAGCAAGGAGTCCGCTAGCTCCGCTCGCTCCCCGCCCGGGAGCTTCAACGCCTCGGCCAGCAATTCTTCTCGTGACATGGCATGTCCTCCTGGCGGGATTGTATCGGGTTCGGCGGGCGGACGGCAGGCACGGCCCAGGCCGCCTCCATCCTCACGCCCAGGCCTTCAGCTCCTTCCGGAACGCCAGCACGTCGGGGTAGCGCTCCCCGGGCTCGCGCCGGAGGGCGCGGTGCACGGCCGCGGCCAGCCCCTCCGGTATGTCCGCGCGGCGCGAGCGGATCGGCACCACGTCCTCCGTGGTGATGTGGATGAGCTGCAGCGGCGACCCGCGCGGCAGGTCATGGACGTACTGCCCCGTCAAGAGCGTGTAGAGCGTCGCCGCCGCGGAATACTGGTCCGCGGCCGGCCTGACGTCGCGGAAGTGGGTCACCTGCTCCGGGGCCATGTAGTTCGTCGTCCCGCCCACGTCCCCCTGGAGGGTCACGCCGCTCATCCCCGAGGACTCGTAAGCCCGCGCCAGGCCGAAGTCCGCCAGCTTCGCCGTCTTGCGGCCCGCCCCGGACGGGACGAGGATGTTGGAGGGCTTGATGTCGCGGTGGACGAACCCCTGCTGGTGGGCGTGATGCAGGCCGGCGAGGATCTGGCACATGATGCGGACCGACAGCCTGACCGGCATCGGCCCCGTCGCGGCCAGCGCCTTGCTCAGGTCCGTCCCCTGCACCAGCTCCATCGACAGGTAGATCACGTCCCCGAGCTGGCGGGCCTCGTGGAACCCCACCACGTTGGCGTGCCGGAGGCTTTGCAGCACGATCGCCTCGCGCAGGAACCGCTCGACGTGCCTGCGCGGGGTGGACGGCAGTGCCCTGATCGTCTTCACGGCCGCCATCAGCCCGTCGCTCACCCGCCTGGCCTGGTACACCACCCCCAGCGCGCCGCGGCCCAGCTCCTTGATGATCTCGTACCCCCACACCAGAGGGTCGGACGGCGGCCGCGGCGCCGCCAGGGCGGCCGGCGGCGACGTCTCGTCGAGCCCCAGCGTCATCTGGCGCTCCGGGTCGTCCGGCTCCACGGAGACCTTGAACACCGTGTGCCCGGCGCGGATCTCGTCGCCGTCCTTGATCTCCGCCACCTCCACGCGCACCCCGTTGATGTGGACGCCGTTGCGGCTCTTGAGGTCCATGAGCCGGCAGCGGGGCGGGTTCACCTCCAGGACGAAGTGGCGGCGTGAGAAGTACGGGTCGTCGAACGACAACTGGAGGTGCGCGTCGTTGACGCGCCCGACGAGGAAGGTGTCGTGCCCCTCGAACGTGAACTCCTTGCCGCGGTGCGGCCCGTCCGTCACGCGCAGGATCAGACGCATCACTCCACCTCCGGGCGGCCCGGCCGGAGAGGGCGGGCATGCCGGGAGGCTATCTCGCCGGGGGCAGGGCGTCAACGGGCATCAGGGAACGGGGTGGTGCGTCTCATGAGATGGCACAGCCGGCCCTGGGCGTGTAACCTAGCCGATACCACCGAAGTACCCCAGGAGGAGAGCATGCCCATCTCCGTGCAGTGCCCGAGCCCCGCGTGCGGCAAGGTCAGCGTCGTCCCCGATGACCTCACGGGCAAACAGCTCAGGTGCGGGCAGTGCGGCACTGGCTTCGTCGCCGGGACGGTCGCCGAGGGGCGGGTCGACATTTTCCCCGCACCTCCGCCGCCCTTGCCCCCCGGCTTGCCCGCGCAGAAGATCGGGCGGTTCGAGGTGCTGGGCAGGCTGGGCCAGGGCGCGTTCGGCACCGTTTATCGGGCCTACGACCCGCAGCTCGGCCGCGAGGTGGCGCTCAAGGTGCCCAACCCCGGCACCCTCGACAGCCCCAAGCGCGTCGAACGTTTCCTGCGCGAGGCCAGGTCGGCGGCGGGGCTGCGGCACCCGCACATCGTCCCCGTGTTCGACGCGGGGCAGGACGGCGGGCGCTACTACATCGCGTCCGCGTTCATCGACGGGAAGAGGCTGTCCGACACGTTCGACGAGAAGGGCACCGACCTGAGGCGGGCGGCGAGGCTGGTGCGCGAATTGGCGGAGGCGCTGGCCTACGCCCACGAGCAGGGCATCGTCCACCGCGACGTGAAGCCGCACAACATCATGGTGGACGGCGACGGCCGCGTCCACCTGATGGACTTCGGGCTGGCGTCGCGGCAGGACGAGGCGAAGCTGACGAACGACGGGGCGATCCTGGGTACGCCGTCGTACATGGCCCCCGAGCAGGCGCGCGGGCAGGAGGGCGAGGCGAGGCCGGCGGCGGACCAGTACTCGGCGGGGGTGGTGCTGTACGAGCTGCTGACGGGCCGGGTGCCTTTCGACGGGCCGCCGGCCATCGTGATCCACAACCAGGTCCACACGGAGCCGGACAGGCCGACGAGGTGGCGGCGGGAGATCCCCAAGGATCTGGAGGCGATCTGCCTGAAGGCGCTGGCGAAGAGGCCGGAGGACAGGTACCGGAGCTGCGGGGCGTTAGCGGCCGATCTGCGGCGCTGGCTGGACGACGAGCCGGTGGCGGTGCGCCCGCCGGACGCGATGGAGCAGTTGGGGCGGTGGGTGAGCCGCAACCGGGCGGTGGCGGCGCTGTCGGGGGCGGTGGCGCTGGTGCTGGTGGCGGGCGTGGTTGTGTCGGCGGCCTTCTCGCTGTGGGCGGGGAGCGAGGCCCGACGGGCCGACCAGGAGGCGACGGCGGCGCGGGAAGCCCTGGCCAGCTCCCAGGCGAGCGAGAGGCGTGCGGCTGCCGCGGTCGAGGAGGCGCTCAAAAGCGCCGCGGCCGCGGAGGCGAGCGAGAAGTTAGCCCTGGCCGCCGCACTCAAGACGAGGGAGAGCGAGGAGCGGTTGAAGGCCGCCGCGGCCAAGGCGACGCAGCTCGAGGAGCGCGAGGCCAGGGCGAGAGAAGCCGAGGAGGGAATGAAAGCGGCCCACCTGCGTGCCCAAGCCGAGAATCGCGCGGCAGAACACCTGGCGTCTCATGCGGAGGCGGCCCGGCACGCGATGCTGGTCGAGCTGGCCCTGTCGTCCAGGGAGCGGCGCGACGGGGCGATGGCAAGCCGGATCCTGGATCTGGCCGCCCCACGGTTCCAGCAGACATGGGAGACGAGGCACGTCCGCGGCCTGCGCGAGCATGCGGCGAAGACACTGATGGGGCACACCGACTGGGTCAACTGCGTGGCATTCTGCCCCGAGGACAAACGGATCGTCAGCGGGAGCAAGGACGGGACGCTGAAGTTGTGGGACGCCCACACGGGGAATGAGATCCGGACACTCAAGGGCCACCCCGGCGACGTCAACGACGTGGCATTCAGCCCCGACGGCAGACGCATCGCCAGCGCCAGCCATGACGGGACCGTGCGTGTGTGGGACACACAGACGGGCAAGCCGATCCGCACGCTGAGTGGCCACACGGGGTGGGTCTGCTGCGTGGCATTCAGCCCCGATGGGGAGCGCATCGCCAGCGGGGGCCAGGACAAGACCCTGAAGGTGTGGGACGCCCAGGCGGGGAAGGCGATCCGCACCCTCAAGGGGCACTCCAAACCGGTCCTCGGCGTGACGTTCAGCCCCGACGGCAAGCGCATCGCCAGCGGCGGGGGCGGTGACGAGATGGTGAGGGTTTGGGACGCGCAGGGCATGAAGCCGATCCACGCCTTCAAGGGCCACGTGGGCGGGGTACTCAGCGTGGCGTTCAGCCCCGACGGCAGGCGCATCGCCAGCGGGGGCGCTGACAAGACGCTGAGGCTGTGGGAGGCCCAGACGGGGAAGCAGGTCCGGGCCTTCATCGGCCACTCCGACAGCGTCGGCAGCGTGACGTTCAGCCCCGACGGCCAGCACATCCTCAGTGGGAGCGACGACAAGACCCTGAAGGTGTGGGGCGTGCAGACGGGGAAGGAGGTCCGCGCCCTGGCCGGCCACGCCGAGAGGGTCGCCTGTGTCGCCTTCAGCCGCGACGGCACGCGCATCGCCAGCGCCAGCCACGACAGGACGCTCAAGGTGTGGGACGCGAGCGTGCGGCAGGAGAGGCATTCGCTCCAGGGGCACACCGCAGGCGTCAACGGCGTGACGTTCAGCCCCGACAACACACACATCGCCAGCGCCAGCCACGACGAGACGGTGAGGGTGTGGGACGCCCGGACGGGTAAGGAGGCCCTGGCCATCAAGGGCCACAAGGGCTGGGTCCACTGCGTGGCGTTCAGCCCCGACGGCACGCGCATCGCCAGCGGGGGCCGGGACAAGACTGTGCGGGTGTGGGACGCCCGGACGGGGAAGGAGATCCTGACACTCAAGGGCCACACCGGCGACATCAACGGCGTGGCCTTCAGCCCGGACGGCAAGCGAATCGCCAGCGCCAGCAATGATTCGACGGTGCGTGTCTGGGACGCCGAGACGGGCGCGGAAGTCTGGACGCTCTCCGGCCATGCCAAACCGGCCATGAGCGTGGCGTTCAGCCCCGACGGCACACGCCTCGTGACTGGGAGCGACGACGAGACGGTTCGGGTGTGGGACGCCCAGACGGGGAAGGAGATCCGGACACTCAAGGGCCACACGGGCTGCATCTCCAGCGTGGCGTTCAGCCCCGACGGCGAGCGCATCGCCAGCGGGAGCGACGACACAACCCTGAGGCTGTGGGACGCGCGGACGGGGAAGGCGATCCTAACCCTGGCTGGGCATGCCGAGAGGGTCGCCTGCGTCGCCTTCAGCCGCGACGGCACGCGTATCGCCAGCGCCAGCCACGACAGGACCGTGAAGCTGTGGGACGCAAAGACGGGCCAGAGGATGATCTCACTCAAGGGGCACGCGGACAGGGTCAACGGGGTGGCATTCAGCCCCGATG
This sequence comes from uncultured Alcaligenaceae bacterium, assembly GCA_964630925.1. Lineage (GTDB taxonomy): Bacteria > Planctomycetota > Planctomycetia > Gemmatales > Gemmataceae > RGDT01. The sequence continues at coordinate 33,326 of CAZVZK010000057.1, forward strand.
GGAAGTCCATCGCCAGCGCCGGCCAGGACAGGGCGGTGAAGGTGTGGGCCGGCGACGAGTAGCGGAGGCTTCAAAGAGCTCACCCCCACCGCTTCAGCTCCGCGCGCATCTCGGCCACCCCCGGCCAGCGCTCGCCCGGCTCGCGCCGCAACGCGCGATGTACCACGGCGGCCAGACCGTCGGGCACGTCGGCCCGTCGCGACCGCAGCGGCACCGGATCCGCCGTCGTGAGATGGACCAGTTGCTTCGCGATCCCCGCCGGCATGTCGTGGACGTGCCCCCCCGTGAGGAGCGTGTACAGCGTCGCGGCCGCGGAATACTGATCGGCGGACGGCTTCACCTCCCGGTAGTGCGTGACCTGCTCCGGGGCCATGAAATACGGCGTCCCGCCGACCTCGCCCTGCATCGTCAGGCCGCTGAGCCCCGACGCCTCGAAGGCCCGCGCCAGCCCGAAGTCCGCCAGCTTGGCCGACTTCTTGCCGCCCTCCTCGTGGATCAGGATGTTGGCGGGCTTGATGTCACGGTGTACGAACCCGTTCTCGTGTGCGTGCCCCAGGCCCGACAGCACCTGGCACATGATGCGCGCCGCCGTCCGCACGTCCAGCGGGCCTTGCTCGGTCAGCACCCGATCCAGATCCGGCCCATTCATCAGCTCCATCGACAGGAAGATCACGTCCCCGAACAGGCGGACCTCGTGGAGCCCCACGATGTTCGGGTGTTGGACCTTCCCGAGGATCTCCGCCTCGCGCAGGAACCGTTCGACGGCCCGGTTGGACGTGTCGGGCGCGGTGGTGAACGTCTTCACCGCCGCCAACAACCCGTCGCTCTGCCGCCGCGCCAGGTACACCACCCCCATGCCGCCACGGCCCAGCTACTTGACGATCTCGTATCCGGGGATCTCCGGGTCCGTCGCCAAGGCCGGCTGGACGTCCGACGGCGCCACGGTCATCTGCGGATCGGGGGTCGCCCGCCGCACGGTGTCGCCCGGCACCGTCACCTTGAAGACCGTGTGCCCCGCTTTGATCTCGTCGCCGTCCTTGAGGTCCGCCACCTCAACGCGCTGCCCGTTCACTTGCACGCCGTTGCGGCTCTTGAGGTCCATGAGCCGGCAGCGGGGCGGGTTCACCTCCAGGACGAAGTGGCGGCGTGAGAAGTACGGGTCGTCGAACGACAACTGGAGGTGCGCGTCGTTGACGCGCCCGACGAGGAAGGTGTCGTGCCCCTCGAACGTGAACTCCTTGCCGCGGTGCGGCCCGTCCGTCACGCGCAGGATCAGCTTCATGTCACACCGCGCAGCGTCGCAGCCCGGCCGAAGGAGGAGGGCATGTCGGGGAGGCTATCCCGCAGGGGGCTGGGCGTCAACTCTGTGATGTTGCCGTGGAGAACGAGGAGGGCCCAAACGGTAGGCAGGGGATGACATTGGGGTGGGGTGACACCGCCCTCTCCGGCCTCCCGCCGGGGTGCGTGAAAAGTGGGCAAGTGGCCATGTGACACGCGCACTCGGCGCCGGCCAGTGACTCACTGCGTCAGTTGATGCCGAGTCACATGGCCAAACGGCGAGGAAGAGGGCAGGTGACTCGGCGAAGTGGGCAGGTGACTCCGGGGCGGGATTTGCGTTGCAGGGGGGTGTGTGAGACTGCTGAAAAACTCGGTTTCGTCGACGTAAGTCCGTAAAAGTCGTCCTCGCGGGACACGAACTTTACGGACTTACGTCGAGTCGAGGGGGTTTTTCAGCAGTCTCTGTGAGGGGGGTGCAATGCAATGCAATGGTCCGACCACCGTCCAGCCCACTTGCACACGCCCACGGCGGTGCGGGCGACCTGTCACGCCCCATCGACACAGCCTGGGCCTTCGGGCTTCACCGCCGCAGGGCGGTCATGTTGAGGTGGGTCTGGAGGGCCTTGCGGGTCGCGTCGGCGGCGATCTGGGCGGCGAGGAGGGCCTTGGAGCGCTGGACGGGGGTGCGGGCCAACTGGACCTGGCGGAGGGCGGCCTGCTCCCGCGCCTGGCAGGCGTTGAGGCGGGCGAGGGACTCCTGGATGCGCTTGACCTGGGCGGGCGTCAGCGGCTTCGCCGTGGCGGCGGCGAAGGCCGGGCCGGCGGCCAGCAGGGCGAGGGCGATCAGGGCGGCGCGGAGGGTGTTCTGCATGGCTCTCTCCTTCTGGCGTTGGCACTTCTGCCATCCATCACGGAGGAGGCGGCTTTCCCTGCGCCGGCATTCGAGAAAAAGCTCTGACCGCGATCGGGGGCTTGTCGTAGAGCACGCATCCTGCGTGCTCCCGGCCCCTCGTGACCCGTGACGTCCAGCCAAGGGCCTGCGGAGCACGCAGGATGCGTGCTCTACGACGGCCCACTGGCCGGGCTTTCGGCGGATCCCTCACGTCTCCAGGTTCGGGTCGTCCCACGCGGTGGGCAGGCGTAACTTCTCGCGGCCCCGCGTGTCGCCCAGCCACCACAGGTCCTCCAGGTCGGTCTCGACGAGCAGCGACGGGATCAGGTGCCGTGACCGCCGCAACAGTGTCGCCGTCCAGCCGTCCTTCGACCGCGGCTGCTCGCGTGCCGGGCGGGCCGGGGCCAGCACGTCGGCGGCCCAGCCGTTCGGCCAGCCGCCCCACGCGATCAGCAGCCGGCGGAGCTGGCCGAGGAGGGGCGAACGCGACAGCTCGCCGATGCCGCCACGGTCCTCGCCGCGCTCGTCGAGCTGGGTCGTGCAGCCGTGGCAACGCAGGTCGAGGCTCCGGAGGCGGCCGAGGTGGGGGGACGCCGCCAGCGCGGCCACGGCGTCGTCGCCGGTCCGCGTGTCGCACAGCCCGAGGTGGACGAGGTTGCCCGTGTCGGGCGATGTGGCGAGGATGGCGGCGTTGTTCTCGCCGATGGGGTTCGTGGAGAGGTCGAGGGCCGTCAGGTTCGGCATCACGGGCGAGCGGACGAGCTTCTCCAGGTCGGTTCGGTAGATCCAGTTGCGTGACAGGTCGAGCCGGCGCCACTGGGGGGAACGCCTGCCGAGCAGCGCCGCCAGCCCGCCCCTGCCCAGGCTGCACCCCGACAGGTGCAGCTCGCACAGGTCGTCGGCGTGGGCCGCCGAGCAGAGCAGGTCGGCCCCCGCGTCGCCGATCAGGTTGCCGCTCAGGTCGAGCGCCTGGAGGAGACAGATGAACGGCGAGGCGGTCAGATGGTAAAGGGCGTCTGCGTTGATGCCGTTGTCGCTGAGATCCAGGCCGCGCAGGTGGGCCAGCCACGGCGACGCGGCCAGCTCGCCGAGGCGCTCGCCGACGCCCGTGAGTTTCGCGGCCGACAACGTCGGCCAGCGGGTGAACCAGCTCCCGGCATGATCGAGGAAGGATGCGGCGTCCGTCTCGACGGCTTCGAGGAAGCCCCGGCGGAACCGCCAACGGCGCAGCGTGCCGGCCGCGTCGCCGAGCCAGACGCGCTCCCAGCGGGCGAGCAGCTCGTCCTGCCGGGCCGTCAGATCGGGGATGCGGCGGTCCAGGGGCGGGAGGGCGGCCAGCTCGACCTGCACGCGGATGAGCTGGGCGCGGGCGAGGTCCGGCTCACCGCCGTACTCCTCAAGGAAGTCGGAGTAGACCAGCCGCAGGGCGTCGTCTTCGGGGTGTTCCTGGAGGGCGTGGAAGAAGTCTTCGTGGCGTGTCGCCATTCGGAGGAAGTGAGGCCCATCGGGCCGGTGTGGCCGGCGTCCCCGTCGTGCCTCGGAAGGCGAGGGTCGGACGGATCGGCCGGTTGATCAGAGGGTATCACCCGCGGGCACTTCGGGCAAGGCGAAGCGTTCATCCGCCGCCGATCTCCGCCGCCACGACCCGCCCGTCCGCGCCGATGTGCACCCAGAGGAACGTGCTGTCGTGGGCGTCGCGGTGGAAGTGGCCACTCCAGCAGCCCACATGGTACGAGTGCCCCTTCACGGCCCCATACTTTCCATACGCGGAGGGCCAGGCCTCCTCGATGGGGATGCCCGCGCCCAGGAGCGCCACCACCTCGGCCTCAAACACTCCTGGAGGGAGACGGCGGATCGCCCCGCGTGCCATCGCGCCGCGGTCATGGTTATCCCCCGCGGCCCACACCGCCGGGTCGAATGGCCTCGTGTCGAAGGGGTCCGGCCAGCAGGCGGTGGCGAACGCGACGAGGCCGCAGACAGCGCCGAGAACGAGCGACAAGCCCAGCAACGTCCGGAGGTAGCGCAACTCCATCGGCAGGCCCTCCTCGGCCGCCGGCATCGTATCCACGCATCCCGGGCCTCGCAACGTCAACCACGGCCGACGAACGGCATCGCCGTCGCCATCACCGTCATCGACAGGACGTTGGCGTCCAGCGGCAGCCCCGCCATGTACACTACCGCCCGCGCCACGTTCTCCACGCCCATCGTCGGCTCCGGGGCCAGCCTGCCGTCGGCCTGCGGCACGCCGTCCTTCATCCGGGCCGTCATGTCCGTGGCGGCGTTGCCGATGTCGATCTGGCCGACGGCGATGTCGTGCGCCCGCCCGTCGAGGGCCGCCGACTTCGTCAGCCCGGAGACGGCGTGCTTGCTCGCGGTGTACGGCGCCGAGCCGGGCCGAGGCGTGTACGCCGAGATCGAGCCGTTGTTGATGATCCGCCCGCCCTTCGGGGACTGCGACTTCATCACGCGGAATGCCTCGCGCAGGCACAGGAACGCGCCCGTCAGGTTGACATCGATCACGCGCCGCCAGGCGTCGAGCGACAGCTCATCCACGGGGGTGGAGGGGTTGCCGGCGCCGGCGTTGTTGAACAGCAGGTCGAGCCGGCCGAACGCCTCGACGGCGCGGGCGAACAGGGCGCGCACCGACGCCTCGTCCGCCACGTCCGCCGGGACGGCCAGGGCGTTGGGGTGCCCCCCCGCCGCCTGCTCCAGTAGCTCGCGGCGTCGTCCGGCGAACACGACGCGCCAGCCGTCGGCGAGGAGTGCCTGGGCACACGCCTTGCCGATGCCCGTGCCCGCCCCCGTGACGATGGCTGTCCGCGATGCGCTCATGTCTCGCCCTCCCCCTCGGCCTCAGCCCTCTTCCTATCAAGAACGCGAGCAGGCGAGGACGCCTGCTCCCAAGGAGAGATTGAGGTGGCCCGCGCTGGCCCAATAGGGGTCCGGGCGTCGTGACACGATGGGTCGAAGACGGCGACGCGGCCGCCGTCCGCCAGGCCGCCGTATCCTGGCTGCACAGGGTAGGACCGCAGGCGCTTGTCCGTCCGGCCATCCCGCGCCGCGTCGGAGGTGCGGTGCGGGCGTCGTGGACCGGCGGCGCCATTGCCGGCCTGGCCGGCGTCAGGCCCGATGGCGGCCAGCAGGCGCCGCCCGTCGGGTCTGAAGGGGGGACAGGCCGTGGCGCTCCGACGGGATGTCCGCCCCCGGCAGGGTGAACAGCTCAAGAATCGCGGCCGCGGGACCGATACGAGGCGATGTGGGGCATTGTCGAAAGCCACCCGTGACGGACACCGGAGACGATCAATGGCCCGGCGGAAGCCGACGGTGGTGTCGCTCTTCGCCGGCGCGGGCGGCATGGACCTCGGCTTCCTCCGGGCCGGCTTCGACATCATCTGGGCCAACGAGATCGCGGCGGACGCCTGCGCCACCTACCGCGCCAACATCGGCGATCACCTCGCTGAAGGCAGCATCCTCGACACCCCCGGCCGGGCCATCCCCGACTGCGACGTGGTGATCGGCGGGCCGCCGTGCCAGGGCTTCAGCGTGGCCGGCAAGATGGACCCCCACGACCCGCGCAGCCGCCTCGTGTGGGAGTTCGTCCGCGTCGTCCGCGACAAGCGCCCCCGCGCCTTCGTCATGGAGAACGTCAAGGCCCTCGGCCTGCTGACGCGCTGGCGGGAGATCCGCGAGGCCCTCCTCGCCGCGTTCCGAGATCTGGGCTACACCGTCTCCTTCCGGATCCTCGACGCCAGTGGTTATGGCGTGCCCCAGCAGCGCGAGCGTGTCTTCTTCGTCGGCCTGCTCGGCGGCACCCCTTACACCTTCCCCGCCCCCTCCGTCCACCGCCCCAGCGTCCGCGAGGCCCTCGCCGCCCTGCCGGCCCTCGGCCTCCCGGGGAACGACGGCCTCTGCCGGGCGAAGATCACCCCCGCGCTCAGGCCCGTCATGCGCCGCTCGCCGTTCGCCGGGATGCTCTTCAACGGGCTGGGCCGGCCGATGGACCTCGACCGGCCCGCGCCGACGCTCCCCGCCAGCATGGGGGGGAACAAGACGCCCATCATCGACCAGCTCTCCCTCGCCGAGGGCGCCGAGCAGTGGGTCATCGCCTACCACGCCCACCTCATGAAGGGCGGCAAGCCGTACGAGTCGGCCCCGCCCAGGCTCCGCCGCCTCACCGTCGAGGAGTGCGCCGCCATACAGACCTTCCCGCCCTCACACCGCTTCGCCGGCGGCCAGTCGTCCCGCTTCTGCCAGATCGGCAACGCCGTCCCCCCGCTCCTCGCCTATGCCGTGGGAAGGCGGCTCCTCCTCCAGCTCCAGAAGATCCCGCGGCCGGCCAGGAAGGCCAGGCCCGAGAGGCCCGCCGACGGGCCGCGCCAGCTCTCTTTGTTCGGGGAGGACGCCCAGGAAATGTCCCACCCCGCAGCCATCTGACCCTGACATCGGCCTCATCGGCCCCACCCGCCCGGCGCCCCCCGTCCGGTGGACGGGGGTGGCCCTTCCGCCGAGACTGGATAGGACACCCCACGAATGATTGGCCCCTCGGGGACGCCGACGGGCATTCCCTGTCAGGAGTGCCAACATGATCGACGAGACCGCCCGGCGTATCGAGGCAGCGTGCGACGCCTTCGAGGCCGCCTGGAAGGCCGGCCCGCCCCCGGACATCGACCAGGCCGCGCAGGGCTTCGCCGGGGACGATCGCCACGCCCTCCTCCGCGAGCTAGTGGGCCTCGACGCCCATTACCGCCGCGCCGCCGGCCTCCTCCTCCGCCCCGAGGACTACGTCCACCGCTTCCCGACCATCGATACCGCCTCCATCCTCGGCCCACCTGCCGACTCCGTCATCGCCGCCGGCACGCCCCCCGCGCCCGCCCGCCTCGGCGAGTACGAGATCCTCGAGGAGATCGGCCGCGGCGGCATGGGCGTCGTCTACAAGGCCTTCGACCCCGGCCTCGGCCGGGCCGTAGCCGTCAAGGTCCTGTCCGGCGGCACCCCCGAGCGCTTCGCCGTCGAGGCCGAGGCCGCCGCCGCCGTCCGCCACCCCGCCGTCGTCGAGGTCTACCGCTGGGGCAATCAGGACGGCGTGCCGTTCCTGGCGATGGAGCATTGCCCCGGCGGCTCCCTCGCCGCCCGCCTCGCCGCCGGCCCCCTCTTCCCGCGCGTCGCCGCCGAGGTCGTCCAGTGCCTCGCCCGCGGCCTCCATGCCGCCCACGAGCGGTCCGTGATCCACCGCGACCTCAAGCCCGCCAACGTCCTCATGGACCACGCCGGCGCCCCGAAGATCGCCGACTTCGGCCTCGCTCGCCGCATGGAGGCGCCCGGCCTGACCCAGAGCGGCGCCGTCCTCGGCACGCCGCCCTACATGGCCCCCGAGCAGGTGCGCGACAGCCGCTCCGCCGGCCCCCCCGCCGACGTGTACTCCCTCGGCGCCATCCTCTACGAGTGCCTCACCGGACGCCCACCCTTCCAGGCCGCCACGAGCGCCGAGACGCTGGCCCAGGTCCTCACCGAGGAGCCGCCCGCCCCGCGCTCCCTCAACCCCGCCGTCCCCCGTGACCTGGAGACCATCGCCCTCAAGTGCCTCGCCAAGGAGCCGCAAAGGAGGTACGCCTCCGCCGACGCCCTCGCCGACGACCTCCGCCGCTTCCTCGACGGCAAGACCATCGTGGCCCGCCCGGCGGGCTCGGCCGAGAAGGCCGCCCGCTGGGCGCGGCGCAACCCCCTCGCCGCCGCCCTCGCCGTCCTCGCCCTCCTGGGCGTGGCCGGCATGGCGTGGCAGTGGCGGCTGGCTGTCGCCAACGGCGCCCTCGCCGAATCCAGACGCGAGGAGGCCGAGGCCGTCAGTGCCGAGCTGCGGCACTCGTTCTACGCGGCCCAGATGAACCTCATCCCCCCGGCCTGGGAGGCAGGCGACGTGGCCCGCGTCCGCGAGCTGCTCGACGAATTGCGCCCGAAGGAGGGCGAGGAGGACCTGCGCGGCTTCGAGTGGCACTACTGGTGGCGGGCCTGCCACGCGGGCCGGCTCGTCGCCCGCATCGGGCCGGCCCAGGCAGCGCGGTTCAGCCCCGGTGGCGCCCTCCTCGCTGTCGCCCAGTACCGCGAGGGGCGCGGCCACGGCCTGTCGGTCATCGACGCGGCCACGGGCGCCGAGCGCCGCTGGCTGCCGTTCGAGATGCCCGAGGGCAGTAGTTTCTACGGCCTCGTGTGGGACCGGGTCGGCCGCCGCCTCGCCGCCGGCGCATCCGCCTCCAGCATCAACAGGATGCCGCAGGGGCCGACCATGCGCTGGGAGATCCGGGCGTGGGACGTGGACACCGGCAAGGTGCTGATGTCGCTGCGGGACGATAGGCATTTCGGCCGCCCGTGCGGCTTCAGCCCGGACGGCTCGCTCCTCGCCGTCACGTCGATCCGCGGCCCGGCCGGCAGGCCGCCGGAAGGGGCCGCCTCCGCCGTGTGGGACCTGTTGACCGGCAAAACGTTGTTCACCCTGCCGGGGGTGAATATCCCCGCGGAGCGCCGCGGGCTTACCGCTTTCAGCCCCGACGGGCGGCGTCTGATGGCCGGCATCGGGCCGGGCGAGGGGCAGCCCTTCAAGGGCGCCTCCGTGCATGTCGCCCGGACCGGCAAGGAGCTGTTCCGGCTGGAGGAGGCGAAGGGCTGGAGCGACGGCGGCTTCGGCCCAGACGGCAAGCGGATCTTCGGCGGCCTGATGGAGGAAGGCCCGATGGATGAGCCGGCGCCAGCACGAACATCCTACGCCTCGTGGGACGCCCAGACCGGCAAGCGGCTGCGGGCTTACCCGGTGCGGGCTGGCTACGGCGGGCTGGCGTTGGCGGACGGAGGGCGCGTCCTCATCATCGATTCCGTCCGCCACGACGGGCGGGCGCCGGCGAGCCCGCGCCGCGAGGTCGCCGCCCTCGACGCCGAGACCGGCAACCCCCTCGCCTCCTTCACCGCCGACCTCAACGCCGCCGTCGAACCGGGGCCGGGCGGGGTGCTGGCCACCTACTCCGGCGTCCCCGGCATGGGCGGGCCGTTCGTCCGCTTCTTGGACTACCGCACCGGCGAGACCCTGGAGACCCTCCGCGGGCACGCCGGCAGCGTCTTCGCCGTCGCCTTCACCTCCGACGGCAAGATCGCCCGTACCGTCTCCGAGGACGGCGACGTGAGGGAGTGGGAGGTCCCCGCCCCCGGCCCGCCGTTCGACCGCCAGGCCAGGCCCGGCCTGACCGGATGGAACGACCCCTCCGGCGTCCGCGTCTGGGGCGGCGAGACATCCTGGACGGCCGTGCTGCACGACGGCCTCGGCGGCATCGCCTTCTCCCGCAAGGTGGACGCGCCCATCACGTCCGCCACGGCCACGCGGGCCAGGGACCGCCTCGTGATGATGGAGGCGTGGGAGAAGCCGGGGGATCGGCACCTCCTCGTCACCTGCCTCGACACGGTGGCCAACAAGCCCCTGTGGACGCGGTCATTCCCGTTGAGGTCGACGTCGGACGCCGCCACCACCTTCCATCGGCTGGCGGGCCTCAGCGCCGCCCACGTCAGCCCCGACGGCTCACGGGTCGTCGTGGCCTACCCGCTCGGTGGAAAGGACGACCTCTGCAAGGCGCTCCTCCTCGACGGCAGGACGGGCAAGGACATCGCGCCCCTGGCCGAGGACGCGACCCAACCCTGGTTCGACTTCACCCCTGACGGCTCGCGTCTCTTGGGGGCCGTGGCGGATGGCGCCGAGGGGCTGCGGCTGTGGGACGCGGGGACGGGCCGGGAGATCTACCGTGTGGAGTGCCCGGCCCAGATGGCCCCGCGCCAGTTCTCCGCCGACGGCCGCGTCGCGGTCCTCGTCGCGTCCGGGATGGGAGGGGGCGGGGACAGGCCGTTGGCCGAGAGGGAGGGGTGCGTCCGCGTGGTTCGCGTGGCGGACGGCTCGACGCTCTTCGACAAGCGACGGCTGGGCAACCCCGTCATCGCCCTCAGCCCAGACGGGGAGAGGCTGGCCCTGGCGTGGGGCCGCATGCCGCAGCACGGCGGCGGGGCCCGGCGACCGGGCAAGGGCCCGCCCCCCGAGGGCCCCGGCGTCTGGGACGTGGCCTCCGGCGAGAAGGTCTTCGAGCTGCGCGGGCACGCCCCCAACCTGCAGATCCTCCTGTTCAGCCCCGACGGCAAGCGCGTCGTCACACAGGCTCAGATACCGGGAGACGGCCAGGGCCTGCAGGCCATCGTCTGGCACGCGAAGACGGGGCGCGAGCTGCTGCGCCTGCAATCGCCCGGCTTCGGCGACCTGCGCTTTGACGACGCGGGGACGCGGCTGGTGGTGACGCCGTGGTGGTCGCCTGCCAGGCCGCGCGAGCGCCCGGTGGTCTGGGACGCCCGCCCCGTGGAGGCCACACGAGAGGAGCGCAGAAATGATCGATGAGGCCGCCCGCCGGGCCGAGGCAGCGTGCGACGCCTTCGAGGCCGCGTGGAGCGCCGGCACGCCCCCGGACATCGACCAGGCCGCGGAGGGCTTCGCCGGGGACGAGCGCCACGCCCTCCTCCGCGAGCTGGTCGGCCTCGACGTCCACTACCGCCGCAAGGCCGGGATGGCCCTCCGGCCGGAGGAGTACGCCCAGCGATTCCCCGGCCTGGACACCGCCTCGCTCCACGGCCCCCCCGCCGACTCCGTCCTCGCCGCCGGCACGCCGGCGGAGGGCGGCGCCCCGGCGTGGGTCGGCGGGTACGAGATCCTCGGCGAGGTCGCCCGCGGGGGGATGGGCGTCGTGTACCGCGCCCGCCAGCCCGGCCTGGGCCGCGTCGTCGCCCTCAAGATGATCCTGCCCGGCCAACTCGCCGCCGAGGCCGTCCGCCGCTTCCGCACCGAGGCCGAGCACGTCGCCCGCCTCGCCCACGAGGGGATCGTCCCCGTCTTCGAGGTGGGCGAGCACGAGGGCCGGCCTTACTTCACGATGAAGCTCATCGACGGGGGCGGCCTCGACCCGCGCCGCCTCGCCGACCCCCGCGCCGCCACCCGCGTCCTCGCCCTGGCCGCGCGGGCCGTCCACCACGCCCACCAGCACGGCATCATCCACCGCGATCTGAAGCCCGGCAACATCCTGCTGGACGCCGAGGGCAGGCCGCACGTCACCGACTTCGGCCTCGCCAAGCGGCTGGCGGCCAGCGCCGAGCTGACGCGCACGAACGCCATCGTCGGCACGCCGTGCTACATGTCTCCTGAGCAGGCGGCGGGGCAGCCGGCCACGGTGGCGTCCGACGTGTACGGCCTCGGCGCGGTGCTGTACGAGATGCTGGCGGGCCGGCCGCCGTTCAAGGCGGAGCAGCCCCTGGAGACGCTCCGCCGGGTGCTACACGACGACCCGGAGCCGCCCTCGCGGGCACGCCCCGGCGTGCCGCGTGACCTGGAGGTGATCTGCCTAAAGTGCCTCGCCAAGGAACCGGGGCGGAGGTACGGCAGCGCCCTGGAGGTGGCGGAGGACCTGGAGCGCTGGTTGAGCGGCGTGCCCATCGCGGCCCGTCCGGCGGGGTCGGTGGAGCGGGCCTGGCGGTGGACACGGCGCAACCCCACCCTCGCCGCCCTGGTGCTGGTCGCCCTTTTGGGCGTCGCCGGCGTCGTCGGGCAGTGGCGGCAGGCGGTGGCGAACGGGTCCCTCGCCGAGGCGAAGCGCAGGGAGGCGGAGGCGGCCAGCGAGGAGCTGCGGCACTCGTTCTACGCCGCCCAGATGAACCTCATCCCGCCTGCCTGGGAGGCAGGCGACGTGGTCCGCGTCCGCGAGCTGCTCGATGAATTGCGTCCGAAGGAAGGCGAGGAGGACCTGCGCGGCTTCGAGTGGCACTATTGGTGGCGGCTGTGCCACTCCAGCCGGCGGACGGTCAAGATCGGGCCCGTGCAAGAGGCCGCCTTCTCCCCCGACGGCTCACTGCTGGCCGCGTGTAAGCTCGCGTCGGGCAAGGGGCCGGGGGTGTCGATCATCGACGTGACCTCCGGCGAGGAGCGGCGCTGGCTGGCGTTCGAGCTGCCCGACGGGCACGCCTTCGAGACCGTGATCTGGGACGCCGGCGGCGAGCGGGTCGCCGTCGCCAGCAGGGACACCGCGTTCAGGGAGGGGGGGCAGAGGAACACGCACGCCCTGCGCGCCTGGCACGTGGGCAGCGGCCGGCCGCTGCTCTCGATTGACGCGAGGCACCAGCTCTCGGCGAGGGGCTTCAGCCCGGACGGCGGCCTCCTGGCCGTCTTCTCGTCGGGGGCGGACGACATCGGGCTGACGCCGATCCCGTCCGAATGGCATGCCGCAGTCTGGGGCCTGGCGTCGGGCAAGGAGCTGTTCCGCCTCACGGAGGCACTCGTGCCCCAGGCCGGCGGCGGGCTGTCGGTGTTCAGCCCCGACGGCAAGCGCATCCTCCTGGGCACGGGCCTTGGCGACGGCATCCTCAAGGGCAGGGCCTCCGTCCACGACGCCCGCACCGGCAAGGAGCTGTTCCGCCTGCAGGAAGGGGCCGGCGCGCCCGACGGCGGCTTCACCCCCGACGGCAAGCGCATCGCCGTCAGCCTGATGACCCCTGGGGAGGGGCCGATGTCGCTGCCCCGCTCGCGGATCGCCATCTCGGACGGCGCGACGGGCAAGATCCTCCACCGGTTCCGGGAGGGCGTCGTCGGCGGCGGCCTGAGCCTGGCGGACGGCGGCACGAAACTCATCGGCAAGATGCCGGAGGCCGATCCGGGGAAGCCGAGCCACCCGTCCGGCGTCTGGGAGGTCGACGGCGGGCGGCTCGCGGGCTCCTTCGACACCGAGCCGTATGCCCGCGTGCGGCCCGGCCGCTGGCCGGTGCTGGCCTCGTTCGTGCACGCCCCCCGGCGCGGCGGCCCCGTCCTGCGGGTGTGGGACCTACGCCGCCCCGGCGAAGGATCGACCACCATCAAGGGGCACACGGCCCCGATCCTCGACGCGGCCTTCAGCCGTGACGGCACGCTGTTGCACGGGATCGCGGCGGACGGCGAGCTGAAGACGTGGGACGCCCCCGGGGCCGAGGCGGCCGTCGAGCAACATGTCGGCGGCTCGATGTGGCCCGATGCGGCCGGAGTGCGTGTCCGGGCGAGGCCCGGCGGCCAACTGGTGCTCGAGCTGATCGACGATTCGGGCAAGCGGTGCTTCGGACGCGATAGCGCCGCTTCCGCGGCCGCCGGGTCGGCGTCGGCGGACCGCTCGCGCGTCGTCATGCTGGAGGCGTGGCTGACGCCGGATGACCCCCACATCCTGGCCACTTGCCTGGAGCCGGCCACGGGCCGCGTCGCCTGGAAGAGGCATCTCCCCTGCCGGCCGACGAGGGGGCCGAAGGGCACGCCAGGAGGACCCGTCATGATCCCGCGGCACTTCGCCGACTGCCGCCTCAGCGCGGACGGGTCGCGCGTGGCCCTACTCGCCCAGGGCCCGCGCGAGGGCGACCCAGCCAAGGCCCTCCTGATCGACGGCAGGACCGGGGAGGAAGTGGCCCTCCCGGACACGCCGGGCGTCCTGCTGTTCGGCTTCACCCCGGACGGGTCGCGCCTGCTGGGGACGGGCGAGGAGCCGGCGTCCCTGGTGGCATGGGACGCCATGACCGGGCGTGAGCTTTCCCGCGTGCCGCGCCCGCGCGACATGGTTCCCCAGCGCCTCTCCGCCGACGGGAGGGCCCTGGTTCTGCTGTCATACGGCATCGGCGATGCCCCAGCCCCGGCGCGCGTCGTCCGGGTGGAGGACGGGGCGACGATCTTCGAGAAGACAGGCCCGGGGAGGCCGCTGGCCGACCTCAGCCCGGATGGGGCGCGGTTGGCCCTGGCTTGGGCGCCGAGGCGGACGGGGCCGGGACGGGGCCAGCTTTGGGCCGACACTTCGGGGGCCGAGGCGGCCGCCGTGTGGGACGTGGCGACAGGCGGGCGGGTCTGCACGCTGCGCGGGCACGGCCCGTGGCTGACGGGTATCTTGTTCAGCCCGGACGGCTCGCGGGTGGTGACGACGGCGGGCTCCAACCACGGCATGCCAGACGAGGCGGTGATGTGGGACGCCCGCCGGGGCCGCGAGCTGCTCCGGCTGCACTCGCCGGTCATGGGCCTCCCCCGATTCGACGCCGCCGGGATGCGCCTCCTCATGCCGAGCCGGGGCCTGGGCAGCGGCGTCGCCGTGTGGGACGCCCGCCCCGTGAGGCCGTGAGAGGCATCGCCGGGTATCATCCTCCCAGGAGGACGACCCGATGCCCGACGAAGGCTCCGTCAGCATCCTGCTCCAGCAACTGCGGGAAGGCGGGATGGCCGCCGCCGCCGAGCTGTGGCGGCGCTACTTCGGCCGCCTCGTCGCCCTGGCCCGCACGAAGCTCCACGACGCCCCGCGCCGCGCCGCCGACGAGGAGGACGTCGCCCTCAGCGCCTTCGATAGTTTCTGCCGCCACGCCGAGGCCGGCCGGTTCCCCGACCTCGACGATCGGGACGGCCTGTGGGCCCTGCTCGTCGTCCTGACGGCCCGCAAGGCCGCCCGCCTGCGGCGCAACGAGACGCGTCTCAAGCGCGGCGGCGGCGTGATCGCCGACGAATTGCGCGAGGCGATCAGCCGCGAGCCGGGGCCGGAGACGGCCGCCATCGCCGCCGAGGAGCACCGGCGGCTGATGGAGGCTTTGGGCGACGACGGGTTGCGCCGTGTGGCCCAGCTCCGGCTGGAGGGCCACGCCGTCGAGGAGATCGCCGCCCTCGCCGGCTTCGCCCCCCGCTCGATCAAGCGCAAGCTCGCGCTGATCCGCGAGGCGTGGGCGAAGGAGCTGGCGGACTGACGCCCCCCACAAACGCCGCACGCCCCGGCCAGGTCTCCCCGGCCGGGGCGTGGAAGGAACAACGTACACCTCTCATCACCCGACGCTGTCCGGGTCCTCCTTCTCGGCCATCGTGCGGAGCTTCTTCATCGCGCGGGCGTTGAGCTGCCGCACCCGCTCCTTGGTGATGCCGAACTGCTGGCCGATCTCCTCCAGCGTCATGCCCTTGGCGTGGCTGTCCAGCCCGGCACGCATCCGGATGATCTCGCGCTCGCGCGGCTCGAGCTTCTCCAGCAGCTTGTTGATGCTCGAGGTCGCCCGCTCCTTGCTGGCCACCGCCTCGTGCTCGTCGCTCCGGTTGTCCGGCGCGATTTCGAACACCTCCTCGTGGCCCGTCACGAACCGCTCCCGGCGGTGCTTCTCGTCCGGGATCGTCCGCGCGAAGTTCTTCATGATCGCCCACGAGGCGTACGTGCTGAACTTGAAGCCCCGGCTCGCGTCGAACTTCTCCACCGCCCGGATCAGCGACATGTTGCCGTCCGAGAGCAGCTCGAAGAAGTTCTCCGCCTGCCCCGCGTGCCGCTTGGCGATGTTGACCACCAGCCGCATGTTGGCGTTGATCAGCAGGTCCTTGACCCGGTTGGCCTCGTCCTGCAGACGCTCGATCTCCTCCAGCGCCGCCGGCTTGACCCGCGACGGGTCGATCAGGCCGGGCTCGCCCAGCTTGCGGCGCAGGCGCACCGCCAGGAACTTGAGGTAGTTCATCCGGCGGAACTCGTGCGCCTCCTGCTCGCGGTTGAGCAGGGGGTACTCGTAGCACGACGCCAGCTCCGGCGGCACGTCACGCGGCGCGTGCATGCCCTGACGCCTCTCCTCGTACTCCTCCGCGTCAGGCATCGGCCCGAGGATGGCCTCGTGCCTGGCCGGGACGTGGAAGTCGGGGTGGTCGATATAATCGAGGGGGGACTCGAGCAGATGCCGGGCCCGCACCTCGTTGATCGCACGATAGACCGAGGTCCGCGTGCGGCTGAATTTCCTGGCGAGTGTTTCCACGGTCATCCCTCGACGGTAAGAGTGAAAGATCGACTCCTTCGTGGCCGCGTCCAGCGGCCCCGCCACTCCGGGGAACACCGCCTGCTGGGGGTGCTCCCTGTCGTGATTACGGATCGTGTACCGGATCGTTTCGGGGCTGCGTCCGAGCCGGGCGGCGATCCGCCGGCTCACCTCGGTCAGGGTGCCCCCGATGTCCTGCGACAACCTTTTCGCCGACCGCAAGATGTCCTCCCGTTCGACTTCGCTGAGCTGGGAGAACTTACCCCCCTTGTCGGCCCGCTCCCGGTTCTTCGCCAGGAACTGGTCGATCACCG
This sequence comes from uncultured Alcaligenaceae bacterium, assembly GCA_964630925.1. Classification (GTDB taxonomy): domain Bacteria; phylum Planctomycetota; class Planctomycetia; order Gemmatales; family Gemmataceae; genus RGDT01. The sequence goes on from CAZVZK010000057.1 coordinate 49,634, forward strand.
AGGGCTGGAAGCACACCTGACGCCTGCCGCCCCTCGTCACCCGCCGGCCCACCAGCCCGAGCTTCCGCCAGCGCCGGATCGTCTTGGTCGAGACGTTCAGACGCTTCGCCAGCTCGTCCAGGGTGACCAGCGCCTCCGCCGACCCCTCGTCGCTGACCGGGACCGCGCCGCCCAGCGCCTCAATGAATAGGGCCAGGTCGTGGCGGAGGTCAACACCGGGGATCAGGAGGTCCGGATACGAATCAGGCCGGTACTCCGTGACACGGAAGACGACGAACTGGTAGGGGTACGCCCTGCCATCCTCGACCTCCAACAGCAGCTTGCGTGCCCGCTCCATCTGCACCGCCCGCTGTACGGGGGGGGCGAAACGGACCTGCTGGTCCGTCAGCTGCATCAGGGCCGGGTTCTTGAAAGCCGCCACCGTGTCTCGCTCCTTGATTGCCCAGGGGGGTTCCGGCCCCCTGGATGCCTCTCCGAGTCTGCCTTCCTTGACGGGCCTGCCGTCTCACCGTCAGGCCCCTTCCCGGTTCCGCCGTCTCTCGCTGTTGCTCCTGTTGGCCGCCCTCCGACGTTAGAACAAGACTCCCTCCCTTGTGGATATCGCCCATCCCCCGTGGGTTCGGGCCGTTCCCTTCCTCGCATTCCGCTGGATTCAGCGGACACCATCCGTTATCAGATACGCCCGGACGGGCGTCTCCTTGCGCCCCGTGGCTTCATCCTCCCTGACGTCTCAGGAAGGATGCAAACAACGGGCCAAACGGTCCGATTTCCAGCCCCCAGGGAGGGGGCTTGGTATTCTGTCGCACAAACGCCCCTCTGGCAAGCGTTTTCCACGCATTTCCCCCCCAACCTACCCGGCCGTCCGGGCGCCGGCCCCCTGTTCACCCGATCACTCTTACACACTTCCTGTGCAATAATGCAAAAATGGCAGGCTGTCCTGCCCCGCGCCCGAGCATCCCACCCGCGCGGAAAATACCGCCCGGATTCCGCGCCGCCAGGGCACCCGTCGGCCTGTCCTGGGGGTTTGTCCATCCAGGAGGGGGGTAAAATCCGGGTGGGCGGCGCCGCGGGGGGTGGGCGTTCCCGCCCCGGAGGTGTCCCCATGCGTGGCGCGCTATTCGCAATCCTGCTCATCGCCTGCCCCTTGGCGGCGGAAGAGGCCGTCCGCCTGGAGGAGCGTTTCCCCGTGGGCACCCGCCACAAGGTACGCACCCGCGTGGACCTCTCGGGCGAGCTGACCCCGCCCCCTGCCAAGGGCAAGCCGGCCACCCCGGTCACCATCAAGGGCTCCAGCGCCATCGACTACGAGGAGCGCATCCTCGACGCCTCCGAGGGCAAGATCACGCGGGCGCTCCGGCACTGTGAACGCTTCGACTTCAAACGCACCATCGCCGGCAAGGAGCAGGAGATCGCCCTCCGCCCCGAGGTGAAACGCCTCGTGGTCCTGCGCAAGGGCCACACCGAGTCCGCCTTCTCGCCCGATGGCCCGCTCCTCTGGGGCGAATTGGACGTCGTCCGCACCGACGTGTTCATCCCGGCCCTGGTCGGCCTGCTGCCCACGAAGGAGGTCCGCGAGGGCGACAGCTGGCAGGCCAGCGAGGCCGCCGTGCAGGAATTGACCGACCTGGAGAAGGTGGAGAGCGGGGGTATCGAGTGCAAGCTGGAGAAGATCACCCGCGTGGGCAAGCGCCGGCTGGCGCGGGTGCTCCTCAAGGGGACGGTCAAGGGCGTGGGCGAGGACGGCACCGCCAGCCACCGCCTCCAGGGGACTTTTCACCACGATCTGGAAGGGGGCTACCTCGCCGACCTGGTGCTGAACGGCGTGATGTCGCTGCTGGACAAGGACGGGAAAGAAGCCGGCAAGGTCGAGGGCCGCTTCGTGATGATGCGCTCGCCCGGCGGGTCGGCAGTGGGCCTGGGCGATGAAGCGGTCAAGAGGATCAAGACGGAGCCGGACGACGAGAACACGCGCATCCTCTACGACAACCCGGACGCGGGGGTGAAGTTCCTGTACCCGCGGGCGTGGCGATTGACGCGCGAGATGGGCGGCCAGATCGCCCTGGACGGCCCCGCGGGTGACGGTTTGCTCATCACCATCGACCCGGCGGGCAAGACGCCGACGGTGAAGCAGCTGCGCGACGAGGCCCAGCAGTGGATCACCAAGCAGAAGGGGAGCGTCATCCGCGAGCAGCCGGCGGTGACCCTGCGTTCGACGCCGCCGCTGGAGTGGTTCGCCGTCGAGGCCAAGGTCGGCGGGCAGACGTTCTGGATGGACTATTACGCGACGCGGCAGACGGAGGGCGGCGCGACGGTGGCGGCGAGGATGCAGCCGGCGAACGTCAAGCCGTCGCGCAAGGACGTGTCGATGATCGCCGGCAGCATCAGCCTGCGGACGCCGCGGAAGAAGTGAGCGTCACTCTTTCCCCTTCTTCGGCCCGGGGTTGACGAGGATCTTGGTGATCTCGCCCTTCTTGACGCCGGCGTCCTTGTCGTCCTCGTCGGCGGTGTAGACGTTGACCGTCACCGGCTTGTCCGCCGACGCCTTCTTGAAGACGGCGTTCTTAAGGCCGCCTGCCACGTCGTCCCCCTCCTTCGTCGTGGCGGGCTTGCCGAGCCGGTAATACCCCTCCTTGATGACGCACCCCTTGGCGACGCGGGCCGTCACCTCCGTGCCCTTCTCCTTGCCGAAGGTGATGGTGTAGGTGGCCGTGCCCTTGTCGGGGTCAACGGCGGTGATCCTGGCGAAGTACCGCCCGGCGGACGAGACGCCTGTCAGCACCAGGGCCAGCAGGGCCGCGAGCAGGAACCGTCGCATGGGATGCCCTCCTTCACGAAAGTCAGTCCGGTGATCGTTGTAAGGAGGCGGTCACCTCCTCGTCTTCGAACGTCGGCCCGACGATGTGCCGGAGTACCACCAGGCGGAGCACCACGGGCGGGGCCATCCGCGAGGCGAGCCCCGAGCCGTTCGTTGCTGCTTATGAAGTCCCGAGCACGCGCCTTCACCATCCTCGTGCGCCCTCGTCGCGTCCTTCCCACGGCACGCTGACGCCGTGCCGCTCGCCTCTCCCGCCAGCACACCCTTGACCACGCCCCTGCACGCCAAACAGCCGATACCGGCTGCGCGAGCGTCTCCAACTCGCGCCTCGGTACGGCCGGCGCTCACCGCCAATTCCGCGAGATCCTCGATGAGCAGCGGCATGGGTCGATCCTCCTGTCAGGACGAAGGCATTGTCCCAGGACGCGCGCCGGCCGTCAACTCGTGGGCGGGATCAGATGGACAGTCGATCACCGAAGCGAGCCTTCAGTTGCCCCCGCTGCGTGTCGCCCAACCGCGCCCCGAACAGGCCCCCGCCGAGATGGAGCTGGGCCAGCCGCGCGAAGCGGTTGTCGCCGAGCATGATCCCCACGGCCTTCGCGTCCAGGTCGTTGCCCCCCAGCCCGAGCGAGCGCAGCCGGCCCAGGTGGGGGGACTCGGCCAGGGCGCGGATGCCCTCCGTCCCCAACCCGGTGCCGGCCAGCCACAGCGTCTCGATCCCGGCCGCGCGCGGCGACCGGGCCAGGGCGGCCACGCCCCCCGAACCGATGGGGTTGGTGGACAGGTTCAGCCAGGTCACGCTCGCCAGCCAGGGGGCCTCCACGAGCGCCGCGACGCCGTCGCCCCCGATCTCGTTGAACCCCAGCTCCAGCGACTTCAGCCGACCCAGATGCGCCGCCCGCGCCAACTCGCGCACTCCGCCCGAGCCGGCCTGGGTCTGCCCCAGGCCCAGGTGACGCAGGTCCCCCAGCAGCGGCGAGCGGGCCAGGTGGCGGATGCCGTCGGGGCCGAGGTGGTTGGGGGCGTAGCCGCACGCCTGCACGCCGAACGACAGCGACTCGAGCCGGCGCAGGTGCGGCGATTCCGCGACAGCGCGCGCCCCCTCCGCACCGACGCCGGTCTGGAGCAGGTCCAAGTTTGTCAGGCCCGCAAAGGCGGGATGGCCGGCCAGCGCCGCCAGCCCCGCATCGCCCAGCGCGCCGGAGTGGAAGTCCCACAGGTACAGCTCGCGCAGCCCGGCGCGGCACTCAGCCAGGAGGGCGACCATGCCCGGCGTCGCGTCGCCCTCGCCCAGGTGCAGGCCGCGCAGCCCGGCCATGTGCGGCGAGCCGAACAGCGTACGCGCGGCCTCCTCGTCGTCCAGCGGCGAGCCGTACAGGTCCAGCCAGCGCAAGCGACGGAGGAAGCCGCACGCGCCGAGATCCGCGGCCAGCGCCCCGCCCACGTCCCCCCCGCGCAGCGAGACGCGCGTCACCGGGGCGGCGTCGAGATGACCGGCACCGCTCTCCAGCAGCTCCCCGCCCGTCAGCGCAAGCGACGAGATGAAGCCGCGCGAGAAACGCGGCTCGTGCTCAGCGGCGAAGGGCTCCCGCCACCCGTCGCCGTGCGCGTCGAGCAGCTCTTTCTCGCGGCGGCGCAGGGCGAAGCCGCGATCGACGTCGAGGCCGGGGGAGGCCAGCTCGATCTGCAAGCGGATGAATTCGGCGCGGGCGGGGTCGCCGTGGTCGTCGAGCCAGTCGGCGTAGATCAGCCGGGGGGCGTCGTCCTCGGGGCTCTCGATGATGGCGCGGTGGAAGCCGTCGTGAGCTATGGTCATGGCTCCTGCTCGGGGATCAAATGCGCGGTGCTATCCGCAAAGAAGGAGGAGCCGAGCCGTCGGCGGGTTCGGGGCGGGTCACGGTCACGCCAGCACGCCCTTCACCACGTTGCCGTGCACGTCGGTCAGCCGGTAATCCCTCCCCGCGTGGCGGTACGTCAGCTTCGTGTGGTCGATGCCCATCAGGTGCAGAACCGTCGCATGGAAATCGTGCATGTCCACCGGCTTCTCGACGGCCCGGATGCCGTGCTCGTCCGTCGCCCCGTGGACGTGACCGCGCCTCACCCCCGCCCCCGCCAGCCAGGAAGAGAACGCCCAGTTGTGGTGCTCGCGGCCCTTGTTGTCCGCCGTGTTGTTGAACGGCGTCCGCCCGAACTCGCTCGTCCACACCACCAGCACGTCGTCCATCATCTTCAGCCGCTTCAGGTCTTTCAGAAGGCCGGCGATGGGCTGATCGACGTTCTTCGCCAGTCGGCCGTGGTCGGCCATGTCGCCGTGCGAGTCCCAGTTGCCGCTCGACCCCGTGTCGATCAGCTCGACGAAGCGCACGCCACGCTCCGCCAGCCGTCGCGCCACCAGGCACTGCCAGCCGAACCCCGTCGTCTGGCCGCGCTTCAGCCCGTACAGGGCCAGCGTCGATTCGGCCTCCTTCGACAGGTCGAGCGCCTCGGGCATGGCGGACTGCATGCCGAACGCCGTCTCGAAGCTGCGGATGCGCGCCGCCAGGGCCGCCTCGCCGGGGCGCTCGGCGGCGTGGGCCTCGTCGGCCTCCTTGAGCGCCGCCAGCTCCAGCAACTGGCGTTTCGTCGGCACGCGGCCCTTGAGGTTCGGCACGGCCTCGGCGCCGGGGACGACGCGCGTGCCCTGATGCGCCCCCGGCAGGAAGTCCGACGCCCACACCTGCGTGCCGGCGTAGGGCATCGACGGCGCCAGGACGAGGAAGGACGGCAGCTTGCGGTTCTCCGTCCCCAGGCCGTAACTCAGCCACGAGCCGATGCTCGGGCGGGCGAACGCGAATGACCCCGTGTGCAGGCCCAGCGTCGCGTTGTAGTGGTTCGAGTGGCCGGTGTGCATCGAGCGGATGACGCACAGGTCATCGACGCACCCGGCGACGTGCGGGAAGAGCGAGCTGACCTCGATGCCGGAGTCGCCGTGCTTCTTGAACGTCCAGCCGGGGCGTTTGAGGAACAGCTTCTCGTAGCCGGGGCGGTTCTTCGTCTCGGGGTGGTCGAGCGTCACGCTCTTGCCGTGGTCGGCGGTGAGCTTCGGCTTGGGATCGAACGAATCGACGTGCGACACCCCGCCGCTCATGTACAGGAAGATCACGGATTTCGCCTTCGCCTTGAAGTGCGGCGGCCTCGGGGCGAGCGGGTCGGCGTCCGCCGCCAACAATTCCTGCACGACGCCCGGCAGGAGCAGCGAGCCGGCGGCCAGGGAGCGGACGAAGTCGCGGCGGAGCATGGGGTGTACTCTTCTTCCTTTAGCTGGCTGTTGCTGGCTGTCAGCTACTCAGATCAGTCCACATGGAGGAATTCGTTGCCGGAGAGGATCACGCGGCATCGGGCCGCCCACGCCTGACGCGGCCTGTCGGCGGCGGGCACGTCATCGAGGGCGTCGAGATACGTCGCGAGGAAACGCGTGGTGGCCGCCTCCTCCTTCGGCGTGGGCATCCTTTGGAGAGCGATCCGGTAGAGATTGCGGATGCGTTCGCCCTCGCGCAGGGCGAGGAGGCGTGCGGCGAGGCCGTCGGCCTGTTTGTGGAAGAAGGGGTCGTTCATGAAGTACAGCGCCTGCGTGGGCACCGTGGTGGCCTGACGCTCGCCGGTGCTGGCGTTGGGGTCGGCGCCGTCGAACAGCCCGAAGAACGGGTGACGCCGGTTCCGCAGCGTCATCACGTAGACGCTCCGCCTGTCCGTCTCGTAGACGGCGGAGAACGGCATGTGCTGCGTGAAGCTCCACGTCGATTCGTGCGGGAATGGGTGGCCCCGGCCCGGCGTGCGGTCGAGGCCGCCGCCCGCGACGAGCAGCGAGTCGCGGATCTCCTCGGCGCCCAGACGACGGCGCGGGAACGCCGAATACAGCCCGTCCCACGGCCCGCCCGCGCGGCGGTAGGCGTCCGACAGCATGATCCGCCGGTGCAGCGCCTTCACGCTCCAGCCGGACCGGATCAGCTCTGTCGCGAGGGCGTCGAGCAGCTCAGGGTGCGTCGGCGCCGCGCCGCGGGTGCCGAAGTCGTTGGGGGTCGCCACCAGGCCCTTGCCGAAGTGGTGCAGCCACACGCGGTTGGCCATCACGCGCGCCGCCAGCGGGTGGGCCAGGAGCCACTCGGCGAGCTGGGCGCGGCCACTGCCCGCGGTGACGGCCTGCCCGCCGAAGTGCGACAGCCAGCGCCGCGGCACGGCCTTGCCGGGCTTCTCCGGGTCACCACGTTGGTGCAGCGGTTCATCCTTCGGCGTGCCCTCCGACGCGGCGAAGGCCATCGGCACCGCCTCCAACTTCGCGGCGAGGGCGTTGCGCTCGTCGGCGAGGACGCGCATCCTGACGGTGCGTTTGCCGGCGTCGTTGAGCGATGACAGGTCGGCGGTGAAGTGCTGCAGCCAGAAGCCGACGCCGTCGGGGCCGCCGGGGTGGGCGTCGGCGACGGCGCCCTCGACGGTCACGTTGCCGTCGATGGGGCTGAGCCAGCCGACGGCGGCGGGGCCGTCGGCGCCGGGGTGCAGGAAGACGCTGCGCGGCGGGAGGTTGGTCCACGCCCCGGCGGTCATCACCGAGGAGTTGACGAAGACGGAGGGCGTGGCGCCGTTGCGCCAGACGTGCAGCCCCTTGTGCCCGGAGAAGTTCGTCAGCACCTCCGGCATGGGGCGCAGGCCGTCGCGGGGGTCGAGGAAGTGCCAGACACCGACGGGGTTGCCCGCGGCGAAGCGGTCCAGCACGTCGGGGCGCAGGTCCCACACCTTGCCGCCCTTCGCCGCCTCGCGGACGGTCAGCTCGACGCGGGTCGAGTCGGCCCCGTGGTTGCGGAGCGGTGTGACCGACAGCATCACCAGCTCGCCCTTCTTCACCTTGATGGGCGCGCGAGTGGCGAACGTCGTCTTGCCCCCGTCGGCGATCTCGCCCGACGCCAGGACCACCTGCGGCGTGCCCTTGAGCGCCTTCGCGGCGGCCTCCTGCGCGGCGAGGATCTTCCTGAACTCGCCCTCGAGGACGGCGATGCGGGTGCGGATGGGCTCGGGGTCGTGTTCGCGGCCCGGCAGGGGGACGAGGCCCGAGGGCTGCTGCTTCGGCTCGCAGCCTGGGAAGGAGAGCTTCGTGCTGGAGAGGATGCCGTACAGGGCGTAATAGTCCTCCGCCGTCACCGGGTCGTACTTGTGCGAGTGGCAGCGGGCGCAGGCGAGGGTCAGGCCGAGCACCGACTTGCCGAGGGTGTCGATGGTGTCCTCGATGGTCAGGTGGATGTCCTTGTCGATGTCGTGGCCGAAGCGTCTGGCAATGGCGAGGTACCCTGTGGCGACGATGCGTGCGGCGGCCTGTTCGGGCGGGCCCTTCTTCGCGAGGATGTCGCCGGCGATCTGGTCGCGGATGAACTCGTCGTAGGGCCGATCGGCGTTGACGGCGTCGATGACCCAGTTGCGGTAGCGCCAGGCGTGCGGCAGCGGGTGGTCGGAATTCTCACCCGCGCTGTCGGCGTAGCGTGCCACGTCGAGCCAGTGCCGGCCCCACCTCTCGCCGTGGGCCGGCGACGCGAGCAGACGGTCGATCAGCCGCTCGTAGGCGTCGGGCCGCGTGTCGGCGAGGAAGGACGCGGCCTCGTCGGGGGTGGGTGGCAGGCCGGTGAGGTCGTAGGTGGCGCGGCGGATGAGGGTGCGCCTGTCGGCGGGGCCGAGCGGCTTGACGCCCTTCTTGCGGAGCGCGGCGTTCACGAAGTCATCGATGGAGCCGGACGTCTTCGCGAGCGGCTCGAAGGCCCAGTGGCGTTCGCCCTTGAAGGCGGGGCCGGCCTTGGGCCAGGGGGCGCCGGCCTTCACCCAGGCGGTGAAGTCGGCGACGCGGGCGGGGTCGCGTGGCGTCTTGGGCGGCATGGGCGAGACGCCCTCGTCGTGGCGTAGGGCCTTGAGGAGGAGGCTCTTCGCGGGGTCGCCGGGGATGATGGCTGGGCCGTTGTCGCCGCCCTTGAGGAGCGCCTCACGGGAATCGACGCGGAGGCCGCCGGAGGACTTGGAGGGGCCGTGACAGCGTCCGCAGGCGTCGGCGAGGACGGGGCGGATCTTGGCCTCGAAGTGCGTGTCGGCGCGTGCGGCGGCGGCGAAGGAGACGATCAGGGCCAAGGCGGCGAGCCGGCGGGGCATGGGACGCGGTCCTCGGTGGCGGGTGATGGTATTGTACCGCACGGCGACATCGACGACACGCGCCGCGATCCCAGGAGGCGGACGATGTCTTCAACGGCGTGACTCTTCCGCGCCCCGTCCGACTGGTATCATACACCCGACGGGTGCGCCGGAGCGTCACCCGCCGGCTCTGCCTTGTCGGATACGCCATGAACCTCGAGGACCACATCGGGGCGCGTGGCGAGATCCTGTTCGCCGCCCTGATCACGAAGTGGTGCGACGGCGAGCCGTGGTTCCAGGTCATCTTCCAGGGCGAGAAGGCCGAGACGAAGGACTTCGCCGTGCAACTGATCGATCCGACGAACACCGCCGCCGTATTCTACGTTCAAGTGAAGGCGACCCGAGGCGGGTACACCGGCAAGGGCGCCAGGCGGAAGCTGAAGGTGAGCGTTACGAAGGACGACGTGCGCAAGCTCAAGAAGATCGGCGGCCCGGCGTTCGTCGCGGGCATCGACATCGAGAACGATACGGGTTACCTACTCCCCATCACGCGCGGCACACGGCTTGGCATCAACGGCCTGCCGACCCGCACCGAGATCGATTGCGCGGCCATCAAAGCACTCTGGGCATCGGTGGACGCTTTCTGGAAGTCGAAGCATATGACCGCAGGCTCTTCCCCATTCTGACGCCGGAGGGAAACGATGACCGATCAGCCGAAGCTGGCCGACATCCGCGCGAGGCTCCTCGCCAAGGTCCTCCTCACCCGGCAGCCGTCCGTCATTACCGAGATCCAGGAGATCGATGGCCTCGACTTCCTGGTCCAGCCCGTCCCGGAGGGTGACGCGGAGGCAACCGTCATCCCGGCCTTCGGGGTGTTCGTCAAGGGCACCGCCCGCAGGCTCGCCGACGCGACGGCGGCCAACAACCACCTGGCGGCCCACTGGAACAGGGCGAAGGCGAACCGCTTTGTCATGCCCGTGATCGGCCTGCTCTACTCCATGGAGGGTGACGTGGGTTATTGGTCGTGGCTCTCTGAGCCGGTGGCCTCGAAAGGCTCCGGGCTCCCCCGGCTGCGGCTCATTGATCATCCCGACTTCAAACGGATCGAAACGCGGACCGCCGAGAATCTGCGGTCCGGGATCGCGGACTGGTACGGCCACCTGGCCGAGGCCGTCTTCGTGACTCGCTGACGGGCCGGCCTGGAATACCCCCGCGCGGTAGAATCTCTCAACGCGCAAGCACGCCCGGCCACGACCCGAGATCCCCGCTCATGTCCCGTGCCACCCTGACATCCTTCGTCCGCCTGGCGTCGGTCCTGCTGGCCGCCGCCGCCCTCGGCTTCGCCCCGGCGCCGTTCCTCGTCAAGCCCCCGAGGATCAACCCGGCCAGGTCGGCCATCGAGGCCCTGATGGGCGACTGGCACAACCCCGCCCAGCCCTCGGTGGTGGTGAACATCACGCCGACGGAGTTCGCCTACGTCAACTCCGGGGCGCGCAACAACGTCTACAACCTCACCCTCGACGTGACCAAGACGCCGTTCAAGTACGACATCCGCCGCGGCGGGGCCAACTTCGTCGGCATCTGGAAGATCGAGGGCGACAAGCTCACCGTGCGCTACAACGGCGAGCAGCCGGGCCTCCCCGACGGCGGCAGGCCGGCGTCGTTCGAGTCGCCGGGCAACACCGAGATCTACTTCCGCAAGGGACCGAAGAAGTAAACAACACGGCCCGGCGCGCTGGGTCACGCCGGGCCGAGGCGACGGGAGCAGACATCACAACCTGGGGAAGCCGGCGAGGATCCTCTGCTTCTGGGTCTTCTTCCGGAGAATCTCGGCGGCCGTCGTCTGCAGCCGGATGATCTCCGGCCGCGAGCGGGCCCGCCTCAGGGCCAGCGACACCGCCTGCTCCTGCGCGGTGAGGGACTGGATCTCGGACACCAACTGGCGGTAGAGGGCCGTCTGCTGCGGGGTGGTGGCCGGCTTGCCGACGTGCGTCGCGGCCGGGGCGGGCGCGACGGTGGCGAGGGCCAGCAGGGCGGTGGCGATCAGGTGGCGCATCGTGTCCCCCGGTGTTCGACTCGTTCGTGTCTGTCACACGAAGAGTCCTTCGCGGCGGGGACGCCGGGATTTCTCGCACCCGAAGAATCTGGGTGGAGGCCTACTTGGGCGAACAGTCTGCATAGAATGGCAGGGTAGGGGTTGT
>CAZVZK010000058.1:0-9621 GCA_964630925.1 uncultured Alcaligenaceae bacterium
GACCGACGCCGCCCAGCTCGCCGAGCTGTACACCCTCGGCGAACTCACCGAACGCGCCTGGCGGAAGGGAGTGCAGGTGATGGTCGAGGGGCCGGGGCACGTCCCCTTCGACCAGATCGAGTACAACATGAAGCTCCAGCGGGCGGCCTGCCACGGGGCCCCGTTCTACGTCCTCGGCCCGCTCGTCACCGACGTGTTCCCCGGGTACGACCACATCACCTCGTGCATCGGGGCGACGGCCGCCGCGTACCACGGGGCCGCGATGCTCTGCTACGTCACCCCGAAAGAACACCTCGGGCTGCCGAAGAAGGACGACGTGAAGCAGGGGTGCGTGGCGTACAAGATCGCCGCCCACGCCGCCGACGTGGCCCTGGGCATCCCCGGGACGCGTGAGCGCGACGACGAGCTGACCAAGGCGCGGGCGGCGCTCAACTGGGAGAAGCACTTCGAGCTGAGCTTCGACCCCGACCTGGCGCGGGCGTTCCACGACGAGGACCTCGACGTGGACACCGACTTCTGCGCCATGTGCGGCCACGACTGGTGCAGCGTGCGCATCAGCAAGGAGATCGTGGAGTTCGCCTCCGGCAAGGACGAGGAGTACCAGCGCGGCGCCGCCAGGATCTCCGCCGCCCTCTCCCCCGAGCAGCAGGAGATCCTGGCGAAACGCGGCGTGCTGTCGCCGGAGGAGGTGCATCGGCTGGCGTCGAAGACGCGCAAGGCCGTCGGCGCCGACGAGGGCAAGGCGGCGTGCCACAGCGACGTGGCCGACGACGGCCGGGCGAAGCGCGTGCAGAGCGTGGCGCTGCCGCTGGTGAGGTGAAGCCCCGGCGTACAATGAGCGCGGGCGCAGCCGCACCGCGAGGAGGAGGGCCATGACAGAGACGGTCACGTTGGAGGTGCCGAGCGAGGTGATGGCCCGCGCACGGGCCGAAGCCACACGCACGAAGCGGCGGGCCGAGGAGGTGCTGGTCGAGTGGGCGAGCGGCATGGCCCCCGCCGATACACTCCCCGACGCCGACCTGCTTGCGCTGTGCGCCTTCATGATGCCCGAGGCGGAGCAGAAGGAGATGAGCGAGCTGCTGTGGAAGCAGCGCGAGCAGGAGATCGGCGCGGCGGAACGTGCGCGGCTGGATGAGCTGCTGGGCATCTACCAGCGCGGGAACATCCGCAAGGCGGAAGCCTTACGGGTGGCCGTGTCGCGCGGCCTGATCCCGCCGTTGGGTGCGGCATGAGCCGTCCCCGCCTCCCCGCGGAGGTGATCCGCCGCGTGCGCGCCGCCTCAGGGGATACGGCTGGCGGACGATCCGCTGTCGCTCACGGTGCGCGCCTCGTGGGTCGCGGTGGGCTGGCATCCGCCGGTAGAGGAGAGAACCCCGCCGACGACTTCCTGAGTGCGCGCCGCGTGCAGAGCGTGGCGCTGCCGCTGGTGAAATGAGGTGACGCGTGTCGCCCAACCCGTTCGACCAGGCCTGCCGCTTCCTCCTCCGCCTCTACCCGACCCCGTTGCTGGCGTGGTTGCTGGGGATCACCGAGGACAAACTCGACTTCGTCGGCTGGCTCGACACGCGCGCCCTCCCCTGGCCCGGCCAGCCGGACCGCACCTGCGACACCGTCGCCCACCTCCGCGACCCGGCGCGGGGCGGCCTGCCGTGGGCCGTCCCCGTCGAGCTCCAGATCGACCCCGACGGCGAGATGTTCGGCCGCGGCCTGGGCTACCTGAGCGGGCTGTGGCGCGACCAACGCCCGACGGACCTGCGCGGCGACCGCTTCGAGGTCGGCCTGGTCGTCGTCAACCTGCGTGGCCGCGGCCGCTGCTCCAGGGCGATGCATCTCTCCGGCACCCGGCTGCGCACGGCCCTGCGGGCGGTGGAGCGGAACCTGTCGCGTGTCCCGGCGCCGCGGGCTCTCCGCCGGATCTCCTCGGGCCGATGGCCGGCGGCCCTGCTGCCGTGGGTTCCGCTCTTTGACGGCGCGGGAGACGCGGGTATCATCGAGGAATGGGGCCGCCTGGCGCGGGCCCAGAAGGACGCCGGGCTGCGGAAGGTGCTGCCGCTGGCGCTGCTGTTCGCCGAGGCCGCCGGGCGCCTGGAGGCGTGGCGAGCCCCCCTGGAGGGCTGGGACATGATCGAGTCGCAGGTCGTCAAGGAGTGGACCGAGCAGGCACTTGAGCGAGGCTTGCGTGAGGGCAAACAGGCCGGGCAACGCGAGGCGAAGGCCGGGGCGCTCCTCCGCATCCTGCGGCGGCCGCCGCTGAGCCTCCCGGCCGACCTGGAGCAGGCGGTCCGGGCAATCACAGACCTCCCCCGCCTCGACGCGGCCCTCGATGCCGCCCTGGCGGCGTCCTCCCTCGATGAGTTCCGCCGCACCACGGGCCTGTGAACCGGCCCTGCCGATCGTAACACGAGGTGACCCATGTCGTCCGACGAGCAGGGCGGGCCCGACTCCCTCGGCCCGGCACGCCCGATCCTGGCAACCGCCCTGCGCCTGGCCGCCCTCGCCTCCGGCCACGGCGACCACGAGGGCGGGCACGCCCTCGCCGCCTGCGCCGCCCGCCTCGCCCGCAAGGTGCGCGGGCTGGGCGAGGTCGCCGACTTCCGCCTCGAACGGGCCCTCGACGCCGCCGAGGCCGAGGCCGCCCCCGCCGCCCAGCTCGCCTCCCTGCGCGAGGGCCTGGAGGCGCTCCTCGGCGACACGGACGAGGACGAGCCTGATGTGGGCGAGCCGCTGGCACGGGCGCAGTCGTTGATCGAGCAGGCCATTTCCATCGGCGCCCCGGCGTACAACACCGGCGACCTGCGCGGCTGCTACGGCGTGTACTCCTGCACGGCGCGGGCCATCCTCGCCATCCTCCCCGGCCTGCCGGAGCCCGCGGCGGCCCGCCTGCGCGGCGCCCTGGAGGCGTGCCGACGCATGACCGATCCGGACGAGCAGGCGTGGGCCATGCGCCACGCCTTCGACGCCGTGGCCGGCCTGGGCGGCACCGCCGAGGGCGTCGCCCCGGCGCGGGCGCGCGACACGCTCGCCGTCGCCATCTCCATCGGCGCCCCGGCCTTCAACCTGGGCGACCACCGCGGCTGCTACGAGGTCTACGCCTGCACGGCCCGATTGCTCGTCAACTCACCCTCCATGCCGGCCGACGTGCGAGACCCCCTGCGCCACGCCCTGGAGCGGGCCAGCACCGAGCCGAACGTGACACGCCAGGCGTGGATCATGCGCGAGGCGTTCGACGCCCTGCTGGGCGATGCCGTCGAGGACGAGGACGTCTGGGAGGACGAGGACGAGGGCGACGAGGACGATTAACGCAGCGACTGGCCCATCTTGACCTTGATCGGGGCCGGCTTGCCGGACGCGGGGCCCTGCGGCACGCCGAAGATGGGGCCACTGACCAGCGTCCACAGGGCGAGCAAAGCGATCCAGCGGAACTCCATGACGCACCTCTCGAATCACTGGCCCATCTCGACGGCTGAATCCCTTGCACCCGCCGTGCCGCCGCGCCCGCCGTCGCCGCCACTTCCGCAACAATGGCACCAGCAACATGTTACACCGATTCAGCCGGCGGAGGAATGAGGGCCGGCGTGAATCGGCGTTGCGAGGGGTTTACAGCGCGGGCGACGTGTAAAGGGGTGTGGAAACGGAACCACCCGCGCCTCGTGGCGCGGGTGGGGGGGGGAAGGGAAGAGGACGAACCGCCCGGATGGGGGGACACCACGGGCGGGGGAGATCTCCGCCGTGGCCGGGGGGACGGCCACGGCAGGAGGGGGTTCCTTCGGGGGAAGGGCACACCAGGCCCGCCCTTGTGAAGCGGGCCTGGTGCGGCCGGCCCAGGGGTTCCGGCCCCGAGCCGCTCTTCTCTGCGAATCCGGCCCCGTCTTTGGAAGCCATCTCGCTTCGACTCTTCCTCCCTTTGCACCGCCCGTGCCAGACACCACCCGTTCGCCGCGATTGGACCGCAAGACGTTGCATGGTCGGCAGATACGCCGTATCGCACGCCCCGGCCGCCACGCCGCGCCCTTCCGCCCGCCGGGAAGAAATTACACGCCCCGCGCTGCCGTCCATGCAGCTCCTACACAGGCACCGGATCGCACACCGCCACGCATGCCCGGCCAAGCACCGGCGTCAGCACCAGCGTCGCCGCCGCGTCGCCCGACAGCTTCAGCTTGCGAACGAGGTCGTCCGGGTCACATGGCACGCCGCGCCGCGACACGCTCACCCGCCCCACGCCGCGCCCGCGCAGATACTCGCGTAGCCGCCCGGCGTGCAGCGGCATCCATCCCCACACACGCCACGCCCGCGCCAGCGGGCCCGGCGAATATTCATCCGCCGACAGGTAGATCACCGACGCATCCACCGGCCACGCCCCCAGCCGCGCCGCCAGCCCGCCCACCAGCCCCGAACGCGCCACGGCCGGCCCCGGATCGATCAGCCACGCCCCCGGCTCGCGCGCCCCCGGCAACGCCACGTCCTCCGTCAGCGTCACCCCGGACGGCAGCGCCGTCGCCCGCCGCCGCGGCCCCGCCCACGCCCCAAGCCACAGAACGCACTCCTTCAGCTCGCCGTCCAGCGACAAGCACTCCACCTCGCCGCCGTAGGACGCCAGCTCCTCCAACGGCACCCCGGGGGCCAGCTTGGCCGCCAGCGGCACGCCGGGGAAGCGCCGCGCCACCTCCCCCAGCGCCGGCTCACAGTCCAGCGTCGAGAGACGCCGCTTGCCCCCGACACGCCGGTCCGGGTCGACGAACACCGCCTCGACGGCCCCGACATCCGCCGTGAACACATCGCCCTCGGTCAGCACGCACCGCTCGCGCACCCCGTACGCCGCGACGTTCGCACCGGCCATGTCGAGGCGCACCCCGTCGCGTTCGACGCACGCCACCTCGGCGTGTTCGGCCAGCGCCAGGGCGTCACCGCCGATGCCGCACCCCAGGTCCGCCACCCGCCGCATTCCGGCGAAGCGCCCCGCCCGGTGGCGGGCGACGGCCTCCGATGTCGCCTGCTCCAGCGCCTCGCGGGTGAAGTACATCGCCGCCGCCCGCGTGAACTTGGCCACGCCCCGCGCCCGCAGAATCGCCGTCTGCAACGCCGCCCGCACGAGCTCGGGCGGATGACGCTTGCCCAGCCGCGTCGCGCAGGCCAGGAACGTGCCGTCATCCGGCGCCAGCGCCATCGCCTCGGCCAGGGCCGCCTGGCCCGCCGGCGACAGCAACACCCGCAGCGTCTCGCGGTCCATCTCGCCCACCCCCGCAAGGCCGGCAAGGGCGCAACGCTTGCGCCATCCGGCACGGCACCCCCTTTTTACTGTCTTTCCCAGGCCGGACATCTTCGCCATCCGCTGGGCGCGCCCCCGAACGCGCGGTATGGTTCGTCGGCCAGGCGAGATGTGCCTCGCCGCACGCGGACCGAGACCCGAAATGTGCCCCGCCGCACGCGAACCCAGGACCGGCTCGACGGGCATTCACCCCTCTCGCAGCTGCGCAGCTGCGGAAAGTGCAGCTGCGCAGCTGCGAGAGGGTCGGATCCCGGCCGGTCCCCGTGCGGCCGGGCACACGTCGAGGTCCGGTCCGCGGGCGGCCGGGCACAAGACCGCGGGCGGCCGGGCACATCCGCCCGCGCCGACCGCGTGCCGCCAGGCGCGCCGCTGACGGGCGGCCGCGCACCCCGTGTGCGTCCCCCGTCGCCATAAGAACCGTGTCGGCAACAGGATGCGCGGGACGACCCGCCGCGCCAAACCAGGGTTGCCAACCAGAGAAGACAAACCACACCAAAGGCCCGCGCCCGGCCAATCCGCGCGGCAGCGCCTTGGCGCATGGGTGTGGACATGAGAAGGTCGTAAGGCAGGGGAACATGAACATCAACGAGCAGGCCCGGCTCCGCGAGGGGCGCGACGAGATGAACCTCGCCGACTTCCCCATCTCCGCCCTCCAGCGGGCGCAGAAGGCCGACGAGTCCGGCCACAAGGCCGACCGCATGGAGCTGCACGCCTCGCGCTACGACCCGTCCACACGCCAGCGCGTCAAGCAGAAGGTCACCCTCACCTCGACGGCCCGCGACGGCCTGCCCACGCCCGCCGACGAGCACGTCATCCTGGCGCTGCTCTACGTCGCCAAGCACGCCGACAACTTCGCCGGCGACACGGTCCACTTCTGCCCGTCGCAGCTCTTCGAGGTCATGGGCTGGGCCCCGAACGGGCGTAGCTACACGCGCCTCCGCGACGTGCTGCGCCGCCTGAAGTCGCTGACCATCCGCTACGAGAACGCCTGGTGGGACGCCTCGGGGCGGGCCTACGAGGAGGAGGTCGCCACCGGCATCGTCAGCGGCTACCGCATCGGCCGCCAGGTGAGCGGCCCGCGCAAGGCCGGCACCGAGCTGGCGTCCTGGGTCACCTGGACGCAGCAGTTCTACGCCAGCCTCCAGGCCGGCAACCTCAAGCGTCTCGACCTGAGCGTCTTCTTCGCCCTCAAGACGCCCACCGCCCAGCGGATGTACCGCTTCCTCGACAAACGCTTCTACAACAGCCCCTCGCTGCAGCTCGACCTCACCGAGTTCGCCTGCGGCCACGTCGGCCTGACCGACGCCGGCAACGTCGCCCTCCTCAAGCGGCGGCTGACGCCGGGCCTGGAGGAGCTGGAGCGTATCGGCTTCCTGGCGCCGGCCCCGCCCGAGGGCCGCTTCCAGAAGGTGAAGGCCGGCCAGTGGCGCATCATCCTCCAGGCCCCTGGCCGCGAGGCGGCCCCGGAGGCGGCAGCCCCGGCGCCGGTGATCGACGCCCCGGCGGCCGAGCTGGCCCGCGAGTTCTACCGCCGGTGGGGCTCGACGGCGGCCCCCGGCCCGCGCGACATCGAGCAGGCGCGGCAGATGATCGCCGACCTCGGGGAGGCGGCGACAGAGGTGATGACACTGCTGGTGAAGGTGGCGAAGAAGGAATGGCCGGACTGCCGCTCGCTGAGCGGGGCGGCGCAGAAGTACCTGGGCGACGCGGTCAAGCTGCTGGAACGAGAGCGCAAGCGGGCCGAGGCCCGCGAGCAGGCCGCCGAGCAGCGCCGCCGCGAGCAGTCGTCGGAGTCGGAGCGCCGGCAGGCGAGCCAGTCGCTGGAGGCGGTGTGGGCGGCCCTGCCGGGGTCGCAGAAGCAGGCCATCGAGGCCGCGGTGCGTTCGCGGCTGTCGGGGCCGGTGCCGGCGGCGTTCGTGGTGCGGATGTGCTTGCAGGAGCTGGGCCGGCGTCTGGGCGCGTGAAGGATCATTTCGCGATTTTCCGTCACAACGCCCTGCCAGCCTCTATCTAGGTATGCAGAGGGGGTTACCACCCCACGAACGGGACAAGACCAGGAGCGAGAGCAAGACATGCCGATTTACATGGAGTATGCGGGGATCAAGGGCTCGGTGACCGCCGAGGGGCACAAGGGCTGGATCGAGCTGCACAGCTGCCAGATGGGCGTGAACCGCCACATCACCAGCGCCTCGGGCCGCGGCACCAACCGCGAGGCCGCCATCCCGTCCGTGAGCGAGGTCGTGGTGACCAAGGACCTCGACTGCGCGAGCACCTCGCTGTTCAAGGCGTCGCTGTGGGGCGAGGGCAAGAAGGTCAAGATCGACTTCTGCAAGACGGACAAGGACAAGTGGGAGACCTACCTGGCGCTGGAGCTGGAGAACGCGGTCATCTCGTCGTTCAGCACCTCCGGCACCGGCGGCGACGGCAGCGCCCGCCCCATGGAGTCGCTCTCCCTGAACTTCACCAAGATCACCTACGTCACCACCCTGATGGACGACAAGAACGCCACGGGCAAGCCCGACCGCGGCATGTGGGACCTCGCCACGGGCAAGGGCAGCTGACCGAACGAGGCGGCGTACGATGAGGTGGCGGGCCGGCGCTTCAGCCCCACGGAGGGGTTCGGACCGCCGGCCCGGCGAGCGCGCCCACTCGCCGCCGCCGCGCCCCCGCTCACAATGACAGGATCCCTCGGCCCGAGGGGCGGGGGGCCAGCCAGCCATGTCCGTCGAGCATTACGATGTCCTCGTGGTCGGCGCCGGCATCTCCGGCATCGCCGCCGGCCATTACCTCCGGGCCCGCCGCCCCGGCCCGAGCTACGCCATCCTGGAGGGCCGCGCCTCCCTCGGCGGCACCTGGGATCTCTTCCGCTACCCCGGCGTCCGCTCCGACTCCGACATGTTCACGCTCGGCTACTCCTTCCGCCCCTGGCGGCAGCCCAGGGCCATCGCGGAAGGCCCGGCCATCCTCGCTTACCTCAAGGACACCGCCGAGCGGCTCGGCATCGCCCGCCACATCCGGTTCCAACACCGCGTCGTGGCCGCCTCCTGGTCATCCGCCGACTCTCTCTGGGCCGTCGAGGCCGAGGCCGGCCCCGGACGCCGGCCGGCGCGATTCACCTGCCGCTTCCTTTACCTGTGCAGCGGCTATTACGACTACGACGCCGGCCACGCCCCCGCCTTCCCCGGCGGCGAGGATTTCGCGGGCCCGATCGTCCACCCGCAGTTCTGGCCCGACGGCCTCGATTACCGCGGCAAGCGTGTCTGCGTGATCGGCAGCGGTGCGACGGCGGTCACGTTGGTCCCCGCGCTGGCGAAGGCCGCCGCCCACGTCACCATGCTGCAGCGCTCGCCGTCGTACGTCCTGTCGGTCCCCGCGCAGGACCCCCTGGCCCGGCTCCTCCGCGCCCTCCTGCCGGAGGGCCTGGCCTGCTGGCTCATCCGCTGGAAGAACGTCCTCCTGGCCCGCTACCTCTACCGGGTGTGCCGCCGGTCCCCGGAGCGCGCCAAAAACTTCCTCCTCGGACGCCTGAAGCGGGAGCTGCCCCCCGGCTTCGACATCGAGACGCACTTCACCCCGCGGTACCAGCCCTGGGACCAGCGTCTCTGCATCGTGCCCGACTCCGACCTGTTCCGCGCCATCCGGTCGGGCCGCGCCTCCGTCGTCACCGGCCGCATCGAGAGGATCACGCGGCGCGGGGTGCTCCTTGAGTCCGGCCAGGAGGTGGAGGCCGACATCCTCGTGACGGCGACGGGCCTGAAGCTCCTGGCCTGCGGCGGCATCCGCCTCTCGGCCGACGGCGTGGCCATCGACCCCGGCCGGCGTCTGATCTACAAGGGGGTGCTGCTCGGCGACGTCCCCAACTGCGCCGTCTGCGTCGGCTACGTCAACGCCTCCTGGACGTTGCGGGCCGAGCTGTCGGCCCTCTACGTCTGCCGTCTGCTCGACGAGATGGGCCGCCGCGGCGCGACGCGGTGCGTCCCGCACGCCGACCCCGACGTCGGCCCCGGCGGCCCGCTTCTGGACCTGACGTCGGGCTACATCCAACGCGGGGCCGGCCTGTTCCCCAACCAGGGCGCGAAGGCCCCCTGGTCCATGCCCCAGGACTACCTGCTCGACCTCATGAGCCTGTACTTCGGCGAGCTGGACGACGGCACGCTGGTGTTCTCCCAGGGACCGCCGCGGTGAGGCCGACGCCGCCGCGAGTGCGGCGGCCCGGGGGCGAGGCGGGGCGGAAACGCGAGGGGCGGGAGGGGGCCGCCGGCGGCCCCCAACCCCCCCCACCCCACCCCAGGGGTTCCCCGGGGGACCCACCCCCACCCCACCCGGTGAACACCCGGGGGGGCCCCCCATTAACC
>CAZVZK010000058.1:9631-60511 GCA_964630925.1 uncultured Alcaligenaceae bacterium
CGCCGGCGGGGGGGGGGGCGGGGGGGGGGGGGGGGGGGCACCCGGGGGGGGGGGGGGGGGGCCGCGCCCCCCCCCCCCCCGCCCCTACCCTCCCGAGTGTGTCCAGAGGGAATCGAACCCATCGCCTCCAGGTTCACAGCCTGGCGTGCAAGCCTTTACACCACGGACACCGTCAATGAAGCTCGGACAGCGGAAGGCGAGGGAGTCGAACCCTCATCCCCTTGCGGGGGCACGCTTTTCCAAAGCGGCCCGGCGAGCCGTATCCGGCTGCCTTCCGTTCGTTCGTCGAAGCTCCCCCGGGAGGGATCGAACCTCCGGCCTGGTGGTTAACAGCCACTCGCTCTACCGCTGAGCTACAGGGGAAACGGTGAGTATCGCAGGTCGCAGGTCGCAGGTCGCAGATTGAAAACCGGAGCGAGCGGCCCGCCGGGTGGCCGGGCCGGCGACGATCGACACGGGTGGCCCGGCCCGTCTCTCCGCCGGCCGCCCGGCGGGCCGCTCGCCTTATCGAGAGTAGCACCGGTGGGATTCGAACCCACACTGTCCACGTTCTGAGCGTGGCGACTCCTGCCAGTTGGTCTACAGTGCCATCCGAGTATTGCAGGTTGCAGATTGCAGATTGAAAGACAAGACGAGTAGCCACACCCGGAGTCGAACCGGGAACATGCCGCTTTTGAGACGGCCGACTCTGCCCGTTGGTCCATGTGGCCGATCCTGGCTGGTCTTCTTTCAATCTGCAATCTGCAATCTGCAATCTGCAATCTGCAATACTCACAGAGTCTCGGGTCATGGGAATCGAACCCAGCCGTCCGAGCTTAGGAGGCTCAGTCGGACCCAGCCCACCCGAGGAGGACAGTGCATCCGGCAGGAATCGAACCTGCAAGCTTTCGCGGTCGCTTTACAGGCGACGGGGCTCACCACCTGCCCAACGGATACGTTTCAGATCGGACCAGCGCCCTGAACGGGATTTGAACCCGTGGCCTCCACCTTGACAGGGTGGCGAGCACTCCTGGCTGCTCCACCAGGGCGTATCGAACAGTCTCCGAAGCAGGATTCGAACCTGCGTTCTCCAGCCCCCCAGGCTGGCGCGATGACCAGGCTACGCCATTCGGAGAGAAAGGTGACCATGCGAGTCGCGGGAGCTTGGAACTTTTTTGGCGCTCTCCCCGCTGAGCTACAGGCCCGTCAGTGGACCCGGAGGGATTCGAACCCTCGACCTCCCCATTACAATGGTTGGTTTGTAGGCCCTCGCCGTGGGGCACGGTCACCAGAGCGCCAGGCGGGAATCGAACCCGCTCCTCCACCTTGGCAAGGTAGCATGACAGCCACTACACCACAGGCGCTTGAGTGTTGGATACCGGGTTGTCAAAGAGTCAGACAGTAGGACCGGAGGGATTCGAACCCCCACCACCGGGCTTAAAAGGCCCGTACGCTGCCGTTACGCCACGGTCCCATGAGGCTAGACCGTGGGAGCGTTTATGGCTCATCTCTTCGTCTCCTTGCCGCACTCGCGGCGTTCACACCCTTCAGACCCTCATACGGGCCGGAGGTTCGCCCGTTACCGGAAAAAATCCGGGCGGGCTGTTGCGCCCCGGTGAGGGGACGCCGGTGATTCCCTTGTCCACTCCGGGCGCCTCGGTGCGTTCTAATCCGGGAGGGCACGCCCACCCACGCCCACCCGCTTGCGTCGTGCCGACGGAGTGCATGGCCGTGCGTCGGAACTGGGTTGACTCGGGCGGGGCGGTTCGGAGAATGTCTCCTCCGCTTCACCGGCCGCGCGAGATCCCCTCTCCTCCCCAAGGACCGAAGAGAGTGAAGCATGCCCTTTGCCCGCCGCCTCGCCCGCCGCGCGTTCACGCTGATCGAGCTGCTGGTGGTCATCGCCATCATCGCGGTCCTCATCGGCCTCCTGCTCCCGGCGGTGCAGAAGGTGCGCGAGGCCGCCGCACGCATCAAGTGCGCCAACAACCTCCACCAGCTCGCACTGGGCATGTTCAGCCATGAGGCCACGCACGGCGCCTTCCCTGAAGGCGGCAGCACCTACCACGGCTCCGGCACCTGGCAGGTGTTGATCCTGCCTCACATCGAGCAGGACCCCTTGTTCCGGCTGTATCAGGGCTACAACACCCCGGCCCATGCCTACGCGGGCGCGTGGACCGGGACGAACATCACCTCCGTGACGAGCAAGCAGCTCGCCCTCTGCACCTGCCCCAGCGACATCATCGCGCTCGCGCGTGGCCAGACGTATGCCGGGTCCAGCTACCACAACTACGCGGCCAACTTCGGGAACACGGCGGTCGGGGATAACAACAACACCGCCGTGATGCGGACCGAGACCAGTTGGGCGGGCAACCAGTTCGCCGGCGCGCCTTTCCAGTTCGCGGCCCCCCAGCGCATCACCGGCATCACCGACGGGACGAGCAACACCTTGATGTTGGCGGAGGTGATCCAGGGGCAGCGCTACGACCTGCGCGGCATGACATGGTGGGGCGACGCGGCGGCGTTCGTCACCTCCCTGCGCCCCAACGACGCGAGCCCGGACGTCCTGACGCACTCGTACTGCGACCCGAATCCGCCGAACCCGCCCGCCAACTGCACGGGGGTCGTTTACGCGGACAGCACCCACGTCCGCGCCTTCGCCGCACGCAGCCGGCACACGGGCGGTGTGAACGTCGCGTTCTGTGACGGCAGTACCCGCTTCATCGCCAACGGCATCAGTGCGGCCGCCTGGCGCGATCTGGGGACCTCCCAGGGCTCCGAGGTCGTGACCAACGATTATTGAGCCGTCTCGGCTTCCACCAAGGGAGGACACGCGCATGTGGCCCGCTCGCCACTGGCTCGTTCTGTGTCTCGTCTGTGCCTCCGCCGGGTGCTCGGGCGGAGGCCGGGCCGACCTCTCGGGGGAGGTCCTGCTCGACGGCGAACCTCTGGAAGCGGGCACCCTCTTGTTGATCCCCACGGATCCCACCGGGGGGACCGGCGTGTCGGGTGAGATCAAGGCCGGCAAGTACTCGTTCGTGGGCGGACAGGCGCTGCTCCCCGGCGCCTACAAGGTGCAAATCCACGGGCTGAAGAAGACCGGCCGGAAGGTGCGAGACTCGATGGGCAACCCCGGCGATCTCGTCGACGAGGTCGCCGAGGCCGTCGCCCCGCGCTTCAACGCCGAGACGGAGCTCACCGTCGAGGTGCGGCCGGGCGGCGGGCCGAAGAACTTCGCGGTGTTCTCCCGCTGACCGTCGCGTTGTTCGGTAGCAGAGTGCATCAACGGCCGGGCCGCGCTCAGCCCCCCAGGCGCGGGCCGATCAGCGACAGGAGGGGTCCCGATGAAGCTCTTGGCAGTCCTCGCGTTGTCGTCGTTCGCGGCCGGCCCGCCCGTCCCCGCTTCGCCGGCACAGGAAGAGGCAGGCAAGCGTATCACCGCCCTCTTCCAGCAGGCCGATGCCGATTGGAGAGCATCCGCGAGGGACAGGGCCATCGCCAGGAACCTCGAGGCGGTCGCGTTGGCGGAGAAGGCCTTCGGCGAGTGGGACCCCTTCACGGCCGTGGCCATCGGCTTCCTGCCCCAGTACCTGAGCAGCCAGGGGCGATGGAAGGAGGCGCTGGCACAGGTGCGGCGGCAGGAGGCCATCGCGACCAGGGTATACGGCGCCGATGACTGGAACACGCGGATCATCCGCCAGAGGCGGGAGGAGTTGGAGACGGAGGCGAGGCTGACGCCGGCCCAGCGTCTGACGCTGGCACGCATCTCCCGCGACATTCCCCGTATCGCGGCTGTGGAGGGCGGGGTCAAGGAGGCGCTGACGCTGGGCAAGCGGACGCTGGCGGACTGCGTAGTGCTGCTGGGGCCGCGCCACTACTTGACGGCCACGTGCCACGAGGTCATCGGGATAGTCCAGCACGAAGGGGGCGACAGTCGGGCCGCCCTGGACTCGTTCGGGCGGGCGGAGGCTATCCTGCGGGAGACGGTCGGCGATAGCCACCAGAATTATGGTCGCGTCCTCGGGCTGATGGGGATGGCGCAGGTGAAGTTCGACCTCAAGGCAGCCGCCGCGACGCTCCGCCGGGCGCTGGCCATCTCACGGGGGCTCGGCACCGAGAGGGAGGAGGCGGCGCTGGCCTTGAACGAGCTGGGGACCGTCCTCCAGCGGCTCGGCGACCTCGCGGGCGCCGAGAAGGCCACTCGCGAGGCGCTGGCGATCCGCCGACGCCTTCATCCGCCCGGCCATGTCGCCATCGCGATCTGCCTGGGCAACCTCGGCGCGGTCCTCGATGCCGACGGGCGCCAGACGCAGGCGCTGGCGCTCTACCGCGAGGCGAGCGCGGCGTTGGAGAAGGGGAGGGGCGAGAAGGACGCCAACTTCATCGGCAGCCTGATCAACCTGGGCCGGCTGCTGTCACAGACGGGAGGCCGCCGCGAGGGGGTCGCCGTCCTCAGGCGGGCGGTGGCGCTGGGCCGCGCCTACCTGCGCCGCGGCCACACCACCACCCTGCGGGCCCTGGACGCCCTCGCGGAGGCCTACTCCCGGGCGGGGGACCTGGCGGCCGCGGCCGAGCTCGGCGCCGAGGCCGTGCGGGCGTCCAGGGCGGCCCTGGGCGAGCGTCACCCCGAGAGCCTCCGCGCGGCCGCCCTCTGGGGTTTGATGCTCCTCGAGGCGGAGGACTTCCGTGCGGCGGCGCCCGTCCTGAGGCGTGTGGCGGAGCTGGCCCGGCCGCAGCCGGGGGAGACGCACAAGGATTACATCGCCACGCTGGGTAACCTGGGGGTGGCCCTCGGTGAGATGAGGGACCGCAAGGGGGCCGTCGCCGCCTTCGAGGCGAGCATCGCCGCCCAGCGGAAGGCCGGCGAGGAGCCGATCGACACGCTGCGCAACCTGGCCGCGATCCTCACGCTCGACGGGAGGACACGAGAGGCGCTCGCCCTCCTGGAGCCGGCCCTGCGCAAGCCCCTGCGGCCCAGGCAGAGGGAGGAGCTGCTGATGGCGCTGGTGGCGGCATCGTGCGACGCGGGCGATCCCGCCCGCGCGCTCCGCCTGTCTGGGGAGGCGGAATCGCTGCGCGCGGCCAGGGAGGGCGGGGACGGGCCGGGGCAGGCCCGCTCCCTGATGAACATGGCCGTCTGCCTGGCAAACATGGGCCGGCAGGACGCCGCCTTGCTGGTGGCCGAGCGGGCCCTCGCCGCCCAGGCCCGGAGGGACGCCCGGCTGGCCGGGGCGCGGTCGGAGCGGCAGCAGCGTGAGGCGATCTCGGGGAACAGGTACCTTCTGAACATCCGGCTGTCGTTGCCGGGCCACCGTGCCGAGCTGAGCCACCGGCACGTGCTGGCGTGGAAGGGGGCCGCCTTCGCCCATCAGACACGCCTGCGGGCCATCGCCGAGGCCGGCCGGGGTGACCCCGCGGCCAGGGCGGACCTGGCCGCGCTCGACACGCTCAACCGCGACATCGCCGGGCTGGGCGCCCGCAACGGCCCCGGGGACGGCGAGCGCATCCAGCAGCGCACGGCCGACAAGGAGCGTCTGGAGCGGTCGCTCGCCGGGCGCGGCGTGTCGCTCGACGACCCGTCGGCGCGGCTCACGAGCGACGCCCTGGCCGACGCCCTCCCCCCCGGCGTCGCCCTCGTGGACTTCTGCGTCTACGTCCGCCAACCGTTCCGCCCCGCCAGGGAAGATGAGCCGTTGCCTCACCACTACGCGGCCTGGGTGCTGCGTCGGGGCCGGCCCCCCGTCCGGGTCGAGCTGGGCCCGGCGCCCCCGATCAACAGGCACATCCGTGAATGGCGGGCCGCGCTGTCCAAGGGGAGGCACTCGCAGCGCGACTCCGCCGTGCTGCGGCGCATGGTCTGGCTGCCCCTCGAAAGGCACCTCGACGGCGCCGGTGTGGTGCTGCTGTCGCCGGATGGGCCGCTGTGCCGGCTGCCCTGGGCGGCCTTGCCCGGCGGTAAGGCCGACACGTTCCTCATCGAGGAGGTCTCGCTGGGCTTCGTGGCCGTGCCGCGTTTGCTGCCGGGCCTGCTCGCGCCCCACAAGCCGGCGGGGCCGTCGCTGCTGGCCGTCGGCGGGGTCGATTTCGGGGAGGGGGCGGGGGCGTGGCCGCCCCTGGCCGGGGCGGCGGCGGAGGCGGACCTGGCCGTCGAGCTGTTCGGGAAGCGCGGCAAGGCCGTCCGCCTCTCCGGCGGGAAGGCCACCGCGGACGCGGCCCGCCTCGCCCTCACCGAAGCCACCCACGCGCACCTGGCGACCCACGGCTACTTCGCGCCCGACTCGATGAGGAGCGCCGCGGACCGGGGCGCCGGCCTGCTGTTCGGCGAGGGCGGGGTGGGCGGCTGGCATCCGGGGCTGCTGTCCGGGCTGGTGTTCGCCGACGCGAACCGGCGTGTGCGCGGCAACGAGGCCGTCCTGACCGCGCAGGAGGTGGCCGGCCTGCCGCTCTCGCGCCTCGACATGGCGGTGCTGAGCGCGTGCGAGACGGGCCTCGGTGTCACGGCGGCCGGCGAGGGCCTGCTCGGCCTGCAGCGCGCCTTCGCCGTCGCCGGATGCCGCAGCGTGGTCGGCTCGCTGTGGTCGGTGGACGACGCCGCCACGTCCGTCCTGATGGAACGCTTCTACCGACACCTGTGGGAGAAGAAGCTCCCAAAGATCGAGGCGTTGAGGCAGGCGCAGATCGACGTGATGCGTAACCCCGGCTGGGTCGAGCGGAGGAGGGCGGACCTGAAGAAGGAGCTGGTCCGCCGCGGCACCGTGGGCGAGCTGCGTGTCATGCCCGCTGCCGGGGCCCGCCGCTCGCCCGTGGCGTGGTGGGCGGCCTGGCAGTTGTCCGGGGACTGGCGGTGAGGCCCTTCAACCTGCTTTGGTATCAGACTCGGAGTGCGTCGACCTCTTGGCGCAAGGCGGAGTCATCGCCCCCAGCGACGGCGCAGGATGACGGCGAGCTTCTCCAACACGTTGAGCAGGGGCCGGAGGGCACGCAGCCTGGTGGCCTCCTCGACCGCCAGCGAATCCAGCCGGACGCGGCCCGGCCAGCGGGGGCGTGACGGCGTCGTCGAACTCGACCAAATCGAACCTGCAAGCTTTCGCTGCCCTCACGGGAGCAGTGCTGCGGCGGGGATGGACGCGCGCCGGGCAGCGCCAGCGGGGTCAGGCCCCCGCCCGGGGGATGACGGTGGTTGTGGAGTAGCGGAAGCCGAACGGCCGCGAGGCGTCGGCCTGGCGTGCGGCGCCAGTTGGGGGCTGAAGACCATGAGATCGCCCCCGATCAGGGTGTCATCCGCCGCAGCTCGGCCGCCACCTCACCCGCCGCGGGCCGGCGTACGGGGTCGTCCGCCAGACACCGCCGCGCCACGTCAGGCATCGCGTCCCCCAGTAGCGCCCGCAGCACCGCCCCCAGGCCGTACACGTCAGCCCGTGGCGTGACGGCGGCCCCGGCGGCCTGCTCCGGCGCGAGGAACCCCTCCGTGCCGCCGCGCGGGCCGTCCCCGCCGAGGAGCCGCGCCAGCCCGAAGTCGGCCACCCTGGCCCCGCCCCGCGCGATCAGGATGTTCGACGGCTTCAGGTCGCAGTGGATGACGCCGGCGTCGTGGGCGTACTGCACCGCCTCCGCCGCCTCGGCCACCCGCCGGATCACGTCGCCCTCCGCCCGCGACAGGTCGCCGGCGCACAGCTCCATCGCCAGGAACAGCCCGCCGTCGGGCAGCACGCCGGCCCCGTGGACGGCGACGATGTGCGGGTGACGCAGACGGCCCAGGAGACGCGCCTCCTCGACGAACCGCCCGGCGGCGACGGCGTGCCCGCGCAGCGGCTTACGGAGCAGCTTCACCGCCAGCGCCTCGCCCGTGACCCGGTGGCGCGCCCGGTACACCTTGCCCATCCCGCCCGTGCCGATCTGCCGCTCCAGGACGATCTCGCCGTAATCCATGTCCCCGGCGATGATGGGGGCGTCGGTCAGGCGGCGCTGTAGCTCCTCCTCCGCCGCCGCGAGGGCGCGGCGGACCGTGCGTGCCGAGCGGCCCACCATGCCCGCGATCTCGTCGGCGTCGTGCCCCTGGAGCAGCGCCTCGACCATGCGCCGCTGGATGGCCGGCAGCGGCTCCAGGGTGGCGCGCACCTCGTCGAGGAGGGCCGCCGCCTCCGCCGGCCCCGGCCCGGCGGACGGCACCTCGGCCTCCGGCTCCTCGCGCCGCGCCGAGCGCCGGGCCGCCGTGTGCCGCCGGGCGGCGTGGGCCAGCTTGCGTAGCGCCACGCGGACCAGAAGCGGCCACAGCCCGCCGTCGCCGGCCTCGACGCGCCCCTCACGCACCAGGTTGAAGAAGCTGCGCCACGCCGACATCACCACGTCCTCGGGGTCGAGACGCGCCGCCAGGGTGCGCGACAGGCGTGGCCGCGCCAGCGCCACCAGCCGCTCGGCGTAGCGGCGGAACAGCTCCGCCTCGGCGTCCGGGTCGCGGCGTTCGCAGGCGGCCAGCAGCTCGGCGGAGGGGAGGTCGTGCATCGGCGCCCCCGTGGTTCGTTTCCATCGCGTGGGGGGGGTGTGAGGGGGTCAGGGAAACGAACTTCCTCAAGTCGTTCTTTCTCTTGCCTTTGCGTCGCGAAAGTTCGTTTCCCCGGTTCGTTTCCTTCACTGGCTGGCGTCAATGCGCCCCAATGGAGAATCTCGCGCGCCCCGTGTCCATCATACGCGCCGAACGGGCATGTACGCGGCGGAGGAGGATCGCCCCGCCTCCAGAGCAGGAGCGAATCATGGCTTCCGTCGTGACCGAGCCGTGCATCGGCTGCAAGCACACCGACTGTGTCGCGGTCTGCCCCGTGGATTGCTTCCACGAGGGCGAGACGATGCTGTACATCGACCCGAAGGACTGCACCTGTTGCCAGGCGTGCATCCCCGAGTGCCCTGTCGAGGCGATCTTCGATGAGATGGACCTGCCGGAGCGGTGGCGGCACTACGCGGCGCTGAACGCCGAGCGGGCCGCGAGCCTGCCGGTGATCAGCGAGAAGAGGAAGGGTTGACGCCGGCCGTACATTATCGCCATGGAAGACACCGCCAGCGAGGCGACGACGCCCCACCGCCCGGCCGCGGCCACGCTGCCGGCGCTCGACGGCTACGGCCCGATGGAGGAGATTGGCCGCGGCGGGATGGGCGTCGTCTACAAGGCGTACAACGCCGCCCTCGGCAGGCACGAGGCCGTCAAGGTCCTGCGGGCGGGGGCGTCGGCCCGTGACCTCGAGCGCTTCCGCTTCGAGGCCGAGGCCGCCGCCGGCCTGCGCCACGACAACATCCTGCCGGTGTACCGCACCGCGGAGCAGGACGGCCAGCCCGTCCTCGTCACGCCCTGGATCGCCGGCGGGACCCTGGCCGCCCACGCGGCCTCGATCAGGGGGAGGCCGCGTGAGATCGCCCGCATGGTGGCCCTCGCCGCACGCGCGGTGCATCACGCGCACCAACGCGGCATCCTGCACCGCGACCTCAAGCCCGCCAATATTCTCCTCGACCTGTCCGGCGAGGGGCCCGTCCCCCTCGTCGCCGACTTCGGCCTCGCACGATGGCTGGGCGAGGCGGCGAGCCAGGCCTCCGCCGGCGTCGCCGGCACGCCCGCCTACATGGCGCCCGAGCAGGCCCAGGGCCGGGCCGACCTCAGCGTCGCCGTGGACGTGTACGGCCTCGGCGGCGTGCTGTACCACCTGCTCGCGGGGCGTGCCCCGTTCCAGGGGGAGTCGCAGGCCGAGCTGCTGTCCCGCGTCATCGCCGAGGAGCCCGTCGAGCCCAGCGCCATCGCCCCGCATGCGGACCGTGACCTCGAGGCGGTCTGCCTCAAGTGCCTGCGCAAGGACCCGGCGGGGCGTTACCCATCCGCCTTGGCGCTCGCGGAGGACCTGGAGAGCTACCTCGCCGGCCGTGGCGTGGCGGCCCGGCCACCGGGTCCGTGGGAGTGGCTCCGGCAGGCCTGGGAGCGCACGCCGCCACCCGCCGAATACACCTGGCAGGTGCCGGTGCTGATGGGGCTGGCCCTGCTCCTGTCCCACGCGGCCGTCTACCTGCTCATCCGCCGGGATGGGCCCGCGTGGGCCGCGGCCGCCTCCGTCGCCGCCGGCCTGTTACTGATCTGGGCGGTGATGTGGCACGGCAGCCTCGGCAAGTTCCGTCAGGTACCCGTGACGCAGCACACGGCGGCCATGGTCGGCCTCACCTACTGGCTGGCGAGCTGGGCCGTCCTGGTCGGGTACTCGCCCGCCTCCTGGTCGGCGCCGGCGGGCGACCTGCTCGCCGCCTACCCCGCCCTCACCGCCGTCTGCGGGGTCTCCCACTTCGTCCTGGGGTTCGTCTTCTGGGGCCGCATGCTCGCCTCCGGTGCCGCCATGCTGCTGCTCGGGGCGGCCATCCGCTGGACCGGTGACCTCGCCCCCCTGATCCACAGCGCCGTGATGAGCGCAGCCATGTTCTGGTGGAGCTGGAACCTCCGCTTCCACTTCACCCCGAAAGCCCTCACCCCGCCACCCACTGCCTGAGGAAGTTGCGCGACTGCCGCAGCGAGCGTTTACGCGACTCCAGGGCGCCCTCGTAGGCGCGGTCCTCCACCTCGACGCACACCGGGCCGTCATACCCCGTGTCCGTGAGGGCCGAGAAGAACGCGCCCCAGTTGACATCACCCATCCCGGGCAGCTTCGGCGTGTGCCACATCAGCCCCGTCACGCCGAGGTCGTAGAGCTTATCCTGGTCGATGCGTGCGTCCTTGGCGTGGACGTGGACGATACGCGCGGCGAACTCGCGGATGACCCGCGGCGCGTCGATGAATTGCCATACGAGGTGCGATGGGTCCAGGTTCAGCCCCAGCGTCGGGCCGGGGAACATCGTGAACAGCTCGCGCCACACCGACGGCGAGATCGCCAGGTTCTTGCCGCCCGGCCACTCGTCGGCGCTGAACAGCATGGGGCAGTGCTCGATGCCGATGCGGACGCCGGCCTTCTCCGCCCGCGCCACCAGCGGGGACCACACCTCGCGTACCGTCGGCCATTGCTTCTCGATGATCTGCGCCGGGTCGCGGCCGATGAAGCTGTTGACGACCTTCAGGCCGAGCCGCGCCGCCGCGTCGATCACCCGCGCGATCTGCTCCGCGGCCACCCGCCGCTGCTCCGCGTCCGGCGACAGGGGGTTCGGGTAGTACCCCAGGCCGCTGATGGCCACGCCGGTCTTCTTCACCAGGGCGTGGACGCGCGACACCGCCGCGTCGTCGAGCGCCGCCACGTCGAGGTGCGTGACGCCCGCGTACCGGCGGTCCGCCTTCCCCACCGGCCAGCACATCAGCTCGACGCAGTCGTACTTCTCGTCGGCGGCGGCGGTGAACACCTCCTCCAACGACAGCTCCGGCAAGATGGCGCTCACGAATCCCAGTTGCATGGCCCGGCCTCCGGTGGCGATGGCCGCATTGTACCCCGCCGGCACGCGGAGTGCAGGGTGTCGAATCGCCTACCCTGCCTGGAGGCGATATGCCGGCCCTCTTCCTGCTCACCGCCGCCAGTGTCGCCCTCGCCGCCGGCCCGCCCCGGCCCGGCGGCGACATCCCCGGCCTCATCCTCCGCCTCGGCGACGACGACTTCGAGACACGGGAGGAGGCGAGCCGTGCCTTGGAGGGCATCGGCGAGCCGGCGCTCGACGCCCTGCGCCGTGCCCTCGCCGGCCGGGATCTGGAGGTCCGCGCGCGTGCCCGCCGCATCCTCAACCCGCTCGAGGCCAGGGCCTGGGTCGAGACGCGCCGCCTCCGCGCCCACCGCGACGGCGCCTGGAGCGTCTCCGTCTCGCCCGACGGCAAGCGCCTCCTGACCGGCGGGGGGGACCGGGTGGTGCGCCTCTGGGACGCCACCACCGGTGAGCGCCTCCGCGCCTACGAGGGCCACGGCGGCCGCGTCCTCAGCGCGGTCTTCTCGCCGGACGGGCGCCGCGCCCTCTCCGGCGGCGCCGACGGCGCCGTCCGCCTGTGGGACGCCGGCTCCGGCGCCCTGATCCGCGAGATGGCCGGCCCCGGCGCCGAGGTGGCCGCCGTCGCCTTCGGCCCGGAGGGCCAGGCGGTCGCCGGCGGCTCCGACGGCTCGATGGCCCTGTGGGACCTCAAGGCCGGCCGGCGCGTCCTGCCCTACGCCGGCCACACGGCCGGCGTGCGTGGGGTCGCCTACAGCGCGAAGGCCGGCCTCGTCGCCGCCGCCTGCTGGGGCCGGTCCGTCCGCCTCTGGCCGGCCGACGGCAAGGGCGGCCGCGTCCTCGACGGCCACGGCGCCGCCGTCGTCGCGGTCGCCTTCTCCCCCGACGGACGCCGCCTGGCCTCCGCCGGCTACGACGGCACGCTGCGCCTGTGGGACACCGCCACGGGCCGCGAGCGTCTCCGCATCGACGCCCACATGGGCGGGGGCGCCTTCTGCACCGCCTTCTCGCCGGACGGCAGGCGCGTCGCCACCGCCGGGCAGGACGGCCTCGTCCGCCTCTGGGATGCCGAGACGGGCGGCGCGGTGTGGGCGTACGCCGGGCACTCCGGGTGCGTCACGGGCGTGGCCTTCTTCCCCGACGGCAGGCGTCTCGCCTCCGCGGGGGGCGACGGCACGGTCCGCATCTGGCGTGCGCCGCGCTGAAGGCTCACCGGGCCGCCGGAAGGCCCGCCTCAGGGCATCGCTCCGTCGTCCCACTCCATGCCCAGCACGTTGCCGTCGGCCGGGTCGATGGCGTTCTTGAGCGTCTCGGGCTTGAGCTTCTTCAGGTCCAGCAGGCGGGGTGTGCCGTCGAACATCAGCGCCAGCGGCCTGCCGCCGTACGCCCTGCCGAAGTCGGGCAGCGCCTTCTTCCTGTCGAAGGGGATGTCGGCCGGCTTCGTCCACGGCACCGCATCGCTCGACTCGACGGCCATGAGCGTGTTCGACGCGCCGTCAGGGATCATCGCCAGCCCGAGCGGCCTGGCCCGGCCGAACGCGGCGTCCGGGCCCGTGAAGACTTTGTAGACGGTGAGGCCCTTCCCTTTCAACCGGACGCGCGGCGAGTTGAACAGCTCGGGCATGCGCGTGAGCAGCCTGACGTTGTGTCTGCTGTCCCAGGGCTCATCGAGCCTGAACTGCTTGTACAGCTTCTCCTGCTCGATGTACGGCAGGATCGCGACCCGCCAGCTCAGCAGCGGCTTGCCACCCTTGCCCGTGAGGTCGGCCGGCAGGCGCGTCGTCACGTCGTGGTGGGCGTGGACGGCCATGCCGATCTGCTTGAGGTAGTTCCGGCTGATGGCCTGGTTCGCGGCGGCGCGGATCGCCAGCACCCGGCTGCCCTCGGCCTTCTTGAGATCGACGGCCGGGGTGGCAACTTCGCCCCTCGTGTCACCCGGCGGCTCGGGGTCGGGGGACGGGGCGGGAGGGGCTGCGGCGAGCGCGAGTGCGACGGCCAAGGCGAGGGCAATGCGGATCAGGGGAGGCGGAGCGTGCATCGGAGGCCCTTATTGGAGGGGAGTCAACCACTCATCCCGTGCAAACTCGGTGCCGCCGGGCTGGTCCCCCGCTTTCCCGCGAATGGGCGGGGCCGACGGCGCTGCATTCGCAGGGTGAGGGCGGGAGAAAGCCCACTGAGCCGCCGCCCCCATGTTTCTCCTCGGAGGAGCGGCTGAGCCCCGTGGCCGCTACCTTATGAGGAGAACCGACATGCGCAAGATCATGAATCCATGTCTCGTATGTTGTCTGGGCCTCTGCCTGGCCTCCGCGCCCGTGCGTGCGGACGAAGCCGAAGATAAGGCGGCCCTCGCGGTCACCAAACTCGGCGGCAGGGTCACGCGCGACAACACGGCTGCGGGGAAGCCCGTCGTCGAAGTCAATTTCACGGGGGTCGCGCCAGAGGAGTCGGGGATCGTCGCGATCATCCGGTCCGTGGCCGGTGACGTCGTCGGCGCCGGCAAGACCACGGACGCGGGCCTGAAGGCACTGCACGGGCTCAAGAGCCTGCGGAAGCTGGACCTCGGCTACACCCGGGTCACGGACGCGGGGCTGGCCGAGCTGAAGGGCCTCAAGGAGCTGCGGTCGCTGAACCTCATGGGGACCAGGGTCACGGGCGTGGGGCTGAAACAGCTCGAGGGCTTGCAGACGCTGAACCTCAGCACATCCAGGGTCACGGATGAGGGGCTGAAGGGCCTGAAGGAGCTCAAGACCTTGCGGCTCCTGTCCATCGTCAGCACCAAGGTCACCGACGCGGGGGTGAGGGGGATCCAGGCGGCGCTGCCCGAGCTCGTCATCGGGCGCTGACCCATCAGCCGCGGTACGCCGGCAACCGCGGCCATCGCAACGAGCCTCGGATCGGAGGGGCGACATGACCAACTGGATCACGCGCTGCCTCGCCCTGCTCCTGCTGGCCCTGCCACTGGCATTCGCCGCCGCGCCGCCCGCCAGGAGCGTCGAGCGTCTCGTCAGGCAGCTCGGCAGCGACGACTTCGACGAGCGCGAGTCGGCGAGCACGCACCTCTCGGAGATCGGCGAGCCGGCGGTTCCCGCGCTGCACGAGGCCCTGGCCAGTGCCGACCTGGAGGTACGATCCCGCGCCGGGAGACTCGTCGCGGTCCTCGACAAGAAGTACTACGGCGAGCCGCTGCGCTTGACCGGCCACACGGGTCCCCTGCACGGCGTCTCCGTGTCGGCCGACGGCAAGCGCCTGCTGACGTGCAGCTCCGACAAGACGCTGCGGCTGTGGGACGCCGACACCGGCAAGTGCCTGCGCGTCTTCGAGGGCCACGCGGGGTGCATCTTCGGGGCGGCGCTGTCGCCGGATGGCAAGCGGGTGCTATCCTGTAGCGGCGACAACACCGTGCGGTTGTGGGATGCGGACACCGGCGATGGAATCCTCCAGATGACCCCCGGCAAGATCGGGGTGAGCCGCGTCGCGTTCGGGCCGGAGGGCAAGGCGATTTCCGGCGGCTATCGGACGATGGACTTGTGGGACTTGAAGACAGGGAAGAATGACGGCGTCTTGACGGGCCACGGCTGCGTGATCAGCGGCGTCGCCTACAGCGACAAGGCCAGGCTCGCGGTGACATGCAGCTGGGATCTCTCGATCCGCCTGTGGGACCTGGAAACCGGGAAAGAGCGTGGCATGCTGACCGGACACAGCAAGCACATCACGTCGGCCTGCTTCTCCTGGGATGGCGTGCATTTGCTGTCTGCCGCCGACGACAACACCGTGCGCGTCTGGGATGTCGGGTCGGGCAAGGAATTGAAGCGGATCACAGTAGAGGGTGTCGGTTACGCCGCGTTCTCGCCGGACGGCAAACGCATCGTCTGCGCCGGCTTCGCCGATAACACGATGCGCGTCTGGGACGTGGCGGCCGGCAAGGAGCTGCGCAAGTACGAAGGCCACACCGCCTACGTGGGCCGCGTGGCGTTCTTCCCCGACGGCAGGCGCATCGCCTCCGCCAGTGAGGACGGCACGGCGCGCATCTGGCGGGCGCCGCGCTGAGCCCGGGGGCGAAAGAGGGTCAAGAGGTCGAACGAGGGGCGGTGGCGGGCCGAGGATCCGACGCTCCACGCTGAGGCTACACCGAGGGGCGTGGTTCGAAGTCGCTCGAATCCCGCCCCGGCATTCGGCGAGGGCATGGGGCGCCTGGGTCAGGCGCGTTTGCACGCCCGGACGCCGGGGCGATTCGTTTCCCATCGCGAGGGGTGTGAGGGGGGTCGGGGAAACGAACTTCCACAAGTCGTTCCGCCGCTTGCATTTGTGGCGGGCAAGTTCGTTTCCCCGGTTCGTTTCCTTCACTCATGGGCGTCCACGCGCCTCCACGCGGACGATCCGTCGCCATCCGTCACGGCCGGACACGAAGAGACAGCGAACCGCCCCCCGGCGGGTCCGGCCGGTATACCCGATCCGGCGTGCGGCCGGGCCTACTTCTTCCACGCCTCGCGGAAGAAGCGGATCCAGTTGCCCGACAGGATCGCCTCGATGTCGGCCTGCTTGTACCCGCGCTTCTCGAACAGCGCCGGCATCTTCTGCAGGTCGGCGATGGTGTCCAGGTCGAGCGGCGACTGCTCCTTGCCGAACCCGCCGTCGAGGTCCGTCCCCAGGGCCGCGTGCTTGCAGTTGCCCGCGAGCTGGCACACGCGGTCGATGTGGTCGATGACCGTGTCGAGGCAGACGCCCGTCTCCTCCGGCGTCGTCTTGCCGCGCTCCCAGCCGGGCACCAGCATCCAGTCGTCCATCGCCGCCCCGATGACCGCCCCTCGCGCGATCAGCTTCTTGATGTGCTCGTCGGCGAGCTGACGCTGGTCGGGGACGAGGGCGCGGCAGTTGTGGTGGCTGGCCAGCACCGGCCCGCCGTAGATGTCCATCGCCTCGTCGAAGCACTGGTCGGAGAGATGCGTCACGTCGAGGATGATGCCCAGCCGCTGCATCTCCTTGAGCAGCGCCGGCCCCTCGGGGAACAGCCCGCCGAGGGTGCCGGTGCCGTGGGCGTAGGGGCTGACGCCGTAGTGCGCCGGCCCGATGA
The DNA here is from genome assembly GCA_964630925.1 of uncultured Alcaligenaceae bacterium. Lineage (GTDB taxonomy): Bacteria > Planctomycetota > Planctomycetia > Gemmatales > Gemmataceae > RGDT01. The sequence continues at coordinate 26,103 of CAZVZK010000058.1, forward strand.
TGCGCAGGCCCACGTCCCACCAGTGCTGCAGTTGCTTCACCGACAGCACCGGGTCGGCCCCCTCCATCGACAGGATGAAGCCGAGCGGCTCCTTCGAGGAGCCCTTCGCCCACGCCGCGAGGTGCGCCTCCAGTGACGCGGCGTCCTTGATCCAGCGGAGGTACCCCTCGTCGCACAGGGCCTGGTAGTAGTGGAGCTGGCCCATCGTGGCGGCGTAGGCCATGTCCATGTTGTCGTAGCGCGAGAAGGCCGGCATCATGCCGGGCCTGTGCAGGCGGGCGAGCAGGGTGGCGATGAACAGGCCGACGTTGCCGCGGCGCAGGTCGGGGAACGACACGGTGCCGACGCCACGGCCCTTGCCGTTGAGCTTGCCCTCGATCTCCTTCTTGCGGATCTCGTGGACGGTGAGTTTGAGGTCGCGGTTCCAGTCGATGGCGTTCCAGGCGAGGTCGAGGTGGGAGTCAACGATGAACGGCAGGGTGGCCATGTCGGGGCCTCGGTGGGGTGGGATGGTGGAGTTGTAGCCGTCCGGGCCGGCGGGGCAATGGGCCGGGCTCAGGTCGCCGCCCTGGAGGAGACGGCGGCCGAGGCCGCGGCGATGCGCTCGGGGGAGGCGGGGTTGGAATCCAGGATGAGCCGGCGCAGGCGGGGGAAGTGCGGCGACGCCTCCAGGGCGGCGACGCCGTCATCGCCGACGCGGCAGCCGGAGAGGTCCAGCACCTCCAGGGCGGTGAGGTGCGCGGCCCTGGCGAGGGCGCGGGCGCCGGCGTCGCCGACCTTGCGCGACATGAGAGTCAGCTCGCGGAGGGCGGTCCAGCGTCTGGCCCGCGCGACGGCCGAGGCGGGATCGCCGCCCGTGTCGTGGGCGCGGAACGAGAACCTCTCCAGCGCGGGCAGGCCGCCGCCGTCGCCCAGGTCCTTGATGTGCGGATTCTCGGCGGCCGTGTCGCCGTGCCAGCCGAAGACGTCGAGGCTGGTGAGGCCCTTGAGGGACGCGCCCTGCCACAGCGCCCCGAGGCCGTCGGGGAGTCGCCACTCCGTCAGGGAAAGCTCGCGCAGGCCGGTGAGTCGGGGCGAGCGAGCCAGCGCGTCGAGGGCCTGGCCTCCCAGCGGCACGCCTCCTGGCACGTTCAGGTGCAGCGTGCGGAGGCCCCCGAGGGCGGGCAGGTGGGCCAGCGCCGCGACCATCGGCGAGCCCTGGCCGGGGGACTCGGCGAGCCGGGGCGTGATCGCCAGGCTCTCGAGCGCCGACAGGTGCGGCGACGCGAGCAAGGCAAGGACCGCCTTCGGGGGGATGAACGACAGCGTCAAATCGGTGATCGACGCGAGGCCGGGGTCTGTGGCGAGGTTCTCGGCGTTGGCCACGTTCCACAGGGTGACGCCGCGGACGCCGCGGGCGGCGGCGAGGGGCATGCCAGCCTGGAACGCCTTGACGGTCTCGAACGTCACGGACCGAGGCCCTCCGCCCTCGCTCTCCCACGTCATGCCGTGGACGGCGGGCAGATCGTCTCCGGCGGGCATGCTCGGCCTCCGGGTGTGCGGGGGTCCATACCATCATGGAGGTACGGATCCGCCGCCGAACGTCCCGCCTGATTCCTCACCCCGCCGGCCGCAGCTCGGCCTCCGCCAGGAAGCCACGCCGCCAGCCGCCGCTCAGCGCCGCCAGGAGGCCCAGCCCCAGCAGGGCCGACAGGGCGAACAGGGCGAAGCCCGCCGCGTAACTGCCCGTCTGGCCCTTCACCACGCCCAGCACCGTCGGCAGGAAGAAGCCGCCCACGCCGCCCGCCGCACCGACGATCCCCGTCACCACGCCGATCTCCTTGGGGAAGCGCAGCGGCACGAGCTGGAACACCGACCCGTTGCCCATCCCCAGGCACGCCATCCCCACGAACAGCAGCACGAACGCCGCCCCCGCTGGTGGCAGCGCCGCCATCCCCAGCATCGACACGGCCACCCCCGCGTACAGCATCATCAGCATCGGGATGCCGCCGAACCGGTCGGCCAGGTACCCGCCCACCGGGCGGAACAGCGACCCCGCCACCACGCACACCGTCGTGAAGATCGAGGCGTACATCTCCCCCGTCGCGTCCCCGGCAAAGTACTGGTCCTTGAAGAAGGCGTTCAGGAAGCTCGCCAGCCCGACGAAGCCGCCGAACGTCACCGAGTACAGCAGACAGAACCACCACGTGTCGCCGTGCCGGAAGGCGTCGGCGTAGCTCCACAGGGGCTTCGGCGGCGGCTGGTTGGGGCTGTCCTTCGCAAGGGCCCAGAACACCACCAGCGTCAGGGCCAGGGGCACCAGCGCCGCCCCGAACACCCCCTGCCAGCCGATCCACACCGCCAGCAGCGGCGCGAAGAGCGTCGCCAGCGCCGTCCCGCTGTTGCCGGCCCCGGCGATGCCCATCGCCAGCCCCTGGAACTTCGGCGGGTACCACCGGCTCGCCAGCGGCAGCGCCGCCGCGAAGCTCGCCCCCGGCACCCCGAGCAGCAGGCCGACCACGATCATCTGCCCGTACCCCGGCGGGCACAGCCAGCCGACGAGCAGGGGCGCCACCGTCGCCGCCAGCCCGATGAGGGCCGCCAGCCTCGGGCCGCGCCAGTCGGCCATGACCCCCAGCAGGAAGCGGAGCACCGCCCCGGCCAGGATCGGCACCGCCACCAGCAGCCCCTTGGCCGGCGCCGTCCGCGTCGTCCAGTCGGCGGGCGACTCCCCCTCCAGCGCCGGCATCACGTCGGCCATGATGCGGTTGGCCAGGGGGCCGAGTAGCACCCAGATCATGAACGAGATGTCGAAGTACAGGAAGGCGCACAGCAGCGACGGCCAGTGCCCGGCCTTGCGGAATTCACTCAGGTTCATGCGAGCGCTCGCGTCAGGGGGATGGTGGACAGGACGGGCAAGGAATGCGGGTGCGGGGTCAGCACCGGGGGCGGCTCCGCCGGCACCTTCTCCACCGCGACGGCGCAGCACTTCAGCTCCGGCTGCTTCGACACCGGGTCGGTGGCCGCGATGGTCAGGTAGTTCACCGCGTTGCCCGGGGCGAACAGGTCGCCCCAGTGGAAGGGCAGGAAGACGACGCCGGGCGGCGAGGTCTCGTCGATCCGCACCCGCGCCCGCACGGTCCCACGCCGGCTCGACACCTGCGCCAGGTCGCCGGCCGCCAGGCCGAGCCGGGCCGCGTCCGCCGGCCCCATCTCCAGGAAGACCTCCGGCTCGCGGCGGACGAGCTTCTCGTTCTTCCCCGTGCGTGTCAGCGTGTGCCAGTGCGCGTACAGCCGGCCCGTGGTCAGCGTCAGCGGGAACTCGTGGTCGGGCGGCTCGCGTGGCGGCAGGTGGGGCCGCGGCAGGAAACGCGCCCGCCCGTCCGCCGTCGGGAACACGCGGTCGAGGTAGCGGCGCGGGCTGCCTAGATGCTCCTCCGTCGGGCAGGGCCAGTGCAGGTGCCGCACCTCACGCAGCCGCGACGCCGTGATGCCCGCCATGTCGCACGGCCTGCCCGCCGTCAGCGCCCGATACTCCTCCCACACCGCCGCCGCCGAGGCGTGGCCGAAGCCCTCGGTGAAGCCGAGGGCCCGCGCCATCCGCGACAGGATCTGCCAGTCCGGCAGGGCGGTGCCGGGCGGCTCAAAGAGCTTGGGGCTGTGGCTGACCAGCCGCTCGCTGGAGGTGCTGGTCCACTCCTTCTCGCCCCAGGCGGCGGCGGGGAACAGCACGTCGGCCGCCAGCGTCGTCTCGGTCGGGTGGTAGGCGTCCGACACGATCACCAGCTCGGCGCGGGCGATGGCCCGCCGCGCCTGGTGCAGGTCGGGCAGGCTCACCAGCGGGTTCGTCGCCGCGATCCAGATCGCCTTCAGCCGCCCCGTCTCCAGCGCCCGGAACATCTCCACCGCCGTCAGCCCCGGCCTCGCCCCGATGCTCCCCGCCGGCCGCCCCCACGCCGCCTCCATCTCGCTCCGGTGCGCCGCGTCCTCGACGAAGCGGTAACCGGGGAGCTGGTGCGACAGCAGCCCCGCCTCGCGCCCGCCCATCGCGTTCGGCTGCCCCGTGAGCGAGAACGGCCCGGCGCCGGGCTTGCCGATCTGCCCCGACATCAGGTGCAGGTTGATGAGCGCGTTGTGCTTGAACGTCCCCGACGTGCTCTGCCCCAGCCCCATGCAGTACAGGCTCAGGACGCCCTGCGACCGCGCCATCCGCCGCGCCGCCTTCTCCACCAGGATGCGGTTCAGCCCCGCGGCGGCGCACAGCTCGTTGAGCGACAGGCCCTCGAGGTACTCCCGGAACTCCTTGAACCCCGTCGTGTGGTTGCGGACGAAGTCCTGGTCGATGGCGTCGAACTCCAGCAGGAGCCGACACAGGGCGTTGAACAGGGCCGTGTCGCCGCCGGGCCGGACCGGCAGGTGGATGTCCGCCACGCGTGCCGTCGCCGTGCGCCGCGGGTCGATGACGATGACGCACCGCGAGGGGTCGGCGGCCCTGGCCGCCTTGAGCCGCTCGAACAGGACGGGGTGCGCCTCCGCAAGGTTGCTGCCCGCGATGAGGGCCACGTCGCACAGGTCGATATCCTCGTAGCAGCACGGCGGCCCGTCGGAGCCGAGGCTCTGCCGGTATCCCGCCACCGCCGACGCCATGCACAGCCGGCTGTTGCTGTCGGTGTTGTTCGTGCCGATGTGGCCCTTGAACAGCTTGCACGCGAGGTAGGCCGTCTCCGTGTCGAGCTGCCCGGAGCCGTAGAACGCGACGGCGTCCGGCCCGTGCCGGCGGATGATCTCCCCGAGCCGCCCGGCGGCCTGGGCGACGGCCTGGTCCCACTTCGCCGGGCGGAACGTGTCGCCGCGTGCCGCCCGCACCATCGGGTGCGTGAGCCGGTCGGGCGTGCTGACGGTCTCGGGCAGCAGGGCGCCCTTGGCGCAGAGGCGTCCCTGGTTGGCGGCGTCGGCCACGCCGCGCAGCTTCCCGCCGTCCAGCTCGAGGCGGCACCCGACGCCGCAGTAGGGGCAGATGGCCTGTCCTTGGGTGCCCATCACTTCCTCGGCAGGTGCTTGACCAGCAGCAGCAGCGCGTCGGCGAGCTGGTCGCACGGCACGTCGTACATCAGATCCTCCGCCACCTTCGCCTCCGGGCCCGCCGCCCCCTTGACGCACACGTGGGCCGCATCGACGATGTGCCCGTTCACGCGCGACCGGCACCCCTGGAAGCCGATCGTCGCCACCTGGTGCATCCCGCAGCTCGCCGGGCATCCGGACCAGTGCATTGTCAGCGGCGCCAGCTTCAGGCCGACGGTGCGGCTCTCCAACTCGCGGGCCACCTGCAACGCCCACCCCTTCGTCTCGATCAGCGCCATGTGGCAGTAGTCGTTGCCCGTGCAGCTCACCAGGCCACGCATGATCGGCGACGGGTCCGGCGTCAGCTCCTTCAGCAGCGGCTCCTCGCGGAAGGCGGCCAGCCGGTGCTCGGGGATGTCCTGCACGATGACGTTCTGCTGGACCGTCAGCCGCAGGTCGCCCGAGCCGTACCGGCGCGCCAGGTCGGCCACGCCACGCATCTGCGCCGACGTGATCCGCCCCACGGGGACCAGCAGACCCGCCGAGAATATCGCCTCGCCCCGCGCCGGCTTCTGCGGCTGGATGCCGAGGTGGTCGGTGTGCGTCTTCTTCCGCACGTCCTGGCCCGCCGACGACAGCCGCGCGCCCAGGCGCCGGCCCAGCTCGGCCCGCAGCCAGGGCAGGCCCCTCTCGTCGATCAGGTGCCGCAGCCGCGCCCGCGTCCGCTGCGTGCGCCCGCCGTGGTCGCGGAAGATCAATACGAGCCTCTTGCACAGCGCCGCCGCGTCCCGCCGCGGGACGAACACGTCGAGGGCCTCCGCCGGCGTGTAGCCCCCCGAGCCCTGCTTGCCGCCCACGAAGACGTTGAAGCCGTCCACGCCGTCGCGGCGGGCGGGTACGAGGGCCACGTCCTGCGTCTCGGCGTGGCAGCAATTCTCCAGGCAGGCGGTGATGGTGAGGTTGAACTTGCGCGGCAGGTTGGTCACCTCGCGGTTGCCCACGAGCATGCCGTCCAGCTCCTCCATCACCCCCGTGGCGTCGAACAGCTCGTTGGGGGTGCGGCCGGCCATCGGACAGCCGACCAGCCCGCGCACGTTGTCCAGCCCCGTCTGCCGGCTGTCGAGGCCCACGGCGTCGAGACGCCGCCAGATCTCCGGCACGTCCGCCAGCGTGAACCAGCGGAGCTGCACCTGCTGCCGGGTCGTCAGGTCGCAGAAGCCACGCCCCAGCTCGTCGCTCAGGTCGGCGATGACGTCGAGCTGCCGGGCCGTCAGCCGCCCGCCGACGTGCCGCAGCCGCAGCATGAAGTGCCCCGGCGTCTGCTTGCGGAAGAACAGCCCGTGCCACTTCGCCCGCTGCTTGTCGTCCTCCGTCATGCCCTGCCAGTCGTTCCCCTCGGCCAGACGCAGGAGGTCGTCCTTCGCGTCGAGGCCGTCCTTCTCCTTCTTCATCACCTCGATCTTGTTCGGCTCCGCCGGCCTCGCGGCCACGCCGCCGCCCGCCTCGACGAGCTGGGCGATGAGGGGTCGGCATGAGCCGCAGCCGGTGCCGGCGCGGGTCTGCTGGCCGACGGCGGCCACGGTCCTGCACCCGGCCTTGATGGCGGCGCAGATGACGCCCTTGCTCACCGCGTTGCAGTTGCAGATTTGCGCGGTCCCCGGCAGGGCGGACGCCTCGCCAGCGAGGCCCGGCGCGGCGCGGGCCAGCTCCGCGAGGAGGTCCACCGGCGTGCCGGCCACGGGCGCGCCGTCGAGGAACATGCGGCGGAGCATGCCGCCGGGGTCGCCGTCGCCGAGCAGGATCGCCCCGGCGAGGCGTCCGTCGCGTACCACCACCTTCTTGTAAACGCCCGCGGCCGCGTCCGAATGGGACGCGGCCTCGACGTCACGCCCCTTCGCCTGCACGTCGCCCATCGAGACGAGCGAGACGCCCATCACCTTGAGGGTGGCGACGGGCCTCGACCCCATGTAGCGTGCCTCGGGGTCGGCGCCCGTGATGGCGTCGGCGAGGACGCGGGCCTGCTCGTAGACCGGCTCGACCAGCCCGACGCACTCGCCCTCGTGCTCGGCGCACTCCCCCACGGCCCAGACGTTCGGGTGCGAGGCGTGCATCCTGCCATCGACCACGATGCCGCGGCCCACCTTCAGGCCGGCGGCGCGGGCGGCCTCGGCGTTGGGCCTGGTGCCGCAGGCGAAGACGACGAGCGTCGTCTCCAGCACGGTGCCGTCCTCCAGGCAGACGGCCTCGACGGCGCCATCCTCGTCGCCCTGCAGATGGCTGAGGCGCACGCCCGTGCGGACCTCGATGCCCATCGCCTCGAGCCGACCGGCCAGCAGGTGGCCGGCGGAGGGGTCGAGCTGACGCGGCATCAGGTGCGCCGCGGTCTCGACGACGGTGACCCGCGCCCCGTGGGCAAGGAGGCCCTTGGCCGCCTCCAGCCCCAGGAGGCCGCCGCCGATGACGACGGCGGAATCGGACTCGCGTGCGGCAGCGCCGATGGCCGAGCAGTCATCGATGGTGCGGAAGACGTAGGTGCCGTCGAGGCGGTTGCCCGGCACGTCGGGGACGACGGCCCGCGAACCGGTGGCGAGGATGAGGTGGTCGAACGGCTCGACCACCCTGCCGTTGCCGCCGGACACCGTGCGGGCTTGCAGGTCGATCGCCTCGACGCGGACGCCGGCGTGGACGAAGACGCCTCGTTCGCGGTACCAGTCGAGGGGGTTGAGCCACAGGTCCTCGGGCGCCGCCGTGCCGGCGAGGACGTTGGACAGGAGGATGCGGTTGTAGGTGCCGTGCGGCTCGTCGCCGAAGGCGCGGATGGTGAAGCGATCAGGGGCGCGGGCGAGGACCTCCTCGATGACGCGCGCGCCTGCCAGCCCGGTTCCGACGACGACGAGGACGGGGCGTCGGTGTTGGTGCATGGCGGTCCTCCCCACGCCGCCGAGTGCGTGGTCATGTCGGCGCGGATTTGGAGAGGTGGGCGCCATAGAGCAAACGGCGTGCCGCCCTGAGCCTTCGCGACGAATGTGTCCCAGGTGCCAGGGAGGGCAGGAGTTCGGCGACGTGGGGCGCCGCGGCCGGACGCGGTGTGCCGGGTGGGTTGCATAACATCGCGGCAGCCGATGCACGCATCCCACGCGGCGGCGTCCGTACGATCAGGGAGTGGGGTCTGCCCTCGGGACGGCCAGGAGACGACCAATGACCGACGAATCGGCGTTCCTCGCGGCCTTGCGTGACGACCCGCTCGACGGCGCGACGCGCGCCGTCTACTGCGACTGGCTGGAGGAGCGCGGCGACCCGCGCGCCGAGTACCTGCGCCAGGAGATCGAGCTGGCCGCCGTGCCTCTCAACGACGCCCGCTGGTCGGGCCTGGCGGGGTGGGTGCGCGACCACGTGGACGCCCACGACCCCGACTGGGTGGCGGCCACCTGCCCGCGCTACGACGTGTGGCTCCAGGGGCTGTCCGATCCCGCACGGAAGATCGCCCTGATCAAGGAGACTCGCGAAGCGGCCGGATGTGGCTTGGCCGACGCTGCGCGCCTTGTGGAATACGTGCCGTCCCGCGTCCTCGCCGGCGTGGTGTTCCCCGCCGCCCTCATGACCGTGGGGAAGCTGTTGAAGGGCCTTGGGCCTGACGCCGGCTGGCCGCATGTCTCGCTGTGGCCGGCGCGGGCGCCACGCGCCGGCGAGCGGCCGTGGGACGGCTGGCCCGCGCGGCTTCTGCCGGTATGGCGATACGCCGTGTTGCTCGGCGAGCCGAAGAGGGACAAGGAGGAGGCCGTCGCCCACGCCATCCGTGACCTGACGGGGATGGGCCTACCCGAGGCGGCGGAGTACGCCCGCGCCGCCAAGCCGGTCCGGCTGACCACCCACCGCACGCGCGAGCAGGCGGCGGCCGCGGCGCAGCGCTTCCTCGGGCTGGCGGACGTGACCGTCGAGGAGCGCCCCCACTCCGGGCCGGCCTTCACCGTCCCCCTCGGCCTGTGGCAGGGCCACCGCCTGGAGCGCCCCGGCTGATCCCTGGTCGTGGTGAACGGGGAAGATGTTGCGGCGACGGAGCCACATGCCTACATGGCCTGGCTCAAGGGCGGGTAAGAGGCCGGTGCCGTTTCTGTGCAAGTTGCTGTGCAAATCGGTCACACCCTCTGTGGGTGTCCGATGGGGCCCCCGGAAGTGGACGGGTGAATCGGCGTCTGATGGGGCCCCGCGTCTGCCGCTGGCAGCGAGCGGCAGACGACGCGGGATGGCGAGCCGTACTCACTCCTGGACCAGCCGCCCGCCCAGCATCTCGCGGAACTCGGCCAGACGCGCCGCCGACAGGCCGGTCCGCGGCACCGACAGCACGCACCCCGGCACCGCCGCCACGGCGCGGGCCAACGCCTGCCAGCCGCCCGCCCCCAGCGCGTTGTTCGCCATCCGCACCCAGCGCAGCCGGCCCAGCAGCGCCGACCCCGCCAGGGCGCTCACGCCGGCGTCGGTGATCGAGTTGCCCGACAGATCGAGGTTGCGCAGCCGGGGCATCCCCGGCGCCGCCGCCAAGGCCCGCGCCGCCGCGTCGCCCAGCTTGTTGCCCGACAGGTTGAGGGTCACCAGCGCCGGCCACGCCGCCTGTGCCACGACGCCCGCGCCGGTGTTGTCCGTGTGCGTGCGCGCCGCGATGAGGTGTTGCAGCCCCTGCCCCAGCGCCCCCTCGGCCAGGGCGCGCAGGCCGTCGGCGCCGGGCCGCGTGCCGGCCACGTCGAGCCGGCAGAGGCCGGCCAGGCCCGCCGACCCCGCCACGGCGGTCACGCCCCCCGAGGCGCAGTAGGTGCCCTGGAGCGACAGGGCGCACGGCCCCGCAATGGCCGCCTCGGCGAACTTCACCACCCCGGAGTCGCCCATCGACAGGTTGCGCAGGCTCAGGGCGCGGACGTGGGCCATCGCCGGGGCGGCCCCGACCGTGGCCCAGTCGCGCGTCGAGCCCTTGATGTGCAGCTCGGTGACGTGCTGGCCGCGCAGCCAGGCCGGCGCGTTGTCGCCGAACTTCCTGCTGACGAACGAGCGGAGCTGCACCCGCGCCGACAACAGCCCGCCCAGCGACTCCAGCGAGAGCGTCGAGCCGGCCAGCGTCTCGGCGATCTCCGCCAGGATCTCACCCGCCCTGCCCCCCTTGCCCGGCGGCAGGCGCAGCAATTCGGCGTGCAGCGGCTTGCCCTGCTCCTCCAGCCAGTCGGCGTAGGCCGACCGCGCCAGCACGTCGCGCGGGTCGGCCAGGATGGCCCGCACCAGGCCGTCCTCCTCCGCCACGCCGATCACGGCCGCCGGCGCCGCCGCCACGGCCTCGGCCGGCGCCGCCGGGCCGTCGGTCAGCGGCGGCAGCCCCTCGCGGAAGCGCCGCGTGACGGCGTCGATGACGGCGGGCCGTGCCGGGTTCTCCTTGCCCTGGAAGTCGCGCAGGCTCGACAGCACGCGCGACCGCCCCAGGGCCATCATCCCCGCGTCGCCGATCAGGTTGCCGGAGAGGGCGAGGTGCGTCAGGCCGCGCAGGCCCGACGCCTCGGCGAGGAGGGCCGCCCCGGTGTCGGGGATGGCGTTGCGGTGGAGGTCCAGCCGCTCCAGCGCCGCGAGCCCCGAGGCGGCCAGCGCCGCGACGCCGGCCTGGCCGATGAGGTTGTCGGACAGGTCCAGCTCGCGCAGCCCACGCGGGGCGGCCCGCGCCACCAGCTCCGCCCCGGCGTCGCCCAGCCGGTTCCCCGGCAGAGCCAGCCGCGTCAGCGCCGGCAGCGCCTCGGCGTCCAGACCCGCCAGCGACCCCCCGTCGAGTTTGGCCTTCTCCATCCGCAGCGAGTCGAGACGCCGCCACCCGGCGGCGCACAGCCGCCCCGCCGCCCTCCCCCCGAACGCGATGGAGGCGAACGTCAGACGCCGCACGCTCCCCAGGAGCCGCGACCCGGCGAACGCCGCCGCCTGGGTCACCGTCACCGACGTCGTGCCGACCACCTCCAGCTCCTCCAGACCGGCCAGGCCCTCGGCGGCGGCGAGGTGGGCCAGCCCCGCCCCTGTCACCGCGCCGTAGCGGAGGCGCAGCGTGGCCAGCCCCCCCAAATGAGGCGAGGCCGCCAGCACGCCGATGAAATCGTCCCCCAGGCCGCTCCACTCCAGCCGCAGCTCGCGCACCTGCGCCAGCGCCTCGCAGGCGGCGAAGGCGGCGGGGGCGAAATCGCCGGGCGAGGTCAGGCGGATGACGCGCGGCCCGCGCCCCAGCACGTCGCGCCCGTGGGCGGCGAACGCGGCCACGTCGCGCACCGACAGCACCTCCGGGTAGCCGCGCGACCACACCCAATCCAGGCCGGGGACCGTGGGGCCCAGCCAGCGCACCTGATGCGTCCGCAACAGCGTGGCCGCGTCCTGCTCGGCCCGGTACCGCTCGTGCCACTGGAGGCCGAGCCGGACGGCGCGGATCTGGAGGCGGATGAACTCCGCCCGCTCCTTGTCGCCGTTGGCCTCCAGCCAGTCCGCATGCGCCAGACGCGGCGCGTCGTCGTCGGGGTGGCAGTGGACGGCCGCCAGGAGGTCTGCTTCCGTCGTCGTCATGCCGGTCTTCCTTTCTCCACGGTGAGGCGCTCACCCAGGATCGCCGCCAGTGCCGCGCGCTGCGCCGCGTCTGCCTCCCCTGCGAGCATCACCCGGCAGCGTGGCGGCACGGCGCGTGCCAGACGCCCCAGCGCCGCCGCCGTGATGTGCCGGCCCGGGCCGTGCCGCACCGAGAGGCGCAGGCGCGACAGCCGCTGCAGCAGCGCCGAGCCGGCCAGCGCGTCGGCGCCGATGTCTTCGAAGTACCCGCCCGACACGTCGAGGTTGCGTAGCCCGGCCAGCCCCGTGGCGTCGGCGATGATCCTCATCTGGCCATCGCCGAGGTTGTACCGCTCCAGGCTCAGCGTGACGACGCCCGACAGCTCGTGAGCGTTCACGAGGGTCGGCAGGCCGCGCACCTCCACGCCCCCGAGCGACAGCTGGCGCAGGTGCGGGGCGAACGGGGCGGCGCACAGCGCCCGGACGCCGTCCGGCTGGAGGACATCCCCCAGGTGCAGCCGGCACAGGCCACGCATGGCGTGCAGGCCGGTGCCGAGGAGCAGCTCGGCGGCCATGTGCATGTGGCTCCCCTTCAGATCCAGCGAGGAGAGTGCCGCCAGATGCGGCGAATCGGCCAGGTGCCTCCACGCCTCGAACCGCCTCCCGCCGAACGACAATCCGCGCACGTGCCCCATCCACCCGGCGGCGAACAACGCGTCCCACCCGGACTTCGCATCGGGGATCAGCTCGGCGACGTGGTGCCTGTGCATCCACGCCGGCCCGTCGCCCTCGAACTTCGCCGACTTCAGCACCCGCAGCGGGATCGTCACGCGCACCAGGCCCTCGTCCGTCAGCGCCGCCTTGAAGCCGCCCGGCGCGTCCTTCTTCATCACGCCGTCGAGGCCGGCGGCGATCCCCGCCCGTTCCCCCGGCGTCGCGCGGAGGATGGCGGCGTGCAGCGGCGAGCCGCGCTCCTCCAGCCAGTCGGCGTACACCAGGCGTGCCGTCTCGTCCCACGGGTCGGCCCAGATGGCGCGGATCAGCCCGTCCTCGTCGGCGTCGCCGATCACCGGCGCCGACGGCGCAGGTACGGCACGGGATGGCGCCGGCGCCTCCTCCACGGGCGGCCCGCCCTCGCGGTACCGCGCCTCCACCAACTTGATGATCGCCTCCGGCGCGGGGTTGTAGGTGAGGGTGAGTGAGTGCAGGCCCGGCAGGCTCACGGAGCGCCCGAATGCCGCCACCCCCGTGCGCCCGATGAGGTTGTGCTCCAGGTCGAGGCGGGTCAGCGCGTGAAGATGCGCCGATGACGCCAGCGCCGCCGCCCCCGCGTCGGACACCTTGCAGCGGCCGAGGACGAGCCGCTCCAGCCGCGCCAGGTGCGCCGCCCCCGCCAGGGCGGCGGCCCCCTCGTCGCCGACCTCCGCCCCGGACAGGTCGAGGTGCCGCAGCGATGCCCATCGCGTTGCACGCGCCACCCAGATCCCGGCGTCGCCGCCCTCATAATGGCCGGTGTGGCGCGGGTGGGCGAAGAGGAATCGCCCCAGGCCCGGCATGGCCGCGCCGTCACCCAGGTCCTGCAGGCCGGCCTGACGCGAGGACGAGGATCTGACGCCGGTCCTGCCGAGCTCCAGGGAGGTGAGGCCCGTCAGTGCGGCGGGGCGGAACAGCTCCCGCATCCCGCCCTCGTCCAGCCAGCATTCGAGGGTGAGCGAGCGCAGGCGGGCCAAGTGCGGCGAATTCACAAGGGCGGCGACGGCGTCCGCCAGCAGGGGCTCGCTGTCGTGGTGATTGACGTGCAGCGAGCGCAGCCCCGCCATCTTCGGCATGGCCGCCAGCTCGCGGACGAGCCCCGCGTCGGCGGGGTGCGCCCGGACGGTCAGGTGGAGGAGGTTGACGAGGTGGATCGAGCGGAGGACGGCGAGGATGGCGTCGGGGGCGGTCTCCGAGAATTCCAGGCTCCGGATGGATGACAGGGCGGGCTCCGCGGCGATCTTCGCCCCGCCGCGCACGTTGCCAAAGCCGACGTGGCTGATGCGCCGTCCCGCCGTGAGGGGCCAGCCGTCCTTGAAGGCCTTGAGGCTGTCGAACCACACCACCTCGGGGTATCCGCGCCGGCACCGCCAGCGCATGCCGCGGACCGTCGGCAGGCCGGCCGTGTAGCGTTCGGAGTCGCCCCGGTAGGCCAACTGCCGGCGGATGAAGTCGGCGCGCTCCCTGTCGCCGTTGGCCTCCAGCCAGTCGGCGTGGGCCAGACGCGGCGCGTCCACGTCCGGGGCGGCGTCGATGGCGGCCAGCAGCTCCTTCTCGGTGGGCATGGGTCACTCCAGCACGAGGCGTTCGCCGAACACGTCGCGGAGCCACTCCCTCCGCTCGTGGTCCCCGACGCGGATGGCGAAGCGACAATCGGGGTGGGCCGACTTCACCAGCAGCTCCAGAGTATCATCCCTCTCGTCGCTCATGGCGAGCCGCCTCAGCCTCCCCATCAGCCCCGACCCCGCCAGCGTCCTCCAGCCGATGACATCGATGACGTTGCCGGTGAGGTCGAGATTGCGGAGCGCCCCCAGGTAATGGGAGGAGGCCAGGATGCCCGTGTAGTTGGCGCGGTAGCCCGAGAGGTTGAGCGTGACCACGCCCGAGAGCGCCGCGCAACGGACCAGCTCGTGGCCGTCACGCAGCGGGGCGTCGGACAGGTCGAGATGACGAAGGCCCCGCCCGAGCGGGCCCCTCAGTAACGTGAGCAGGTGGGGGGCCGGGGCGGCGACGCCCCGCACATCGAGCCGGACCACGCCGGGGAGGCCGTCGGCATCGGCCAGGATGTCGTACCCACGTTTCCCGATGTCCGAGCCGGAGAGGTCGAGCCAGGCGAGGCGAGGTAGGGAGGCGGCGGCGAGACCCCGCGCCGCCCTGCTATCCAGCACGACCCGCAGCCCACGCAGATGCCCGGCTACGGGGAGGGCCAGGGCCTCGGTGCATTCCGTGGCCGGGCCGGTGAGCGCCAGGAGGGCGATGCGGTGGCGGCGCAGCCAGGCGGCGCCGTGCGTCTGGAAGGCCTCGGCGCGGTATCCCGCCGCCGGCATCGTCGCTACGGGCAGGCCGCCCACCTCCGCCACGGCCAGGCGGGACACCGGCGCGTCCGAGGCGGCCATGCGGCGGATGGCGTCACGTTGTTCTCCTCCGGCCGCTCCAGGGAGGCCGAGCGTCTCCAGCCAGTCCGCGTAGCCCGAGCCGACCTGTCCGAGCGGCGGGCGCCGCGCGAGGCCGGCCGGCGGCAGACGCATCAGCCCCGCGTGGTGGAAGTCGTTGTTCTCCTCCAGCCAGTCCGCGTAGGCCGAGCGTGCGAGGCCGTCCCACGGGTCGGCCAGGATCGCCCGCACCAGGCCGTCCTCGTCCGCGGGCGCGCTCATGTGCCCTCCTGCACCGCCCGCGCCCCCAGCACACCCTTCACCTCCGCCAGCACGTCGTCGGCCATCTGCTTCGGCAGCGCCAGCACCAGCCCCGGCACGCGTTCGGCGGCGCGGGCCAGCGCACGCCAGCCGTCCCCCGTGAAGGAGTTGCCCACCAGCCGCAGCCAGCGCAGCCGCGCGAACAGCGGCGAGCCGGCCAGCATGTGGACGCCGGCATCCGTGATGCGGTTGTTGGCGAGGTCGAGGTTGCGCAGGCGCGGCAGCCCCGACGTGCCGGCCAGCTCCTGCGCCGCCTGGTCGCCCAGCAGGTTCGACGGCAGGGCCAGCGTCACCAGCCCCGGCATCCCCGCGCGGGCCAGGATCGCGACACCCGCGTTGCCGATCTGCGACCGCTCGCCGATCAGGTGCTGCAGGCCCCGCCCCAGCGCCCCCTCCGCCAAAGCGCGGTAGCCCTCCGCCGACGGCCGCGTGAACGTCAGGTCCAGCCGCCCTAGCGCCGCCAGCGCCGGCGACCGCGCCAGCGCCTCCGCGCCCTTCAGGCCGAAGCCGCAGCTCCGCAGCGACAGCGCGCACAGGCTGGCCATCCCCAGCGCCCGGGCGAACTGCTCCGCCCCGTCGTCGCCAAGGTCGCACATTTGCAGGCTCAGCGCCCTCACGTGCCCCATCGCCGGGGCGTTGCCCACCTTGGCCCAGTCGATGGTGTCGCCCTGGACGCGCACCTCGGTGACGTGCTGCCCACGCAGCCACGCCGGGGCGCTGTCGCCGAACTTCTTCGAGATGAACGAGCGCAGCATCACCCGCGCCGAGATCAGGCCTCCCAGAAGCTCCACCTTCAGCGTCGAGCCGGCCAGCGCCTTGGCGATCTCCGCCAGGAGTGCCTCGTGCCGCGGCCCCTTGGCCCGCGGCAGGCGCATCAGTTCGGCGTGCAGCGGCTTGCCCTGCTCCTCCAGCCAGTCGGCGTAGGCCATCCGCGGCAGGCCGTCGTGCGGGTCGGCCAGGATCGCCCGCACCAGCCCGTCCTCCTCCGCCGCCCCGATCACCGCCGCCGGCGCCGCGGGGGCCGCGGCCACCACGGCCGGCGCCGGCGGTGCCTCGGTGAGCGGCCCCCGGCGCTCGCGGAACCGCCTCTCCACCGCCTCCGCCACGGCGGGCCGCGCCGGGTTCCCGGGGACGGCGATCAGCTCCAGCGCCGCCAGCGCCGTCGAGCGCCCCAGCGCCATCATCCCCGCATCGCCGATCAGGTTTCCCTGCACGTTCAGCGACGTGAGCGCCGCCAGGTGCCGCGCGCCGGCGAGCGCCGCCGCGCCGGCGTCCGTGACGGCGTTGGCCGCCAGGTTGAGCCGCTCCAGGCCCGACAGGTGCGCCGCCCCCGCCAGCGCCGCCGCGCCCCGGTCGCCGGCCATCGTGGTGCCCAGGTTGAGGACACGCAGGCCGGACCAGCGGCGGGCGCGGGCCACGGCCTCGCCGGCGCTGTCCCCCAGGCGGTTGTGCGACACGTCCAGCTCGTGCAGGCCCGGCACGGCCCCGCCGTCGCCCAGCCCCGCCAGCGCCTCCGGGCCGAGCCGCGCGTTGATCAGCCGCAGCGTCGTCAGCCCCGCGAAGGCCGGGCCATCCAGCAGTGCCCGCGCGCCCTGGTCGCCCATCCAGACGTTGTTGAGCGACAGCGACCGCAGGCCGGCCAGATGCGGCGAGCGCGCCAGGGCCTCCATCTGCGGGGGCGTCGGCTCGAACGCCCCGTTGGAGTGCAGGTCGAGCACGCGCAGGGAGACGAGCGCGTCGGCCTCCGCGATGTGGACGAGGGCGGCCCCGGTAAGTTGCCGGCCCCACAGCGCCAGCGCCTCCAGACGCCCCAGGTTGGGCGAGCGCAGCAGGGTCAGGAGAAGCGCGTCGGTCAGCCCCGAAAGGTTGAGCCGCAGGCGGCGCACGCTCATCAGGGCGCGGCACCCGGCCAGGCGCGAGGGGTCGGTCAGGTAGTTGAAGCTCACCCAGCGCACGCGGTCCGCCAGGGCGGCCTCGCCGTGCTTCGTGAAGTCCTCCAGCCGCGTGACGTTCAGCACCTCGGGCAGGCCGCGCTGGAACGTCCAGCTCAGGCCGGACGCCTTGGGCCGCCCCGCCAGCCAGCGCTCGCGGCCGGCGTCGAACAGCTCGCGCTGCCGCGTGCCGGCCTCCGCACGCGGCACGCCCGTCAGCTCGGGCCTTGCCAGCAGCAGGCTCACCCGGATGTACTCCGCCCGCTGCGGGTCGCCGTTCCCCTCCAGCCACGCGGCGTAGGCCAGGCGTGGCGCGTCGGCGTCCAGGTCCGCGTCGATGGCCGCCAGCAGCTCTTCTTCGGTGGGCATCGGGGGTCACTCCAGGATGAGGCGTGCGCCGAGCGCCTCGCGGAATTCGACCGCGCTGCCGTCCCCGGGCTTGCTCAGGACGAGGGTGAGGCCCGGCACGTCGGCGGCGCGGAGGAGCGGCCGGAAGCCCGTCAACGAGCCGAGGTGGGGGCCGGACACCATCCGCAGCCGGCGCAGCCGGCGGAACAGCCCGGACGACGCCAGGAGCGCCAGCCCCGCCTCGGTGAAACGGTTGTGGCTGAGGTCGAGCGAACGCAGCGCCCCCATGTTAGCAGACGCGGCCAACGCCCCGGCGGACCGGTCGGACAGCTCGCACAGGGACAGGTCGAGCGAGACGAGGGCCGAGGACAGTGTACGCGAATGGAGGATCACGCCGAGGTCCAGGTCGCCGAGGCGGGCCCCGCTGAGGTCGAGCCGGCGCAGGCCTCCCGCGAGCGGGCCGTCGGCCAGGGCGCTTACCGAGGACGAGGACACGGCGAGGTCCGGCGGGGCGAGCGCCACCAGCCGGCCGAGGTGCTCCGACCCGCACAGCGTGGCCAGGCCCCGTGGGGTGAGCTGCGCATGCTGGAGCGACAGGGCGCAGAGCCGGCCCATCCCTTCACACCGCGCCAGCACCTTGGCCCCGTCGTCGCGCAGGCCGGTCGGCCCCAGATCCAGCGCGCGGAGGTGCGTCATCACCTCGGCGTCGGCGAGCCGCGACCAGTCGGTCAGCCGCCCTTCGAGGATCACACGCTCGATGTGGTGCTCGCGCAGGCTGGATGTGAGGCGGAGCTGCGACTTCCTCCCGATGAACGAGATGAGCATGCTGCGGACTTCGAGAAGCCCATCCTCTCCGGGGGCGGGGATGCCGCCGCCGTCACAGTCCATCGCGTCGTACGCGGCCTGGCTCAACTGCGTGACAATGTGTCTCCGCCGTGCCTCCTCCGTCCGCGGCAAACGTAACAGCTCGGCGTGCAGCGGCTTGCCCTGCTCCTCCAGCCAGTCGGCATAGGCCGAGCGTGCGAGGTCGTCCCACGGGTCGGCCAGGATCGCACGCACCAGCCCGTCCTCGTCGCGCGGGCCGACGGCCTCGACGCGGGCGGCCTCCCGTGGCGCGGCAGGCGTCTTCTCCGGCGGCGGGGCCTTGCCCGACTCGGAGGCCTTGATGAGCGCCGCGGACGCGGGGTTGCCCTGGCACAGCGGCCTCACCCCCGCCTCCGCCAGCGTCCGCATCCCGACATCGCCGATGAGGTTGTGCGACAGGTCGAGCTTGCGCAGTGCCGGCGGGCGGCCCCGCGCGAACGCCGCCGCGCCCTCGTCGGGGATGGCGTTCCAGTGCAGGACGAGCGTCTCCAGCGATGTGAGGTGTGATGCCCCGGCGAGTGCCGCGGCGCCGCGAGCGCCGATGACATTGCGCGAGAGCTGCAGCCAGCGCAGCCGCGTCCAGCGTGTGGCCCGCGCCAGCGCCTCGGCGCCGCCGTCGGCGAGGACGTTCTGACGCAGGTCGAGCAGCTCCAGCGCCGGCAGGCATCCGCCGTCGCCGAGGCCCTCCAGCCCGCCGGGGCCGATGCCGCAGTCACGCAGGGTCAGGGCGCGGAGCGCGGGGTAGCTTCCGGCCCACAGGGCGCGGGCCGCGTCGTCCGCGATGTGCCAGCCTTTCAGCTCGAGCGAGCGCAGCCCCGACAGCCGCGCCAGGGCCCGCGTGCCACCCGGATCGAGCGGCTGCGGGATGGAGGAGTTGAACGTCAGACGCTCCAGGGCCGGCAGGCGGCACGCGGCGACGAGCGAGGCGGCGGTGGGCCGTCCGCAGACGACGTGCAGCCTGCGCAGGCCCGACAGGTGCGGCGAGGCGAGGACGGCCAGCAGCGTCTCGTCGGAGAGGTGGAGCTGCGAGATCACCAGCTCGCGGACGCGGGCCAGGCCGGGGCACTCGGCGATGCGCGAGAGGCCGGCCACGTCGTTGAAGCGTACGCGGCGGACGCCGGGGACGAGCAGCGTGGGCCACGACTTCTCGAACAGCACGCGGCTGGTGAAGATGATCTCCTCCGGGTGGCCGCGCACGAACCCCCATTCCGCGCCCCTGGGCGTGGGCCGGCCGGCGAGCCAGCGCGTGCGGTTCGCTGCAAGAATTCGCTTGGCCTCGGCGGTGTCGCGCTCGGCGGCCTCATCAGGGGGCGCGTTCGCGATGCGCACCTGAGCGCGGATGAAGCGGGCGCGGTCCGGGTCGCGCTTCGCCAGCCAGGCGGCGTGGGCCAGCCGCGGCCTGTCCGCGTCGGGGTCGGCGTCGATGGCCGCCAGCAGGTCGGCTTCCGTCGGCATTGGGACTACCTCACCCCCTAACCCCCTCTCCGAAGCGGAGAGGGGGGATCGCAAGATCATCGATTTCTGCGGAGGGGACGTGTTCCCCTCTCTTGTTGGGCGAAGCGATTCAAGGGACGCTTGCACCTCCCGACCGGAGAGGCGATGATCTGACGGCTCCCCCCTCTCCGCTTCGGAGAGGGGGGCTGGGGGGGTGAGGTAGTCCACACTTCCGTCGGCATGCGTTCACCCCATGATGAGCCTGTCACCCAGGACGGCGGCCACGGCGTCGCGCTTGGCCGCCTCGGTCTCGCCGGCCAGCGCCAGGCGGCAGCGCGGCGGCAGGGCGCGGGCCAATCGCTCCAACGCCGCCGCCGAGAGGTTGCGCGGCGTGAGACGCAACCACCGCAGGCGCGGCACCAGCGGCGAGGCGGCCAACCCCTCCAGGCCCACGTCGCCGAACCAGCTCTCCGAGATGTCGAGGTTACGCAGGGACGCCAGCGTCGTCGCGTCGGCCAGCGCCTTCACGGCGGTGTCGCCGAGGTGGGCGCCGTGCAGGCCCAGCGTGACGAGGCCCGCCAGAGCCGGGGCGGCGCCGAGCACCGCCATCATCGCCGGCGCGTTGGACAGCCGCCCCAAACCCAGGTGGCGCAGGTTCGCGGCGAACGGGGCCTCGCACATCGTCTGCAAGGAGTTCTGGTGGACGTAGGTCCCGAAAAGCAGCCGGCACACCCCGCGCAGCCCCGACGGCTTGAACAGCTCGTCCACGCGGGACATGAAGCTCCGGCTGAGGTCGAGTGAGCTGAGGGACGCGAGGTGCGGCGAGCCGCCCAGGGAGCTGGTGCTGTCGCCAGGCCGCCCCGTGAACGACAGGCCACGCGTGTTCGCCAGCCAACCGGCGGCGAACAGGGCGGCCCAGTCCGACGGCGTGCCGTCAGGCGCCACCTCGGCGACGTGGTGGCGCCGCAGCCACGCCGGGCCGTACCGTTCGAACCCCTTCGAGCGCAGCGAGCGCACGGGGATCGACACGCGGATCAGGCCCTCGGGCGTCACCCAGCACTGGAAGGGCCAGGGGGTGTCCGCACGCAGCTCGGCGTCGAGGCGCGAGGCCAGGGCCTTGCGCTCGCCGGGGGGCGAGCGCAGGATGGCGGCGTGCAGGGGCCTGCCCTGCTCCTCCAGCCAGTCCGCGTAGACGAGGCGCGGCACCTCGTCGAACGGATCGGCCCAGATGGCCCGCACCAGCCCGTCCTCGTCCGCCACGCCGATCATCGGCGCCGACGGCGCCTCCACCACGACGGCGGGCGGCGGCGCCTCCTCCTGCACCGGCGGCCCGCCGTCGCGGAAGCGGGCGGTGACCGCTTCGATGAAAGGCCCCGGCGCCGGGTTGAACGTGAGGGAGAGTGCGTGCAGGCTCGTCAGCCGTCCCGACCGCCCCAGCGCGGCGACGCCGGCCCGGCCGATGACGTTGGAGGTGAGATCCAGCGAGGCCAGCGCCCCCAGATGCGGTGAATCGGCGAGGGCGACGGCGCCCGCATCGGAGACGCGGCAGTTACGCAGGCCGAGCCGCTCCAGCCGCGACAGGTGGGCCGCGACCGCGAGGGCCGCCGCTCCGGCGTCGCGGACGTTGGCCTCGGTGAGATCCAGGGAGCGCAGCCGCGTCCACCGCCGCGCCCCCGCGATGGCGAGGCCGGGGTCCGGCTCGGTGCGTTTGTGGAGGAAGGTGAACCGCTCCAGACCGGGCAGGGCGGCCCCGTCGCCGAGGCCGGCGAGGCCCCCCTGGGTGGTGGCGTTGTTGCGGACGTTCGTCGGCGCCAGCGCCAGCGCGGTGAGGGCGGTGAGTGCGGCGGGGCGGAAGAGGGCGGCCATCCCCCCCTCGTCGAGCCAGCACGTCAGGCGCAGGTCGCGCAGGCCGGCGAGGTGCGGCGATCCGGCGAGCGCGGCGGCCGCCGCCTCCGGCACGGACACCGACGAGAACAGGTCGATGTGCAGCGAGAGGAGGCGGGCGAAGGCCGGCAGCGCGGCGAGCGGGCCGAGCGCCTCCGGCCCGGCGGGGCGGGGCCTGACGGCGAGGTGGCGCAAGGCACCGACGTGGGGCGAACGCAGGATGGCGAGGATGTCGTCGAAGTCGAGCCACGCCAGATCGAGGCTGGCGATGGACGCGAGGGCCGGCTCGTCGGCGAGGCGGGCGGCGTTGCGGACGTGGGCGAATTCGACGTGGCGGACGCGATGGCCGGCGGTGAGACGCCAGCCCTTCTTGAACGCCGTCAGGCTGCCGAAGCGGACGACCTCGGGGTAGCCGCGCCGGCACCGCCAGTCCATGCCGGGCACCTGCGGCAGGCTCTCCGTCCAGACACGCTCGCCGCCGCCGCGCCCGGCGAGGTGGTCGCGGATGAAGGCCGCCCGCCGCGTGTGGCCTCGAGCCTCCAGCCAGTCGGCGTGTGCGAGACGCGGGGCGTCGGCGTCGGGGTCGGCGTCGATGGCGGCCAGCAGGTCGGCTTCCGTGGGCATGGCGGTCACTCCATCACGAGGCGCGTCCCGAAGACCTCGCGCAGCGGACCGTACGTCTCGTGGTCAAAGTACTGGCGGATGGAGTAGGGGAAGGAGACGCGGCAGGTGTCCGACAGCGCCTCGGCGACGGCGGCATAGCCGGCGCGGGTGAGGGCGCCGCCGCGGTCGAGGCCGAGCCAGTGCAGCCGCGGCGCGATGGGTGAACGGGCCAGCGCGATCAGGGAGGCGTCGGTCAGCCTGTATCCCTGGAGGGCGAGCGAGCGGAGGTTGCGCGTGTGCGGCGAGGCGAACAGGGCCGCCGCGCCCGCGTCGGTCATGTCGGTGCGGGCCACGGACAGCGTGACGAGGCCGCCCAACATCTTCTCCGCCCTGGCCAGCGCGGCGGCGGCCGCGGCGTTGAAGTTCGAGTAACTGAGGTCGAGGTGGCGCAACTGTCCGGCGAGCGGCCCGTCGAACAGGGCGGCCCACACCGCGGGCGTCGCCGCGGCGCGGGTGAGGTCGAGGTGGACGAGGCGTGGCAGCACGGCGGACGCGCACAGGGCGGCGAGGCCACGCCAGCCGGGGCCGGCATCGGTCAGGGGGCGGTGCAGGCTGAGGGATGAGAGTCGGCCCATGCCCGGCGAACGGGCGAGCAGTTTGGCCCCGTCTTCGCGCAGGTTCGTGCTGCCGAGGCCCAGGCCGTGGAGGTGGGCGAGGGCGGGGGCGACGCCCACCGGCGCCCAATCCTTGATCCCGCCGTGGAGGGACAGGTGCGTGATGTGGTGTGAGCGCAGGCAGGAGGCGGCCCGGCCCTGGAAGGCGCGGGCCAGGAACGCCTTCACCCTGAGGGCGACGTAGAGCAGCCCGTCCGACCCCTTCTGCGGGTTGCCGGCGTCCTTCGTGCCGAATGCCGTGTGGGTGGCCGGCGATATCTCCCTGAGCAAGGCATCCGTCTCCTCGCGGCGGATAGCCCGCTGGAGCGCCGCGTGTTGCGGCGCGCCCTGCTCCTCCAGCCAGTCGGCGTAGGCCGTGCGGGCCAGGGTGTCGTGCGGGTCGCACAAGATCGCCCGGACGAGGGCGTCACCGTCGGCGCTCATCTCCCCTCCTCCGCAATGAGCCGGTCCCCGAGGACGGCTCGCAGCGAGGCGAGCGACTCATCGGCGATGGAATGGTATCGCGACTTGCCGAGGACGTGCAGACGGCCCAGACGCCGCAGGTGCGGCCAGAGGAGCAGGGCGGCGATGCCGGCGGCGTTCAGATAGTGGCCGCGCAGGTCGAGGCAACGCAGGTTGCGCAGGCGCGTGGAGGCGGCGAGGGCGTTCATCGTCTTGACGGTCAGCCAGCACCCGGCGAGGCTGAGCGACACGAGCGATTCGGCCAGCGGCGAGTCGATGAGGATGGCCGCCGCCTCGTCGCGCATGCCGGTGCCCGACAGGTCGAGGTTACGGAGCGAGGCGAGGGGGCCGTGGGCCATCTTCTGCATGGCGGCGGGCTTCAGGTCGTAATTCTGCGGCAGGACCAGCCGCACGAGGCTGCCGAGCGCCGCGCAGCCGGACAGCTCCTCCAGCCACCCCTGGCTCGCCACGCCCGCCGGCAGCCACAGCGCCTGCAAGCCCGCCAGCGCCTCCAGGCCCGACGGGCGGTCCAGCCTGCCGATCAGGCGCAGGCCGCGCGTGCCGGCCGCCGCCAGGGCGGTGACGGCCTTGGGCCAGTCGCCGACGTTGTCCACCTCCAGCCAGGTGATGTGGTGGGCGTGCAGCCACGCCGGGCCGCCGGCCAGGAACGGCTTCGACGTGAGGTCGCGGCCCGACACCTGCGCCGCGGCGAAGCCCGACCGGTGGATGATGCGGATGCCCGGCTTCGGGGCAGCTGCCCGCGCCTTCTCCCAATACTCGTCCGTGTCGATACGCTCGTCGTCGCGTTCCGTCGGGAATCGGGCCAGCTCGGCGTGGTGCGGCCTGCCGTTGTCCTCCAGCCAGTCGGCGTAGACGGAGCGGGCGACGGCGTCCGACGGGTCGGCGAGGATCTCGCGGACCAGGGCGTCCTCATCGGCGGTGCCGTGCGTGGTCATGCGGTGTCACTCCCGGATCAGGATGAGCCGGCCCCCGATCAGATCTTCGTATTCCGCCGCCTCATCGGGAGACACGTCCCCGCTCAACCCGATCGTCAGTTGAGGGTGGTCGGCGGCGGCCTTGACGACGGCGGTGATGCCGGCCAGGGGGCCGATCGAGCCCAAGCCGATCTCCAGCCGGCGTAGGCTGTCGAGCAGACCCGACCCGGCGAGCGAGGCGAAGCCGTCCTCGGCGGTCATGCCGTTGCTCTTCAGGTTCAAGTAGCGCAGCCCGCCGAGGTGGGGTGACGACGCCAGCGCCTTGATCCCCCGGTCGCCGATCGCGCAGCCTTGTAGTTGAAGCGACACCAGCCCGGAGAGGAACGCGGGCAAGCGGAGGGGGGACCCCAGCCCTCTGTCGCCGATCCGATTATCTGACAGGTTGACGTGCCGGAGCCGGCCCGCCAGCGGCCCGCCGGCCAGCGCGCGCAACAACCCCTGCCCGACCTGGCAATTCGACAGGTCGAGGTGGACGAGGCCCGGCATCGCCTCCGACACGGCGAACGATGTCAGGCCCTCCTTGCGTCCGAGCCTCAAGGAAGAGAGGCGGCCCATGCCCGCCGCAGTCGCCAGCACCCTGGCCCCGCCGAGACGGTAGGTACACCTCTTCAGGCAGAGGGCGTGGAGATGCTCCAGGGCCGGGGCATTCCCGACGGCCGCCCAATCCTCGCTGTCACCGTCGAGGCAGACCCGGCTGACGTGGTTGTCACGCAGGCAGGCCGCCCGCTCCTGGAAAGGACCGAACGAGAACACCTGGGAAGCCATGGTGATTTCGAGCAGGCCGTCATCCCCCATGTGGGGCGCGCCGCAGGTCCACGGATCGATGGGCCTGGCGATCTCGGCGACGAGGTCCCGCTGCTGTTGCCACTCCGCCGCGGGCAGGAGCCAGACGTTGAGCATCCTCGTCGGCCTCATGCGCTGCAGCTCGGCGTGCCGGGGCTTGCCCTGCTCCTCGAGCCAGTCCGCGTACGCCGACCGCGTCAGGCCGTCATGCGGGTCGGACAGGATCGCCCGGACCAGGGCGGCCTCGTCGGCGCTCATCGTCACTCCCCGACCCAGCGGCCGCCGTAGATGTCCACGACCCGCCGACGCTCCGCCGGGCCGCTCACGTACCAGTCCTTCACCCGGCAGTCGGGGTGCAGCGCCGCAGCCAGGGCCCGATGCCCGTCGTCGGTGACGGCCTCGCAGTGGGAGACGTTCACCCAGCGCAGCCGGGCCGCGAGCGACGAGCGTGCCAGCGCCGTCATGCCCACATCCGTCAAGGCGTTGCTGGACAGGTTCAGCGACCGCAGCCGGCCCAGGTGCGGCGAGGACGCCAACGTGCCCACCTCCGCGTCGTCGAGGTCGTTGTGGGACAGGGACAGCGTCGTCAGACCACCCAGCAGGGCGTCGGCCCGCAGCAACGCGGAGAAGCCGGCGCCGTGCAGGCGTGCCTGGCCCAGCGCCAGATGTTGGAGACGCCCTGCCAGCGGCCCCGACGCCAGCGCGGGCAGTGCCTCCGCCGCCTCCTTCAGGCCGTGCAAGTCGAGGTGGACGAGGCGCTTCAAGTACTCCGAAGTGACGAGCGGGATCAGGCCGTGGGCCTTGAAGTGCGACGCCGCCAGGGAGAAGAGGCCGCCCAGCCCGGCGCAGCGGGCGAGGGCGCCGGGGCCGTCGCGGCCGTCGCCGACGACGAGGGAGCGCACGGCGGGCATCGCCGGGGCGTCGCCGACCTTCGTCCAGTCCTTCGTGGTGCCGGACAGGACGAGACGAACGACGTGATACTCCCGCAGGATCTCGCCGGCGCACGCCTGGAACTTCTTGCTGATGAAGGCGGAGGGCGGCATTTTCATCTGGAGGACGCGCCCCGCCAGCACGCCACGGTTCAAGTACAGCGTGCCGGCCCGGCTGTCGGGGTGTGCCTTCTTGATCGCCTTGTCCAACTGCCCGGTGAGTTTCCGCTCCTGATCGACCTTCTTCACGCCACGGTACAACTGGGCGTGGACGGGCTTGCCGCGCTCCTCCAGCCAGTCGGCGTAGGCGGCGCGGGCGAGCGTGTCATGAGGGTCGGCCAGGATGGCACGGATCAGCCCGTCCTCGTCGGCGCTCATCGGCTCACCCCTCGATCAATCGTGGGCCGAGGATCTCACGCATCTCAGTGAGGGTGCTGGGGTGCGTGGAGCGGTTGACCTCCAGCCGGAGGCCCGGCACGTCCGCCGCGGCGCGCGCAAGCCGGCGATACCCCGGTGCCCCGACGCTATCCAGATTCCCGCGCAGCGAGAGCCAGTGAAGGCCGGGGAGCAGCGACGATTCGGACAACGCCACCACGCCGGCCTCGCCGACCATCCCGCCTGTCAGCTCCAGGCTCCGCAGACGGCCGAAGTACGGCGACGAGGCAATAGCACGGGCCGAGGCGTCACCCAGGACGCCACCCAACCGCAGCGTCGTCAGCCCGCCCAGTAGCCTCCCGCACCGGGTGAGCGCCTCCACGCCCCGGTCGCCCATCTGCGCCCCCGCCAGATCGAGATGCTCCAGACGCCCCGCCAGCGGTCCGTCGCCCATCGCCTCCAGCAGGCCGACACCCACCTCGGGCTGCCCCAGCCCGAGTCGGACAAGGCCCGTGAGAGCCGGAGACTGCATGATCGCCTTCAGACCAGCCATCGAGCAATCGAGATCCGCGAGTTCGAGGAAGTACAGCCCCGCCAAGGACCCGGCCTGGGCCAATTCCTCCGCGACGCCGTGTCGCAGCGTGCCGGCACCGATCCCCAGGCCACGAATCCCGTTCAGGGCGGGTGCGGTAAGCAAGCCGCGCCAGTCGCGGTGGGCCGCGAGGCGCAAGACAGCGATGTGGTGCCGTCGCATCCACGCGGGGCCGTCGCGCTGGAACGCATCCGAGAGGAAAGTCTCGAAGCGCATCTGCCCGACGACGAGGCCATCGACCTGGCTCACGCCGCCCCTGCCGCCCCCGAACTCCTGGAGGATCAAGGCCTCCAGCCGATCAAGCGTCGTCCCGCGTGGCGAACGCATCAACTTCGCATGCTCCGGAGCCCCCTGCTCCTCCAGCCAGTCGGCGTAGGCCGCCCGCGCCAGCTCGTCCCACGGGTCGGCCAGGATCGCCCGCACCAGGCCGTCCTCGTCGGCGCTCATCCTCACCACCCCCACACGAGGCGCTTGCCCAGCGCCTCCTGCAACTGCACCTGCGCCGCCGTGTTGTACGGGTAGCGGCTCAGGCACACCCTCGCCTCGGCCCCCAGGTGCGGCGACCGCGCCACCGCCAGCACGCCGTCCAGCGTCATCGGGTTGCGCTGGATCTCCAGACGACGCAGCCGCGCCAGGCCCGGCCAGCCCGCCAGGGCGTGCGCCGCCGCGTCCGTCAGGTTGTTGCCCGCGATGGACAGGTGCGACAGCCGCGGCAGCGCCGCCGACTGCACGATGGCCTGCACCGCCTGATCCGGCAGGTAATTATGCGAGATGCTCAGGTGCGACAGGTTCGCCAGCGCCTCCGACTCCGCCACGAGGGCCACCCCGCCCGCGTGGATCCAGTTGCCCGACAGGTTCAGCGCCGTCAGGTGCCGCGCCTGCGGCCAGGCCAGCAGGGCGCGCACCACCTCCTGATTCAGCCAGTTGCCCGACAGGTCGAGGTTCACCAATCGCGGCAGCGTGGCGCACTCGACGAGCGCCTTGATGGTGTCGGGCCGGCTCAGGCGGTTGTTACTCAGGTTGATCGAGTACAGCCCCTTGAAGTGCGGCGAGCCGATCAGCCCCGTCAGCCCCTCCTTGCCCAGGGCGCAGCCGCCCACGTCGAGGTTGCGCAGGTGCCCCATCAGCGGCATCGCCGCCACCTTCTCCCACGTCTTCGTGTTGCCCACGATGGTCAGCTTGAACGTCCGCACCGAGCGCAGCCACGGGCCGCCGCGGTCCTGGAACGCCTTCGTCAGCAGGCCACGCATCTGCACCACGGCGGCGAGGAGGCCGTTGGTGAACGTCAGGCGGTGGATCGACTTCTTGAACTCCTCCGGCACCTCCGGCGTGACACGCTTGACCAGCGCCTTGAACGCCGCCTTGGCCGCGTCCTCCGCCGGCTCCGGCCCGATGCGGAGCAGCTCGGCGCGGTCCGTCTCGCCCTGCTCCTCCAGCCAGTCGGCGTACACCAGACGCGGCACGTCGTCCTCGGGGTTGCTGACGATGGCCTCCAGAAGCCCGTCCTCGTCGGCGTCACCGACACGCACCACCGGCGCACGTGGGGGCTGGAAGGCTGGGGCTGGGGCCGTCTCCTTGCGCACGAGCGGGGCGCCGGCGTTGCGGAAGCGCTCGGCCACCTCCTGCGCCAGCTCGCGCCGCCCCGCGTTGTTCTCGCCGCCGAACACCGTCAGCCGTGGCAGGGCCGTCGTCACGCCGAAGTCGTACAGGCCCGAGTCGCCGATCAGGTTGCCGCCGACCTCCAGCGCCTCCAGCCGTTCGAGGTTCGTCGCGTTGGCCAGGGCCTTCGCCCCGGCGTCGCCGATGCCGTTGCCGCTCACGTCGAGGTACGTCAGGCCGGTGAACGTGCCCTCCTCCGCCAGGGCCTCGGCGCCGGCGTTGCCGATCAGGTTGCTGCCGAGGAACAGGCGGCGCAGGCCGGGCAGGCGGGCGAGGCGGCGCGTGCCCTCCGGCCCGAGGCGGTTGCGGTCGACGTTCAGCCGCTCCAGGCGCGGCAGCCCCGGCCCCGACAGCAGCGGGGCCAGGCCCTCCGGCCCGATGTTGTTGCCGCGGACCTCCAGGTGACGCAGCCCCTGCCACGCCGGCCCGTCCAGCAGGGCCGCCATCCCCTCCTCGCCCAGGCCGACGGCGGACAGCTCCAGCTCCTCGATGCGGGCGGCGTTCGGCGACTTCGCCAGCGCCGTGAGCCCGGCGCGGCGGACGACGCCCCTGGCGCGGAAGTCGCCGCGGACGCGGAGGCGGCGCAGGTTCGGCAGCCACGGGGCCTCGAGGAGCGCGGCGAGGGGCACGTCCATGAGGAGGGAGGACGGCAGCTCGATGCCCTCGAGGCGTGTCAGGTGCGGGCAGCGGGCCAGGAGGGTGAGCGCCTCCATGTTGAGGTTGCAGTAGGCGAGGTGCAGGTGGCGGACGTTGGCGAGGTGCGGCGACGAGAACAGCCGGTTCGAACGCAGCGTGCTGAAGCGGACCACCTGCACCTGCTGGGCGAAGACGGCCTCGGCGTGGCGGTCGAACGCGCCGAGGCTGTCGAAGGCGACCTCCTCGTACATGCCGCGGCGCAGGTGCCAGTGGACGCCGTCGAGCTTGGGCCGCTCGGCGACCCACGTCTTGGCGTGGCGGTACTGCAGCTCGTTCATGCGCCGCGAGCCGGCGGTGCGGACGGGGCTGTTGGGCGGCAGGGCGTCCTGCGCCAGCGCGAGGCGGATGTACTCCGCGCGTTCGGGCTGGCCGGCGGCCTCCAGCCAGTTGGCGTAGGCGAGGCGCGGGGAGTCGAAGTCGGGGCGTTCGGCGATGGCGGCGAGGAGCGGCGCGGGGTCGGTGGTGGCCACGGCGGGGCCTCCGGGTCGGCGAGGGCGTCTGCCCTTAGCCTACCACGGCGCGCGTCCCGGGGCGAGCGTCGGGGCGTCAGCCCGCCGTGTCTCCGCATCTCATTCGCCCGCCCGCGATGTCACGTTTCGACCGGCGCGGAGAAGAAGGTGTGGGAGAAAAGTCGCCCCGCCCTGTCCCCTCCGCCGGTCCTCCCGCGGTTAGAGATCAGGGCCGTCGAGAAGGAGGGTGCGGATATGAACCTGGCTGAGCTCAGAGACTACGGCAACTGGGTCGGGAAGGACGCCGCGACGATCCTGCGGTCGGTGGTCGGCAAGGGCGGCTGGCTGGCGGTGTTCCCGTGCGCCCTGCCGACCTGGGCGAGCCGGGTCCGCAACTACTTCAACGTCACGCCCGCCTGGTTCCACCGAGTGGACAAGGACGAGGCGCGCTCCCTCGTCAAGACGCATCACACCTACCGCGCCGGCCTGGCGCGCTTCGCCCTGAGCGGGGACGTGTACCGGGACGAGGCACGGCGGGTGTGGTTCGAGATGGCCACGGGCGGGGCCGCCTACCACTACGAGGGCGAGGTGACGTTGTGGAAGAAGCTCAAGGGCGTGGTCCTGCCGAAGTCGCGCATCCCCATCTTCAAGCTCATCTCGCCGGACGGCTCCGGCGGGTCGGGTGAGCTGATCCTCGACAACCCCCGGTCCGGCCAGGGCGGGCGCGGCTCGTCCATCGCCGAGGTGGGGCAGGTGATCCATCTGCGGGCGCGTCTCGTCCTCACCGAGGAGTACCAGGCCACGTACAACTACTCCGAGACCATCGCCACGGGCCTGCCGGCGCACGAGCTGCGCGACGTGAAGCCGCACACGACGGCGGCGGGCTTCTACCTGAACCCACCCCCCAGCTCCGCGCTGGCGCAGCGTGTGTTCCCCGAGAAGGACCCCCGCGGCGTCGCGCTGGCCGGGCAGATATGAGCCCAAGCCAAGGCAATGTCACGCTGCGTCGCCGCCACAGGCTACCTACGGCATTGTCCGCATGCCGTAGCGAGTAGGGCGGTTGAAAGCCGTTCGGCCTGAGTGCCCAGCCGCCATCCGGCAACTGTCGCCAAAAGCCCGCATACCCGTCCTGCAGGTTGTCGTTGGTGTGGACGTAGGGGGTCAGCCCCTTCTCGGTGAAGATGCCAAGCCACCGCCATGCCACCCGCGCCACCTCCTCGGCCCGGCGGACAGGAAGGTCGGGGTGGGGAGTACGAGCCGGGCGAGGAGCAACACCGGCCAGCTCGGATGTGGTTGGTCCCTGTCGGCCGAGGCGACGTACCGGCCGAGCAGGTCGAGATCGTCCCACCGGAGGGCGTGCGGATACGGGCGGGCGACGTTCTCGAACCCGAGGGTGTAGCTCCGCTCCGGTGCGCCCTCCTCGCTGGCGTCGTGCAACACCAAAGTCCGGGTCATCCAACCGTATTCGGCCCAGAACTCCCGCCGCCTCAGCGGATCGAGGCGCGGGAGTGGCACGGGGCGTTCGCGGTTTACGATTTGTTGGAGTGGCATCCGACGCTCACCCCCCGCCCGCCTTCCTCTTCCGCGCGAACTCCATCTCCTCACCAAGTGTCTCGACGGCCAACTGGTCCACCCGCTTCGGGTCGAGGCAGAATAATTCGCCCCACTGCTCGCCCTTGTAGCCGTGCTGGCGGACGTAGTAATCGCCGGTGTCGTCGTCCCGCTCCAGCGGGAACAGCGAGCACGGCGCCGGCTTGTACTTGAACTTGTCGCCCTCGGCGGCGCCGGCCTTGTGCAGCACGCAGCCGGCGTTGAAGAAGATGCACCAGCCGCCCAGCACGCGCAGCATGGGGCGGCCCGCCTTCACGCGCCGGCTCAGGTAGCCGCCCTTCGCGATGGCCTTGCGCTGCGCCTCGCTCAGGAGCGGCAGGAACGTGCCGAGGTTGGCGTCGATGCGTGCCCGCTCGGCGTCCGACACGGGCGGGCGGCCCTGCTGGCAGCAGATGCCGTCGCAGCCGCGTCCGTAGATGCACTCGAACGTCGCCGTGGCGCCGTTGATCACGTTCAGGCTGACGGCCTTCCCTGCCATGCGTCGCCCCCCTCAGCTCGCGGCGCGGCGGGCGAACCGCTGCCCCGCCCCGGCGCCGCGCCGCCCCAGCGCGTTGCGGACCAACTGTCTGACGAACTCCGCGTGCTCGATGCCGCCCGCCCACAGGTTGTTGGCCAACGCCCGGTCCGGGGCGAAGTCCGGGTTGGGGTTCAGCTCGAGGACGAACGGCTTGTCGTCGCCGGCGCGGATGCGGAAGTCCACGCGGGCGTAGTCGCGGCATCCGAGGAGGCGGAACGCCTTGCGCGAGGCGTCCTCGATCTGCGCCAGCAGCTCGGGCGACAGCTCGGCCTTGAAGTGGTAGTCGGTGGCGTTGAACTCGCCCGAGTCCTTGTCCCACTTGGCGTCGTAGCTGAGGATCGGCCAGTAGCCCTCGCTGTCCGGCGGGAAGACGACCTCGGTGCCGGGGAGGACGCGCAGGTCGGGCATCTCGACCAGGGCGACGGTCAGCTCGCGTCCGCGGATGAACTCCTCGACCAGCACCGGCTGGGCGAACTGATCCAGGAGCCACGACACACGGCGGTTCAGCGCGTCCATGTCGGTGACGACGCTGGCCTGATCGACGCCGACGCTGGCGTCCTGCTGTGTCGGCTTGACGATGAGGGGGAAGGTGAGCGGGCAGTGCACGACGGGGGAGGCCTCGACGACCATGAACGGGGCCGTGGGCACGCCGTCGGCCAGGAAGAGGCGTTTGGCGATGTGCTTGCTGCGTGCGAGGACGATGGTGTGGAAGGGGCAGCCGGTGTAGGGGACGCCCATCCATTCGAGGACGCCGGCGGCGTACATCTCGGTGGCGTTGTTGTCGGCGGCGCCCTCGAAGAGGTTGACGACGGCGTCGGGGGACGCCTCGCGGATGCCACGCTCGAACAACGCCGGGTCGGAGGGCGCCGCGAACTGGGCGGTCTCGTAGCCGGCCTCGCGCAGGACCTCCTCGACGGCGAGGGCGTTGTCGATGACATCGACCTCGGAGATATAGTCGGGGTGGGTCTCGGGAAGGACCGGCTCGTTGTACACGACGAGGATCTTCTCTCGTCTCCCCATGAGGCACATCCCCCAGGATCGGCTCTCCGCGGTCGGCCTCACGCATCCTGCCGGGGCCGGGGCAACGCGTGCATCTTGCCACCCTGGCACCGCCGGCACAACCCCAATGTGAAGGCGGGGAGGGGGGATACGGCCCTGCGGGGGGCGGCCATGACGGATGTGGGGATCGGGACGGCGGCAAACCGCCCTTGACAGCGAAGGGCCCCCTCCGCGTAGGATGATGCTGACGGCACTCCGCTCAGGGACCGAGGCGGGCCCAGGCCGCCGGGAGTGCCGGCCCTCACGCGGACGATTTGATGGACTCGATCGGCCGGGCGAACCACGCAGCGCAGCGCCTCGCGGCCCACGGCCGCGGCCGCCGGCAGGCCCCTTGCCCGCGGGCCGGCCGGCCCGCCGGGGCCCCCCACCACGCTGTCCAGCCCTCCCCCTTCCGTGTCCTTCATCCCGGCCCGCCTGGGGGAGCCCTTCCGCCCCCGCGGCATCAGGCGATGCCGCCCCCCGGAGGTGACAACGATGACGAACGCGAAGGCCGGCAGCGCGATCCTCGATAGCGTCCGCGACCAGCTCAACCTCACCGAGTACCACAAGATCCACTGGGAGGGCACCTTCGAGCAGTACCTCGAGGTCGCCCACAAGAGCCCCGAGGTCACTCGCACCGCCTACCAGCGCCTGTACGACATGATCCTGTCGCACGGCACCGAGGAGGCCTACGAGTTCAAGGAGAAGCTCACCCGCTTCAAGTTCTTCACCGACTACGCCACCAGGCACGGCGACGGCATCTACGGCATCGACCGCTCGCTGATGCAGCTCGTCAACGCCTTCAAGTCCGCCGCACGCGGCTACGGCACCGAGCGGCGCGTCCTGCTCCTGCACGGCCCCGTCGGCTCGTCCAAGTCCACCATCGCCCGCCTGCTCAAGCGCGGCATCGAGGACTACTCGCGCACCGACGCCGGGGCGCTGTACAGCTTCGCGTGGAAGGGCGCCGACGGCACCTGGGCCAAGGACCCCATGCACGGCGAGCCCCTGCAGCTCATCCCGCACGAATTCCGCGCCACGATCCTGGCCAAGCTCAACGAGGGCCGCAAGGAGGACGACCCGCAGGTCCGCGTCAAGGGCGAGATGTGCCCCTACAGCCGCTTCGAGTTCAACGCCCGCCTCGCGAGGTACGACGGCAACTGGATCGAGATGCTGCGCAACGAGGTCAAGGTCTACCGCCTGGTCCTCTCCGAGAAGGACCGCATCGGCGTCGGCACCTTCCAGCCCAAGGACGAGAAGAACCAGGACTCGACCGAGCTGACGGGTGACATCAACTACCGCAAGATCGCCGAGTTCGGCACCGACTCGGACCCGCGGGCCTTCAACTTCGACGGCGAGCTGAACATCGCCAACCGCGGCATCGTCGAGTTCATCGAGGTGCTGAAGCTGGACGTGGCGTTCCTGTACGACCTGCTCGGCGCGTCCCAGGAGCACAAGATCAAGCCGAAGAAGTTCGCCCAGACGGACATCGACGAGGTGATCCTCGGGCACACCAACGAGCCGGAGTACAAGCGGCTGCAGAACAACGAG
>CAZVZK010000059.1:0-59656 GCA_964630925.1 uncultured Alcaligenaceae bacterium
CCGATCTTGCCACAACCCGCCCTCCCGCGCTAGATCAAAATCCTAACCGCTCTAGCCAGCCAGGGCGGAGCGCCCGCCAATGGCTGGGTGCCGGCCACGGGGAAGCC
The DNA here is from genome assembly GCA_964630925.1 of uncultured Alcaligenaceae bacterium. Classification (GTDB taxonomy): domain Bacteria; phylum Planctomycetota; class Planctomycetia; order Gemmatales; family Gemmataceae; genus RGDT01. The sequence continues at coordinate 108 of CAZVZK010000059.1, forward strand.
CAGGCGGGCCTACCTCGATGACGGGGAGATCGCGGCGCTGCTGGCCGCCCTGGACGGGACCGGCCAGGCCGGTCCCGCGCCGCAGAGCCTGGCGGGGCTGCGCGCAAAGCTGGAGCGGGTGGCGGGACGCGGCAGCGTGCTGCTGGTGGAGTGCGTCCTGGGTGACGACTACAAGGAGGCAGTGCCGTGCAAGGCAGGGCGGCTGGCGTACGTCAATGAGGGCTATTTTTCCCAGGTCTGGCATGAGGTCCTCCCCGCCGTCCTCTTCCGCGCCGAGGACGGCCGGTACTGCGCCCTCCGGCTGGACCTCGACATCGTGGAGGCGGACCTGTGCGATGCCTGGTGGCTGGTCAAGGACAGGCTGCATGCGGACGAGTGGGACGGGGTGGAGGAGGGCGATGCCGCCCAGGTGGAGTACCTCAAGGGCCACCTGGCCGCCCTGGAGGCCCAGGCGGCCGAGGCTGGCCTGGCGGTCGCGGACAGGAAGGCGGCGTGGGCGGGGCCGGAAGGCGCGGCCGCCGGCTCCTGAACACACCCGCCCCGCCAGCGTTTCTGGAGCTATCGCCCAACGGCGGCGGGTGCCACCCCGGATGGCACCTGCCCGTCTGCCCGCCTGCCCCGAACTTCCCCCGGACGAAAGAGGACAAGCGACATGGGCGAGACAGGCAGCGACGACATGGCCACGCTGGCCGCCGACATCCGCACGGATGCCGGCAGGCTGCTGGCCATCGGCTACGAGAACGACGAGCAGGTCTGCGAGAGCGTCCTGTTCTTCATGGACCTGCACTACTGCCGCCGCGTCGAGGGGGCTTGGCCCCTGGTCCGGCGGATCGTCGCCGAAATGGCTGACCAGCGCCGCCGGGACCAGGCTTCCTGGCCCACGCCCACCGACTGCGAGCGGCTGGACGCCGCCTTCGCCGCGCTGAGGCGCAAGGGGATCGCAGCGCGGCAGCACTTCGAGCTTGACCGCGCGGGCGGCTACAAGGCGATGGAGGAACTGGTGGCTTCCCGCCCAGGCCGGCTCAGGGGCTACACCTTCTTCACCTGGCAGGACACCGACGGGGCCGTCGAGGACGGCGAGCTGTGCCTCCCCTTCGGCTCCACCTCCGGCGGGGGCGAGGCCGACGCCCAGGTGGGCCATGAGATCGTGGCCGCGCTGCGGGAGGCCGGCCTGGCCCCGGAGTGGGACGGCGACCCCGGCCTCTGCGTCAGCGTCCCTGTGACGTGGCTCAGGCGGAGGCCGGAGGCGATGAAGCGGCACAAGCTGCACGCCGACTACCGCTGAGGGCGAGGCGGGAAGGGCCGCTGCCCGCTCGTGGCGGGCCGGCGGCTCGTCCCGGAGTCGTATGGCCGCCGTCCTGCGGCGGCGGGCCAGCGGGCGCGGCGGCGACGGCAGGTGGCGGCAGGACGACAGGGGATGCCCAAGCGGCCCGGCCGGGATGGGCCGAAAGGCCGAGGGACCGACAGCCAGAGGTGACGGGCGATGAGCAGGAGGACGAAGATGGTCCGCGTGTGCTGCCCCCACGCCGGCTGCGGGGCCTTCCAGGGGGCCATCCAGATGTTCAAGAGCTACGGCATGGAGCCGGGAATCCACGCCGACGGCGAGGGCCATTACCTCCTGTGCCACTGGCCCAAGCACTTGGACGAGGCAGGGCTGGTGCGTTTCGCCCACGACATGCTGAGGAAGACGAACACCTACTGCTCGTGCGGGCGGACATGGACCAGGCGTGGGGGCAAGGTGTTCGTTGCGAAGTGCAAGCGATGTGGCACCGAGCTGCAAATCTGCGCGGCGTGCCACGAGGCATGGGACTCGTCCTGCCCAGGGTGCGACGAGGAGTAGCGGCTGACGGGCCTGCCGCTGCCGGCATGGGCGGCGGCGGAGGCGGCCGCGCCGGCCGGGGGCCGGCGCGGGGCATTCGGAGGAGCAATCAATGACCCCGATACACAAGAGGTGCCACCATGTACCCGACCGATGACCAGTTGATCGACCGCGCCGTCCGCGCCTACTTCCGCCGCTACGGCAAGCGGGCGGACTACCCGTCCGTGCCGTCCAGCACCGTCTCGACGCGCGGCGTCGTCCGGCTGGTGAACTGCAACGGCGAGCTGGCCCGGTACAAGCACGACAAGAAGCGGGACAAGCTGACCTTCGTCCCCTGACGCCGGCGTTTCGCTGACGACATCCTGGCCGGCGGTGCCCTGTGCGGCACCGCCGGCCCTCGCCCGCCGGCCCGCCCGAATCGAGGACATCCAAGTGAACGCGAAGCCGAAGCCCCCCTCGCCCTCCCGCCGCGCCGCCCGCCTCCGCGTGCTGATCGCCGACATTCGGCCGCTCCGGCGTCGCCCTCATCCGCCCGCCGGGCCACCAACATGCGGCCTGGGCGGCTCCGGGAATGCTCCGTCGAAGTGCCGCACGTGGATCTGTACGATAGGCGGGAGGCCCCCGCGCCGCGCCTGGCCGCCGCCCTACCCGATCCTGGTCACGCGGAGTCAGTAGTTGCAGCGGCTTCGGCTCGTCGGCGGAGCAGGGACAAGACCTGCTGAGCGACGGCGTGCTTGAGCTGGGCCTCCCGGAAAGGGGTCGACTGGCCGCCGCCACACACCCAGTCGCGTACCGGGCCGCCAGCGGCCTCGGCGACCTCCCACTCCAAGCGGCCCATGTCCTCGGGCGACAGGGAGTCGAGGTATGCCTGCACGGCCGGCTCATGGGGGCCGGCCCGCCCGGCACCCCCCGCATCGCTCTCGCCCCCGACGCGCGGGGCCGGCGGGCCGGCGGCACGCGGTCCGGGGGCATGGGCCCTCCCCGCCTCGCGTTGGTTGGCCGGCCGGAAGCCCGCCGGGGGCGGATACCCGCCCTTGATGGAGGCGACCAGCAAGCCGGCGGGGTTCCCGACCTTGCGCCCGGCCTCCGACCCCACGCGCCAGTCGTGGACCGCGATACTCATGGCGACGTGGTCGGGGGGGTAGCGGGACGCCAGGTCGGCCGCCACCCCGGCGGCGACCCCGCACCGCGCGAGATCCCTGGCGAGATGCCGCGCCCCGGAACAGGCTGGCGGACTCGCCCGGCTGAAACCAACTCGCCAGAGTCCGCGCCTCGCCTCGGTGTAGCGTTCCCGCTCCGGGGCCTCCTCGATGTGCCCCGCTTCTTCCAGCTCCTGGATGGCTCGCCTCAGCAGCCTCCTGACCCCTCCCGTGTGGTATTCGCGGGACATCCCGAGGTGTTCGTGGGCGAGGACGCCCAGGTTGAACGTCCACTCGGCCCGCTGGCAGAACCGCTTGTCGAGGAAGCGGTACAGCCGCCGGGCGGCCGGGCTCTTGAGCGCGAAGTAGGCCCCCAGGTCCAGGGGCTTGGCGTGGCCCTCGCGCACGCTGCGGACGAGCGTCCCGTTCCAGGTGGCTGCCCAAGGGGCGGCCCCTGGGCCATCCGAGAAGCCCTCAAGGACGCTGAGCCGCTCCGAGCGCCACCGCCTTTCGGCCCGGCCCCACCAGGCACCGTCGAACGCCAGGGCCGAGCCCGACCAGCGGCGCAGCGCCAGGCGTAGCCTCGCGTAGGACACGCCGCTTCGCCCCCAGCCGAGAAGGCGGATGGCCTCCAGCGGCTGGAATCCCATCGTGGCGGGGCCAGGGAGGGCGGGTCGTGTCGGGAAGCATCCGTCCCGCGCCGCGAGGGCCAGGAGGACGAGCAGCACGTCCATGTCGGCCGGCGTCGGGAGGCCGTCCCCGGAGGGGGTGACGGCCAAGGCCCGTTCCGCCGCGCGACCGGCCCCTTTGTCGTGGATGGTGTCCCGGTAGCGGGCCTCCGTCAGCCCAGCCGGGGTGCGGCCCGCGAGGAGGGCGAGGGGGAACTCGGCCAGATTGAGTTCTTCGATGCCGGGTGGATACGGGTGGGATTGGCGCGGCTGATCGGTCACGGCACGGGACCCCCACGCGCCCCGCCTTGCGCGGGGCGTGAATAGGTGAGGTTGTCCCAGCCGCCTTGGCTAGATGTCCCGCACAGCGCGCTGTCGCACGGCGTCGGGCTGTCACGCAGGGCCACGGCCTGACCGCAGACGCGGGGCGTAGTCGTCCGTCGATGTACCGTAATTCGCGAAGATTACTCCATCCGTCGGCTTTGTAGCAGCGTGGCCGTCAGAGGCAACCCCCGGCCTGGCTAACTCGTCCGCTATCGTCAGACGGGACACCAACCGAGTCAGACGGGGCACGGCCCGAGTCAGACGGGGCACCGACTGCGTCAGGTGGGGCACGGCCCGAGTCAGACGGGGCACCGCCTCGGCGTGTAATGTCCATCAAGGACAGAACTTGCGCCAAGCTAAATGCTGTTCCCGAACTGATGAGGGAAATGAAAAGGCAACACGGCTGCGGGCTGGTGGAGGGCGGGACCGCTGGGGCCGCCTGCCGAGCAGATACTTCCTGGGCGTAGTGGTGGCGGCGAGGCCGAACATGAAGCCGATGCACCGCGCTTGCCACGACGAAGAACACGGCGTCACTGAGGGCTCACTGTCGTAACGGGCACTGCGGAGGTCTTCACGCCGGAGGGACAAAGGGCACGTCCGCACGCCAGCACCGGCGGACGAGTTCTCGCCGGGGCTGCTGGGGCACTACGGGCCGGGTACAATTCAATGACGCCCGCCGCCGAGGCCGGCCTCCTATCCCCATGCGAGGCAGAGCATGTTCGCACGCCCCGAGGACCTGCTGGCCCTCGCCGGCCAAGGTGGCCGGCCCTTTGAGGAGTTCCTCTTCGACCTCGTCCAGATGGAGGCGTCGCGGCACGGCATCCCGCCCCACGCCGTCCGCTGGGACCCCCGCACCTCGGTCCCCGACGGGGGCCGCGACATCTTCGTCGATGCCACGCACGCCGACCCCTCCCCCCGCTTCGTCCCGCAGCGGCATTCCATCTGGTCGGCCAAGTCGGGCAAGGACGGCTTGCAGCCGTCCACCTTGCGTGGCGAGATCATCGACCCCGGCCACGGGGCGCTGCGCCAGCACCTGCGGGACGGGAACGTCTTCGTCTGGTGTGCCTTGCAGCCGGCGGACGCGGACGGGCAGGCCGCGCTGCGCGACAAGGCGGCGGAGGTGGCCCCGACCACGGAGGGCGGCCCGTTCGACCCCGCCCTGGTGCAGTTCCGCTGGCTCGCCGACCTCTGCGCCGTCCTCAACGACCACCCCGGCCTCATCGCCAAGCACCTGCCCGACGTGGACAGGCGGTTCGCCGGCATCCAGACGCTGGCCGAATGGGGACAGGGGGCGGCGGGCGGCCTCCCCGCCGTCTGGGCGGACATCCCGGCCCGCCGGGAGGCGGCCGATGCGGTCCGCGCCCACCTCCGGGGCCGCTCTGGGCAGAACGTCCTCCATGTCGCGGGGCTGTCCGGCGTGGGCAAGACGAGGACGGTGCTGGAGGCATGCAGGGGCGAGAGGGACCTGGGCGGCGTCCTTTACGTCCCGCGTCACGAGGGCCTGAGCGAGGCGTTCCTCCGGCACCTGACCCGGAACGAGCATCTGGTGGCCCTGGTGGTCGTGGACGAGGTGCCCATAGGGGGCGTCCGGGAGATCGCGGCCGCCGTGGGCGGTCACGCCGGCCGCCTCCGGTTCGTCACCATCGGGCCCGCGCGGCGCGGCGAGCGGGGCCGCCCCGGCGCGAACGTCCTCGTGCTGGCCGAGCCCGATACCGAAGAGGGCGTGCTGCCGGTCGTCCGTCTGGCGGGGCCGGGCCTCTCGCCCCCTGTCAGCCGGAGCATCGCCCGCTTCGCCGCGCATGACCTCCGGCTCGCCCTGATGCTGGTCGAGGCGACGCAGGGCGATGACCGGCTCCGCGACATCCCCATCGAGGACGGGGCGGAGGTCTGGGAGCGGGTGACACGCCTGTTCGCCGCCCGCCTGGGCGACGTGGCCGCCTTCCGCGCCAACTACCCCTGGCTCACCGTCGCCGTGGACGTTGGCGTCAGGGAGGACCTCCGGGAGGAGCTGGATTTCGTGGGCGGGGCGTTCAACGTCGCCCCCGAGCGGCTCGACGATGCCGTCGGCTCGGCGACCCCGTGCGGGCTGGGCGTGGACACGCCCAGGATGTTCGAGCCCACCCCGAGGGGGCTGGCGGGCCACCTCTTCAGGCAGAGGGTCTGGCCGTCGCTGCGGAACCGCCTTGAGGTACTGGGGGAGGCCCCCGAGCGGCTGCTCCGCCGGTTCCTTGAGCGCTGCCAGGAGTGCGACGAAGAGGACAGGGGCGACATCGAGGGGCGGCTCTCGGCCTTCTTCTGGGCCGCGCTGGGCGACCCCCGCCTCGCCGCCTTGATCGACCGTGGCCGGTCGCGCCTGTTCAAGGCGTGGGCCGAGCTTGACCCCGGCTCCGGCCTGCCGTGGCTCCGGCAGGCCGTGGCGTCCGCCACGGACGACGACCTCGCGGCCTTCACGGGCGACACGGACGGCAGCGGCGGCTGGCGCGGGCGGCGGCAGGTGGTGTGGCTGTGCGAGGCGCTGGCCCAGTTCGACGCGCACTTCGCGTCCTGCGAGGAGGTCCTGTTCCGGCTGGCGCAGGTCGAGACGGAGCCGAGGATCGGCAACAACAGCACCGGGATTTGGAGGGGGCTCTTCTCACCGGCCCTGGCCTTCACGGAGGTGCCCTTCCCGGAGAGGGCGGACATGCTGTTGCGCAGGCTCGGGGAGGCCGACGAGCGGACGCTCCGCCTCGCCCTGTCCGCCGTCGTCGATGCCATCGGCTGGCAGGGCGGGCGGATGTTGCCCCCGCAGGTCGTCGGCGGCCGGCTGGTGCCCGAGCGATGGCTGCCGGCGTCCCACGGAGAGATCGCCCGGCTCCAGGCCGGCCTGGCCGCCCGGACGCTGGAGGCCGTCGCCGCGCTCCCGGCACCGCTCGCGGGCATCGGCCGCGAGGCGGTCGTCAAGGACCTGGGGGCGTTCGCGCATCTGGGCCTGGTAGGCCAACTGAAAGACTTCTTGCCGGCGGACGGCGGGTGGGGCCTCGCCCTCCGGGCGCAGCTCCGCCGCCTCATCAGGGGCGCGACGGCGGCGGCCAAGGCCAGGCCCGGCGGAGCGCCCGAGCCGCACTTGAACGGCCTCCGGGAGTGGTACGCCGCCCTGGAGCCTGCGGGCCTCGCCGACAGGGCCAGGGACTTGACGATGCTGGCCCCGTGGGAGGCGGCCGTTGACGCCGGCGGGGAGATGCGTCCCAGGCCACAGGCCCCCTATCAGGCGCTGGCCGGCGAGCTGCTCGCCTGCCCCGATGCCCTCGCGGAGCTGGACGGCTGGTTCGACGGAGGGCAGGCCCGCTCGGCGTTCCACCTCGGCCTGGCCTTGGGGGAGGCGGATGCCGGAGGAGACGCCACGCCGGTGGTGGGTCCCTGGCTGGATGCGGCGAGGTGCGGGGGCGTGGTCGGAGGCCACCTCCGTGGCGTGGCCCGCCGCGAAGGCGCGTTGCCGGCCGAATGGGGCCGGCGGCTTGACGAGGCGGCGGCCCGGCATCCGATGTACGCGGCCCTGATGACCGCCGAGGCGGACTTCTCTCGGCAAGGCTTGGGCCGGATCACCGGCCTCGTGGCGTCGGGATCGGCCCCCGTCACCGCGCTTGAGCCACTCGTTTACCCGGAGTGGGGGCCGGTGCTGGGCGTCGATGAGCGGGCCGAGGTCATTCGGCTCCTGCGGCTTGAGGGGTCCCGCCGCGAGCAGGCCGTCGGCGTGGCCCTGGCGCTCACGACGGCCTGGACGCGGCACGGGGAGGAGGCGATCCCGGAGGCCCTGGCCGCGTCAGCCATCGAGTCCCTCCGGGAGGGGCTGGGGCTGGACCTGGACTCGTACAACTGGGCGACCACGGCGAAGGCGCTGGCGATGTCAGCACCGCAAGAGGCGGCCGGGCTGCTCGCCGAGGCCCTGACCACGCCGGGGCCGATGCGGTTCGAGCTGCGGGACGAAGCCCACACGCAGTTGCTCTGCCTCGCCGGGCAGCACTCGCGGCACGTCATGGAGGCGTTCGGGCGCGCCTTGCTCGACCCCGCGCGGCGGCCCCACCTGGGCCTGTCGCGGCTGCACGGGCTGTTGGAGGCCATCGGCCTGCCGGAGGTGCGGTCCTGGCTCGGTGAACACGGCACCGGGCCGGTGAGGGGGATCGCCCACCACCTGGACAGCCCACGGCTCCAGAGCGGGGTGCCGTCCGTGCCGCCGGTCACGGGCTGGGTGATGGGCCAGTTCGGCGGCGACGACCGGATCTTCCGGGCCTTCTGCGCCGGCCGGCACTGCCTGGAGATCCGCGCCGGGGACGCCATCGACCGGCGGCCGGAGCTGGAGAGGGAGGTCGGCCCGTTCCTGGGTCAGGAGGGGTGGGTGCGGCGTTGGGCGCGGTACGAGTTCGACGTGAACGATGACGAGGCGCGGTGGGACGAACGCACGGACGAGCAGATGGAGCGGATGTAGGGCCGCTCCAGCCAAGCCCGGCCGTTCAGCGAATCCTCGGCACACGCCCGAATCCACGACACACCGGCGGGTACAATGCCCTGCGCGCCCGCCGCCGGGCGGCACGGGAAGAAGGGGCGGCTCAACCGAGGGGGGCGACAGGTGGAGAAGAAAGTGCGGTTGCGGCTGGCCGGCCTGGACGGGAACGCCCACTCCCTGATGGGGGCCTTCTCCGCCCAGGCACGCAGCGAGGGCTGGACTGGCCAAGAGATAGACGCCGTCCTGGCTGAGGCCATGAAGGGCGACTACAACCACCTCCTGCGCACGCTGGACGACCACTGCGACCAGCGCGGCCTCCCGCCCGAAGAGTGAGACGGAACGGGGCGGCCGCACTGCATCCCGCGAGCGGCTTGGCCGTGTCGCGGCCAGGGCCTATCCTCTCCCGTGACGCTGACACCCCTTCCCCTCAACGCACGCCGTGGCCGCCTCACCGGGCGGCTTCCCACTGCCCACACTCACCCAAGGATTCGACATCATGGCCGGGACAGCGACGACCCTCGCCGGACGCCTCCTCTGCGCCAGCGGCTGCGCCTACTCCGCCGTCGCCGGGGAGGCCGCCCTCGACCCCGAGGCGGCCCTCCCCTACTACACCGGCGTCGGCTTCGCCGCCCCGCCCGCCGCCTTCCTCGCCGGCGCGGGCGAGATCAACGCCTGCGTCGTCGGCACCTCCGGCGACGGGGTCGTCGTGGCCTTCCGGGGCACGCTGCCACTCGACGGCCCCTTCACCCTCCCCAAGCTGCTGGACTGGGTGAACGACATCAACGCCGCGCCCGTCGCCGGGGCGGGCCTGCCGGGCCTCGTCCACCGTGGCTTCCTCGGCTCCCTCGACTCGCTCTGGCCCGCCGTCCGCGACGAGGTGAAGCGCCGGCTCGGGCTCTTGGGCCCGGCGGCCGCCCTGTGCGTGACGGGGCACAGCAAGGGCGGGGCCGTCGCGGCCCTCGCCGCCATGCGCTTCCAGGCGCAGGAGGGGCTGACGCCGAAGGTGGTCACGTTCGCCGCCCCCAAGGCCGGCAACGCCGCCTTCGCATCCGCCTACAACGCGGCGGTGGGACACACGCGCTACGAGTACGCCGAGGACATCGTCCCCCACCTCCCCCCGTCGGCCGCATTCCTGGGGGTGCTGTCCTCGCTGTCCTTCCTCTCGCGCCGGCTGCCGGACTTGAGGCAGTTCGACTACGCGCGGGTGGGCGAGCTGCTCTACATCAGGCGGTCGGGGGAGGTCGTCGCGGGCCCGGACGAGACGTTCCTGCCGGGGCGGCGTCAGCGGCTGCTGGAACTCGTCCTGGGCGGCCACGTCCAGCAGATCGGCGACGACCACCGTATCGCCTGCGGCCACGGCTACATGACGGCCCTCTGCCCGGCGGGCGTCTGCCCCGCGCCGCTCGGCCCCACGGGGTGACGTGCCGGGGGCTCCGGCCGCAGGCCCGGACCCGGCCGAGGCCGCCGCACGCGCCGCCGAGTACGCGGCGGCGGCCGCGCGGGCTGAGGCGGGCGGTGAGACGGCACCCGATGGACACCGACTACCGCGTCCGGCGAAGATGGTGGGCGAGGCCAAGCGGCCTGGGCCTACGAGGAGGGGCGGGGGTGGTGACGGCGGGAGCATCTGGGAGGGCGGGAGCGCGCCCAGAGGGCATCCTCCGGGATGTCGCCGAGGGCAGCCCGTGAGGGCAGTCACACAACACCCCGAGAAGGCTTGCCACACCGCACTGGGCGGTTATAATGCATGATACGCCGCTATTACTCTCATCCATGGAAGACTGCGGTAGATCACCCGCCGTGAGGGGCTGGCCTTCTCCGCACTTTCCTTTTTGAGGCCCCACCATGGACCCCAACGTCTACATGCCGCTCACCGCAGCGGCCACCTTCTGCGCCCTCCTCGCCCTTGGGTTCGGGATGAAAAGGGGCCGGGGACAACGCACGGCCGCTCACGGCGGCGAGCCCGTCCTCGGTGGGGCCACGGATGACGACGGCGAGCCGCCGGGCGGCCCCCCACCGGCTCCCTCCCCGCTGATGCTCACCTACGCCTTCGTCGTCTCCCTCATCGTGATCATCCCGAGCGTCTACGTCATTTTCTTCGCAGGCCCGACTCAGCCGGGGCGTGACTTCGCGACCGGCCTCGTCGGCGGGATCGTGGGCTTCTGGACGGGCAAGGCACCCGAGTTCTTTAGCAAGCAGTGACGCCTCCGCCTCTCCACCGGACACGGAGCGCGGCCCGCCACGGGCCGCCCCGTGTCCCACCTTGATCAGCCTCTCGGTGAAGAAAGGAACACGCCGTGACAGTCCTCGCCACCCACCCGCTCCGAGAACAAGCCCGCACGAGGCGGGGCACGGAAGTGTTCCGCCCCGCCGCCCCCCCCGAGGATGTCCTGGAGGCCCTCGCGCGGCTGGGTGAGCAGGGCGGAGTGACCTCCCTGGGGCTGATCCTCCGCATGGAGGAGGGGCTGGCCGACTGGGTCGATGAACATGCGGGCGAGGAGGGGCCCCTCGCCGCGATCCGCCGCAGCGCCTTCCACAAGGCGGACCTCGTCCGTGGCGCGCTGGAGTACGCGATCCCGCGCGGCAGCCGGTGGCGCGATGCCCTCACCCTCCACCCCGCCATCCACTGCTGCTCCGTCCGAGCGCCGACCGCTTACCTGAAGAAGTTCTTGGGGTCGGGCCTCTTCGGCGGCGGGGACCATGTCATCGCCGGCGTCCTGCTCGATGCGGCGGTCCAGTGCCCTGGGGCGGAGGTCGAGGCCGCCGCGCGGCGGTCGCCGGAGGAGATGAGGGAGAAGGTCGGCAAGATCGTCCGTCTGACGAAGGGGAGCAACGGCGAGGACGCCTACCTCAACAGCCTGGGCATCGGCGACTTCTCCGGCGGGTGGGCCAAGGATTACAAGGGGAGCGGGCAGCGCGCCTGCCTGATCGACTCCGGGGCGGACGAGAGCCACCCCGCGCTCCAGGAGCGGTTCTGCGCCCACGCCTTCTTCGACTCGCACGGGCACTACAAGGAGGCGAAGTACATCACCGACCGGGGGTGCCACGGCACGAAGATCGCCTCGCTCATCGTCGGGAGGTCGCTGCCGCTCGACGACTGGGGGCTTTCGGGCTCCCGCCCGCTCCGTGTCGGGCTGGCCCCGGAGGCCAAGATCGCCGCCGTGAACGTCCTCCAGGGCGAGTACCTCCGGGAACGCGGCACCATGCAGCAGTTCCTGGCGGGGGCGGAATGGGCCACCGAGAACAGCGGCCACCCCGAGTTCGGCGGCTACGAGGTGGTGAACATCAGCATCGAAGTGAAGGCGGAGTTCAGCGACGTGTACATGAGGAAGATCGACGGCCTCCTGGATTACATGCGGGAGGGGCGGAAGCTCGTCCCGCTGCTGGCTTGTGGCAACCAGGGGGGCAGGGTCACCCGCCTGGGGACGAGGGGGTGCTACGTCGGCGCGTGCGACGGCTTCGGGAAGCGCTGGAAGTCGAACGGGAACGGCGCGACGGTCCACGCTCCTGGGGTGGACCTCCTGTGCGCCCAGCCCGACACGCCGCAGCTCGGCAACGATATCATCGGGGCGTACTCAGGCACTTCCCTGGCCAGCGGCGTCGTCACCGGGTGCATCCTGCTCCTCTGCGAGGCGACCCGGAGGCCGGCGGGGGAATGTCTGGACGCGCTGGTGGCCAATCAGCGGCACGGGATGGTCAACCTCGACGCTGCGTACAAGGCGCTCGGGGGTGGCTGAGCTTGATTCGGTGGCTCGGTTGCGGCATGGTGCTGCTCAGGGATGAGCGCCATCGTGCGTGATACCACTTGCCGGCTCGTTCCCCCGCGAGGACGATCCGCGCACTATACTCGATTGCCCGCCCAGCGCCGCCCGAGGGCGGGGATACCGGAGCGAATGGCACGGGGCTTGCCCGAGGATCGGGTGGGCGCGAGCCCGTGTCCGCTCTCTCGTTGCCCTGTTTCCCTATACTACCCAGGCGTGTCCGCCGAGGAGGGACGTGGCCGATGGAGGCAGAAACCGGCGCTCGGAGCGACACAACACTAATTGCGCGTCGTATTTGAGTGGTGCGATGGTGCGACACCGACGGCTCGGCACCTTGAGGCACTTCGGCGGGTTCGGGACACAGGTCGCCAGTCGAGAGGAACTCGCCGGGAAACCAGGAGAATGGAAGGATGCCTCAGAAATATAACATTGTCCTCTTCTTCGACACCAAGAAACTCGACGCGCCGCAACGGTTCGACCCATCCGCGCGGCTGGGCTTCCTTCAGAAGGGGATGCAGGCCATCCGCCACACCATCTCCGGGGTCGAGCTGGGGGAGCCGCTCATTTCGTCGTTCTCGGTGCCTGCCAACGTTACGGGCGACCAGCTCCAGGATCTTCTTGATTTGATGAGCAAGAACGAGTTCGGGGAGGTCTTCTGCGACGGCGAGATACTTCAGGCGGCGCGTTGACTGGCCCGTCCCTTATCGGGGCGTCCCGCCCAAGATGACCGCCCCTTTCGCGGGCCTCTGCCCGTCACCCGCAGAGCGTCGCCGGGCAAAGCCCTTGCTCGCCCAAGCGGCGAGCAAGGCGTGTCCTGGCCTACCAGAATCCACCGCGCGTGCGGAAGCCACGCGCCTTCCTGGCAGTGGCGGTCGGGCAACGCTCGCGGCAGTCGCGGGGTGATGCCGGCCTTCCGGGGCGGGAAGGAAATGCGGGATCGAGACCGGCCCCGGCCTCAAAACGTGAGGCACGGGGCCGCCGCGCCACGCGGGGCGTGCCGAGGCGTCAGTCGCCGCCCTTCGGCTTCTCGGCGAGGTAGCGGAGGTGGCGGAACTTGCCGCCGTCGTCCAGGCCGGCCCCGACCACCCAGCAGTCGTCGATGTCGAACATGACCCAGGTCGGGTCGATGTGCGCCTCCTGCCGTCGGTCCTTGCGGAGCAGGAAGAGCGTGTGGATCGAACGGGGCTGGTAGCGCTCGACGAACTCGATGGCGGTCGCCATCGTCACCCCCGAGTCGAGGATGTCGTCGATCAGCACGATGTCGCGGTCGCGGATGTCGCGGTCGGGGATGATCCAGTCGCCGTAGATCCTCACCGGCACAGCGATCTGCCCGTCGCCGTAGCTCTGGGCGACGATCACCCGCTCGATGTGCTGGCTGCCCTCCGCCATGTGGCCCATCAGGCGCTGCCAGGTGTAGCCCGCGCCGTGCATGATCGGGACGAAGGTGACCGGGCGGCCGCGCGACCAGCGGTCGAGGATGGTGCCGTAGAGCTTGAACTGCCCGGCGAGTTCGGCCCGCTCGATGATCTGGAGCAGGCCGTTCGGCAGCCTCCGCCGCTTGCTGCCGACCTTGGAGATGGTGTGGTCATCGACACGCAGCATGTGAGCCTCCCGCATCCCGGAAGGGTCGCCGTTCGGCCAATGGTGGCCCCGGTGACGTTGGTTACGTTACAGATGGGGCGGCGCGGGGTGGTGAAGGTTGTGCGTGCAAACGGCGATTTTTGGTGGCGGCCAGCGGGCGGCCGTTCTGGGGCTTCGGGTAGGGCAGGCGGCCGACGGCATGGCGTGTCCGGGGCCGGGGGGGCCGAAGCGGGCGTAGGTCTCGATGGCGAAGGCGGCCCTGGCGGCGCGGCCGTGCCCACGGAACGCGCCCTCGCGGAGCGCAGGAAGCCGCCACGGGTGAACTACGCCATCGGCATCGGCCCCGTCTACGAGGAGAGGGGCGGATCGGTTCCCGAGAACATGCGCGGGCACATCCGTGGCTACCTGCGCGCCCTGGCCCCGGCGGAGGAGGATGGCGTCCTCCTTCGCGCCCCCGCCCTGGGGGCGGTCCCGCGCCCGCGAGCCGGCCCGTGAAGGGGGGGCGGAGGCGGATCGCCTTGATGCCGTCCCTCACCGCCTCAAGGCCCCGGTGATCCGCCGGCCTGTCCCGTCCCTTCCGCAGTCCGCTCCTTCAGGACGGCGGGCACGCGCGGCCTCCATACGATCCCGCATCCCTCGCGACGGCCCTTCGTCTCCGGCATCGTCCGCCGCTCGGCGGTGGGCTCGATCTGCTTCCTGCCCCGAAATGCGTGGCCCCCGCACGCCGGGTGGCCGCATTCGGGGCCGCCGGCCCCGAGGGCAGGCGTCCTGCCTCCGGGGCCGAGGCGCCGACGCCGACGGGGCCCGAGCGCGTCAGGCGCGTCTCTCCGCCCGGCCTCCCCTTCGGCGGCCGAACACATCGCCCCCGCCGGCGTTTCTGGAGGGGACGCCCGCACCCCGGAGGAGACCACCACGATGGACGACATCACGGCCGCCACGGCCCCCGCCGCGACCCACGTCACGGACCGCCCCACGACGGTCCACCTCACCGACGGCGAGGTCGCCGCCCTCCGTGCGGCCCTGGGGGACGCCCCGCACCCCGGCACGCCGCCCGCCCCGCTCACGCCGGAGGGGCTCGACACGCTGCGGCGGAAGCTGTCCCTGACGGGGCTGGGCCTGGAGCGGCTGCTGATCGCCGACTGGGTCTCCGCCGAGCTGTTCCCCAGGGGCGAGTCGGCCACGGCCGGCCAGCTCATCCAATGGGTGGGCGAGTTGCTCCAGGAGGCCATGTGGCAGGGCTTCCCCGGCCAGACTCTGTTCAAGGGCGACGACGGGGCTTACCACACGCTGGCCCCGGAGATCGCCCTGGTGGAGGCCCCCACGGGCTACACGCGGCACTGGCTACGGGACGGCATCCGGTGGGCCGAGAACGAGGGCGACGGAGCCCGCGTGAGGGCCCTCAAGGGCCGCCTGGCGGCCCTGCCGGAGGGCGACGGGGGCTGGCCCGACACGCGGGCCGTCCGCCTCACCTCCGCCCAGGCCGCCGCCCTGTCGGACGCCCTGGGGCGGACGCCGCCCACCGCCCGCGTGGGCGGGGCGGCCGGCATGACCCCCGCCGCGACGGGCCTGGACGCGCTGGGCCTGGAGACGCTCCGGGCGGGGCTGGCGCGTGCCGCCGTGGGCACGGGCGGGCTGAGGTTCACGGCGTGGGTCTACGGCGACGAGCTGGACGACGTTGCGCCCTGCGACGCGGGCCGGCTCGCCGAGGGGGTGCTGGACTGCCTGAGCGACGACTGGCACGAGGAGTCCTCGGCCCTCTTCCTCGGCTCCGACGGCCGCCACTACTCCCTCGTCGTCCGCGTCGGCGTCTACGAGGAGTGCCAGGTCTTCGCCCTGGAGTCGGTCGGGATCGAGATCGAGTGCGCGAAGGAGAGGGGCGACGCCGCCCGCGTGGAGGCGCTGAAGGGACACCTGGCCGCGCTGAAGGCCCTGGCCGGGCGGGCGGCCGAAGGCCGGGAGGGCGTTGGCGCGGCGGCGTAGCCGGGGCGGCGGCGGCCCGGCCTGGGGCAGGGGTGGGGGTGGTGGTTTGCGCTTAACGCGGCATACGCGGCCACCGCCCCTACGTCGTCAACGCCGTCCCCAGGAGAGTAATGGGTAGAAGACACGTTGTAGGCGTTCTGTCCCTCCCCCGGCCCCGAAGCGCAAACGCACCGGCGGCCCCGCCCGGCGTCGGCAGTCGGCCGCCCGCCGCCCGGCCTGAACGCCCGCGCCCGGCCCGCACGCACGCCCGGCCTGAACGCCCGCGCCGGTGGCGTGACCTCGCCGGCCCACGGCGCGACCACGGCGCGACCACGGCGGACGGCGGCGCGCACAAGGACCGGGCGCGGGGTGCCCAGGGTATAGGCGGCCCCGTGCGGGGCCGCCCGAGCCGGGTCAGATCGGCCACAACGGCCACGTCGGCGGGGCGTGTCACGGACAATCTTTACAAGAAGAAGACCTACTACCACACCCTCTCCGCCGCACACGTCGCGGCGGGCATAATACTGCCCGTGACACGCCAGCCAGGACGCCGGCGACGGCGGGTCACGGCGGCCAAGGCGGCGTCTTTGCCGCCCGCGTCGCCTGGGCCGCCGCTCAGCCGGCTTCCCGGCACCCTGGGCCTCGGGGCCTGCCCGTGCCGCGAGGGTGGGCCGGCACAGTCAGTCGAAGCCGGCGTAGGTCTCGATGGCGAAGGCGGCCCTGGCGGCGAGGCCGTGCCCGCCTGGCGCGCGGAGCGTGCGGACCAGGCCCCGCATCGCGGCCCGTGGGAGGGCGACGGCCTCGCCTTGGAAAGCGGGCTCCTGGAGGACGTGGGCCAGGTACTGGGCCAGCCGCGTGGACAGCGGGCGCAGCGTGTCCCGGCCGTTCCGCCATGATGCCCTGCGGCCGCCACAGCGGCCCCAGCGCCCACGGCCGGCCTGCCGGCCGTGGCTACGGCAGGTGCGTCGTCCACCCGCAGAAGCTGCACCGGAAGCCGAACCGTGGCCTGCACATGCACGGCCACTTACACGTCCCGCACGGGGGCACGGCCGCACGGCCCTCCTGATCGAGGGCCCACGGCACCGGCGCGAAGCCCTGCCATCTTGGCCGGGCTTCGCGCCTCCCATCGGACGCACACCGGGCCGGCCAGCGGTCCGCCTCCTTGGTCACCGAGCTGGAGTTGAGCCTGCCTGAGCCGCCCATGTTCGGGAGCCGCACGCCGCCCGTGTGGCAGGAGGCGAGGATGCAGGGGCTGTTGCCGAAGGCGGACGGAGGGGCAGGGCCGGACGACTCCCCAAGGCACCGTCAACACAGCCGCCGCGACCACCAGGATGGCCGCCAGCCGAGTCTCGGGGGTGGTGATGGCGCAGCCGCCCTCGGCAAAGATAGAGGTGCCGGGGGAGCGCTGAAGGTCCGGGTGATCCACCAGGACGCTCCGGACGCTCCCCCCTGTATCCTGATCCTGGAAAGAAGGGTTCGCAAGGGTTGCCGACTTCTATCCTATCGTTAGAATAGCCTGGGGCCGTCGTCATGAGTGAGGTCGAGCTGGTCGTCATGGGTCTGCTTCAGGAGGGGGCAGAGTACGCTTACGAGGTCGAGCAGCGCATCCGGGAACGGCGGCTCCGGGAATGGGCCGCCATCGGCTTCTCCTCCGTCTACTACCTGCTCCAGAAGGCGGAAACGTCTGGCTGGGTGCGGTCGCGGGAGGGGGCGGCGCGGCGCGGCCCCCCGACGCGCCGCTACAGCCTGACGCCCCTCGGACGAGCCGAGCTGCGCGCCGCCGTTCTGGATCGCCTGAACAGCCCTCCCTCGCCCGGCAGCGTGGAGTTGACGGTGATGTTCGCGGGGGCCTTGCCGCCTGAAGAGTTTCGCCACGCCTTGACGGAATACGCCCGGCGATGCCGTGAGGCCGCGATGGAGGCGCGCGCGCGCTGGGAGGCGATTCCAGACACGCCGTACCGCGTGTATCAGGACGCCATCTTCGACCACTCCATCACGCTCTTGGAAACTGAGGCGGCCTGGGCGGAACGGACGGCCCAGCGACTTGCTTCCTCATCCGATTGGGGTGGAGGCTCCCAGCCTTGGGGGCCTCCAGAAAAGGAGGACACATGCGAGGATTGAAAGCGGCTCAGGCAGGCATCGTCTCCCTCGTGGGTATGATCGCCGTGCTGTCGGTTGTGATCGCGCGCCCGGCCGATTCCGAGAAGATGCAGCCCGATGAGGTGCTGCGCGACATCCACCTGACCAAGGGGTGGAATGACGCCACCAGTGCGTCGGCCAAGCCGACCTGGAAGGCGCTGGCCCGGGAACACGGCCAGGAGGCCGGCGTCCGGTTCGACTTCCCGGCCATCAAGAAGGCGGAGTGGTTCAACATCTCCCTCCCGGTGCGCGAAGGCTCCTGGCCGCAGGGCGGCTCGCGGGCCATCTTCCGGGCGCGGGCCGACAAGGCGGCCAGGATGCTGTTCCGGCTCAACGAGATGCCGGGGGCGACGGAAGGCAAGCGCGAAAGGCACAACGAGTTCGAGGCGCACGTCGTCACCTTCGACGTGAAGACCGGGTGGAGCGAGATCGAGGTGGACCTCCGCGACACCCGGAAGTTGTGGGGCCACGACGGCGGCAACGGCAAGCTGGACTTCGAGAAGATCACCGGGATCGGCTTCGAGCCCGCCGACCCCTCCAGGGCCGTTCGGCTGGAAGTCCGGATGCTGCGCATCGTGCCGGCGGGGGTGCGTGCCGGTGCTTCGCCCCCGTCCCCGACGCCGAAGTTCCGCATCGTCTTCAACAGCGACCGCGACGGCGACTATGAAATCCACTCGATGGACATGGACGGGCGCAACCTCGACCGGCTCACCCGGCACCCCGGCTACGACCTCTGGCCCGCCCCCAGCCCCGACGGCAAGCGCATCGCCTGGATGACCAACCGCCACGGCAAGTCCTACGAACTCTACGCCATGAACGCCGACGGCTCCGCCCCCGTGCGCCTGACCGACAGCCCGAAGAGCCAGCAGGGGCACCCCACCTGGTCGCCGGACGGCAGGAGCATCGCCTTCTCCACCGACCGCGACGGCGACATGGAGCTGTACCTCATGGACGCCGACGGCACCAACTGGCGTCGTCTGACGCGCTCCAAGGGGTCCGACGGCCTGCCGACGTTCTCGCCCGACGGCAAGCGGATCATCTTCGTCTCCGAGCGCGACGGCGACCACGAGCTGTACCTCATCAACGCCGACGGCACCGGCACGACGCGCCTGACGAGCCGCAAGGGCCTGGACACCATGCCGGCCTGGTCGCCCGACGGCAAGACGGTCGCGTTCGTGTCGGACCGCGACGGCGACCAGGGCATCTTCCTCATGGGCCCCGACGGCAAGAACGTGCGCCGCTTCAGCAAGCCCAAGGTTTTCGAGGGCTGGCCGGACTGGTCGCCGGACGGCCACTTCCTGTGCTTCCACGCCGACATCGACGGGCATTTCACCGTCTGCGTGGCCGAGGTGGCGACGGGCCGCGTCGAACGTCTGACGCGCGGGCGCGGCTCCAACCGCAACCCGCGCTTCATGCGAATGAACGAGGACGCGCCCGCGCCGCCGGCCATCCCGCAGGACGGCCTGCGCATCGCCGCCGAGGTGAGCGGCCACCTGACGAGCGGCATGGCCGGGCCGAACCCGCAGAAGTACCCGTTCCGCTACCGGGGCTACGGCGTGCTGGACAAGGCCCAGCGAGCGGCCCTCTCGAAGGCCGGCGCGGTCCCGGAGGCGGCGGCGCGGGCCCTCGGGCAGGCGCTGCTGTGGCCCGGGGCGGGCGACACCCTGGAGGCGATCAAGCTCGCCGGCGACGGCAAGAAGCTCGCCGGCGAGGCGAAGGTGCTGCACCGCTACGGCAAGCAGGGCACGCACGTCATCACGCTGAAGATCGAGGGGGCGTTCGACATGGGCCGCCTGACGCTGCGTGCCGTGGACGCGGCGATCACCGGCACCTGGGACTGGGGCGGCGGCATCGCCAAGCAGGAGGGGGCGGTGACGGTGCGCTTCGAGATGCAGGGCGCGGCAGTGCCGAGCGGCGGCACGCCTGAGAAGGGCACGCCTGGGAAGCCGCCGGCGAAGGACGCGCCGCCGGCGAAGGACGCGGCCCTGAAGGCGACGGCCACGGTGGACGGCCACACGCAGGCGGTGGCGTTCAACCCGCAGAAGTACCCGTTCAAGTACGCGGGCAGCTCGGCGCTCGACGCCGAACAGGTGAAGGCGCTGGGCAAGGCCGGGCCGGTGCCGGACGCCGTGGCGAAGGCGCTGCTGGGCTGCCTGCTCTGGCCGGGCGAGGGCGACACCCTGGAGAAGGCGTCCCTGAAGGGCGACGGCAAGAAGCTGACGGGCGAGGCGGAGGTGCTGCATAGGTACGGCGAGCAGGGGACGCACGTCATCAAGGTGAAGCTCGAAGGGGGCGTGGCCGGCGGCAAGGTGACGCTGAAGGCGACGGATGCCTCCGTCACCGGGACGTGGAACGCCGGCTTCGCGACGAAACTGAAGGGGGGGGTGACGATCAAGATCGACATCCAGCAGCCTTGATCTCCCGCGCACGGAGAACATGCGCGTGAATGACAGGGCCACCTCTCCGCCCGCTGCGGCTCCGGCCCGCCTGAAGGGCCGAGCCGCAGTTCAGCAAGTCGAGGCCGAGATGCATGACTCGGGTAGCGGTCAAGCCAGTAGCGGATGTGAGCGAGCCGCTGAAGACGCACCGAACTGTACTGCGGGCGGCGGCCCAGGTGAGCGAGGCCGTGGCGCGCAAGTCGGGGCGCGCAAGCCGGGGCGCGCAAGCCAGGGCCGCCTCCTCGTTCCTCTTGCGTGGCGGCGGCCCCGCTGCCTGTCGCCCTCGGACTTCTGGAGGCTTCCATGACCAAGCTCTCAACCGGCGCGGGCGTCGCCCTGCTCGCCGCCTTCCTCTTCCAGAGGCTCTCGGCCGCATGCACCCGGATGCCGTCGTTCTTGTCCTTGAGCAGCCTGGTGAGGGCGGGGACGGCGGCCTTGGCCTCCGGGCCGATCTCACCCAGGGTGTGGGCGGCATCCCCGCGCACGAACGGGTCGGCGTGGCCCAGCCCTTCGATCAGCACCGGGAGGACGGCCTTGGCCTGCTTGTCGATCTTCCACAAGCTCTCGGCCGCGTGGACCCGGACGCCGTGGTCCTTGTCCTTGAGCATGCCCTTCAGCACGGCGGCGGCGGCCTTGGCCTTGGGGCCGAACCTGGCCAGGGCGTGGGCGGCATCCCCACGCACCCCCGGCGACCTGTCCTTCAGCCTCTCCGCGAGGGCGGCAAGCACCGGCTTGGTGGCCGCCCCGATCTTGCCGAGAGTATCGGCCGCTTGCCCCCGCACGCCCTCGCTCCCGTCCTTCAGCGCCGCGACGAGGTCGGGCACCGCTGCCATCGCCTCCGCGCCGATCCCGCCGAGGGCGGCGGCGGCGTTCAGGCGAACGTCCTGCTCCGTGTCCTTGAGGCAGCGGGCCAGGGCCGTGACGGCGGCCTTCGCGGCCGCCCCGATCTCGCCCAGGCCGGCGGCGGCGTTCGCACGCACCTCGGCGTCGTCGTCCTTCAGCAGGCCGATCAAGGCCGGGACCGCCGCCTTCGCATCGGGGCCGATGCCGCCCAGCGCGAAGGCGGCCTGGCCACGCACGCCGGCATCGTCGTCCTCCAGCGCCTTCGTCAGGGCGGATACGGCCGCCTTCGCCTCCACGCCGACGTAGCCCAGGGCTTCCGCCGCGAGCGACCGCACCTCGGCGTCCTTGTCCTTCAAAGCCTCCGCCAGTGCCGGCACCGCCTTGGCGACCAGTGCATCGCCGTCCTTGCAGATGGAGTTGATGGCCTTGGCGGCCTCACGCCGGGCCTTGGCATCGGGCTGCTTCATCGCCTTGAGCCACTCGTCCTGCGACTTCTTCCCCTGGCGCGGCCCGTCCTGGCCCCGCCCGGCGGGGGCGAGGCAAAGGACGACGAGCAGAATCCCCAGACACGATCTCATTTTGATCTCCGATCAGGTTCGCGGCTTGGTGCCTGGAAATCAGTGGAACAGGCCGCCCGGTCAGCGGCCGCCGGGATGGCGGGAGTGGTTCTTCACGGGACGGTGCGGCTTCACGGCGGAAGGCGAGTAGTTGAGGGATCGCCGCTGGTCCTGGAGCCGGTGAAGCTGGTCCTGGAGCATGTGGCGCTGGTCCTGAATCCTGTGAACCGTCGAAGCCGTGGCCGGGACGCGATGGGTCCGGACGGGGCGGTAGTAGCTGGATCGCCCGTGGCGAGAGTAGTTGGCGTTGCGGCGCACGGCCAGATTGCGCTGGGCCTGGGCGTAGGCGGCCCGGAGCGCCTGCTGATTCAGCCGCTGCATGTTCTTGAACTGCACCGCGTAGGCTTCCCCGTAGGAATCGAACTCGGCCCAGCTAATCCGGCCGTCGCCATCCTGATCGAGGGCCAACAGGTACACCTGGTCGGGGTACTTCAGCCCGGCCTGCCCGGAAGGCGACGTGTAGTTCCCCTTGTCGTCGAACTGGGGAAGCGGGACCGGCTTGGCCCTTGGGCCACGGAACGCCCTGGCCAGCTCCACGTCATCGAGGAGCCCGTCCTTGTTGAGGTCCATGCGGCCGAAGGACACCCGCAACTGGGCCTCGACCAGGGGGTCGTGCCTCACGGCGGGCTGCCCGACGGCGCGCTGCGCCGTGCCGAGCATCAGACACGGCACGCAGAGGACGCCTCCGATGAGTCGCAACATGATTGATCGCCTTCGTGGCCCCCGACTCGGGAGACGGACCAGGAGAAGGGGGCAAGCCGCCTGGTCCCGTGAACCCACGCGCGGATATCGAGTGCGGATGGTGGCGCACGCCGAGACACGGGTGCCGTGTCACGGGCGAACCTTCGTCGGCCGTCGTGCGACGAGCCGAGAACCACCAAGCGGGGATGGGGGCACCGGGAATGAGGTGCGCACCGCCGGACTCGGGCGGCGCAGGGAAGTGTCAACCGATCAAATGAGGAGCGGACAATGGGCGAGAGACAAGGGGAAGGCGGGGGGGTGGGATGTCGTCCTGGGAGGCGCGTGAAGGATCGCCCCGAAATCGAACGAGGCGATGGCGGCCATGCAGAAGGAGAAGGCTGAGGGCTTCGAGCCGCCGGAGGTCTGTGTGGCGAACAAGGGGTCCGGCGAAACGGCTCGGCAAGACGGCTGGTGCGACGCCGGGGCGTGACACGGGTGCGACGCCGTGGAGATGGTGGACCGGGATGCAGTAGCCTCGTTGCTCAGCCCATGCTCGCAGTCTCTCGTGGGCTGCTCGGCACTGCTTTCCGGGTGGTCCGTGCAGGCACTCGCGCCGCCGCATGTGCAGATGCCTTCTGGCAACAGCAGCAAGAACGCCAGCACGGTGCTGAGAATGCGGCGGACCATCCGCGAAACCCCCTGGAATCCAGGCTCTCATCAAAGGATTCTAGTCACGGCGTTCCCGCCGGGCAAGCGGAAAAGCATCGCGTTTGAACGATGGCGGGCCGGGGTCGTATCCCGGCCCGTCTCGTTACACGTCACCCCGGCACCGGATCAGCGGTGGCCGCCACGGCCGTGGTGGGTGTCGTGGCGGTTGTAGCCGTGGCCGGCGTACCCGCCGCCGTAGGACGGGACGGAGTAGACGCCGACGCGGGGGGCGTAGTAGCCGGGGCTGGCGTACCCGCCGTACCCCTGCGAGTAGTACCCGCCGCCGTAGGACGGGACGGAGTAGACGCCGACGCGGGGGGCGTAGTGGCCGCCGTGGGCGTAGCCGCCGTGGGTGGAGCCGCCGTGGGTGGAGCCGTGGCCGTGGCTGCCGCCGTGGCGGCCGCCGCCGTGCTGCGCCGAGGCCGTCCCGGTGGTCACGAACAGGCCGGCCGCCAGGACCGCCGCAGCGATGAGGTACTTCATGGGAACTCCCGAAGGGCGAAAGGGACAGGCAGGGGAAGGTGAGGCCATATGGCCCGTCACACCTTCCCCGACAAGCTGACGCACGGCGGGCGTGGACTTGCGCCTGCCGGAGCCCCGCCGGTCACGGGAAGCGGACGGCGAGGAAGGTGCAATCGTCAGCCACCGGGCCATCCCGCGCATGTCCCCTCACCGCCCGCTCCACCTCGTCGGCCACCGCTCGCGGCCCCGCCCCGGCGTGCTGCCCGACCAGCGAGATCAGCGCGTCCTTGCCGAACTGCTCGTCCGTCGCCCCTCGCCCTTCGGTGACCCCGTCCGTCCAGCAGGCCAGGAGGTCGCCTGGGGCGATCTGGACCGACTGCGTCACCCACGCCATCACCGGGTCGATGCCCATCATCATCCCCGTCGAATGCAGCAGCACCGCCTCCGACCCCTTCGCCAGCAGCAGCGCCGGCTCATGCCCGGCGCTGGCGTAGCTCAGGGTGCGGGCCGCCGGCCTCCAGACCGCCAGGAACACCGTGGCGAAGTCCTCGGGCAGGTTGACGGCGGTGAAGCGCCGGTTGAGCAGCGCCAGCATGTCGCCGGGGTCGTCGTGGGCCTCGGAGGCGTCGAGCAGCAGCACCTTGAGCATCGCCGCGATCATCGCCGGGGCGATCCCGTGGCCGACCACGTCCGCCACGCAAAGCACAGTCGCCCCGGCCCTGGTCTGGAAGATGTCGATGAAGTCGCCGCCCACCTCGTCCGCCGCCCGATGGAAGTAGGCGACATCGAACCCGCCGCCCTGGCCGTCGCGGGGCAGCAGGTTCGCCTGCACCCGCCGCGCCCGGTCCAGCGCCAGCTTCCTCCGCGCCTCTGCCTGCGCCAGCGAGCCGCTCATGGCGTTGACCGCCTCCGCGAGCCGCGCCAGCTCCGCCCCGTCGAACTCCTCCACCGTGGTGCCGTAGTCGCCGGCGGCGATCCCGTCAATCGTCCTGACCAGACGGCGCAACGGCTTGTGAACCAGCTTGTGGATGACGAGGTTGATGGCAACCGCGAGCAGCAAGCCGAAGACGACCACGCCGACGGATCGCAGGACCGCCTGGCGGCGGATCTCGGCCTGCACGTTCGCCATCTCCTCCGCGACGTAGGCTGTGACCCCGCCCTCGGAGTGCCTGCCGACGAGCAGCCCACCGGCGGGGCGGCCGGCGGCGGCGCGGATCGCCTCCAGCAGCTCGTCGGAGTCGCGGTGATGGGCCTGCGATTGCAGCACCTTGCCATCGATCTCCACGACGATGTGGTGGCCGGGGGACTCTTCGTCACTCATGCGGCCGCAGACGGCGTCGATGAAACGCTGCTGCTCCGCGACGGCCTTCCGGTCCAGCCCGGAGACGGCCTGGTGCAGCGTCATCGCCTGCTCGCGCAGGGCGAGCGACTTGTCCGCGAGCCTCTGCCGCGACTCCCGGTGGTAGTCGAAGATCAGGAAGCCGACACCGACGGCGACCACCAGCAAGTTGACCGCCAGGGCCACGCGAAGGCCCACCGAGGCGGGAATGAAGCTGCTCCCCATCACGCAATCCCTCCCCTTCATGGCCCCGGCCCCACGTCCCCGAACAGGCTCAATCGCTGGAGCGCCCGACGCCGTTCCCCGTCCCGGATCAACGACGGCGAGCGGCTCCTCGCTGCCGACAATCGCCGCGATGGGATACCGGGCGTCGAGTTGGCCCCACCAGAGCGTCGTGTTCGGGAACACGGACGAGAAGCTGTCCGCGATCAACTGGAACTCCTCGGGGCCGACCTGGTACAGGGCGAACCACTGGCAGAACAGCCCGCCCGGCTTCAGCCGCCGCCGCACCGTCTGGTAGAACTCGACGGTGTAGAGGTAGCCGGCCCGGCTCTCCCACGGCACGAACAGGTCGGACACGATCACGTCGAACCGCCGGCCGGTGCGGAGCAGATGGTGCCGGGCGTCATCGACGCGGACCTCGACTTTGGGGTGGTCGGCCACGCCGAGGTTGGCCGACGCCAGCAGCCGGGACGCCTCCACGACTTCGGGGATCAACTCGATGATGAGGGCGCTGTCAACGTCCCCGTCCGCGACCGCCGGTGCCGCCGTCAGCCCCGTCCCAAGCCCGAGGAAGGCGACATCCTTCGGCCCGGCGTGCAGCGGGAGCGGCAGGCGGCCTTGGCGGTACTCGCGCACGGCCTTCGCCGTCGAGCCGTGCCGGTAGTGGAGGTTCTGCCGCACCTCCAGCGAACCGTCCTTGCGGTTGCGGACGACATCCACCCAGCCGTAAGCAGTCTCCCAACGCCGCACCAGTTCCGCGCCGCCTTCCTCATTCCCCGACGTTGGCCCCGAAACGATCACCGCCGCTGCCACCGCCCCGGCGAGCGTGAGGGCGGCCGCGAACGTCGTGTGCTTTCCACTGACCAGCAACGCCGCCCCGGCGAGGCTGAACAGGATCACGAACAGCCCGAACGAAGACCACAGCCCCACCAGCGGCGGCAGGAGGAGTCCGGCGGCAATCGCCCCCGCCGCAGCGGCGAGCGTGTTCGCCGCCGTCACGCGCCCGGCCGCCCCGCCGCCGCCGGCGGCCTGGATGGCGGCGGGAAGGGCCATGCCCAGGAGCGTGACCGGCGGCAGCACGAAGAGGGCCACCAGCCCGAACGCCCCGGCGAGGTAGCCGGCGAACGACTCCCCGGAGGAGAAGTAGCCCAGCCCGGTGAGCCGGGGGAATGCGGCCACGGACACGGCCAGGGCCAGGCCCCCCAGCGAGAACGAAGCCGTGGCGATCAGCCGGGGGGGCAGATGCCTGCCGAGCCAGGAGGCGAGTGCGGCCCCGAGGCTCAGGGCGAGGAGGAAGGCGGCGACGACGGCCCCGAAGGTGTAGACGCTGTTGTGGAAGACGAGCGAGAGCATCCGGGTGTAGAGGATCTCCAGCCCCAATATGCCGAACCCCGAGATCGCCGCCAGGGCCATCCACCCCGATGACTCGCCTGCTCCATCCCCGCCGGCATCCGATTCCCCCCCCGTGTCCGCCCGACGCTGGAAGGGTGCCGCCGAGCAAGCGATCAGCCCGCACGCAGCCGAGAGGACGGCGGCGAGGGAACCGCTGGCACGGACCCCGACGACGATCAGGAGGAACGCGGAGGCGGCGACGATCCCGACCAGGCCGCCGGCGGTGTTCAGGCCGTAGGCGAGGGGTCCGTTATGCCGGGAGCCGCCCTGAGCCGCGAGGGCTTCCACCACAAGCGGCAACGTCGCCCCCAGCGGGATCGTGGCCGGCAGCAGTATCAGGAAGCACCACGCCGCCCGGCCCACCGACGAATCGCGGAACAACTCCAATCCGCCTTGCCCGGCGGGAGAGCCGACCCAGCCCAGGAGGTCGGGGACGAGGCAAGCCCACGCCGCCGCGACCAGCTCCGCCACGCCGTAGCCGAGCATGGGCGGCACCCGAGGGGCGAAATGCCCGCCGAGGAACTGCCCCATCGCCATCCCGGCGAACATCGCCGCCAGCACCAGCGCCGCCGCCTGCGCCGTGTTGCCGGCCGCCAGCCCGGCCAGCCGGGACCACGACGCCTCGTAGGTCAGGGCGGCGATCCCCGATAGGAAGAGCAGGACATAGACGAGGGCGGGCGGCGCAGCGCCCGCCTGTTCTCCCTCATGGTGGACGGCATCGCTCATCCGACCTTCGCCTCCAGCGGAATCCGGGGGGCGTGTTCGGCGCGGGGGCGGGGACGGGCGTGGTGGAACCTCGCCCTCAGCGTCTCCCAATCCAGCACCAGCTTGCCGCCCGTCGCCCCGTGCTGCTTCTCCCAATCCATGAGCAGCGCCAGGCAGGCGTGGTCGATGTAGCTCAGCCCCTTGAGATCGACGTGCAGGGTGATGCCCTGCGGCAGCGCCTCCAGCGCCGACGCCAGCTTGGGCAGTCGGAGGAACGTCGCGCAGCCCTCCAGCACCAGCGTCATCCGCCCGCTCGCGGGGTCGCCCTTGCGGCGGATTCGCAGCCGGGAGAACGTGTAGATCAGCTTCACGACCGACAGCGCCACGCCGAGCATCACGCCCGCCAGCAGGTCGAAGCCCACGACGGCGAGGGCGACGGCGAGGCAGATCGCGCCCTCGCCCTTGCTCTCCTCCCACAACGCGCGGATGGCGCGGAGCTGGATCAGCTTGATGCCGGTCAGGACGAGGGTCGCCGCCAGCGCCGCCGTGGGGATCAGCCGCAGCAGCCCCGGCAGCAGCAGGACGAACGCCAGCATCCAGACGCCGTGCAGGACCGCCGCCCAGCGCGACTTCGCGCCCGCCTCCACGTTGGCGGAGCTGCGGACGATCACGCCCGCCATCGGCAGCGCGCCGAGCAGGCCGCAGAGGGCGTTGCCGAGGCCCTGGGCCGCCAGCTCCCGGTCGTAGCGCGTCCGTGGCCCGGTGTGCATCTGATCCACCGCCGCCGCCGTCAGCAGCGTCTCGGCGCTGGCGACGACGGCGGCCGTGACCGCCAGCCGCCAGACCATGCCGTCGCCCAGCAGGCCCGGCAGGGCCGTGAAGTCGAACAGCTTCACCCCCGAGGCGAGGCTGTCGAACTCGACGCGCTGGACGGGCAGGCCGAGCAGGGCGGCGGCGGCCGCCGCCGCCACGACGGCGACGAGGACGGCGGGGAGCGACTGAAGGCGCTCCGGGGCGAACGGCTTCCAGAGCAGCAGCACGGCGAGCGTCAGCAGGCCGATGAGGGCGGCGGGGAGGTGGCCGGGATGCCCGTCGTGCCCGTCGAAGATGTCCCAGACGGCTCCGGGGATGCCGACCAGGTTCATCAGCGGCGAGCGGGAGGGCGTGTCATCGACGGTGACGTGGGACTGCTGGGCGAACAGCACGACGCCGATGCCGGCCAGCATGCCGAGGATCACCGCCGGCGAGACGGCCCGGAACCACTGGCCCAGGCGCAGGAAGCCGGCGGCGACCTGCATCAGCCCGGCCAGGAACACGACGACGCCCACGGAGACGATCCCCATGCGGTCCCCGACGCCGAGCAGGATCACGATCAGTCCCGCCGTCGGGCCGCTCACCTGCAAGGGGCCGCCGCCCAGCAGCCCGACGACGATCCCGCCGATGACGGCGGTGATGATGCCGGCGGCGGTGGGGACGCCGCACGCCTTGGCGATGGCGACGCACAGCGGCAGGGCCACGGCGAAGACCACCAGCGAGGCCGGGATGTCGCCCTTGAGAGCCTGGAACCATTGCGGGGGAGGGGCGGGCGGCGGCACGCCCGGCCCGGCGGGGTGGCCGGGGGCGGGCAGCTTGCAGCAGTCGCCGGGGGCGTGGACGGCGGCGTGGACGGTGGGCATGTCCAGCAGCGGGCTGAACGAGAGCGTGTGCGGGTCGTAGGCGACGACCTCGCCCGTCTCGAAACGCAGCACCCAGCCGTGCAGCCTCAGCGTCCCGGCGGCGATCCCGGCGGCGACGCCGGGGTGCCTCGCCAGATTGCCGAGCTGCACCAGCACGTTCTGCTCGACCGCCTTGTCCCAGCGCTCCTCGCCGCCGAGGTGGGGGTGGTCCCGGTCCATCACCGCCCTCGTCTCCAGGGCGTGGGCGAGCCAGAGGCTCACCGGGGTATCTTCCCCCGGCGTGGCGTCGGCGTCGAGCAGGGCCTTCACCGCGCCGCAGCGGTAGTGTCCGCAGACGATGATGTCGGTGACGCCGAGGGTGGCGACGGCGTACTCGACCGTGGCCGCCTCGCCGCCGGGCGTGCCGGGCGGCGGGACGAGGTTGCCGGCGTTGCGGGCGACGAACAGGTCGCCGGGGTCGGTCTGCATCAGCGTCTCGGGCAGGACGCGCGAGTCCGAACAGGTGATGAGCAGGGCGTGGGGCGTCTGGCCTTCCACGCTGCGCTCGAACAGCTCCTTCCGCTCCCACAGGACGTGATCCTGGAAGTGCCGCAGCCCCTCGATCAGCTTCTTCATGCGCCTCTCCCGTTCAAGGAGCCGGCGGGGCGGTCGTGGCGAGCGACGACGCCTTCCGGCCGGGCCCGGTTTTCTTCTTTTCCGTAGGCGGGGATTGGCCCCGCGTCTTTCTCGGCAGACGGGCAACAATCGGCATCACGGGTGCGAATCCGAGGGCGGCTCAGGCTGGTGGCGGCTCGCCGGGTGGCTGGGCCAGTTTCTTGCCCCACGGCCTGCCGATGCAGGCGGCCGGCCGCACCGGCGACGAGAAGACGGTGCCGAAGAACCCGCCGCCCGTCCGCGTCTCCAGCGGCCCCGAGGACGCCGTGTCATCGTGACCGATACGCGCGCCGCCGGGTTCCATCCTGGCGGGATCGTCGTGCGGGCGTGTGGCGAGCCCACGCAGCTCCTCCGCGACCTCGGCCACCGACGGGAACGGCTTGGGGAAGACACGCATCGCACCCAGCTTGAGCAGCCGGGTGAGGGTGGGGGGCCGCACGTCGCCCGTCATGAAGCAGAAGCGGATGGACGGGTTGATCGCGCGTAGGGCGTCGAGCGTCTGCGGCCCGTCCATGACCGGCATGTTGAAATCGGACAGCACAACGTCGATCAGGTCCCCGAAGCGGTTGTACAGATCGACGGCCTCGCCGCCGGCGGCGGCGGCCCAGACCGCGAACCCGCGCTTGCGCAGCCCTTTCTCCAGCGTCTTGAGCAGCAGCCGCTCGTCCTCGATGACGAGGACGCCGGCCGGCCGGATCTGGTCAGCGGCGGCCGTGGCCCCTTCGCTCACCCGCTCTGGATGCGTGATGTTGCTCATGCGTATGCCCTCGGGCGGCAGTGCGCCCCGGCTTGCGGCCGGACGGGATTCGATCCCGGCCGGCGGCAGGAGTACACCGTCAGCGCCCGGACAATGAGTGTGGGGAAATCGTCCCCGAACGGATTACGAGATGTCGGAGGGGCCACCCCGGAAAGAGGGTGGTCGCAGCGGCCGTGATCGTGGGGGTTGGTGGCCCTGGTCGCGGTCAGGGTGCGACAGGCACCATCGAAGTGGTCAACAGCGGAGGATGCAGTAGGCGTGGAGGCGGCCTTGCGGGGACGCGAAGGCATGCGAGGGTCGGGACGCCATCGCAGCCACGCCGAGATGGGCGAGGCCGACCCACGGGAGCAGTGCGACGAGCTGGGGCCCGTCGTGCGGGCCGGACAGGGCGACGCCGGCTTGCTGGACGCGCAGGGGCGGGATGGCGACGGCCGAATGGCCGTGGGACGGGC
The DNA here is from genome assembly GCA_964630925.1 of uncultured Alcaligenaceae bacterium. GTDB lineage: Bacteria > Planctomycetota > Planctomycetia > Gemmatales > Gemmataceae > RGDT01. The sequence goes on from CAZVZK010000059.1 coordinate 30,921, forward strand.
AGGGACAAGGAGCCTGGGCGGGGGCGGGATGGCGGCCGCCTCGGGGAGAAGCGGCGGGAGCCCCCGGCACCCTCGGGCAGCAGCGGCAGGGGGAGGAGGCGATGGCGTGCGTGGCTTCGGCGTTCGCCGGGCTGGGCGGTGTGAAGAATCGGGTTGCGGCGCACGGGCAGAGCAGCGGCCCCGCCAGCGTCACGAACATCATGTAGATGGCCGACCCGGTCCGCACCATTCGACACCTCGGGACACGGCAATGTACGAACGCCGCCTATTCCAGCGCTAGCCATTCTATACTTCGGCACGGCGAGGGGGTCAAGCTGAGTCAGCCTCTGCGGAGCCGGTTGCGATGTCGTAAGTCCTTGGTGGAAGTGGCGGATGGGTAGGGCCCGAAAAAGCCTTCCCCCACCGCGCTCGACATTTTCCGCCCTCGCTGGCCGATTTTGCCTGTTTCGGAGGATTTTTCGACCAGGGGTCGGCTCAGTGGGGGAGGCGTTGCTTTCGGCCCTGTCCCTGAGGCCCCGCACGTTCGCCCAGGGCCAGGCGCTCCTCCTGATTCTGAGTGCCCTCTCCGAAACCCGCCCCTTTTCGACATCGCAACCGGCTCGCCTCTGCGGGTTGCACCGGCTCGGGCTCCGGCGTGAGCATCACGCCGGCCGGCGGGGCAACACCAGGATGACGATCTCGTCGTTGACGACGGCCAGCACGTCGATCCTCTACTACTGCTGCTCCACGCGGGCCGAGCGGACGGGCTACGGCTCCAGCGGCTACAGCTCCGGCCACCCCGAGTCGCCCCATTGGACGCCGGGCCGTGGCCTTCACACCCACGGCCACCTGCACGTCCCCCACAGGGCCACTCCCACGTCCGGCCCTACTGATCGGCCCGCAACGCCACGAGGCCCGGCCATCAATGGCCGGGCCTCGCCCTTTCCCGCTACCCGCGCCGGCGCTCGGCGGCGGCGATCTCCAGAAGCAGCCCCTCGTCGAGGCGGTCGAGCCCGCAGCGCAGCCCGTCGCGCAGCGCGTCCAGGACCAGCCCCGCCCCGGCCGCCCCCCGCCGCGCCAGCGACACGCCGAAGTCCAGGCCCTTGAACGACTGGCCCCTGGTGACCGCGACCTCCAGCGTCTCCGCCGTCGAGCCGCGCCAGCCGTCGCGCGGCGTCAGCCGCAGCCGGTACTCGCCCGGCCCGTCGATCACGCCGAGGAAGCGGTAGCCGCCGTCCCCCGTGGTCCGCGTGCTGGCGATGACGGCCCCGCTGGCGTCGATCAACTGGACCAGGAAGCCGGCCAGGCCCGGCTCGTGCCAGCCCTTGCGGCCGTCCCCGTCGCGGTCGAAGAACACGCGCCCGGCCACGTCCACCTTGAAGAAGAACGCCTCGTCCTGGATGTTCGTGATCGTGGTGTTGCGGCGGATGATGCCGGACAGCGTCGTCCCCTCCAGCTCGCGCAGCTCGCTCCCCGAGTACAGCCGCTGATACCAGAAGCGGTCGCCGTCGCGCAGGCGCTGGAACTGGTCGGCGATGATCCGCTGGAAGAGCGGGCCGACGCTCGCGCCGGGCGCGTGCCTCTCGGCCAGGCCGCCGACGAAGGCGTCGATGTCGTCCACGCTGCCGTACAGGTCGCGCAGCTTCTGCTGCAACACCCGGTCGGGGGTGATCTGGGCGAAGCTGTGGACGCGCTTCAGGCCGTAGGCGGCCCGCATCGTGTTGTAGTCGGCCAGGCCGTGGTCGCGGCCCCGCTGGATGTCCAGCGCGCCGAGGTCGGTGCCGCCCGCGCCCGGAGGCCCGAACAGGAGGTTCCGCACGCCGTTGACCAGGACCGTGTCGCCCTCGCGCGCCTTGTCCGTGGCCAGGTACTTGAGGATCGGCTCGATGCCCGTCTCGATCACCAGGCCGGGGTTGAAGAACGCCTCGCTGAGCGGCACCTCCTCGCGGACCTCCTCGCCGGCGTCGTTGAGGAACTCCACGTCGTCGCCCAGGAAGGTGTGGCCGACGCGGAAGGCGGCGTGGGCGAACTCGTTGGCGATGCCGGGGCTCACGGACGGCCTGTAGCCGGCGTAGGCCCGCAGCGCGTCCTCGCCCAGCAGGGCGGGCAGGAACTCGTTGTAGGTGATGGCCTGCAATTCTGCCCCCACCCACTGCCGCGCCCGCTGGTAGACCTCCTCGTCCGACAGGCCGGGGTGCCGGGCCGCGATCCCGTCCGCGACGCGGTTATGCTCGCGCAGGAACAGCACCTGGATGGCCGTCAGCTCGATGTTCTCGTTGGCGCGGATGTCGCCGGCCGCGAAGAGCTGGCCCGCCGGCAGCGGCGAGCGGTTCTGCATCGGCAGCCCCATCGTGTTGAAGGGCAGCAGGCCGCCCTCGCTCGTCTTCATGCGGCCGCCGCTGAACGTCCGCAGGGCGTCGGCGGTGTCCTCGTCGGAGCCGTAGATTTGCGAGCCGTCCAGCCAGGCCGTCACGATGGTGACCTGCTGGCGCGGGCCGTCCGTGCCCGTCGCCGGGTCGTAGGCCGACCGCGTCATGCCCATCGTCCTGGTGCCGGTGCCGGCCGGGTCGAACCAGGGGTCGCCCTGCGGGATGGGGATGTCGAACCGCTCGGCGGGGCTGGCGGCCACCGTCAGGCCCAGGTCGTGGTCGATGAACTGGCCGAAGACGTAGACGTAGTCCGACATCGACCGCCCGTTGAGCGTCTCCGCCGTCTCCGCCATGACGGCGTTGCTGACCTCGCGCGCGCCGGGGCGGCCCGCGCCGGCGGGTGCGGAGACGCCGTCGGCGTATGCGGGCGGTGCGATGCGGATGAGCTGGCTGCCGGCGCTGCCCCATCCGTCGTGCAGGAGGTTGTTGCCGGTGCCGTCGAAGGCGCGGAAGCCGGAGGCGAGGACGCAGCGGTCCTCCAGCGTCTCCAGCAGCAGGCGGGCGGGGCGTCGAGAGGTCCGGGGCATGGTGCAGGCTCCTTGTTCGTTGAGGGGGTCGCTGGCTCCGGGTCAGAAGTTGCCGGTGAAGACCTCGCCGCCGTTGCGGCTGCACAGCGCGCGGTAGTTGTCGATGGACACGGAAGAGGTGATGAACCGGCACGAGCCGTCCATGTTGAGGAACTGGGCACCCCCGCTGTGGCTGGAGAAGAAGCTGCCGGGGCTGTTGTTGGGGTGGTTGGGCTGGAGCGAGGTGATGCGGACGTGGACGAGGACGGCCGTGGGCGTGGCCCGCATGTTGAAGCTGGGCTGCGCCGCGTTGTACAGGGGCGCTGTCCTGGCGTAGGTCGTCTCCTGCTGCCACACGACGCCCACCCAGCTATTCTCCGAGAAGCGGCTGGTCCGCTCGCCGATGCCGACGGTGTTGCTCGTGCCGTCGGTGATGTCCGTCATGCGGACCTTGCTGTTGCGGTGGAACACGCCCGTGTACGGCTGCTCCTCGTAGCCCTGCGTCCCCAGGCAGCCGGCGTAGCTGCTGACGCTGGCCTGCCCCAGGACCGTCGGCGTGGCGGACGGCGACGGGTAGGTGTAGGTGTTGGGGGAGGCCCAGGTCGTCGCGCCGGAGTCGGTGATGTTGATGAGCTTCGGGGTGGTGTCGCTGGGGCAGACGTAGGTCTTGACGATGGTCTGCCTCGCCGCCGTGTTGGCCGGGTCGAGGATGGGCAGGGAGAAGTTGATGCTCTGGTGCAGCGGGGCCTGCTCCAGGTAGGGCAGGATGTGGGCGAAGAGGCTCCAGCCGGGCGTGTAGTCGCTGGCCTGGTTGCTCATGTACTGGCCGTCGCCGGGGGTGTTGGCGGTGAACCCCGGCGGGAAGCCGTCGTTGGCGTCGTGGTAGCCGTGCAGGGCCAGCCCCATCTGCTTCAGGTTGTTGAGGCAGTGCATGCGTGCGGCGGCCTCACGCACCTTCTGGACGGCGGGCAGGAGAAGCCCGATCAGGACGGCGATGATGGCGATGACGACGAGCAGCTCGATCAAGGTGAACCCCGGCCTGCCGCGCTGATGCCGCATGTCCTGGACCTCCTGGAGGTGATGGCTGTAGGGCCGACTACACATCGGTGAAGCCACGGCTACTGTCAGCCATTAGCCGTGGCTAACCTCCTGTCTTAGCGGCAGCGAGATGCGCGGCAACGTGGAATCCGCGCGCATTCGCGGAAACGGAAGAGCCGCAGCCAGGCGGGGCCTGGCGGCGGCTCTTCGCGGGCTGCCGGGGGGTTACTTCACCTTGAAGTCGCCGTTGTACGGCGGCTTGTCGCCGACCTTGGCCGTCAGGGTGCCCTCCCACTTCTCGGCCTTGCCCAGCTCCTCGTGCGTCCCGGTGAAGACGGACGCCGTGCCCTCCGGGTCGTCCTTCTGCTTCGCCGGCTTGAGGTCGAGGGTGAACGCCTTCGGCTTCGTCATGTTCAGGGTCACCTTGTCGGACTTGATCGGGGCCGCCTTCCAGCTCTTGGCGTCGGGGCCGAGGACGTACACCTTGGCCGTCTTCGTCTTGGGGTCGAAGGTGAACTCGGCGTGGTACTCCTCCTCGCCCCACTCCGCGATGGCCCCCTTGTGCGGCCCGTCCGCGTGTTCCTCCTTGCCGCCCTCCTTCTTGCCGTCCTTGTTGCCGTCCTTGGCCCCCGCCTTGGTGCCGTCCTTGGCCCCGTCCTTCTTGCCGGGGTCGCCGCAGCCGGCGGCCACCAGGGCCGCCAGGGCCAGCAGGCCCGCGCCCAGCATCTTGATGCTCGTCATCGTTGAAGACTCCTCGGGTAAATCGGTCCACGAGGCCGCCGGGCCTACCCTTGCCCGCCGGCCAGGCTCCTCTCGTCCTCGTCCTCCTCGTGGGCCATCCGCTCCGCGTCCCGGCCGCTGAAGCGCCAGAACAGCCCTGGGTGGATGAGGAACTCGCAGAAGGTGCTGGTCACCAGCCCGCCCAGGATGACGGTGGCGACCGGGTACAGGATCTCGCGGCCCGGCTCGTTGCCGGCCCACACCAGCGGGATCAGCCCGATGCCCGCCGTCAGGGCCGTCATCAAGACAGGCGACAGCCGCTCCAGGCTGCCGCGCATCACCATCCCCTCGGTGAAGCGCTCCCCCTCGTGCTTCATCAGGTGGAAGTAGTGGCTCACCAGCAGGATGCCGTTGCGGACGGCGATGCCGCCCAGCGAGATGAAGCCCACCATGCTGGCCACCGTCAGCGTCTGGTTGGTCAGCACCAGGGCGATGACGCCGCCGATGAAGGCCGTCGGCAGGGCGTTGAGGATCTGGAGGACGATCCGCACCGAGGGGTACAGCATCAGCAGCACGACGAACACGCCGGCCAGCGACACGCACGCCAGCACGGCGATCATCAGCGTGGCCCGCTGCTGGGCCTCGAACTGGCCGCCGTACTCCACCGTGTAGCCCTCCGGCAGCGGCACCTGCCGGCGCACCCGCTCCTTGATGTCGCCCACGACGCCGGCGAGGTCGCGGCCCTGGGCGTTGCAGCGGACGTAGATGCGCCGCCGGGCGTTGTCGCGGCTGACGCCGTTGGCCCCGGCGTCGTCGCCGATGTCGGCCACGTCGGACAGCTTCACCTGGCCGCGCCCCTCGGGCAGGTCCAGCCGCAGCTCGCCCAGCCGGCCGTAGTCCGTCCGCGCCCCCTCCTCCAGCTTGACGACGAGGTCGAACCTCCGCTGGCCCTCCAGCACCTGCGACACCGGCTCGCCCAGCAGGGCCGTCTGCACCAGCTCGGCCACCTGGGCGCGGCTGACGCCGTGGAAGGCCAGGTCGTCGGGCCGCAGGCGGACGTGCAGCTCGTCGGCCAGCTTGATCGGCTCGACCACCGGCTGGGTGACGCCCGGCACCGTGGCGATGGCCGCCTTGATCCGGTTGGCCGTCGCCACCAGCGTGTTGAGGTCGTCGCCGTACACCTTGATGGCGATCTGGGCCGACACGCCCGACAGCAGGTGGCTGATGGAGTGGGCCAGCGGCTGCTCCACCTCCACGTCGGCCCCCGGCACCTCCAGCTTCAGGTCGTGCCGCAGCCCGGCGATGATCTCCTCGCGGTGCTTGCCGCTGTCCGGGTTGATCGACAGGATGTACTCGCTGGCCGACACCGGCATCGCATGCTCGTCCAGCTCGGCCCGCCCCGTGCGCCGCACGAAGTGCAGGATCTCGCCCTTCGGGTTGGCGGCCGACTTCCGCATCGAGGCGAACTTCCTGTCCACCGCAGCAGCCGCGTCGTTGGACGCCTGGAGCGACGAGCCGGCCGGGAGGCTGACGTTCACCTGGACGCTGCCCTCGTCGAAGGGCGGCAGGAAGTCGGCCCCCAGCCGCGTCAGCAGGAAGGCGCAGGCCGCCACCAGCGCCCAGGTGATGGCCAGCAGCAGGACCGCCCGCTCCATGCTCAGGCGGATGAGGAACGACGCCCCCCACTTGAGCCAGCGGACCAGGAAGCTGTCCTGCTCCTCGCCGTGCGTCCCGCCGGAGCCCGCCAGCAGGTAGTACGACAGCACCGGCGTCACGGTCAGCGACACCAGGAGCGACGCCAGGATGGACGTGATGTAGGCCACGCCCAGGGGCGCGAACAGCCGGCCCTCCACGCCCGACAGCGCGAACAGCGGCAGGAAGACCAGGATGACCACCGCCGTCCCGAAGACGATGGCGCTGCGGATCTCCATGCTGGCCTCGTAGACCACCTGGAGGGCCGGCTTCGGCTCGGGCAGGGCGGCGTTCTCGCGCAGCCGGCGGAAGATGTTCTCCACGTCAACGACGGCGTCATCGACCAGCTCGCCCATCGCCACCGCGATGCCGCCCAGCGTCATCACGTTGATCGACAGGTGCGTCCCGGTCAGCCAGCCCACCAGCCGGAACACGAGGGTCGTGATGACCAGCGACAGGGGGATGGCGGTCAGCGTGATGAAGGTGGTGCGGACGTTGAGCAGGAAGAGGAACAGCACGATCAGCACCAGGAAGGCCCCGATGACGAGGGCCTCGCCGACGTTCCAGATGCCCCGGTCGATGAAGTTCTTCATGCGGAACAGCTCGCTGTTCACCACCACGTCGGCGGGCAGCGACGCCTCGACCTCCTCCAGGGCGCGGGCCACCTCGTCGGTCAGGGCGCGCGTATCGACGTGCGGCTGCTTGGCCACCGTCAGCACGACGCCCGGCTCGCCGTTGACGGCGGCGTCGCCGCGCTTGAGGGCCGAGCCCTCGGCCACCTTGGCCACCTGCCCCAGCAGGATGGTTCGTTGGGCCGTCGTCTTGACCGGGATCTTCCGCAGCTCGTCCAGCACCCTGGCCGATCCGGGGCCGAGCCGCCCGATGATGCGGACGGGCCGCTCGGAGTCCCCCCGCAAGGCGAAGCCGCCCGAGGCGTTGACGTTGTTGTCCTTCAGGGCCTGCTCCACATGCTGCAAGGTGACGCCGTACTCGATCAGGGCGGCGGGCTCGACCAGCACCTGGTACTGCTTCTTCTCCCCGCCCATGACGTAGACCTCGGAGACGCCGGGGATCTTCCGCAGGCGCGGGCGGACGGCCCAGTCCGCCGCCGTCCGCAGGGCGCGGCCCTGCTCCTCGGCCGTGGGGAACGGCACCAGGTGAGGCTTGCCGTCCACGGTGACGGCGGCCTCGCCGGCGGCCCCGTCGGCGGGCCGGCGCGTCCACTCCGCCCTGGCCCCCGCCGGCTCCCAGGATTCGGGGCTGTGGCGGCCGGTGACCTTCCACACCTTGAGGCCGCCGTCGCCGCCGGCCTCGGCCATCAGGCCGGTGGTGCCGACGGGGGCGAGCCGGCCGCCGCCGGGGCCGCGCTGGCGGTACAGGCCGGCGATGACGACCTGCCCGAGGATCGAGCTGTTGGGCGTCATCGTCGCCGTCACTCCGGGCGGGAGCTGCCCGGCCAGCGTGGCCAGCCGCTCCTGCACCGTCTGCCGGGCGGCGCGCACCTCCACCGACCAGGCGAACTCGACGTAGACCACGCTGAGGCCGGCAGCCGACTGGCTGCGGACGGCCTCGACGCCGGCGGCCCCCAGCACCGCCGTCTCGATGGGCTGGCTGACCAGCGTCTCGACCTCCTCGGCGGCCAGCCCTCCCGCCTCGGTCAGGATGACCACGCGCGGCCGGTCCAGGTCGGGCAGCACGTCGATGGGGAGCTGCGTGGTCAGGTAGCCGCCGTACAGCAGCACGGCCAGGGCGGCCATGACGACGAGCATGCGGTTCTTCAGCGCGAGGCGGATGACGGCGTCGAACAAGGGTGGCCTCCTCGTCAGTGGCTGTGGCCGGCGTGGGAGTCGCCGCCCTCGCCGGCCTTCTGGGCCGCGAGGACGCGGTTCAGGGCGGCGGCAGCGTTCATGGCGTAGTGCAGTCCGGGGGCGACGCCGCCGTCGCCGGCGAGCACCACCTCGCGGCGGCCCTCGTGCAGGACGGTGACCGGCTTGCGGTCGAAGGCGTCGCCGTTGGCCCGGAAGACGTAGGCCTCGGGGCCCTCGCGGACGACGGCGGCGGCCGGCAGGACGATGACGTTCTCCAGCGGCTCGGTGCGGACGTGGAGCCGCACGCGCTGGCCGGGCCGGAACCGCCAGACGAGGAACGTCTTGCCCTCGCGCTCGTAGGCGCGTGACTGGTTGGCCAGCGGGACGTAGAAGGCGAACGTCCGGCTGGAGGCGTCCATCGAGTTCGCCAGGTGGCGGATCGTGAGCGTCTGCTTCGGCCCCGGCCACGCCGCCACGTCGTCCTCGGCGAACTCGGCCTCGACGGGCCACGCCTTCTCGGCGGCCCGCGCCAGGAGGGCGGCCTCGGACTTGAAGGCGCGGCCCTGGATGTAGAGGAGGCGGTGGTCGGCGAGCGTGGCCAGCACCTGGCCGGCCTGCACCTGCTCGCCCGGCTGCACCTTCAACTCCTGCACCTCGTAGTCGGCACCGTCCGCCGGCGGCGCGGAGACGGTGACCTCGCGCACGAACTTGCCGCCGGCCGCCGCGTCGAGCTGGGTGGCGGTCAGCCCCAGCGACTGGAGGATCTGCCGCTGCGACTGCGTCTGCGTGTCGAGCTTCGCCTGCTGGTTGCGGGCCTCGGTGACCTTCGCCTCGGCGACGCCGCCGCCGGCGTCCACCAGCCGCTTCAGGACGCCCTCGTTCAGCTCGCGCTCCTTGGCGGCCTTGAACAGCTCGGCCTGGGCGTTCTGCACCAGCTCGCTGGTGATGCGGATGGTGAACAGCGGGCCGCCCGGCTTGACGGTGTCGCTGGGGTAGGCGTGGATCCTGGTGACCACGCCGGTGATGGGCGTGGTGGCCCCCCGGTCGGACTGCCCCGGCCGGTCCACGACGCTGCCGGGGATGGCCGTCGTCCGCCAGTAGTCCTTCCTCAGCTCGGCGGCGGCGACCACGAGGCCCAGGTTCTTGCGCGCCTGCCCCGTGAGCTTGACGCGGTCGCCGTGGGCGTGGGCGTCCCCGCCCGCCTTGGCCTCCTCCTTCTTCTCCGGCCAGACGAGGCGGCCCCACCTGTCCTTCGTGAGCCAGGCCCCGGCCCCGGCGGCGGCCAGGAGGGCGGCCAGCAGCAGCAGCGACAGCATGCGGTTCATCTCGGCGTACCTCGGGGGGCCGTCCACGGGCCGGGGATGATCTCGATGTGCGGGCCGGCCGGGGCGTGCAGGGGCGCGGGCGGGGCGGGCGGCGTCGGCCAGTGGTCCTCAAGGAGGAGGCCGGAAAGCTCGCCGGCGGCCCGCCACGCCTCGCCGGAGGAGCGGACGGCCTCCAGCTCGGCCTGCGAGTAGGCCCGCTGGGCCTCCAGCACGCGCAGGTAGTCGAACGTGCCGGCGCGGTAGCCCTTCAGCGAAAGCTCGTAGCTCTCGCGAGCCCTGGGCAGGATGGCCTCGCGGTACAGCGTCGCACGCCGCAGGGCCGAGGCGTAGGTGCCGAACGCCTGGGCCAGCCGCTCGACGGCCTCGTTCTCCGCCCGGCCGACGGCGTGGATGGCCTCGCCGAGCTGGCCCTGCGCGGCGAGGATGCCGCCCTGGTTCCTGTTCCACACGGGGATGGGCAAGCTGAACCCGACCATGAAGTCGTTCGAGCGGTTCTGGCTCTGGCGCGTGAAGCCGGCCTGGACGGTGACGTTGGGCACCGGCTCGGCGGCGGCCCGCGCCAGCAGGGCCTGCGCGCGGTCCACGCCCTTGCGGGCGGCCAGCACGTCGGGGTGGGCCTGGCCGACGAAGACGCGGGCCGCCTCCAGGTCGTAGAAAGGCATCGCCTGTTCGAGCGAGCCTGCCAGCGGCCCCTCGGGCAGGCCGGTGACCCCGACCGCCGCCGCCAGCCGGCGGAAGGCCGCCGGGATCTCGCGCCTGGTGGCCTCCCGCTCGGCCCGGAACCGCTCGCGCTCCACCTCTAGCTGCACGATGTCGAGCCGGGACGCCTGCCCGGCCTTGAGCAGCCTCTCGCTCACGCCCAGCGACTCCTCGGCCAGCCTCAGCACGTCGTCGAGGATGCCGGCCCGCCGCTGGAGGGCCAGTGTCTCGTAGTACGCCTGGCGGACGGCCCCGAGGCGCGAGTAGCGCGCCGACAGGAGGGCGAGCGTCGCCTGGTCCACCTCTCGCAGGCCGGCCTCGCGGGCCAGCCGCAGCTTGCCGGCGGTGACGACCTCCTGGCTGACGGCGGCCGTGAGGATGCCCGCCGGCCCGGTGCGGTCGGCCAGCTCGTCGGCCGTGAAGCTGAACACCGGGTTGGGCTTGAACCCCGCCTGCAAGGCCCGCCCGGCGGCCGCATCGACGGCGTGGGCCGCCTGGGCCAGGCGCGGGTTGGCCTGGAGCGTCATCTCCGTCAGTCCGGCCAGGTCGTAGGCGGCGGGGGGCGTCGGATGGGGCAAAGGCGGCGTCACCGGCCTCGCGGGGGGCGGGGCGGCGAACGACGCCGGGGCCGCCGTGCCGATGGGCGGCAACGGCACGCCCTGGGCGGCCGCCGCCGTCGCCGCGAGGGCCGCCAGCAGGGCCGCCAGCACGGGGCGGCCGAGGGAAGCTGTCATGGTCCGGCTCCTTGTCGGGGGTCGGTGCGGATGCGGCGGCGCGGCCGCCGTGGCATGTTCGGGACGGCATGGGGTTGGGGACGCGGCGCTGCGCGTCGTGGACGTGGCCGGTGCGGCGGCCGTGCCCGTGGGAGGGCCGGCACCGCTCTGGCGGCGTGAAGGGCCGGATCAGATCAGGAGCGTGAGGAAGCGCAGGTAGAGGGGAGGCCCTGGCGGCGGGCCTGGCGGGTCGGGCGCGCGGGCGGACGCCCCCGAGGCGTGCGGCGAGATCGCGGCCGCCACGGACGCCGGCAGCGCCCACGGGCCGGCGAGGCCGCCGAAGGAGACAGGGTCGGGGCGGGCGGCGTGCATGAGGTCGGGCAGCTCGACGGCGTCCGAGCCGCCGGCCGGGCCGTGGCCGCCGCAGGGGGCGTCCTGCGTCCCGGTGTCGGCGGGGGCCTCCTGCCCGTCCTCGTCGTGATGGTGGCCGTGGCCGTGGCAGTGCCCGTGGCCGTGGCCGTCGTGCCCCTCCCCGCGCCCGGCATCCGAGGCCGGGGCGGGCGGAGAGAGGTGGACGTGGGGCCTCCCTTCGCCGCATGAGTGCGCGTGGCAGCGGCAGTGCAGCAGTTGCAGAAGCAGCATCTGCATGACCAGCGCCAGGCTCAGGAGGCGGCGGAACATCATGCCCTTCCTATCGTCATGGCCGGCAAGGCCGCTTGAAGCAGTTCTACTTCCGGGCGGGTTTCCTTCAAGCCGCCCAGGCACGCCGAGCCGGCCCCGGCGATCCCCAGGGCCGGCCGGGGGGACACCGTCAACGCCTCTCAGCGGTGGTGGTGCCTGTGGTGGTGGCCGTCGCCACCGGGGTAGCGGTAGCCGTAGGACGGCGTGCTGTAGCCGTAGCCGTCGGACGGCGTGGAGCGGTAGCCGTAGGACGGCGCGGCGTACCCGTAGCCGTAGGACGGCGAGCTGGAGCGGGAGCCGTAGGACGGCTCGGAGTAGCGGTGGCCGTGCCCGCCGTGGTGGTGGCCGTGGCCGCCGTAGTGCTGCGCCTGGGCCGTGCCCGCCAGGGCCAGGCAGAGCAGCGCGACGGCCGTGCCGATGAAGAGGGGACGCATGGGAAGGGATTCCTCCAGGTCCGGTGCATGGTGGGGCGTCGCACGACGCCCTCCACCTCAAGAACGGGGCGGCGCGCGGGGGTTGCGCGCCGCCCGGATGCGGATTCCCGCAGCGGCTTGCCCGGTCAAGACGCCGGCTTGGCCGTGTGGCTGCCGGCGGGCGTGTCCATCCGCGTCGGGGCGTGGTCGGCCTTCTCCACGGCCTCCCACAACGCCTTCGGCGACGGCGTCTGGCCCGGCTTGTGGATCGCCCAGATCATCTTCGCCTTCAGGTCCACGCGCATCTCCGCCACGCCCGGCACGGCGGTGACCCTGCCGCTGATCTTCTTGGCGCAGCCCATGCAGTGGATGTCCGCCAGCGTCACCCGCGTGAACGCCGGCGACGGGGCCGGCACCTGCGCGTCCGCCAGGCCGGCCAGCAGGCCCAGCGCCACGAACGCCATCATCGCCTTCTTCATCGTCCCTGTCCTCCGTCTCGGGGAACGCGGCGGGAGACGCCCCGCCGCCCTCTTTCCTCACTCGCCCTGGAGCAGCCTCAAGCCGTTCGCAACGACGGCCAGCGACGCCCCGGTGTCGGCCAGGATGGCCAGCCACATCGGGGAGTAGCCGAGCGCCGCAAGTACCAGGAACACAGCCTTGACGGCCAGCGAGAAGGCGACGTTCTGGCGGATGACCGCCATCGTCCGCCGCGAGTGCCGCACCAGCCACGGCAGCCTCGCCAGGTCGTCCGACATCAGGGCCACGTCGGCCGTCTCGATGGCCGCGTCGGTGCCGGCCGCCCCCATCGCCACGCCCACCGTGGCGGCGGCCAGGGCCGGCGCGTCGTTGACGCCGTCGCCCACCATCGCCACCGAGCCGTGCCTCTCCACGAGGGCGCGCACGGCCTCCAGCTTGTCGGCGGGCAGCAGGCCCGCCCGCACCTCGTCGATGCCGACCTCGGCGGCTATCGCCTTCGCCGTCGCCTCGTTGTCGCCCGTCAGCATGATGACGTGGGCGACGCCCAACGCGCGCAGCTCGCGGACCGCCTCCGCCGCCCCGGCTCGCGGCTTGTCGGCGAGCGCGATCAGCCCGCAGACGTGCTTGTCGTTGCCGACGGCGACCACCGTCCGGCCCTGGGAGGCCAGCCCGTCGATCCTGCCGAGGACCTCGTCGGTGGCCTGGCCCCGCTCCTTGAGCAGCCGGGGCGAGCCGACCCAGAAGGCGCGCCCGTCCCAGGCCCCCGTGGCCCCCTTGCCTGGGACGATCTGGAGGTCGTCGGCCGCCTTCACGTCGATGCCCTGGCCGCGCGCGTGATCGACGATGGCCCGCGCCAGGGGATGCTCGCTGCGGGCCTCCAGGCCGGCGGCCCGCTCAAGGGCCTCGCGGGCGTCATGGCCGTTGAGCGGCACGACCTCCACGACGGCCGGGCGGCCCTCAGTCAGCGTGCCCGTCTTGTCCAGCACGACCGCCTTCAGCGTGGCCGGCAGCTCGACGTACATGCCGCCCTTGGCCAGCACCCCGTGCCGCGCCGCCGACGCCAGCGAGGCGACGATGCTCACCGGCGTGGAGATGACCAGGGCGCAGGGGCAGGCGATGACCAGCATCACCAGGGCGTTCTTGAACCACCACCCCCAGTGGCCGCCCGCGACGAGTGGCGGGACGAGGGCCAGGAACACGGCCAGGGCGAATACCGCCGGCGTGTAGATCCGGGCGAACTGGTCCACCCACTGCTCGACAGGCGCGCGGGCCGCGTGGCCCTCGCCGACCAGCCGGATGATGTGGGCCAGCGTCGTGTCGCCGGCCGGCCTGGTGCTGTCCACCTCCAGCGCGCCCTCGCCGTTGACGGTGCCGGCGAACACGGGGTCGCCCGGCTGCTTGGGCACCGGCACGCTCTCGCCGGTCAGCGGGGCCTGGTTGACGCCGCTGGCCCCCTTCGCCACGGTGCCGTCCAGCGGCACGCGCTCGCCGGGGCGGACGAGGAACCGCGTGCCCACGGCCACCGCCCAGGGCGGTTGGGCATGCTCCTGGCCGTCGCGCAGGACGCGCACCGTGGCCGGCGACAGGTCCATCAGGGCGGCCACGGCGCGGCGGGCGCGGGCCACGCTCCACGCCTCAAGGGCCAGGGACAGGGCGAACAGGAACGCCACGGCAGCCGCCTCCAGCCACTCGTTGATGGCCACCGCCCCGGAGACGGCGACGACCATCAGCAGGTTCATGTCGGGCCGCAGCCGCACCGCCGACGCCCACGCCTTGGGCAGGACGGCCCAGACGCCGGCCAGGATCGCCAGGCCGTACAGGACCCGGACGCCAACTGAGAGCGACGCCCCCTCGCCCAGCGCCGCCCAGCCGCCGGAGATCACCGAGATCGCCATGCCGGCGGAGATCATCAGGCCGCTGGCCGCCGTCAGCACGGTGCGCTCGTTCGCCTCCCACCACGAGGCCGGCGCGGCGGGGCCGCCCTCGCGCCACGGCTCGGCGCGCATGCCGGTGCGGGCGACGGCGGCCAGCACGTCGGCCTCGGACGGGACGCCGCCCGCCTGGGCGACGATCATCCTGCCGTTGAGGATGTCGAAGGCCAGCCGGCCCGCGCCTCCGGCCACCGGGCCGACCTCGCGCTCCAGGATGGCCACCTCCTCGGCGCAGTCCAGCCCGTGGACCTTGAACTGGAGCCGTCCCGTGTCTTTCATCGGCATCCCCTTCGGGCGGGCCACGTCGGTGCCTCATCCGGCGGGCGGCAACGGCCTCGGCCAGTACATCATCACGCACACGCCGGCCAGGGCGATGGCCGCCCCAGCCACGTCGGGCCAGTCGGGCCGGTTGCCGTCGAGCCACCACCCCCACAGGAGCGACAGGACGATGAAGAAGCCGCCGTAGACGGCGTAGACCCGGCCGAAGTGGGCCGCCTGGAGGGTGGGGATGATCCCGTACAGGATCAGGATGACGCCGCCGAGCAGGGCCCACCAGCCGGGATAGCCGTCGCGGGCCCACTTCCAGATCATCCAGCCGCCGCCGATCTCGCAGACCCCGGCCACCACGAAAAGCGAGAGCGAGCGCAGGATGTCCATCGTCTCCGGCATGGCTGAAGACCTCCCTGGCGGGCCGGCCGGCTCGGCCCCGCCCCCGTTCCCCTTGCCGCTCACTTCTTCACCCTGGCCCGCTCCAGGGCGATCTCCGCCTCCAGCCGGCTCATCTTGGCCCGGAGCATGTCGGTGCCCGTGGCCGTGGCGGCCTTGACCATCTTCTCGACCAGCCCCTCGCGGCGCTTGGCCGCCTCCGCCAGTTTCTCCAGGACGGCGACGCGCTCCTTGGCCGTCTCGCACAGGTCGAGTTCCGCCTTCAGGACGGCCTCGGCCGCCTGCATCAGCTCCGCCACCGGCACGGAGCCGGCCTTGTACCCGGCCTCCAGCCGGTCCGCGACCAGCTTCACCGTGGCCAGCCGCTCCTTGAGCAGTGCCTTGGCCTTGTCGCTGTCGCCCTCGGCCGCCCCCGAGGGCGCGCCGGCGGCCAGCAGGGCCGCCAGCGCGAGTGCGGCGACGCCGGACTTCGCTTTGCACGTCAACATGGCCAGTCCTCCGATCCAGGTTGGTCCTCTTGCTCACGCCGCCCGCAGGGCGGTCACGATCTCCGCCGACGAGGCGTTCCAGGCAGGCACCAGGCCGGCCAGCACGCCGACGGCCAGCGACACCAGCGTCCCCTGGGCCAGCAGCCACCACGACGGCGCCAGGGCGATGGTGACGCCCTCGGTGCCCACCGCGATGCCGGCCCACCACAGCACCCCCAGGGCCGCCCCGACGCCGGCCAGGCCGCCCGCCACGGTCATGATCGCGGACTCCACCAGCACCAGGCCGAACACCCGTGTCGGCGTGAAGCCGATGGCTTGCAGCACCGCATGCTCGCGGACGCGGTCCTGCACCGCCATCACCGTCGTCGTGCCGACCAGCGACAGCACCAGGCCGACGCAGGCGTAGCCGAGGAAGTTGGCCCAGCCGATCAGCTCCATCAGGTCGCCGACCACGCTGGCCTGGAAGACGCCCTTGGGCCGCGTGTCGGTCGCCACGCGGTCCTGGCGGAAGGCCGCGTCGATCTCGCGGCACACCGCCCCGGCGTCGGCGTCCTCGGTGAGGTGGACCTCGAAGAGGGTCGCCTCGCCGACGTTGCGCCCCTTCGTCCGCTGGAGGAAGTCCAGGTGCGTGTAGATGACGTTCTCCTCCGCCGCCGTCGAGGCCGCGAACGTGCCGACGACGGTGACGGTGATCTCGCCGATGGTGAACTTCTGCCCCGCCGACAGCCCACGGCGGCGGGCCACCGCGTCGCCCGCCAGGGCCGCGTCGGACCTCGTGTCGAAATCCTCGCGGCTGCCGGACAGCATGCGGACCTCGCGGGCCGTCTTGAGCTTCTCCGGCGGCATGCCGTGGAAGAGGACGAGGTCGAGGCTGGCCCGGCAGTTGTTGACGTAGACCTGCATCGGCACCACGTCGGCGACGCCCTTCACCTTGCGGATCGCGCCCTCGTAGTCCTGCGGCAGGCGGCTCGTGGACGGGCAGAAGCGGTTGGCCTGGAAGACGACCAGCGTCCGCTCGGCCTGCTTGCCCCGCGTCATGTCGGCCAGGCCCTGCTGGGCCGCCCCGATGAAGGCGAAGACGAACATGGCCACCGCCGTGCCGGACACCGTCAGCAGGGTGCGGGTGCGGTGCCGCAGCAGGCTCTTGAGGACGTAGGGGAGGAACTTGAACATGGTCACGGCCCCCCCACGGGGATGACGGCGTCGGGGCGGACGGCCGGCTCCGCCTCCGTCAGCCTGCCCTTGTCCAGCCGCAGCCGGCGGCGGGCGACGAGGGCCGCGCCGGGGTCGTGCGTGACCATCATCAGCGTGGTGCCCAGCTCCTCGTTGAGCCGGACGAGCAGGGCCAGGATCTGCTCGGTCGTCTCGGCGTCGAGGTCGCCGGTCGGCTCGTCGCCGACGACGACCGTGGGGTTGGCGACGATGGCGCGGGCGATGCCCACCCGCTGCTCCTGTCCGCCGGAGAGCTGCGACGGGTAGTGGCCGGCCCGGTCGCTCAGGCCGACTGCCTCCAGGGCGATGCCGACGCGCTTGGCCCGCTCGCCCGACGACATCGGCAGCAGCAGCAGCGGCAGCTCGACGTTCTCCCAGGCGGTCAGCACCGGGATCAGGTTGTGCGTCTGGAAGATGTAGCCGGCGTTGGCCGCCCGCCAGCCGGCGAGCTGCGTCCGCGACAGCTTGGTGATGTCCCGGCCGTTGACGACGACCTCGCCCGACGTGGGCAGGTCTATGCCGGCCACCATGTTCAGCAGGGTGGACTTGCCCGAGCCGCTCGCCCCCATGAGCGAGACGAAGTCGCCCTTCTCGACCGAAAGGCAGGCGTCCTTGAGGGGCGATATCTCGTGCCCGCCCTTCGTGTAGGTCTTGGTCACGTTCCGCACTTCGACGAGGGCCATGTCCTCTCCTCCCCTGGTTTTCACTTCTTGCGGCCGGGGCCGATGCCGAGGGACTCGTCCTCGCCGGCGACGCGCACGCGCGTGCCGTCGGCGAGCCCCTCGCGGCCGCCGACGACCAGCTTGTCCTGGGGCGACAGGCCGGACACGACCTCGACCAGCTCGCCCGACGTGAGGCCCGTCTCCACGGCGCGCAGGCGGGCGACGCCGGCGAGCTGGTCCACCACCCACACGCCGCCGTTCTCGACGAGCTGCCTGGGCACCAGCAGGCGAGGGGTGTCGGGCCCCTCGGGCGCGCCGCCGGCCGGGCGGGGCGGCGACAGGAACGTCACCTGGCAGAGCATGTCGGGCCGCAGCCCGGCCGGCGGGGCGTTGATCGCCACCTTGACGGCGAGCGTGTTCTTCTGGATGTCGGCCTGCGACGTGGCCATCAGCACCTCGCCGTCCAGCGCCACGCCGGGCAGGGCCGCCGTCTCGATGCGGGCCTTCTGGCCGGGCCGCACCTTGCCCACGTCCTCCAGCCGCACGTCCACCCTCACCTGGAGGCTGGCCGGGTCGTAGAGGGTCACCACGGTGCCGGAGTCCTGGAGGGAGGCGGCGGCCAGTCCGCCCATCCTCGTGCCGGGCCTGGCCGCCAGGGCCAGCACGCGGCCCGACGCCGGCGACTTGACCTCCATCCGCCCCAGCCGCAGGGCCGCCGCGTCGCGGGCCGCCCTGGCCCCGCGCAGGCGGGCCAGCGCGCCCTTGACCGCCGCCTCGCCCTCGGCGAGGTGCCGGGCCTCGTCCACGCGGCCGTCCAGCCGCTCCTTCTGGGCGTCGCGGCGGGCCTTCAGGGCGGCCGCCTCGGCGGGCAGCCGCTTCTGCCGGGCCTGGAGCTGGCGGACGGCGGCTGAGGCGGCGTCGCGCTCGCTCTCGGCCTGCTCCAGGGCCACGCGCGGCACCGCGCCGCCGGATTCGGACTTCGTCCGCCAGGACCTCTCGGCGAAGTCGAGCCGGGCCTTGGCGGCGGCCAGGGCGTCGGGCAGCGTCGCCGCCTCGGACTCGCCCCTGGCCAGGGCGGCCTCGGCCTCGGCCCAGTCGGCCCGCAGGTGGGCCGGCGAACCGTGCCAGGCCTTGGCGGCGGCCAGGGCGGCGCGGGCGGCGGACACCTCGCTCTCGCGCAGCTCGGCCTCGGCCTCGGCGGACTCCAGGGCCAGCCGGGCGTCGGCGGCGACCAGCCTGGCCACCGCCTGGCCCTCCTTGACCTCCTGGCCCTCGACGACCAGCAGCCGCTCGACGACGCCCTCGGCCAGGGCCGTCACCACGGTGGGCGTCGGACGCGGCTCGACCCAGCCGGCCGCCCGGAACAGCGGGGTGTCGGGCGGGGCGTCCATGCCTCCCCCCCGCGACGCCGCCACCGGCACGACGGTGACGGCGCGCGGCGGCGACAGGCTCTCGCGCAGGGCGTGGCCGACCAGGCCGGCGAAGCCGAGCAGCAGCAGGCCCGGCAGCGCCAGCCGCGCCAGCCAGCCCCCGCCGGGCCCTGGGGGCGGGGCCGCGCCCTCGGGCGCGGGGGCGTCCCGCGAAACGGCCAACGCGCTCAGATCGACGTTCTTGCTCATGCGGCCCTCCCTCCCCTGCCAGGACGCGGCTGCCTCACTTCGCCTCGGGCCGGACGAAGATGCCGGTGCCCACGACGGTCACGTTGCCCTTGTCGTCGCGGCTGACCTTGCCCGTGACGACCACCTGGCTCAATTCCTTGATGCCGAACAGCTCCTTCGCCCCGGCCTTGAGCGTGGCCCCCTTGGCGTCCACGAACTTCACCAGCAGCTTGGCGGCGTCCAGCTCCTTCTTGTCGAGATGGCAGAAGTCCCATTGGCATTCGCCCTCGGCTTCCGGCTCCGGCTTCAGCGACGGGTCCACGACCAGGAACGACGCCCGCCCCTCGGTGAACGGCTTGGCCGCCCCGCCGACGGTGCCGGCCACCACGACGGCGTCGCCGTCCCTGGGCTCCTTGCGGACGTGGATGACGCCCTTGACGCCGGCCGGCTCGGAGGCCAGCAGCAGCTTCTTGCCCTCGGCGAGGGCCGGGCCGTCGCCGGCCGGCCCGCCGTCCTTGCCCTTCCTGGGGCCTCCTTCGGGGCCGCAGCCGGCGGCGAAGGCGGCCAGGGCGACGCACACGGTGAAGCGGAACATGGGAACCTCCTCGGCGGGACGGGGTCAGGCGGACTTCAGGGCATCGACGATGGGCAGGCTCAGGGCGTGGTAGGCGGGCGGCAGCGCGCCGAGGACGCCCAGCGAGACGCCGGTGGCGCTGCCCAGCAGCAGGGCGAATCCGTCGATCCGCAGGGCGAACGCGCCCATCGTGAACCGCACGGCCACGCCGTCGATCAGCAGCAGGGCCAGGCCCGCCGCGACGAGGGAGGCGGCGGCGGCCAGCAGCACCGCCTCCTGGACCAGGCTCAGGGCGATGGCGCGGCGGGAGAAGCCGAGCGTCTGGAGCGTGGCCAGCTCCTTGACTCGGCCGATGACGGAGCCGTACATGGCGTTCATGCCGGCGAACACGCCGGCGGCGGAGACGAGGAGGACGACGAGCCAGGCCATCGTGCGGACGGGGCCGTAGTGTTTCTGGAGGCCGGCGTAGTAGTCCGTCTCGCGCGTCGCCTGGACCTCCAGGTCGAGCCGCTCCTTGCAGAACTCGTCCACGTCGCTGAAATCGGTGCCGGGCGACAGGGTGACGGCCACCAGGCTGTAGTCCTGCCGCTTCATCGCCGTCTGGAGTTCGTCCAGCGGGCACCACAGCTCGGACTCCATGGCGCTGCCGACGGCGGCGAAGCGGCCGCTGATCGTCCACTCGCGGCCCTCGACGGTGATGGTGCCGCCCACGGCGAGGGCGGAATCGGGGCAGCCGATCTTGGCGGCGGCGAGGCGGCCGGCCATCAGCTCGCCCCGGACGGGCCAGCGCCCCTCGGTCACCTGGACGCTGCGCCGGACGAGGTGGGCGGACGGGGTGACGCCGCGCACCAGGCCCATGGCGGGCGTGCCGCCGGCCGCCGTGACGCGGGTGCCGAGGTAGATCTCGGGCGAGACGTAGGGCTCGCCGTAGCGGCGCTGGACGGCCTCGACGCTGGCGGCGAGGACGGGGGCGGTCTGGCCCTTCACGGTGGAGTTCTCGACGTTCTCGCCGCCGCCGGGGGCGTGGACGAGGACGACGCGCGGGTCGCCGCTGACGGCCAGGCTGACCTCCAGCCCCCGGATGAAGCCGGCGACGATCAGCACCAGTAGCACGACCAGCGTCAGCCCGATCAAGGTGAGCAGGGTGCGCAGGGGCCGGCGGAACAGGTTGCGGACGCCGTAGTCCCACGGCAACGGACGGAACGCGAGCATGCGTGCTGCCTCCCCTCGGGGCGCGGTCGGATTCGCGGCGGATTGGCGGCGGGGTGGGCGGAGGCGCGGCGGGGCGCTGCCCGGCTATCCGTGGCGGCGGAAGCGCGCCCGGACGCGGGACAGTGCCTGGTTGCGCGAGGGGAGGCTCAGCAGCGGAAGTTGGTGCTGAACAGGTCGGGGCAGGAGGAGGGCAGGGAGAAGTCGGGGGCGGGGGTGGCCAGGCCGGGGCCGGCCTCGACGGAGCCCAGCCAGGGGGCGTCGATGGCGAGGGCCAGGACGGCGAGCAGGTCTGGGCCGGGCGGGGCGGGGAAGCTGGCCCTGGCGATCTCCCAGCCGGGGGAGGCCGGGCACGCCGGGGCGTGGCCGCCGCAGGGCCTGGGGGCCTCGGGGCCGGCGTCGGCACGGCAAGCCGCCTTGCCGGCGGGGCAGTCCTGGGCGGGCGGGCGGCAGCAGCGGCAGCCCTGCTTCGGGGCGGCGGCCTGGTCCGGCGTGCTGGCGGCGGGCGTCACCGCCGGGCCGGGCGCGAACGCCTCCAGCCGGCAGAGGCAGAGCCCCGGCGGCATCAGCAGGGGCCAGCACACCAGGATCATCAGCCACCGGCTCAGCACGGAAATCGCCCTCGCGCCCCGACATCCCACCCACGCTCAATACTTCATCTTGGCGGTGGAGTCAATCCGCACGAGGTATAACCACGGGCAGGAACGGACGCTCGGGGCTGGGCCACGCCTCAGCTTGCCACGCCCTTGCCTCTCCCCGGCGACAGGATAGCATTCAGGGCATGAGGAGCCGCGTCGCAGCCCTGCTGATCGCGTGCAGCCTCCCCTTGATCCTGCCGAGGGGGTGGTGCTGCATGCTCGCCTGCGCCGTGAAGGCGGCCCAGGCGGCGGAGTCCGCCTCGCGTCCCGGCCCCTGCCGCTGCACGGGCCGGGGCTGCTCTTGCGCCGGCGGGTACTGCTGCGGCTGCGCGAGCCAGGCCCGCCCCGACGCACCCGCCCCGCCCGAGAGGCCCCGTCCCGCCAAGAACTGCCCATGCGCCGGCCGCGACACCACGCTGCCCTCCGGCCCGGAGCAAGACAGCCCCGGCCTGCCGCCGGCCCCGGTGCCCGAGCCGCCGCTCGCGGCGGAGGCGCTCGCCGCCTCCGCGCTGGCCGCCCCCGCCTTCACCTCCCTCCCGCCGCCGCCCCGCCTCCTGAGCTGCCTCTGGCTCTGCTAGTGCGCGCGCCGCCCGGCACGCCGACGCCACGCCCCGAGGCATACCTTCCTTTCCTTCATCCACCTGACGGAGGCTGATCCCGTGCGTATCCACCATCCCGTCCCCCGGACGGTGTCGCGGCGTCCTCGCCGCGCGTTCACGCTGATCGAGCTGCTGGTAGTCATCGCCATCGTCGCCGTCCTCATCGGCCTGCTCCTCCCTGCCGTGCAGAAGGTCCGCGAGGCCGCCGCGCGGATGCACAGCTCCAACAACCTCAAGCAGGTCGCCCTGGCGGCCCACAACGCCCACGACGCCCACGGCGGCCTGCCGCCGATGCTGGGCGACTACCCCGGACCCGGCCAGGGCGGCGGCAGCGGCCCGGCGTTCTTCCACCTGCTGCCGTACATCGAGCAGGAGCCGCTCTACAAGAAGGCCCTCAACCCGGCCTCTGGCAGGCACGAGGCCGCCTTCGCCGGCGCGAACGCGACGCCGGTGGCCGCCTACCGCAACCCGGCCGACCCCAGCGCCGGCGGGCAGGGCACCGTCGATGGGCTGGGGGCCTGCGGCTACGCGGCCAACTTCCTCGTCTTCGGCCGTGCCTGAAGGGGCTGAGGGAAGGCGATGCCCTCCAGTTGGTGGGCCAGAGCGACTTTCTCCGCGTCCTTCCCCGACGGCACGTCCAGCACGCTCCTGTTCGCCGAGAGGTACTCGCGCTGCGGCGACGGCGGCGGCCAGTGGGGCCGGCCCACGGCGGACCGCTGGCTGCCCGTCTTCGCCGCCTGGAGCTGGGGGCCTTTCCAGGTGCGCCCGTCGGCGGCCGGCTGCGACCCGGTCCGCGCCTCGACCCCGTTCAGCGGGGGCATCCAGGTGGCCCTGGCCGACGCCAGCGTCCGTGGCGTCAGCGCGGGGATCGCACCCGAGACGTGGCACGCCGCCTGCACCCCCGACGCCAACGACGCCCTCGGGGCGGGGTGGTGAAGGCATGGACCTCGGCAAGGAGCTGGCGGCGTCCTCGGCGGCCCCGCTGGTCCTCTCGATCCTCGCCGCCGGCGGAGAGGCCCCCAGCGCTGTCATCCTCGCCAGCCTGAGCGACGCCTCCGGCGGCGTGATCGAGTGGTCCTCCAAGACGCTCGACCAGCACCTGGTGCGGCTGACGGGGCTGGGCCTGGCGGCGTCCCGGTGGGAGGGGCGCAAGCGGAAGCTCTACGCCATCACCCCGGCCGGCCGCGAGGCACTCGCCGCGCACAAGGAGCAGTGGCGGGCCGTGCAGGCCGCGCTGGAGCGTCTCTGGAGGGCCGGCCAAGGCTGAGCGGCCGGCATGTGCGGCCTGCTTACCGGGCCGGGCCGCCCTGTCCCGGCCAGGGGAGGATCATGCCCACCTGGCGGCTGTACTCCTCGTACCGGCTGCCGTACGCCTCCCGCAGGTCGCGTTCTTCCAGCGCGATGCCGACGAAGATGTAGGCCGTCGTCATGGCCGCGAAGAGGAGGTGCCCCCAGGTCATCGCCGGCGTGGCCCAGAAGGCGACGAGGAAGCCGAGCATGATCGGGTGGCGGATGATGCGGTACAGGCTTGGGGTGGCGAAGGGCGGCGGCATGTACGGCTCCCCCCGGAAGTGCATCCACGCCTGCCGCAGCCCGAACAGGTCGAAGTGGTCGATCAGGAAGGTGGACGCCAGCACCAGCAGCCAGCCCAGGCCGAAGAGCGCCCACAGGGCGGCGGAGCCGGCCGGGTGCCGCACGTCCCACACGGCCCCTGGGATGGGCCGCCACTGCCAGAACAGCAGCGCCAGCGCCAGGCTGGTGGCCAGGACGTAGGTGCTGCGCTCGGCGTGCCAGGGCACCACCTGCGCCCACCACCGCTTGAAGGCCGGGCGGGCCATGACGCTGTGCTGGACGGCGAACAGCCCCAGCAGCAGCAGGTCCACCGCCAGCGCCTCGGCCAGGGTGGCGTCAGGCCCGGCGTCGATGGACCTGGGGGCCATGAAGTTGCCGACGAAGCCGATGGAGTACAGGAAGGCCGCCAGGAAGGCGAGGTAGCAGGCGGCGGCGTAGGCCAGGGAGGCGGCCCGGCCCGGCAGGCCAGCCGGGGCAGGGGCCGCCTGCCCTGCCTCCGGCGGGGCGGGAGCCGGGGCGGGGGCGGAGGCCGGGGCTGGGGAATCGGTCATAGGGCCTGCTCCTGCCTGCCGCAGCGCATGGACGGCTCGGGATCGACCCCCAGGCCGTCGAGGACGCGGTTGATGAAGTTGAAGTAGCCGATGCAGTGGACGGCATCGACGAGCTGCTCGTCGCCGTAGCCGTGGCCCCGCAGGGCGTCCAGGTCCTCGCGCCGCACGGCGGTGGGCTGGAGGGTCAGCTTGACCGCGAAGTCCAGCAGGGCCGCCTCGCGCGCGGGCAGCCCCGCCGAGCGGTAGTCCTCCTGCACGGCCCTGGCCATCTCGCCGCTGCCGACCTCCGACCGGAGGTCCTTCTCGTGCGACTCCATTCAATACAGGCAGCCGTTGACCTTCGACACGACGGTGGCGATCAGCACCCGCTCGCGCCGGCTGATGCCGCCGGGGCCGTCCATCAGCTCGCGGTAGAGGCCGAAGCCCTGGGCCGCCGCGCCGGGCCGCAGGGACTGCACCCTGGCGACGTTGGGCACGAAGCCGGCTCGCTCCCTAGCCCGCCCGTACAGCTCGCGCAGCCTGCCCGAGGCGGCCTCCTCATCGACCGTCCGCACCCATGCCATCGCTCCCCCCTTCCTCAACAGGGCGGCCTTCTGCCCGGCCCGGCGGCTGGACGACGCCAGGCCGGGGGCGTGGGCCGCCCCACCCACTCCTGATGCCTGGTAGCCTTCGTCCTGACAATCTGGCTCCTGCCATCTGGCTCCTGCTGGCGTTCTCGTAACAGACGAAGATCAGCCGTGCCTGCCGCCCTGCGCCCGCCATGCTCCCACCCTCCCCTCTGGCCGCACGCCGGCGGCCTCATGCCAGGATGTCGTGGATGACGTGGCCATGCACGTCGGTCAGCCGGCGGTCGGTGCCGTCGTGCCTGACCGTCAACTTCGTGTGGTCGATGCCCAGGAGGTGCAGTGCCGTCGCGTTCAGGTCGTAGCCCTGCACGGGCCTGCGGGCGACCTTGTAGGAGAGTTCGTCGCTCTCGCCGTAGGAGGTGCCGCCCTTGACGCCGCCGCCCGCCAGCCACGACGTGAAGGCGAAGGGGTTGTGGTCGCGGCCCTTGCCCCACTGGGCGCAGCTCATCCGCCCGAACTCCGTCGTGCAGATCACCAGCGTCTCGCCGAGCAGCCCCCTGGCCTTGAGGTCCTTCAGGAGGGCGGCCACCGGCCTGTCGAACCGCCGGGCCTCGCGGCCGTGGTTGTCGGCGATGTCCTCGTGGCCGTCCCAGTTCTGGCGGGGGAAGCCGGCGTTGAGCGCGCCGGACCACACCTGCACGAAGCGGACGCCGCGCTCCGCCAGCCGCCTCGCCATCAGGAGCTGGCGTCCCGCCGGGGCCGTCTCGGGGTCGTCCAGCCCGTACATCGCCTGCACGCGGCTGCTCTCCTTGGTGATGTCCACCGCCTCGGGGGCGGCGAGCTGGAGGCGGGCGGCCAGCTCGTAGGACCTGATGCGGGCGTCGATCTCGCTGTCGCCGGGGCGATGCCGGGCGTGTTCCGCGTTCATCTCCTCCAGCAGCCGGAGCGTGTCGCGCTCGGCGTCCGGGGTGATCCGGCTGCCCGCCCGAGGGAAGAGGTTGTGGACCGGCGGCACGCCGGGCCGGGTGGCGAAGGCCGTGCCCTGGAACGTCGCCGGCAGGAAGCCGGCCCCCCAGTTGACGGGGCCGTTCATGGGGAAGCCGCGCGGGTCGGGCAGGACGACGAACGCCGGCAGGTTGCTGTTCTCCGTGCCCAGGCCGTAGGTCACCCACGAGCCCATCGACGGGAAGCCGGGCAGGACGAACCCCGAGTTCATCAGGAACAGGGCCGGCCCGTGGACGTTCGACTTGGACCTCATCGAGTGGATGAAGCAGATGTCGTCCACGCACGAGGCCAGGTGCGGGAAGAGGGACGACACCCAGCGGCCGCACCGGCCGTGCCGCCGGAAGGGCCAGCGGCCCGGCACGATCTTGCCGGGGTCGCTCTCGAACAGCTCGACCTTGCCGCCGGGCTCGAACGCCTGGCCGGCGCGCTTCGCCAGCTCCGGCTTGTAGTCGAACGTGTCCACCTGGCTCATGCCGCCGCTGACGAAGACCTGGATGACCCGCTTCGCCTTCGCGGGGAAGTGCGGGATCGCCCCGCCGCCCCCCTTGGCCGGGGCGTCGCGCCGCTCGCCGGCCAGCATCGCCGAGAGGGCCATGCCGGCGAAGCCCCCCCCGACGGCACCGAGGAAGCCGCGCCGGTCGGCGAGCCACGGCCGGTGATCGCACTGCCTGTAGTCGGGCATCGTCGCACCCTCCCAGATCGGTCCGCTTCCAGGCCGGACAAGGACGCGGCCGCTTCAGTCCACGAACAGGAATTCGTTGGCGTTGAACAATGCCCGGCCCAGGTGGGGCAGCCCGTGCCTGCGGGCGAGCGCCTCGGCCAGGCCCGCCTCCCGCGCCGAGGGGGCGCGGCCCAGCGCCAGGCGGTAGGCCGCCGCCACCTTGGCCGGCACGTCACCGCCGTGGGTGCCGGCCAGGCGGCGGGCGAAGTGGCCGGCCTGCCGCAGCACGAACGGGTCGTTGAGCAGCGTCAGCGACTGCACGGCGGTCGTCGTCGCCGGGCGGGCGGGGGTGCAGCCGGATGGGACCGGGAAGTCGAGGGCGTCCATGAACGGGTCCGGGGTGCTGCGGGCGATGAAGGCGTAGACGGACCGCCGCCCCTCGGGCCGCCCCGCCGGGTCGTGGTAGTCGTAGCGCGGGGACTTGCGGAACTCGTAGCGGAAGGCCATGAACGGCGGCCCGCCCATCTGCTGGTCGAGCTGGCCGCTGGCGGCCAGGATGGAGTCGCGCACCTCCTCGGCGGACAGCTTCCGCCGGTTCATCCGCCACAGGAGCCGGTTGCCGCCGTCGATGGCGGCGGCCTTCACGTCGTGCCGGGCGGCCTGCCGGTAGGCGCTGCTGAGCATGAGGAGCAGGTGCATGGCCTTGAGCGACCAGCCCCGGCGGGGCAATTCGGACGCCAGCCAGTCCAGCAGCTCGGGGTGCGAGGGCCGCTCGCCGTTGAAGCCGAAGTCGCCCGGCGTGCCGACGAGGCCGCGCCCGAAGTGGTGCTGCCACAGGCGGTTGGCCAGCACCCTGGCCGTCAGCGGGTTGGCGGGGTGCGTGATCCACCTGGCCAGGGCGAGGCGGCGCTGCCCCTCCGGGGCGTCCTCGGCGGCGAGGTCGGCAGGGAGGCCCTTCACGGCGCTGAGCCCGCCGGGCGAGACGCGCGCCCTGGGTGATTCGGTGTCGCCCCGGTGCAGGACGTGCGTGGCCGGGGGCTTCTCGGGGATGACGCCGTATGCCAGCTCCACCTCCGGCATCTTCGCCAGATCGGCCTCCAGGGCCGCCTTCTCCCTGGCGAATTGGGCGCGCTTCGCCGCCTGCTCCTCCGTCCTGGCTTCGGGGGCGAGGGCGTCGATCTCGACGATGCCGATGCGCTTCTTGTGGATGTCCAGGCGTAGCTGCCCCATGCGGCGGGCCTGGGCCTCCGTCGCCCGCCCCCGGACGACGCGGTCGCCCCGGCGGACGCCCGCGAAGACGGCCTGGAGGCGGTAGTAGTCCTTCTGCGGGATGGGGTCGAACTTGTGGTCGTGGCACTTCGCGCAGCCGACGGTCAGCCCGACGGTGGCCGTCATGACGGTGGTGAGCATGTTGTCGAGGTCCTGGAGCCGCGTCCCACGGCTGGCGGCCGTGCCCTGGAAGGCCGTCACGAAGCCGGAGTAGTCCCACGGCCCGGCGGCGAGGAAGCCGGTGGCGGTCACGGAGGCCGGGTCGTCCGGGGCGGTCACGTCGCCGGCGACCTGCTCGCGGAGGAACTGGTCGTAGGGCCTGTCCTCGTTGAGGGCCCGGATGACCCAGTCGCGGTAGGGCCAGGCGTGGGGGCGCGGGTAGTCCAGCTCGAAGCCGTGCGAGTCGGCGTAGCCCGCCAGGTCGAGCCAGTGCCGGCCCCACCGCTCGCCGTAGCGGGGCGACGCCAGCAGGCGGTCCACCAGGCGCTCGTAGGCGTCGGGCCGCGCGTCCGCCAGGAAGCGGTCGATCTCCTCGGGGGCGGGCGGCAGGCCGTGCAGGCCGAACGTCGCCCGCCGGATCAGGGCGAGGCGGCCGGCCGGCGGGGCCGGCTGGAGCCCCTCCTCTTCCAGCCGGCGCAGGAGGAAGGCGTCGGCCGGCGTCCGCACCCACTCCGGCCGCTTCGCCGCCGGGACTGGCGGCGTCTCCACGGGGCGCAAGGACCACAGCACCGCGCTGACCTGCACGCCCTCGGGCCAGGCGGCCCCCTCCTCGATCCAGCGGCGCAGGTCGGCCACCTGGGCAGGCGCGAGGGGCTGGCCGGCCTTCGGCATCTTCGGCCCTTTGCCTCCCACCATCGCCAGCAGCGTCCCCTCGCCCGGCTTGCCGGGCACCAGCGCCGGGCCGCTGTCGCCGCCCTTGAGCAGGGCCTCGCGGCCGGCCAGGCTCAGGCCGCCGCTCCTCTTGCCGGGGTTGTGGCAGGAGGCGCAGCGCTCCGACAGCAGCGGGGCGATGCGGCTGCGGAAGAAGGATGCCGCGTCTGCCGGGCGGCCCCCCG
>CAZVZK010000060.1:0-59459 GCA_964630925.1 uncultured Alcaligenaceae bacterium
CCGTTTGAATCGCGAGACAGAATCGACGCGAGGTCGAAGCGGAACCCATCGACGTGCATCTCCGTCACCCAGTAACGCAAACTATCGACGATCATCCGCCGCACGACGGGGTGGTTCGCGTTGAGTGTGTTGCCGCAACCGGAGTAGTCCGCGTAGCGTGCTCCGCCCTGTTCGAGGATGTAGTACGTCGGGTTGTCGATGCCGCGGAAGCACAGCGTCGGCCCGTCGTGGTTGCCCTCCGCGGTATGGTTGTACACCACGTCGAGGATGACCTCGATGCCCGCGGCGTGCAGGCTCCGCACCATCATCTTGAACTCCTGCACCGCCTTGCGCGGCGAGGCACGCGAGGCCAGGCGCAGGTCGGGCGAGAAGAAGTTCAGCGTGTTGTAGCCCCAGTAGTTGACGCGGCCCTTGTCGGTGAGGAAGCGGTCATCGACGTGGTGGTGCACCGGCAGCAGCTCGACCGCCGTCACGCCCAGCGACAGCAGGTGGTCGATGGCCGCCTGGGAGGCCAGCCCGGCGTAGGTGCCGCGGATCTTCTCCGGCACCTCCGGGTGCTTCATGGTGAAGCCCTTGACGTGGCACTCGTAGATCAGCGTCTTGTGCCAGGGGGTACGCGGGGGTCGGTCGTCGCCCCAGGTGAACGCCGTGTCGATGACGCTGCCCAGCGGGGCGAACGGGGCGCTGTCACGCTCGTCGAAGGTCAGGTCCATCTCGGGGTGGCCGATCGCGTAGCCGAACAGCGAGTCGTCCCAGTGCAGGTCGCGCCCCAGAGCCTTGGCGTAGGGGTCGAGCAGCACCTTGTTGGGGTTGAACCGGTGCCCGTGCCGCGGCTCATAGGGGCCGTGGACGCGGTATCCGTAGATCTGCCCCGGCAGCACGTCGGGGAGGTACCCGTGCCACACCTGGTCGGTGTGTTCGCCCAGGGTGATGCGTTCCGTCTCGGCCCTCGCCTCGGGGGAGTCGAAGAAGCACAGTTCGACCTTGGTGGCGTGTTCGGAGAACAGGGCGAAGTTGACGCCCGCACCGTCCCAGGTCGCCCCGAGGGGGTAGGGCCGGCCCGGCCAGATCCGCATGGCAATATCCTCGGTTCGGGGTGCCGCGTAAGGGGAAAACCCTCCCACTAGCAGCTCCCGTACCAATCCACGCGGGCGGCCCCTCAGGGCAACCGGATCAGCCCGTAGCCCGTCTCGGGCGAGTGCCCGTCCTTCGACAGCGGCCGCGTCGAGGCCGTCATGGCCCCGCGTACCTGCCGGGCGTCCTGATCCGGGTAGCGCGACCACCACAGCGCCGCCAGCGCCGCCGCCTGCGGCGACGCCGCCGACGTGCCACCGAACGGGCGCTCGCGCCACAGGCTGACGAACGGCACCGCCGCCACCACGTCTGGCTTGGGCCGCGGCGAGTTGGGGCCGCACGAGCTGTACGGCTGCCGCCGCCCGTCGCGCGTCGCCGCCCCGACCGCCACGACGGCCGCCCCGTCCGCCGGGAAGCACACGCTCCCCTTGGTGTCCGCCAGGCCCAGCTCGCCGTGCGTCGTCACGCAGTGGAACGGCCCGGCCTTGCCACGCACCAGACGCACCCGGACGCGGTAGGACCGCCCCGCCTTCGGCTTGAAACGCGCCAGCGCCCCGCCGTGGGCCGACCTCGACCGGGCCACCGGCTCGCCGCCCGCGCCCTCGTAGACCAGCGCCTCGTACTCCGCCCCCGGCCCGAAGGAGAGCGCGACGGCGACCGACTCCTCGCCCCAGGGCGTGACAGGGTTATCGACCACGCCGGGCTTCCACTCGTGGCAGCCCCCGGCGCCGGCGCGGAACGCCCCGCCCCAGTGCCGCCGCGCCGTGTTGCCGGCGCTGGCGAAGCACAGCACGCCAGGCCCGCCCGCGCCGCCGTCGAGCAGACGCGCCAGCGCCGCGTGGACCTCGCCGCCGCCCTCGCCGTCGCTCCAGTCCGGCATGATGACCGAGCAGGTGATGACCCGCGCGCCCTGCTCCTTCGCCCAGCGCACCGCCGCGAGGAACCTGTCGGGGCGGCCCGGCTCCCAGTTGGCGAAGAGGATCTCCGCCTCCGGCGCCAGGGCGTGGACCACCTCGCCGCACAGGATGCCGTGCTGGCTGTCCCGCGCCTCCAGGTCGCCGTCCACGCGGAAGGACCGCGCCCGCACGTCGTCGGGCAGGCCCTTGCCCAGGTGCGACCGCCAGCCGCGGAACCCCGAGTCGAGGACGGCCACCTTGACGCCCTTGCCGCGGTGCCCCGCCGCGTGCCAGCGGCCCACGCCCAGGAGACCCAGGTGCTCGCCGCGCTGCCCACGCGCCTCGGCGACCCACGCCGCCTCGGAGGCGGCCGCCGTGGCGTGAAGCGGCGGCGTGGCCCACAACGCGGCGCAGAGCGCCAGCAGGAGGCGGATCGAGGCGGCCCGGGGGTGCTGGTTCATGGTGCTTCGGGTGGGTGAGGCGATGAACGTGGCGGCACCGGCTTCATCGACGGGCGGTGGGAGGGCCGGACAGGGGGGGGCGCGGCCCTCACCCGGGTATTCTACGCGCCCCGGCACACGGGAGATCACCGCGCCTGCGGCATACCGTTTGCCCGGGCTCCCTCACCCCGGCGGAAGCCCGGTGGGGCCCGGCCAGGAAGGAGCGCCATGAAGAGGACAACCTGGTCGGTGATCGTCGCCGTGGCCCTGGCCGTCGCCGCCGTCGCCGTCCTCGGCGCCCGCCGTTACGCCCTTGGTGAGGACATCGACGGCCCGCGTGGCGGCGGCGCCTGGAAGGTCGGCCTCCTGGTCACGGGCCGGTTCACGCAGCGCAACGGCACGCTGACGGTGCGGCTGCCGCCCGACTTCCGCCGCCAGCACCTCGTCGATGCCGAGCCGCAGGCCACGGGCGTCGTGCTCCGCGGCGGGCGGGGCCGCATGAAGGGCTCCGAGGCGGTCTGGGACCCCGCCGCCGTCGCCCCCGGCAAGCCGCAGGACTTCCGCCTCGCCTACTCCTTCCGTCTGATCACCGACCTACGCAAACGCACGCCGGCGATGGCCCAGGCGACACGCCGCCTCGACGGCGCCCCCTCCGCCGGCGAGTATCTGGCCCCAGGCCCGCGCACCCAGAGTGACGCCGAGCCGATCCGCCGCAAGGCCCAGGAATTGGCCGGCGACGAGAAGTCCGAAGCCGACCTCGTGCGTCGCCTGTACGACCACGTCCGCGAGATGCCCGACGAGCCGGCCCTCGGTGCCCTCGGCGCCCTGGAGTGTCTGGAACGCGGCGCCGGCGACAGCGGCGGCAAGAGCCGCCTCCTCGTGGCCCTGTGCCGCAACCGCGGCGTCCCCGCCCGGCTCGTTGCGGGCCTGATCCTCGGCGGCGCCCGCGAGCAGCGCCTGCACCACTGGGCGGAGGCGTGGGTCGGCCACTGGATGCCGATGGACGCAACCTATGGGCACTTCGGTGCCACCCAATTCCCCGGCGACTACCTCGTCCTGCACCTCGGGGACGACGACGCCGTGCAGGCACGCGGCGGCGAGGCCCACTCCGCCTACACCGTCCACAAGCTGGCCCTGTCCACGGCGGCCACCCCGCCGTCCGGCGCGAAGGCGTTCTGGATGCAGCTCTCCCTGTTCAACCTCCGCCCCGCCGAGCAGCAGCTCGTCAAGTTCCTCCTGCTGCTGCCCCTGGCGGCGTTGATCGTCTGCATCTTCCGCACCGTCATCGGCGTGCCCACCTTCGGCACCTTCTCCCCGGCGCTGCTGGGCCTCGCGTTCCTCGACCTGCGTGCCCTCCCCTGGGCGCTGGGGGCGTTCGTGCTCCTCGTCCTGTGCGGCTGGACGGCGCGGCGGGCGCTGGAGCGGTTCCACCTGCTCCTGGTCCCGCGCATCGCCGCCCTGCTCACGCTCATCGTCGCCATGCTCATCGCCGCCATCCTGGGAGCCAGCCACGCCGGCCTCGCCGCCACCGGCTACATCTCCCTGTTCCCGCTCGTCATCCTCACGCACATCGTCGAACGGTTCTGGACCGTCGAGGCCGAGGACGGCACCGAGGCGTCGTTCCGCACCCTGATGTACACCCTCGCCGTCGCCGCCACGGTCAGCCTCGCCCTGGCCCACCCCGCCGTCGCCAACTGGATGTTCCGCCACCCCGAGACGCTCGGCGTCGTTTTCGCCGCACAGCTCCTCCTGGGACGCTACACAGGCTACCGCCTCAGCGAGCTGTTCCGCTTCAACGACCTCGCCGCCGAGGAGGAGCTGAAGACCCCGCCCCCGCCGCCCGTCGCCCGCCGCCCCGAGAAGCAGACAGCGGGGGGCGCGTCATGATGTGGCTCGAACGGGCGCGGGCGCTGGGCCGCCGCGGCATCCTCGGCATGAACCGCCGTAACGCCGACTTCATCCTCGACCTCAACCCGCGCCGCCTGTACCCCGTCGTGGACAGCAAGCGCAGGATGCACGACCTGTGCCGCTCCATCGGCGTGCCCACGCCGGCCCTGTACGGCATCCTGGCCGCCCACTCGTCGCTTCACCGCCTCGCCGGCATCCTCGAGGAGCGCCCCGACTGCGTCCTCAAGCCCGACCGTGGCAGCGGCGGACGCGGCATCCTCGTCCTGACGGCTCGCGACGGGGACCGCCTCATCCGCCACAACGGCGAGGCGATCGACGCGGGGGACGCGGAGCAGCACGCCTCGGAGATCATCTCGGGGATGTACTCGCTGGGCGGCCGGCCCGACGCGGCCCTGATCCAGCAGCGCGTCCGGCCTCACCCCGTCTTCGAGCCGATCAGCTACCAGGGCATCCCCGACGTGCGCGTCATCCTCTACCGAGCCGAGCCGGTGATGGCGATGCTGCGCCTCCCGACGAAGGAGTCCGGGGGACGCGCCAACCTGCACCAGGGCGGCCTCGGCGTCGGCATCGACCTCGACACCGGCGAGACCACCCGCGCCGTGCAGCGCAACCGCGTGGTCACCCACCACCCGGACACCGGCAGCGCCCTCGCCGGCGTGCGCGTCCCGGAATGGGACGACGTCCTGCTCATGGCGCGGCGGGCCGCCGCGGCCACCGGCCTGGGCTACATCGGCGTTGACATCGTCCTCGACGCGAGCGAGGGCCTGATGCTGCTGGAGGCCAACGCCCGCCCCGGCCTGGCCATCCAGATCGCCAACGGGCAGGGGCTCCTCCCGCGACTGGAGGCCATCGACCGCGCCCTCGCCGGGGACACGCCATGAACCTCCTCGCCTCCGCCCTGCTGGCCGCCCTCGCCGCAGCCCCCCCGCCCGACGAGAAGCGTATCGCCTTCCTGCTCGGCGACATGCCGGACGAGGAGCTGATCGCCGTGTCGGCGGCCCTGGCCGCCTCGGGCCGGCGCGACGTGCTGCTCCTCGACACGCCGGGCGCCCGCGCCGCCAACGCCGCCTTCCTGGCCGCCTGGCGCCCGGACGAGGTGGTCCGCGCCGGGCGGTTCGCCGAGGGGCGGCATGGCGACCCCCTGAAATGGGAGGGCAACCCCGGCCCGGTCTGGGACCGTCTTCTGCCGCGCGCCCGCCGCGTGGTCGTCTGCCCCGCCGCCCCGCGCCGCGTGCTGTTGCAAGCCGCCTGCCTGGCGGCCGCCGCCGGCGCCCCGCTGTACGTGCTTCGCGGTGGGATCGATGACCTGCGCAAGCGGATACGCACCTGGGCCGCGTCCGAGGTGCTGGCCGTCGGCGACGCGGTGCGTCCTTGCCGGGGGCTGGACGGGGTGGAGGTCACCGCGCTGCCCGACGAGGCCGCCGTCCGCGCCGCCCACCTCACGCGGCTCGGCGGGCCGGTGGCTTCGCTGGTGGTGGCCAACCCGTCGGACAGGGCGGCCTCCGTGCTGGCCCCTTACGTCGCGGCGCGGAAGCGTGGGGCCCTGCTCCTGACGGGCGGGGGCGGCGCCGCCGGGCCGCTGATCCGTGACGCCCTGCGCGACGCCCGGATGCGTGGTGCGGAGAATCTCATCCTGGTGGGCGGGCCGGGCGCGCTGCCGACGGAGCGTCGGCACAACCCGGCGGAGGGCAAGGACGAGCACATCGAGATGGAGCCGGCCACCCCCGAGGGCGACACGCCTTTCACGCTGGCGACGGGCCGTCTGGCGCACTCCGACCGTGGCGTGCTGGCCCTGATGCTGGCGCGTGCGCGCCTGCTGGAGGGCGGCGGGCCGCGCCGCGCCCTCGTCGCGAGCAACAGCGGCGGCGGGCTGCCGCTGCTGGAGCTGATGTCGCGGCACACGACACGCGAGCTGGCAGACGCCGGGTACCGGACGACGCTGATGGCCGGCAAGTCGGTGAAGCCCGCCGCCATCCGCGCGGCGCTGCCGAAGTCCGACGTGTTCGTCTGGGAGGGGCACTACAAGACGCTGGTGGACGACTACGGGTTCAACGAGTGGGACGAGCCCCTGCCGCCGTCCCTCCTCTTCCTCCAGACGTGCCTGGCGCTGAACGAGAAGGAGGCCGGGCCATTGCTGACGCGCGGGGCCGTCGCCCTGGTCGGCAGCTCGTCGCGGGTGTACTCGGCGACGGGGGGCGCGTTCTCTCTGGCGTTCTTCTCGGCGGCGCGCCACGACGGGCAGACGCTCGGCGGCTCGCTGCGGCAGGCCAAGAACTTCCTCCTCGCCTACGCCATCCTGAAGCGAGGCCGGCTCGACGACCCGGCCCTGGGCGGCGCCAACATGCGCTCCGCCTGGGCGTTCACCCTGTTGGGCGACCCCACCCTGCGCCTGCCGGCGCCGGAGCCGGAGCCGCGGCGGCCCGCCGCCGTGACCCACGCCGTCAAGGGAGGCGAGATCCTCCTCCGCCTGCCGCCGGCGCCGGAGGAGGATGTCGCCGTCGGCGATTACCGCGCCCGGCTATGGTCGAACGGCCGGCTGGCGGGGCTGGTACGCAAGGAGGGAGCGGTACGGCGTCTCGCCCCGCTGGCCTTCGCCGAGGTGCGCCTCCCCGACGCGCCCGCCGGCAAGGAGCCGCGCCTGACCTCGCGGCTGCCCTCGGGCCGCTGGGTGTTCCTGTGGGACGGGCGGCGGCGAACGGGCTACCTCCTGACGATGCCGCGTGCGGACGACCGCGAGTTGCGTTTCCGCGTGTCGTGGCGCACGCCGTCAGGGGATCTTCACGGCCACGCCCCGCTTCTTCAGGGCGGCGGCGAGTTTGCCGCGGTCCGTCTTCGTGGGATCGATGAGCACTGACACGCGGCCTTCGCGGAAGCTGGCCCGCGCCTGTTCGACGCCCTCCAGCTTGTAGACCGCCTCGTAGGCGGCCAGCGAACACGCCTTGCAGTCGCACCCCGCGGCGGGGATCTCGACCCACGTCAGCCGGCCGCGCGGCGTCGTGAGCGGCGCCGTCACCCCGAAGGTATGGCTGGTCGCGTGCCGCACCTTGTTGTCCAACTGCTGGAGGATCTGTTCCGGCTTCGACGCGCCTGGGAACGCTTCCTTGGGAGCGTAGCGGAAGACGGCCTCGGCGGTGTCGTAATCGACGGAGACCAGCACCACCTTCTCGACGGCCTTCATGGCCTCGCGGAGGTCGGCCACGCGCTCCTTGCAGAACAGCCCGGTGACGCGGTACTTCGCGGTGACGCGGGCGTCCTTGTCGGCGGCGAACGCCGACGCGGCGAGGGCCAGGGCGAGGGCGGCGATGTCGCGGATACCCATGTCAATGCGCCCCCTGTGCCTCATCGTGTCGCAAACAGTTTGCTCGCCACCAGCTCCCGGATCAGCGTCCTGACGCCGCCCGCGCGGGCCGCCTTCGCCACTTCTGCGATGGCCGTCCGGTCCCCGAACGACATGCCGCGCCCCGTGCCGTAGGCCGCGAGCTGCCGGGCGAGGTTCTTCAAGAGGGTGTCGGTGTCCGCCGCCATCAGGGCGCGTAGCTCGCGGATGTCCTTGAAGCCCTTGCCGTCCGGCAGCTCGCCGTGCGGCTCGACCTTCGGGCCGAGCTTGAAGCCGATGCCGATGAACGGGTCGATGTTGCCGCGTGGGGCCGGGTCGCCGACGCCGATGGAGCGGTAGCGTGTGCGGAAGCCGCCGATCACGTCGAACGACTCCAGGGCGAAGCCGTAGGGGTCCATCTTCACGTGGCACGACGCGCACGACGGGTTGTCGCGGTGCAGCGCCAATTGCTCGCGGATGGTCTTGCCGCCCCGTACGTCCGGCTCGATGGCGGCGATATTCGGCGGCGGCGGCTCCGGCGGGCGGCCCAGGATGCGGTCGGCCACGAACGCGCCACGCGGCACCGGCGAGGTCGTCGTCCCGTTGGCCGTGATGCGCAGCACCGACGCCTGCGTCAGGAGGCCGCCACGCGGCGAATCCTTCGGCAGCGCCACGCGGCCGATCTGTGAGCCGCTCACGCCGTCGATGCCGTACAGCGCCGCCAGCCTCTGATTCAGCATGGCGAAGTCCGACCGGACGAGGTGATCGACGCCGAGGTCCTTGTCGATCAGCTCGCGGAAGTAGGCCCGCGTCTCGGCCACGGTGGAGTCCTGGAGGTAGGCGTTGAACTCCGGGTACAGCTTGCGGTCGGGGTCCGTGGCGGCGATCTGCCGCAGCTTCATCCACTGGCCGAGGAAGTCCTCGACGAATCGTCCCGAACGCGGGTCCTTCAGCAGCCGGTCCGCCTCCGCGAGCAGGGTCTTGCGGTCCTTCAGCTTGCCTGAGAGTGACACGAGCCTGTCATCCGGCATCGAGCGCCAGAAGAAGTACGACAGGCGGTTGGCGAGGGCGGGGCCGTCCAGCTCGCCGGCCGGCTCGACGTGATACAGGAAGTCCGGCGAGCAGAGGGCGGCGCGGTACGCCCAGCGCATCGCCGTCTCGAAGCAGTCGCCGACCTTCAGCCGCTCGGCCACCCGTGCGACGTAACGCTTGCGTGTCTCCTCCGCAACGGGCCGGCGGAACGCCCGCGGCAGGAACGCGCCGAGCAGCCTGTCGGCATCGGCCAGCGGGTCGTCGCTGTGGACGGTCCAGATGCCGGCCACGGGGTCGGGGCGGTTCTTGCCCGCGCCCATCTCCTGACGGATGAGTTTCCGCTTCGGCGCCCGCGTCTTCGGGTGGTCAGCCTTCTTGAACTCCCTGATGGGCAGGTCGCCGAACAGCGCCTTGTGGCTGGCCGGCGGCCAAGCATCGTGGATCGGCCCCTCGATGTCCAGGTAGTCGCAGGCGACGGCGGGGCCGGTGAAGCCCATCGCCCGGTTCTTGCCGCGCGTGTGCGCGTGGGCCAGCGACGCCGCGTTGAAGCCGATGATGTCATTCTGATTCATCCACGTCGTGAATTCATGCACCTTCTCCTTCATCGACGGCGCGTCGAAGTAACCGAGCACGTCGCTCGGGTGGCCGCCGCCGCGGCCGTCGCCGGTGAGGTGGACGATGGAGAGGCGTACGGCCTCGGTGCCGCGGGCCGGCAGCACCTTGCCCTTGTCCCACTGGAACGCCCACAGCGACGTGCGGACGCGGTAGTGGCCGGGGTGGATGGTCACGAACTCGATGAAGTAGGGGTGGAACGACTCGTCCTCGGTGCGGAACAGGCCGACGCTGGCCCCGTTGCGGAACGAGCCCATGCGCTCGTGGGCGCCCTGGTCGATGTGGTCGTG
This sequence comes from uncultured Alcaligenaceae bacterium, assembly GCA_964630925.1. Lineage (GTDB taxonomy): Bacteria > Planctomycetota > Planctomycetia > Gemmatales > Gemmataceae > RGDT01. The sequence continues at coordinate 9,569 of CAZVZK010000060.1, forward strand.
GGCGCCGGCGGGCGGGAAGTCGGGGTCGGGCTTCTTGTCCTTGAGGAGGACGCCGTCGCCGTGCATGAGGACGTGGGCCACGAACCCGGCGGGGTTGGCGAGGGAGATGCGCTGCTTCACCGCCTTCGGCGCCGTCGGGCGCGTGGCGATGTCCATGTCGAGCGCGCGGTCGGCGGCCTCGATGTATTTGGACATGTTGACGTGCGAGATGTCGAGCGCCTCGGAGTTGTTGTCGAAGCCGTGCGCGGAGCCGTCGGCGGGCAGCTCGCCTTGCAGCGGCAGGCCCGGCAGGTTGAGCAGGTCGCGCACGGTGTGCTCGTATTCGACGCGCGTCAATCGGCGCAGGCGCGTCTTGCCGTCGGCGGCCTTCTTGCGTTCGGCGGCGAGGAGTGCGTCGCGGATGACCTTCACGGCTGCGACCGTGTCGGCGGCGGGCGGACGCTTGCGGGTGCGTGGCGGCATCTCGCCCGACTCGATGCGGTCGTGGACCTTCACCCAGCGGGCGAAGTCGTCGGCCTTGAGGGCGGTCAGGTCGAGACCGCCCTTCTTGCTCTCCTTGTCGTGGCAGGCGAGGCAGTGGGCCTTGAGGAAGACCTCGGGGCCGGCGGCGCAGGCGAGGAGGAGGAATGCGGTGGGGGTCATGCCATCTCCAGGCCGCGGAAGGTGCCGCGTCCGGTCGAGAAGCTGTTGGTCTCGACGCCGAGGCGCTGGAGCATGGAGACGAAGAGGTTCGTGAGCGGGTAGTTGTTGGCGGTGTCGAAGGCGAGGTGCTGGCCGTGCTTGAAGCCGCCGCCCGCGAGGAGGACGGGGAGGTTGGTGTTGGCGTGCGAGTTGGCGCTGCCCATGCACGTCCCGTACAGGACCATCGTCCGGTCGAGCAGCGTCTGCCCCTGCTCCCTGGCGCCGGCGAGGCCCTTGAGGAAGTCGGCGAGGGCGTCGAGCTGGCCCTCCTCCTTGGCGCGCAGCTCGGCGAGGACCTCGGGCCGCCCGCCGTGGTGCGTGATGTTGTGGATGACCGTCGTGTCGATGAACAGGCTGATGACACGCGACGAGTCCGTCTCCAGCGCCAGCCTCATCACGTCGAACATGAGCCGCGTCTTGCGTACGAACTCGCGCTGGTCGTCGATGTCCGTGGGCGGCGTGGCGGCGACCTTCGGCTTGGGCTTATGCTCCCAGCCCTCGGCGCTCTTGAGACGCTGCTCCAGCTCGCGGACGGAGGTGAAGTACTCATCCAGCCGCGTCCGGTCCGGCGCGGAGAGCTTGCGGCCCAGGCGGCGCGACTCGTCGGCGACGAAGTCCAGCGTGCTGCGGTCCTGGCGCAGCGCCTCGACGGCGGCGGCCACGTCCTCGGCCTTGCCCTGCATGAACAGTTTCTTGAACAGCCGGCTGGCGCTGCGCTCGGCTGGGATGGGGGCGCCGCTGCGGGTGAAGCTGAGGGTCTGGTTGTTCTCGTTGCTCATCGCCAGGACAAGCGACGGGAAGCGCGTGCTGCCGCCGACCTGCTCGGCGGCGTACTGATCGACGGAGATCCAGTTGCGGAACCCGCCGCGCTCGGGGTGCGGCGTGCCGGTGAGGAAGCACTTCTCGGCGGCGTGCCCGCCGGTGACGCCGGGGTGGCTGCACCCGGAGAAGACGGTCATCTCCTTGCGGAAGGCGGCCAGCCTGTCGAGGTACGGCGTCGAGTCGTAATCGCGGCCGGCCTTCTTGGGGAAGAAGAACTGGGGCAGGATGCCCATGTTCGTCTCGATGGCAACCATCCGCCGGGGGACGGCAGGCGGGGCGGCGGCTTGGCCGCGCGGCAGGAGGGAATCGAGCAGGGGCAGCCCGAGGGCGACGCCGGCCCCGCGCAGGAAAGCCCGCCGGGACCACGCCGGATGATCGGACCGCGTCTCTTCCATTGCCCGATACCTCGCTGACGCCCTGATCGCTGTCGATGACAAGGGTGATTCTAAGCGGGCGCGGGGCCGCCCGCAATCATATCCTTGCCGCGACGCGACGGGGGCCGGCGCGGCGTGCGGTGGCACCGCACACCGCGCCCGCGAGGTCATCGGCGGAAGCCGCGTCCCCCACCGTAGCCGCCGTAGCCGCCGTAGCCGGGGCCGAACCCGCCGTAGCCGGGGCCATAACCGCCGGACCCGATCCCGATGCTGATGCCGGGCCTGTAGCCGTAGCCACCGCCGTAACCTGGGTAGCCGCCGGCGTAGCCGCCGTAGCCATACCCCGTGCCGGGGTAGACATACGCCGGGGCGTAGCCGGACGAGTAGGCGGGGGCGTAGCCGGACGAGTAGGCCGGGACGGAACCGGGCGTGCCGGTGACGATGCCGGGGTCGGCTGAAACGGTGGCCACCGGGGCGGAGCCGACGGCGTAGCTGCCGGGCGCGGCGTACACGACGCCGCCGGGGTAGCCGCTGGTGGTGTAGCCGCCGCCGGAGTAGCCGCCGCCGGAGCAGCCGCCGTAGCCGACGGAGTACCCGCCGCCGTAGCACCCCCCGGACGCCACGTAGCCGCTGCCGCTGCACCCGCCGCCGCCGCGGCCGCCGCGCTTCTTGCCGAACGCGCTGGCCTCGTCCGTGAACGAGCCGAACGCCACCAGCGTCAGCACCACCAACAGGCTCCTGTTGCTCATCGTGAAAACCTCCTGAGGTCAGACTGTCGGGCGACTGTGGCTCATTTCGGAGCGCGGCGCGGGGCGCCGTGTTGCCCTTGTTCATCTCCTGTGGGAGCGTCCTGCCGACGTTGCAAACGGCGTGCCCCGCCCAGATTGCCCCGCTTCACTCCCCCGCCAAATCGGGCGCCCTCGCCGATTCGTGCATTCTCGGGCGCCGTGTTCCTGGCCAGGGATCCGGCCCGCCGCAGGCGGTGACGGCGAGGTGTCACTCCTCGCCCCCATGTGTGCAACGCGATGCTCGCGTGCCCGTACGAAGCCGAACCCGCCGCCGAACGTCCCCGTCACGGTGTCGCCACCGGGTGCCGAAGGACGGCCTCGGGGACACGGGGGCCGTCCATGCGTCAACCGGGGCCGCTTGTCAGTGCGTCCTCGCACAAGCCCAGGGACATCCCGTAGACGAGGTGCGAGAGGATGATCAGCGCATTGCGCCGGGCCGGCTCCTCCGTCGCCGAGCGGTACAGCCCCATCGCGGGCAGCCAGCCCAGGTAGCCCGCCGCCCACAGCGCCAGCCCGAAGCACGCGCCGCGCGCCGACGGCGGCCCCGGCAGGTGCGCCTTCGCCAGCGCGTAGCACGCCCCGGCCGTCGCCCCGTAGCCGAAGTGGGCCACCCACGCCAGGGCGTCCACGGCGGGCCCGTCCGCCCGCACGGCGTTCTCGGTGATCTGCTCAGGCGGCAGCGGGTCGCGCTCCTGCGGCGGCAACGCCGCATGGAGGCCGGCCATCACCGCCGTCATCGGCGCCGTCGCCGCCAGTCCGGCCATCGCGCCGCGGGCACATCGGTTCAGCGTCTCGTCCACGGCACACCTCCCGTCCGGAGCGGGCGACGAGGGGGCGGAGGCAGCTCGCGCGCCGGCACGGCGACGCGGCACGGGCTTTGCCCCGCGCCCGCCGCCCTCGGAGTGGACCATGAGCGAGAGGACCGAACCGCCCCAGGCCCCAGACCGGATGGAGGCCGCCGTCCACGCCCTGACCGGCTGGCTCGGCAGCACCTCCTCCATCCTCCTCACGCTGGCCGCGCTGGCGGCGTGGGCGCTGTCCGGTCCACTGTTCGCCAGCCGGCAGGCGTGGCTGGAGACGCTCCTGGTCCCGCTCACCGTCCTCACCTTCGTGCTGATGCTCCTTCTCCAACGGAGCCAGAACAAGGACACCCGCGCCCTCCAACTGAAGCTCAACGAGCTCATCGCCTCCCAGGAGGGGGCGAGCAACCGCCTCATCGGCCTGGAGAGCAGGCCGGAGGAGGAGGCCCGCCGCCTGCACGGCCACTACCAGGACCTGGCGGAACGCGCCCGGGGCGAGGCCGACCCCGCCGCCATCGCCGTCGAGGCGGCGCCGGGGGCCGGCCCGGCCAGATGACAGGCCGATGTCACTTCGCTCGCCGGGACGCCTTCGCGGGCTTCGCCGCCTCGAGCGCGGCCGGGTTGACCACCGACTCGGCCAGGCCGTTGAGCTTCTCGTCCGCGGCCGCCTCCTCGTCCAGCGTCTGCTGCAGGAGGCGCCGGGCCTCGGCGTGGCCGAGCAGCGCGGCGAACGCCCGGACGCAGCCGTAGCCGGCCATCTCGTAATGCTCCACCCTCTGGGCCGCCGCGATCAGGGCGGCGTCGCGCACCGACGGGTCCGCCCCCTTGTCGGCCAGCAGCTCGGCCCCCTCCTCGATGAGGCCCTCCATCGCCGCGCACTTCTTGCCGCGCGGGCTGGCGTCGAGGCGCTCGAAGATCTTCTCCAGACGCGCCACCTGGCCGCGCGTCTCCTCCAGGTGCTCGCTGAACGCCGCCTTCAGGCCGGCGTGCGTCGCCCCCTTCGCCATCCGAGGCAGCGCCTTGAGCAACTGCTTCTCGGCGCTGTACAGGTCCTTCAGCTCCTCGACGAACAGGTCATGCAGGGTCCCGAGTGCCATGTGCGAGCCTCCCGATGGCGTGGGGCGAGGGCGCCCGCCGGTGCAACTCCCACGCCGCGTCCCCGGCGCGGCGTTTGCCATGTGGCACACCGCCCACCCGAGGAGGCGGCCCGTGGCGGAGCGCGATGACGGATTGCAAGGCGGCCGGCCCCACGGGCACCCCGTCGCCCTCCTGCTCGTGGACGTGATCAACCCCCTCGACTTCCCCGAGGCGGACGCCTTCCTGCGCCACGCACTGCCCGCCGCCGGGAAGATCGCCGCGCTCACACGCCGGGCGCGTCAGGCCGGCGTGCCCGTCATCTACGCCAACGACAACTTCGGACGCTGGCGCTCCGACCTCGCGGCGGTCGTGAGACGCTGTCTGGAGCCGGGCTGCAAGGGCCGGCCGCTGTGCGAGCTGCTGCGCCCCGGCGAGGAAGATTACTTCGTCCTCAAGCCGCGTCACTCCGCCTTCTACGGCACCACCCTCGAGCTCCTCCTGCGCACCCTCGGCGCCGAGGCACTCGTCGTGTGCGGATTCGCCGCCGACATCTGCGTCCTGTTCACCGCCAACGACGCCTACATGCGTGGGCTGCGGGTGGCGGTGCCGTCCGACTGCGTCGCGGCCAACACCGCCGAGGAGGCCTCTGTCTCCCTCAAGCTGATGGCCAAGGTGGTGAAGGCCGACACGCGTGCGTCCGCCGAGGTGGATTTCGAGGCCCTGTCGCGCGGATAACGCCGGCGCGATGTTTGCTGACGGTCCACCGGCCGCCGAAGTAGGCGGCGACGACCCGGCGACGCACGCCGACTTCTTCCCCACATGCCACCCTCGCTGAATGCGCCGCCGAGGACCCCAGGTCCGCCAGAGGGCCTGCGAGGATCACACGAAGGCCAACATGGATCTGACGGCCCTGGCCGGCAAGAAGTGACAGGTGGCCGAGGACATTGCCCCAACCCCCCTGCACCGGCGCCGCGTCCGCGCCGCCGAGGCCGCACGCACACGGAGGCCCACGATGGAGAGCCGCGCCAAGTTCCTCGGCCACCCGATCCACCAGGCGCTCATCGTCTTCCCGCTCGGCCTGTTGGCCACGTCTGTCGTCTTCGACGCCGTCCACCTGGCCGCGCCGTCGCCCTCGACGGCCCAGGCCGCCTTCTGGATGTTGGCCGCCGGCCTGATCGGCGGGCTCGCCGCCGCGCCGTTCGGCTGGATCGACTGGTTCGCCATCCCGGACGGCACACGCGCCAAGACCATCGGCCTCATCCACGGCCTGGCGAACATGGTGGCGATGGCCGTCTTCGCCGCCGCCCTCTACCTGCGCTGGGGCACTCCGGAATTCCCGCCCCCTTCCGCCGCGTACACCTCGTTCGCCGGGGCCGTGCTGGCCGTGGCCGGCGGCTGGCTCGGGGGCGAGCTGGTCGCCCGCCTCGGCGTCGGCGTGGACGACGGCGCCCACCTCGACTCGCCCAATTCTCTCTCCGGCCGGCCCGCCTCCGAACGGAGCGGCGCGCCCTGACGCCGGCCTCGTTCGGCCGGCGGCCGGGGCCGCTCTCGCCCATACCAGCAGCCGATGCCGCCTCGGGAGCACCTGGAAGGCCGGGGGCGGGCACCGGAGTATGCCGGCCCACGCCTCGGCACCCCGGGCGTCGGCGTCCTCGTGGTACCAGTCGCTCCATGACGGCGTGAACACCAGCCGCACCTCGCCCGCGGCGGCCCTCTTCTGCCGGCGCGGCGGGCCTCCCACGAATTCTTCCGCACCACCACCGACGGGTCGTTGCCATGCGCCACCCGCCGGAGGAACAGGTAGCAGTTGAGCCAATCCAACGAGACGCGCGTGTAGCCGAGGCTGACGCCCTGCGGCGGCCTCAAGCGCACAGGGCCAGGACGGCCCGGACCAGCACCATGGGGTCGCACCCCTTGGGGAGGAAGAGGGCGTCGTCCAGCGCGTCGGCCACCGACCACTCCGGCTCCGCCGAGTGGACGATGACAGGGATCAGGGAGAGCAGCGGGTCGCCCCTCCGGGCGTCAAGGAAGTCGAGGCCGTCCATCACCGGCATGCGCAGGTCCAACACGATGAGCAGGGGGTGCGGCCGGCAACGCAGGTACTCCAGGGCCTCCCTGCCGTCAGCCACGGTTTCGACGGCGAGGCCGAACAGCCCCAGCAGGCGGGCGAGGCCCTCGCGCTCGTCCTCGTTATCGTCCACGACGAGGACGACTCCCCCGGCCGTTGATGACATGGCCATCACTCTCTCGGTCCGTGGGCGAGCTGACGCCTCCTCGCACGGCCTCCCGGCGGTGAGCGAGTGAGAGGCGCGTATGCGGGGGCGCGGGGTCGGCGGCGAGGCGCTCGTCTGGGTGACCGTCGCCGCCCTCGATGAGCGCGGCCGTTGCGTCGGCTTGCGATGGCCCCTGCGCGGCCGCTCCCGTTACGTTTGGGCGGAGCAGGCCATGGAGGCTGAACGCGCCTTCGCCGTCACCCTCCTCGACGACGCCCCCGCTCCTCGGCCGGTATGGCCGCATCCTGCGCTGCGACCTCGCCGCGGCCCCGGCTTGCTCGGGCGCGGCCGGGTGGCGCTGCGGCCGGCCGCCGCCCGCCAGGCCGCCATCAGGCCCTGTTCGGGGGGCGAGCCGGCCGCCATCATCGAGAGATGGCCACCGGACGCCCCGTGCAAAGCGTCCTCAAGCCGGCCAACGGCGAAACCCATCATCCGTGATTGGCGTCGTTCCGGCCGCCGGGCTGATGGAAGGAGTGTTCGCCGGCGCCGACGTACCCGCCGATGCGCCTCTTGGGGTCCTGCTCCTGGGCGGGGGCGCCGCCGCCGGCGTGGGCGGCGTCCGGGATCTGCTCGCCGGACGCGACGGGCGGGCCGGCGGCAGGCTGGTTGTCCGGGGGGACCGGGTTGGTGTGTCGCTTCTTGTGCGCCATGATCGCCTCCTGTGAGGGTGGGCGAAGAGGTAGACGGTGCAACAGCCGTGCCGCCAGCGCGTCGGTGGCAGAGGCCCACTCACACGGCCGCGAGGCGGCGGGCCAGCGCCGGGTAGTCGATCTTGGCGTTGTGCCTGTCGTCCACCGGCACGCGGTCCCACACACGCACCTCGTCAATGTGTGCCCAGGCCAGCGTTCGGCGGATCGCCTCGGCGTCGCCGGGCCGCGTGGGGTCGTGCCACTCCAGCACGAGCACACGCCGGCCCGCGTGAGCCACGGCCGCCGCACGCCTCACGCACGGATCCTGGTACGCCGCCGCCTCGGCGGCGAAGGGGTACAGATGCCCCCGGGTGTCCTCGATCCGCCCGACGCAGCGGCCCAACAGCCATAGCCGACCCCGCGCGTCCAGGCGGCCCCCATCGCCGGTGCGGTGCCACACCTCGCCGTCCACGCGGAACTTCGTCTCGTGGTCGCCCACCCCACCGAGGTAGCCCTTCAGGACGTGCCCGCCCGCCACGACGATCTCGCCCGGCTCATCCACCCCGCAGCAGGAGGCGTCGAAGGCCGCCGGCGTGAACGGCCCGGCCGGCCGGCCCCACTGCTCGCGCATGATCCGCAGCGACACCTCCGGCACCGGTGGCCCGGCCAGCAGGCCGCCTCCGGACAGCATCGCCCGGCCGTCCTCGTCGCTGATCTCCTGATGCGACAGGTGCGCGATCGGCTCGGCCTCGGTGGAGCCGTACAGCGCGACCACCTCGGCGTTCGGCGCCACCCCCCGCATCTCACCCATCAGCCGGGGGAAGACGGGTGCGCCCCCGGCGAACAGCTTCCGAAGGCTGGGCATCGTGATGCGGTGGTCGGCGCAGTACCGGGCGAGACGCTCGAAGAAGGCCGGCGAGGCCGCCGAGCTGGCCGCCCCGTGATCGAGGATCTGGCGGGCCACCGGCGCGGGGTCGATGTCGCCGGGGCGGCGCAGGTCGGCGTCGGGGATCAGGCTGGTGACGCGCGAGGCCAGGTTGGCGAGCAGGACGATCGGTAGCGTCGCCAGGTCGATGCCCCCCGGCGTCAGGGCCAGCGTGGCGGCGAGCGCCCGGTGTTGCGCGAGCAGGGCGCCGTGTGAGCGGACCACGCCCTTGGGCCGGCCCGTGCTGCCGCTGGTGAAGGTCAGCAGCGCCGGCGCGTCAACGGCCACTGGCGTGATCGTCGGGTGCGGGCGCATTCGCCCCGTGAGCGCCCACCGCGTCGCCCCCGGCACCGGGCAGCCGATGGAGAACATGATCGGGATGCGGCTGAGTGCCGGGCAGAGGAGCCGCAGCAGGTGCGCCTTCGCGCTGGCGATCAGGCCGCGCGGCGGCCACAGGGCGCAGCAGCGTTCGACGTGCGTCATCCCCGCCGCCGGGTCGAGGGCCACGGCGACCATCCCGAGGCGGAAGACCGCCAGGAGGGCGACGTACAGCTCGGCACTCATCGGCTGCAACACCAGCACCGCGTCGCCGGGGCGGAGGCCCTTGCGGAGGAGCAGCGTGGCCGCCTGGGCGCTGCGCCGCTCCAGGTCGGCGAACGTGGTGACGGCCCCGCCCGGCTCGATGATGGCCGGCGCGTCGGGGTGCGAGCGGGCGTGTTCACTCAGGAGAACGGTGAGGTTCATGGGTCGCCACCCAGGGGGCGTGCGAAGAGAGTGTAGCGGCGGAAGACCCGCGCCGTGTGCCGGCTGATCCGCCCCGAGTGGTTGTGCTCGTGGAACAGCGCGTGGATCACCCGGCGGTAGCCGCACGCGCGGATGGCCGCGTGGACACGGGCCATCAGGTGCCCTCCCAGGCCGCGCCCGGCGTGGGCCGGGTGCGTCGCCATCGTCTTGACGATGGCCGTGTCGATCACGCCGCCACGCACCCTCTGGAGCAGGTCGGGCACGGCGAAGAGGAAGCCGACCAGCTCGCCCGCCTTCTCCGCCAGCAGCACCAGCTCGGGGCGGATGAGCCCACGCGCCGGCTCGTAGAGCGAGAGGAAGCCCGCCTCGGAGATGGGCGTGTAAAGGAGGTTCCCGGCGAAGCACGTCAGCGAGAGGCGGTGAAGAAGTCGCAGCTCCTCGGTGAAGCGTGCGAGGTCGATGTGGCGGACGGTGATGCCCGGGTCACGCAGGGGCGGCACATCGCCACCCAGGTCGTCGCACAACGCCGAGCAGTAGCGGGCGAACGGCGCGAACCCGGCGGCGAGGAAGTGCGCCGGCCAGTCGTCGGGGTTGTCGGGCTCCATGAAGAACGGCGGCTCCTCGCCGCGCTCGGTGATCAGCCGGTAACGCTCCCAGGTGTTGCCATCCATCGGCCCGACGGCCAGGGTGCAGCCTTCGGCCGCCAGCCGGGCACAGGCGGCGTTCAGGATCATCTCCCCCGCTTCCGATGAAGTGGCGTGGTAGTGCCCCACGACGCCGAGGCGCTGGCCGGGGTAGGGCGGCGTGTCGTGGAGCCACAGGCCGCAGCGGGCGGCGTCGGAGAGTAGCATCACGTCGGGTCGCTGGCGGGCGAGCTGCCCGGCGGTCAGCGCGGAGCCGGGGAGGGCGAGGTACGGCGTCGGGTCGGTGACGGTGCGGATGTCGGCCACGGGCACCTCCGGCGTCAGGCGAGGAGCGATTGGGCCAGGGCGGCGAGGCCGGAGGCCAGCGCCGCACACAGGCACTGGCGTAGCCAGCGGGCGGGGTCCACCGGGCAGCTCTCCAGGCCGGGTTGCAGCAGGCAGAACACGCACGCCGCCAGGGCCACGGCGGGCAGGCCGAGACACGCCTCGACGCACGCCCTGTTGGCGCACATCAGCATCAGGACGTATGGCCCGAGGACCGCCAGCCACGCCATCCCGGCGCTGGCCGCGAGCGCGGCCCACACGGGCAGGGTGGGGCGGTCGTGGCGCGACTGCGCGAGGGCGACGATGCCGAGGTTGGCGGCGAAGGCGACGGCGAACGGGTACAGCCACCCCGGCATGCCGAAGGACAGCGCGAGGAAGAGCCAGATCAGACCCACCGACGCCGACGCGGCGACGGCGTGGACGGTGTGCGGGCACCCGGGGTCCACCGGGTTGCGGTGCGACAGCCACACATAACCGAGGTAGAGCATGAGCGGCGGCACGAGCCAGCGCCAGTCGCCCAGGGCCCAGCAGACGTAGCCGACCAGCACGGCCCCGGCGACGGCGCTGCCACGCATCGGCGTCAGCCACGACAGGGCGAAAACGCCCAGCGACAGCACGCCCATGACCGCGAGGCGGACGAGGAGGTCGGCGGCGGTCAGGTCCCAGTAGATGAGGAGCAGGACGTAGGCGAGCGGCGGGAGGATGAGGTTGTCGAGGCCGGACCAGGCGATGGCCTCGAACAGCGTCATCATGAGGGCGAGGAGGACGGCGATGAGGAGGGTCTCGGCGCGTCCGCGGTCGGTCATGAGCAGCAGCGGGACGTGGACGCACAGGAAGGAGCAGAGGAAGAAGGCGAGCGAGCCCTCGTGGCTCTTGGTGCCGTCGGGCGTGTCGTAGCGGAGCTGGCCGTAGGCCACGCCGACGAGGGCGGCGAGGGCGTCGGAGAGGGTCAGGAGCAGGGCGGGGATGAGGTAGCCGAGCAGACGACGCGCCGGCGGCTCCTGCACGCCGTAGAGGTAGAAGCCCCACAGGAGGGCGATGCCGAGGGGGAAGTACACCTCGCCGAGCGACTGCCGCCCGACGCCGCCGACCACCTGCCCGACGCCGTCACGCAGGGGGGCGACGGCGCGCATGCTCAGCATGAGGAGGATGCTGAGGCCGGCCAGGACGAGGACAGGCCAGGGGCTATCGAACAGCCAGGGGAAGGAGAGGGTGACGAGGCCCATGCCGACGTGCATGAGCTTGCGGAGCAGCTCGGGGTGCGGGGAGGCGACGCGGCGGTACACCGCCAGCCCGCCCAGGAGGCCGGCGAGGACGCCCAGGACGAACGCCATCCCCAGGAGCGGACGCAGCACGATCACCCCCCTCGGCCGGATGCCTCCCAGCGGGCGTATTGACGCTCGGCCTCCTCGATCACGGCCCGGCTCCAGCCGGCGTGCGACATCGACCAGGCGATGGACTCCTCCGGTTTGCCCTCGGCCTTCGACCGGCGGATGTACTCCGCCACCTTCTCCACCTTCTCCGACGAGACACCCCCGGCCCGCATGAACGCGGCGAACGCCTTCGCCTCGGGGGACTCCTCCTCGGCCGCGGCGGCGGGGCCACCCCTGTCGCCGATCGCCAGCAGGACCAGCAGGCCGATCAGCCACGAGAGCAGGAGGAAGGGGATGAGGGCAAGCCCCGCGGTGCAAACCACCATCATGCCCAGGAAACCGAAGAACCCGATGTTCCCGAACAGCCCGCCCTTGGGCCCTTCGGGGCCGATGATCACGAAGAGGACGCAGAGCAAGACCGCGGCCCCGATCCCCATCGCCTTGAGATGTCTCATGATACCCTCTACCCGCGCGTCGCGCGGGTGCGGACGGGCGCTTTCAACCCGCTCGGCCCGATGCCTCCCACCCGGCGTGGATGCGCTCCGCCTCCTCGACCACGTCCCGGCCCCAACCGGCCTCGCCGAGCGCCTCGCGGATCTTCCCTTCCGGCTTGCCCGACGCCTTCGCCCGGTAGACGTATTCGGCCGCGGACACCACCCCCGGTGACGAGGCCCCATAATGGCGGAGGTATCTGTCGAACCGAACCGCCTCGCGCTGTTCTTTGCCCCCCGCGTCGGAGAGGCCGCGGTAGCCCGCGGTCATGATCAGCCCCCCGACGAGCCACGACGCCAGGAGGACCGGGATCGCGGCCGGCCCCCCTCCGCAGTAGACGATGGCATACGCGCCCGCCGCCCCGGCGACAACGCAGAGGAGGCCGAACATCACGGCCAGGCCCGCCAGCATGCCCTTGATCTCGTTCCACATGCCCGTGTCCCCCCGTCTCAGCCCCGCGCCGCCCACCTCGCGCAGAGGCGTTCCGCCCCGTCGATCTCCTCGTCCACCCAGCCGGCGGAATGGAGCTGACGGCGGGTGGCGTCCTCCGGCCGGCCCCTGTCCCGCGCCTTGCGGATGTACCGCGCCAGGGCGCGGATACGCTCCGCCTCCCCCGCCGGCGGCCCCTCCCCCTCGAGCCCCTGGAGGGTGGAGAAGATCCACAGCAGGAGCATGCCCACGACGTAACTCAGGAGGAGCAGCGGGACGAGCCCGAGGCCGCCGGTGCAGATCACCGCGAGGGCCACGGCGATGCTGGCCTGCCCGGGCCCGACGAGCAGGCAGGCGACGCCGAACGAGACTCCGGCTCCGAGGAGGGTGGCAAGGACATGTTGCATCGTCGTCTCCGCTCGATCTGGTCAGCGCCGCATCGCTACCTGCACCATCCCCTCGGGCCACCCCGCCCTGACGGCGGCCCCCGTGATGACCTCGTCATCCCGTCCGCGTTCCCGCGCCTGCCGGACGTACCTTCTCAGAGCCAGCTCCTCGGGCGTGAGGTGTTCGAGCCCGGCCTCCTGTTTATCGTCCCCCCTGGGGCCAATGAGCCCCTTGGCGCCCCTGTTGATGATCAGTATCCCCACCAGCCACGAGAACACGAGGAGCAGGAGGGCTGCCGGCACGTTCTGGGCGCAGACGATGATGGCCCCGGCGTAGAACGTCCCGGCGACAAGGCAGAGCAGGCCGATCAGGACGGCGACGCCGGCCGCGAGGCACTTGATGACATTCCACACGCCCGCACCCCCCTTCAAGCCATGAGCCCACGCACCGCCGCCTCGTCCCAACCGGCCCGGAGTGACGCCGCCAGGATCTCCTCCTCGCCGCGGCCCGCCGACCGCGCCCGGTAGATGAACTCGAGCAGCGCGGCCTGTTCCGCCGTCAGGGCGTCCGCCGGCGGCCCGGGCGGCACCTCGGGCGTCGGGGCCACGGCGGCCGGGCCGCGGGCGTCCTCCCACAGCTTCCGAACCGCCCGCCCGATGAGGAAGCACGCGAAGCCGAATGGGAGCAGCGCCAGCCCCGCCGTGCAGGCGAAGGCCATGAAGAGGAGCTGGAGCGTCCCCTGCACGCCGGCGACGAGGGCCCCGCAGGTGATCGTCGCCGCCGCCCCCACCCCCACGTCCTTCGCCTCCTCCATCGCCACACCTCACAGGCCGTTGTCGCCCACGATCTCCCAGTAGCGCACGAAGGTGAACACCAGGGCCATGTACATCGGGATGGCGAAGACCACCTCGATGGGCACGCCCGTCAGCCACGTCTTGATGCCGCAGAAGTTCGCCCGCGCGCTGGGGCCGTAGACGCGGATGTCGTTGTGGATCAGCCACGACTCCAGCGGCAGGGCCAGGGCGAGGACGATGAACAGCGCCGCGACGAAGCGTATCGGCAATGGCCGGAACGCAAGGAAGCGCTGGACGATCACCGCCGTGGCGGCGATGAGCACGACCCAGCCCCCGGTCATCAAGACGCTCAGGTCGCGGTAAAAGTACGACCACGCGGGCAGGCCCTTGTTCTCGACGATAGGCTCAATCAGCAGCTCGAACATCACCACCGCCAGCAGCGTCAGCCCCAGGGCCCGCAGCCAGCGGGTGCGGATCACCGGCACCAGGGCCTCGTCGTCGATCACGAACGACCAGTAGCGGTAGAACGCCAGCACCAGGGCGGTGAACACCGGGACGTAGTACAGCGCCTCGACGGGCGCGAGGCCGATCCTGTACCCGCTGAAGACGTCCTTCACCTCGGGGGCGTAGTGGCGGATCTCCAGCCACAGCACCACGTTCTCGGCCAGCAGCACGAGCGGCAGGAGCAGCGCCAGGGTGGCCAGATACCGGGGCAGCTCGCCGCGCTTCGGCATCAGCGAGTCCACGAGGTGCCACGCCCCCATGATGAGGGCCGTCCACCCGAGGTTCAGCACCCAGCTGACGTCGTGGTAGAAGTAGCCGTAGTGGCCGAGCTTCTCGTTGCGCCACATGGGGGCGGTGAACATCTCGAAGAGGAGTACGCCGGCGGACGCGGCGATGAACTTCCACCCGAAGTGCTTGACGTGGCGTGCCATCACGGCGAAGGCCAGGCCGGCGGCGATCAGGACGACGGCGATGAAGCCCTGCGATCCGGGGGTGGAGGCGCGGCGGGCCAGCTCGGCGGCGGCCGCCGTGGGGTCGCCGTCCGTGCGGACGAGGTTGCCGCAGGAGGCGAACAGCGTCGGGAAGGCGAAGGCGTTCATACGAGAGGCAGCTCCTTTCGGCGGCGGGTCGGGCCCGGGGAGACGCTCTCCAGCCCGCGGAACTCGGGGTCCTTGATCTTGCAGCCGCCCCACTTGGCCTGGCGGAACTCGGGCAGCGTGCTGAGACGCCCCCAGATCCTCCAGAGCGGCTCCTCCAGGATGTTGCCGAACTTCGCGTGGTTGAAGTCGCACGACATCACGTCGCCGTAGGGCGACAGGTAGAAGTAGCTGGTCCCGCACGAGCAGCCGACGCTGCGGTGGCTGGTCATGTAGGCGAAGAACGTCACGCCGGGGTACCGCGCATCCGCGTTAAACGGCACCGCCCAGCGTACCATCTCCTCGACCCAGCCGTCACCGCCCACGAGGTCGCAGCGGTCCTTGTACCTCCCCGTGGGGAGGGCGTCGAACACGAAGACCTCGTGGACGCCGACGGACCGGCCCAGCTCGACGATGCGGGCCAGCTCGCCGTCGCGCCACGACTCCGGCGTGATGGTCGCCGAGAATCCCACGGACATGCCCAGCCGCTTCGCCTTCTGGACGCCACGCATGGCCCTGTCGAAGAGGCCGGGCTTGCGGCGGAAGCGGTCGTGCCGGGCCGCGTCGGCGGCGTCGATGCTCACGAAGACGCTGTCGAGGCCGGCCTTGCGCAGGTCCGTCGCCCGCGCCTCCAGCGCCGAGCCGTTGGTGAACAGCAGCACGGTGGAGCGGGCCTTGTCGATGGAGCGGATCAGCTCCGGCAGGTCCTCGCGGCCGAGGGGCTCGCCGCCGACGACGTTGATGACCGACACGCCGAGGTCCTGGGCGTCGGCGACGGCGCGGGACGCCTGTTCCAGCGTGAGGACGGCGCGGCCCTTCTCCTCGACGGCGGTGAAGAAGCTGCAGTGCTCGCAGGCGGCGTCGCACTCGTCATCGACGGCGAAGCTCATGAGGTTCGGCAGGTTGCGGTTCTGGATGGTGCGGTACAGGGCCCGGGCCATGAAGTTGGCCGCGGGCTTGCTGAACAGGGCGGGCGTGGTGAGGGAGTAGACGGGCAGGCCGTCGCGGAAGTGGATGACCTTGTTGTGGTTGAGGTAGATCCTGTACAGGGCGTCGGTGAGGTCGAGGCCGTGGCCGCCCGAGCGTGTCAGGGCCGCCCAAAGGAAGCGGAGGCGTGTGAGGAACGAATTCATGACGTGGCACTCGGGCGGGGGCGAAGAAGGTGACAGGAGGTTGAGGCACTGTATCCCCCGCCGGCGTCACGGCAATACCTCCTCGACGACGAACCGGCTGTAGAAGAACGCCTTGTCCCGCGCGTGCAGCCGGGCCGAGAGATCCGTCAACGGCAGGAGCCGCGACGCCATCGACTCGGGGCGGCTGCGCGGGGCCAGCATGTTCCAGTAGGCCAGCCGCGCGCCGGGCCGGGCGGCGCGGACGAGGGCGTCGAGCAGGCCGTGGTAGGCCGGCTCCGACATGTACTCGAAGATGTCGCTCAGGTTCGCGCGGTCGATCCGTCCGGCGTCCCCGGCCAGGAAGTCCTCGACGGGCTGGCGGCGCGGCTCGATCCGATCCAGGCCGGCGCGAATCGTCTCGAAATGCTCGGGGCGCAGTGCGAGGGGCAGGGCGGTGACATGCCGGCCCGTGAGGATCCATTGCAGGTAGGGGTTCTCGGCGGGGTCCAGCTCCGTGAGGGCGTGGCGGGTGCGCTGGAGGATGCGGCCGGCCACGTCGCCCTCGACGTAGGCGAAAAAGCTCGGGTCGCGGCCCAGCAGGCCCATCAGCGTGCGTGAGAAGAAGACGCGGAACAGCAGACGCCAGCCGCAGGTGTCCCACACGCGGCGGTAGAAGTCCTGGCGCTCCTCGCGCGTGCCGCCGCGCAGCAGCATCTCGACGGCCCGTCCGCGGTGGACGAGCGGCAGGACGCGGCGGCGGAAGAGGGCGAAGTAGCGCTCGAACTTGCCGCAGCCGCCGAAGCCGGCGCGGATGTCGTCGGGCTTGTTGTCCCAGAAGGCGCGGGCGTTGGCGTCGAGCAGCGGGCGGCAGCGGCGGTAGAGGGATTCGCGGCGTTTGCTCTCGCTTGAGCCGATCATCTCCAGCAATTCGGGGTGTGACAGCTCGCGGTAGGCGGCCATGCGCAGCGACAAGCACGCGAGCTGGGCGGGGCTGAGGTCGAGGGCGATGACGCGCGACGGGTCGTGGGTCAGGAGGGCGAGGGTGTTGTCGCCGGCGGAGGCGATGGACAGGCACACGTCGCCGGGCCGGATGGCGAGGCCCTCGAGGAGGACGTCGGCGTCCTCCCAGCACTGGGCGTAGCGGACGGCGGAGAAGTCGGCCTTGCCGGCCACCTCGGCGTTCATGCGTCATGGCCCCCGTGCGACAGCCGGCGGACGGTGCCGCGGGCGCCGTCCATCTCCACCTCGTCGCCGGTCTTCAGCCAGGCCGTCACGCCGGGCACGGAGACGACGGCGGGCAGGCCCATCTCGCGGGCCACGATGGCGGAGTGCGACAGCAGGCTGCCGCGCTCAACGAGCAGGCCGGACGCCGCCGGGAAGAGCATGACCCAGCCGGGGTCGGTGCGCTCGGCGACGAGGATCTCGCCGTGGCGCAATTCCGCCCCGCGCGGGTCGGTGATCACGCGCACCTTGCCGCGGACGACGCCGGGGCAGCAGCCCAGGCCTGAACGCTCCTCGCCCCCCTCGCTGACGGCGGCGGCAGCTCGCGGCTCGTAAGAGTGGCCGACGTAGGCGATGCCGCGTGTCTCGAAGCGGCCGGCGGGGGGTGGCGAGCGGCGGTAGCCAGCGAACTCCGCCTTGCGCACGGCGGCGAGGCCGCGGAGGTCGATGGTGCTGGCGGTGCCCTCGACGAAGCCCAGGACCTCCTCGACCTCCAGGTAGAACACGTCGCGTGGGGCGTCGAGGAGGCCCAGGGCGTGGAGCTGGCGGCCCAATTCGGCGAAGATGAGGCGGACACGCCCGAAGAGGCGTGTACGCTCGAAGCGGAGGTTCTCGCGGTCACGGACGCGCGCCCGTGCGTTGCGTAAGACCCACCAGAACATCATCCGCCGCAGCGGCTGCCAGCGCAGCGCCTCGGCGACGCGGGCCTCGGCCTGCTCGCGCTGGCCGGGGCCGGGGGGTGGGGGGGCGGATGGTGGGCGGCGGGCCAATTCGCCGATCGATCGCAGGAGGAGGGAGGGGTCGTCGAAGAGCGTGTCGCTCTCCAGCTTCAGCTCCTCCAGGCAGCGGTCGCCGAAGCGATCGAGGTACTCGGAGAGCTGGCGGCGGAACTCGGGCGGGGCGGCGGATTCGACTTCGGGCAGCGAGCCGGCGCAGAGGGCGTCGATGAGCGGAGGGTGGGCGCGGGCGAGGGCGGCCAGCGCCTGGACGCGGCGGGCCGGCTCGGCGGAGATCATGCCGCCCTCGCCGCCGAGGAGGCCGTTACGCAGGGAGGCGTCGCCGCACCAGTTCTGGCACAGCTTGCCGAGGAGGCCGAAGAAGATCATGGCGAAGAAGTCGTTGAGGAGCGGGGCGTCCCAGCGGGTGAGGAGCTGCGACTCCAGCGAGCGGTAGTAGGCGGCGATCTCGTCGGGGCGCCGGCGTGAGAGGTCGGGGCGCGACTTGCCGAGGGCCTTGTCGAGGCGGCCGTAGAAGGCCTTGACGGTCCACGGCAGGGTGAAGTGCCGCCACAGCATGGCCGTCATGCTGCCGGCGAGGCGGAAGGAGTCGCGGACGCGCTGGCCCCAGGTGGCCGAGGCGACGCCGGCGGCGATGTCGTCGGGGAGGGGCTCCTTGACGCCCATCATCTGCTCCATGAAGCCGCGGTTGGCCGTGAAGCCGGGCAGGAGCGCGATGAGGCGGTACCAATTGAGGAGGTTGTAGTAGACGGTGCCGCGGATGAGGCCGAGCATGCGGCGGAAGACGCCGGCGCTTGAGTCGATGGCCGGGGCGGGGACGCCGAGGAGCTTGCAGAACTGGCGGTACACCTCCTCGTAGGCGCGGCGGGCGAAGCTGAAGGTCAGCGGCGTGGTGACGCCGTTGTAGCTCTCGGCGATGTTGCTGTTGTCCCAGATGTTGAGGGTGCCGTCCGGGTCGGCCCGGCCCTCCAGGGCCGTGATAGGCCGCGACTGGAGGAGGTGGAGCTTGCCGGCGGCGTAGGCCCACTCGATGTCCTGCGGGCGGCCGAAGTGGGCGCCGGCGCGGCGGGCCAGCTCGGCCACTTCCGCGACCTGGGCTTCCGTGAGGCACGGGGCGTTCACCTTCTCCGGCGGCACCGGGGCCTCGCGCACGCCGCCGGCGGCGTCTGGGACGTGCATCGTCGTCTTCGCGGCGATGCGGGCCTCGATGATCTGGCCGTCGCGGCCGACGCGCCAGGTGTCGGCGTCGGCGTCGCCGCCGACGAGGGCCGTGCCCAGGCCGGGGACGGCGCTGACGGCGGCGACGCCACGCTGGCCGGTGACGGGGTCGGCGGCGAACGCGACGCCGGAGGCGTCCGCTGCGATCATCGTTTGGACGAGGACGGCGGGGGGGCGGGGCGTCTCGGGCAGGCCGTGCTCGCGGCGGTAGGCGATGACGCGATCGGAGGAGCCGGAGCGCCACACGTCCACGACGCGCTCGGCGACCTCGGCGTGGGGCACGAAGAGGTAGCTCTCGAGCTGGCCGGCGAAGGAGTGCTGTGGGCCGTCCTCGTCCGACGCGGAGGAGCGCACCGCGACCGATTCCCCTTGCGGGACGAGGTGGTTGAGGGCTTGGCGGATCTCGTCGCGGAGGGCGTCGGTCATCTCGTGGTGCGGGAGGACGACGAACCACGGGGGGACGGGGAAGCCGGCGTGCTGGAGGGCGGCGAGGGCGCGGGCCTTGCCTCCGAGGGGGGCGTCGAGGGGGGCGCGATGGCCGGGGAGGACGTGGGGCATGGGGCGATCAACCTCGGGGGGCCAGCTGGCGCCAGAGGAGCGGGGCCGCCCCGACGCTCAGGTACATTCCGACGGTCCACAGGCCGGACAGCGCCTCGATCCGCTTCCCGCCCCCCGGCGCCTGGTCACGCAGGAACTGTCGGGCGACGAGGGCGGCGGCGAGTAGCAGGGCGGCCAGCCACACCGCGACGGGGATGAGGAAGTTCACCGCCTGGGCGGCGAGGACGGCGCAGGCGGCGGTTACTGTCATTGCCGCGAGCCATATGCCGACGGCGACACGCGGCCCCCACAGGGCGCTGTAGGTGTTGACGCCCTCCTCCTCGTCGGCGGGGGAGCGGAGCTTGCGGCCGATCTCGATGACGAGGCCGTTGAAGTAGCTGACGGCGACGAACCAGAACAGGCCCTCGGGCGGGCGGCCCTGCGCCGGCACCCAGTCGCAGGCGGTCGCGTAGAAGTCCACGAGCGGCACGATGGCCATGTGCGAGAGCATGTAAATGACGGGGCGACGTTTGAGCCATTCGCCGACGAAGAACTCGCGGCTCATGAGGGTGAGGTAGACCCAGACGACGCCGAGCCAGAGGGCGAGCGCAGGGGCAAGGAGGAGGGCGAGAGCGAGCTGGACGGCGGCGGTGCCGGCGCCGAGCCAGCCCAGCTCGCGCAGAGTGACCAGTCCGCGGGGCACGGGGCGGTAGGGTCGGTAGCGGGAGTCTTCCTCGAAGTCCTTGAACTCATCCGCGATGCGGAGCTGGAGGAAGAGGAGAAAGCAGGTGAGGAAGGCGACGACGGCGCCGGCGGGGGCGGGCCAGCCGGGGTCGTTGCGCAGGAGGCGCGAGAAGCAGACCGCCGACAGGCTGAAGGCGGCGATGAGGACGCCGTGGCCCACGAGGGGGAAGCGCTCGCGCTGGTAGGCCCACCAGCGTTCAAGCATCGGCGGCCCCCCCGGCGCGTCTGCCGCGGGCGAGGAGGGCGTGGGCGCGGCTGAAGTCGCCGGAGCAGAGGGCGCCGATGATGGACAATTCGCCGGCGAGGCACAGGCCGGCGGCGACCTCGGCGAGGGCGCGGGCGTGGCCGGGGCCGGCGAGGCCGAGGATGTCGAGGCAGGCCTTCTGGCTGGGCAGGCCGGTGCCGCCGCCGACGGTGCCGACCATGATGCTGGGGAGGGTGACGCTAGCGTAGAGCCCGCCGTCGGCGGTGATCTCGAAGCGGGTGACGCCGACGGCGGACTCGGCGACGCAGGCGACGTCCTGACCCGTGGCGAGGTAGAGGGCGGCGAGGCCGTTGGCGTAGTGGCCCTGGATGCCGGTGGTGCCGCTGAGGACGCCTCCCAACGCCGACATGCGCCAATAATCGGCCATGCGCGCGGGGGTGGTGTGGAGGTGCTTCTCGATCAGGGCGGCGGGGAGGGAGGCCTCTGCGGAGACCTTCTTGCCGCGGACGAGGAGGAAGGACTGGGCGCTGCCCTTCTTGTCGCCGGAGAGGTTGGCCTCGACGAACCAGTACTCGGGGCGGACGGGGCTGTGGGCGGCGATGTGGGCGCAGATGGCCTCGGTGGCGAGGGTGACCATGTTCTGGCCGGAGGCGTCGCCGGTGCTGAACTCGAAGGTGAGGTAGACGTGGTTGCCCTCGACGGTGATGCGGAGGTCGTTGAGCTTGCCGTGGCGTGTGGTGGCCTCGCCGGCCTGTTTGAGCTGGTCGAACTGGGAGGTGGCCCAGAGGACGAAGCGGCCGCAGTCGGCGAGGTCCTTGAAGGCGAAGCCGGGGGCGCGGCTGACGCCCTCGTTGAGGAGGACGGCGGAGCAGCCGCCGGCCTCGGTGAGGAGCTGGGCGCCGCGGCTGTAGGAGGCGACGAGGGCGGCCTCGGTGGTGGCGAGGGGGACGTAGTAGTCGCCGTGGGCGAAGAGGCCGTTGACGCGGAGGGGCCCGGCGAGGCCGACGGGGACCTTGACGGTGCCGATGAGGTTCTCGACGTTGCGTTTGTAGGCTTCCTTCTGGGCGTCGGCGGCGGGGTCGAGGAGGTGGGCGCGGGCGTCGGGGGCGTGGGGGAGGAGGGCCCAGCGGCGGGCGAGGGCCTCGTCGGTGACGGCGGCGCCGCCGGGGACCCTGGGGGGCGGGGGGGCGGGGTCGGGGGCGAGGCGGCGGGCGAGGTCGTCGGGCGACTGCGCGGCGAGGAGGCGCTGGAGGAATTCCTGGGCGTTGTGCCGGCCGGTGGACAAGGGCAACCTCCTGCGGCGGCCGCGGGTGGGCGGTGGACGGGGCGTGGGGGGTCATTCTAGGGAGTCGCTGGGCGGGGAGCGGCCCCGCCCGTCATCAGGCACCACGGCCGGCGGGCGTGTCACGCGCGGGACGCGCGCAACGTCGGGGCGCCGGGCGGGTGGTTGCGGGGCGGGGTGTTGTCTGTCGCATCTGCTTCGCTTTCGAGCTGGGGGCGGGACGCCCGATGAGCCGAGAGCGGTGCTCGCAAGAGCATCGCCTCCACGGAGGCGGGGTGTGCGTGTCCCTTGTTTCGCCCAGCCCAACAGGGGACACACACCGCCGCTGCGCAAGTGATGGTCTGCCGACTCCCCTCCCGCTTCGGCCGAAACGGGGAGGGGGTTGGGGTGGGGTGGTCCGTGTGTTTCCCTGTGCCGCGCCGGAAGCAGGACGTAGGATGGGCCGTATCCGTCCGGCCGATCCACCGCCTCCCTACAGGAGGGCCCTCCGATGCTCCAACGGCTCGCCGCAGGCCTCGCGACCCTGCTCGTCCTTTGCTCCCTCCTCCTCTGGTCGCGCGGCGACAAGCCGGACGAGCGGCCCGTGTTGAAGCTGCCGAAGGCCATCGGCGCCATCCACCCGCGCCTGTCGCCGGACGGGGCCAGCCTCGCCTTCTCCTACCAGGGCGAGATCTGGACCTCCCCGCGCGGCGGCGGGACCATGACCCTCCTCACCCCCAGCCAGGGCTTCGACACCGAGCCGGCCTGGGCGCCCGACGGCAAGCGCGTCGCCTTCGTCCGCGGCTCGGCCATCAAGGTTGTGCGCTTCCCCGACGGCGCGGATGTCCCCCTGCCGAGGATCGCCGCCCTCGGCGGAACCTACGCGGTGAACAAGCTCGAGTTCTCCCCCGACGGCAAGCGGATCCTCGGCGCGTTCCGCATCGGCGCGGACAACCGCCTCGCCTGGCTCGACATCGCGTCCGGCGACCTCACCCCCCTCGCCCCCGTCTCCGGCTACACCCGCTTCGCCCTGTCCCGCGACGGCAAGTGGATCGCCCACACCGTATCGCCCGACCGCCCCGGCCAGCAGACGGGCAACGACGGCTCCTTCACCGACCTCGTGAAGCTCGCCGCCGACGGCAAGGGCGAGGCCGAAAAAGTGTGCCGCTTCCCGGCCCGCATCCACGACCTGTGTTGGGCCGACGGCAAATCGCTCATCGTCGCCACGGAGCTGGGGCAGGCGCACGACGACCTCTGGCGCATCCCGCTCTCCGACCCCCTGCGTGGCAAGGTGAAGCTCACCCACGGCCAGGCCGACGAGGACCGCCCCTCGGCCTCGCGTGACGGCAAGTGGCTCGCCTACACCGACAACCGCACCGGCCCCACGTCCGTCGTCGTCCGCGAGCTTTCCACCGGCGAGGAGACGGCCGTCCGCTTCGACAGGATGGACCACCGCCGCCCCGCCGGCACGCTGCGTCTGACCGTCAAGGACGCGGCCACGGGCAAGGCCGTGATCGCACGCATCTCGCTCGGCGAGGACAAGGGCCGCTTCCACGCCCCCGCCGGCAGCCTGCATCGCTCGCTGCGTGGCCGGGGCCACTTCTATTGTGACGGCCCCGTCGAGATCAACCTCCCCGCCGGCTCCTACAAGTTGGCCGGCTTCCGCGGGCCGGAGTACAAGGTGGCGGCGCGCGACATCGTCGTGAAGGCGGGCCAGACGCAGGAGGTAGCCGTCGAGATGGAGCGCTGGTCGCACATGGCCAAGGGCCACTGGTACTCCGGCGAGCTGCACATCCACGCGAACTACGGCTACGGGCAGTGGTACAACACGCCCGAGACGATGCGTCAGCAGTGCGTCGGCGAGGACCTGAACGTCTGCAACTTCGTCGTCGCCAACTCCGACGCCGACGTGGTGTATGACCGCCCCTTCTTCCGTGGCGGGCCGGACCCGCTCTCCACGCCCGAACACATCCTCTACTGGGGCCAGGAGTTCCGCAGCACCTACTGGGGCCACATGACGCTCGTGGGGCTGGAGCAGCTCGTCGAGCCGATCTTCACCGGCTTCGCGGGCACGACCAACCCGTGGGACACGCCGTCCAACTCCGACATCGCGGACCGCACGCACTGGCAGAAGGGCGCCGTCGTCAACTACACCCACGTCTCCCAGGCCGACGACTGGACGAAGACGCCGTACGCGGCCAAGGCCATCCCCATCGACGTGGCGCTGGGCAAGATCGACACGCTGGACATCAACAACTCATGGGCCGCGTCCGTGCCCCTGTGGCACCGCCTGCTCAACTGCGGCTTCCGCGTGCCGGCGACGGCGGGCACGGACGTCTTCCTCAACCGCATCGGTAGCAACCTCCCCGGCGGTGACCGCGTGTATGTCCACGTCGATGGCGGCCTCACCTACAAGGGCTGGATCGACGGCCTGAAGGCCGGCAAGTCGTTCGTCACGAACGGCCCGATGTTGACGTTCACCGTCAACGGCGAGGGGCCGGGCGCGGCCCTCAAGGCAGGGGCCGAGAAGCCGAAGTTGCGCGTGAAGGCATCGGCCCGCTCGCAATTCCCGCTGGCGAAGGCGGAGCTGATCCACAACGGCAAGGTGATCGCCACGGCGAAGCTCGCCGACGACAAGCTGACGGCGACAATGGATCAGGAGGTCACGCTGCCCGGAGGCGGCTGGCTGGCGTTCCGCGCCGACGGGCCGGGGACGCCCGACACTGCGTTGGCCGCGATGAACGCGCACACCAACCCGGTGTATGTCGAGGCGGGCGGCGCGTGGCGCTCCGCCGACGAGGCGCGGGCGTTCCTGAAGTGGATCGACCAGTTCGAGGGGCTTCTGCGCGCCCGCGACCGCTTCCCGACGGCGAAGACACGTGCGCAGGCGTTGGAGCAGATCGAGGCGGCGCGGCAGGTGTACGCGCGGATCATCAAGGACGCGAAGTGAGGCGCCCATGAGCCAGCAGGATTTCGGTGTCGCGGGCCTTGCGCGTGCCTTCCTGTGGTCGGGGCTCTGGGGCGCGCTCATCGGTGTGGCCGCCGTCTTGCCGCTGATCGTGGGCAACGCGCTCTTCTTCCTTTCCCAGTCCGAGCCGGGGATCGGCACGAGGGCGGTCTGGGGGGCTGGGGTTCTGGCACTTGGGGGTGCCGCATGTGGCTCGATGTGCGGTTTCGTCGTTGCGCAGATCCGGACGGGCCGCCTGGCTGCGGGCTACACTGTCGGCCCACTCATATTCAAGGCAGCGGGGTGGGCTGCTCTCGTCGCGGCCGGGGTCTTCGGGGTGCTAGTGTACCAGTTACCCGAGGCCCCCCGCCTCATCAACCCGCAGGCCCTTTTCGCGGCGGGCGCTGCGACGTTCGCCGGATTCCTGGCCGCGTTGTTCCGCCTGGTCGCGGGTTTGGACGAAGCCCGCAGCCAATACGGCCGCGCGGTCCGCTCGGCCGTGGAGGCGTCCGGCCAGCTTCGCCCCCATCCGCCCTCGCCACCCGAGGCAGAAGCCATCCAACCGCCGGGCCGCGTACGCGAGTAACAGCTCCCATGTTAGGAGGCCGCAGATGAGAACCGCCATCCTGGCAATCCTCGCGTTGGCCCTCGTCCTGTCTGCGGAGGCGCCGCCGATGCGCAAGCCATTCGCACCCGCTGCCGGCACCGTGTCCCCACAGGCCCGGAAGTATCTGGAATCGCTCCCCGACCCCGCCAAGATACCCCCCTGGCCCGACGCCGATGACCTCGCCGGGTGGGAGAAGGCGTGGGAGGCCGCCGAGGCCGAGAGCGAGCCGAAGGCCGCTGCCACGTTGAAGCACTACGGGGCGACGGCCGAGAAGCAGACCATCGGCGGCGTCCCGGTGCTTTCCGTCAAGCCGAAGGGGTGGAAGGACAACGGCAAGGTGCTCGTCCACTTCCACGGCGGCGCCTACACCTTCTACAGCGCCCGCTCCCGCTTGCAGAGCAGCGTCCCCGCCGCCCACGCCTCCGGCCTGCGCGTCGTCTCCGTCGATTACACCGTGGCACCCATCGGCAGATGGCGGAAGGTGACAGACGAGGCCGTCGCCGTCCTCGCCGGGCTCGTGAAGGCCGGCAACAAGCTGAAGGACATCGCCGTCTACGGGGAGTCGGCCGGCGGCGGGCTGGCGGCGGGCGCCGTCCTCAAGATGCGCGACAAGAAGCTCGGCATGCCCGCCGCCGTCGTCCTCTGGTCCCCCTGGGCCGACATCACCGACAGCGGCGACTCGGCCATCACGATGAAGGGCTTTGATCCGCTGTATGTCTACGGGAGGCACCTGAAACGCGCGGCGGACGCCTACGCCGACCCGGAGGACCAGAAGCACCCCTACGTCTCGCCGGTCCACGGCGACTACGCCAAGGGCTTCCCGCCGACGCTGATCCAGGGCGGGACGCGCGAGCTGTTCCTGAGCCACTTCGTGCGTCAGTACCGCGCCATCGACGGCGCCGGCGGCGACGCCGTGCTGGACCTCTACGACGGCATGCCGCACATCTTCCAGGTGCGTCCGGAGCTGGCGGACGCCCCGGAGACGAGGGCCGCGATGAAGAAGTTCGCCACGTTCCTGAAACGCCACCTGGGCTACTGACGCCCTACCCGTTCAGCTCGGCCAGGAGTCGGGCGAGGACGCTCGCGTCGTTGATCGTCGGCGGGTCAGACTAGTGGTCCGTCCACCTTCGATTGACGGGCACGATAGTCCTACTCTATCAGGAAGGCGACGAAAGGGGTTACCAAGCGGGTGAGCCGATGGAGAAGTACCTGGTCAGCCTTGACGACGAGGAGCGGGCCGCGCTCCTGGACGTGACACGCAAGGGCAAGGCGGCAGCACGCCGCATCATTCACGCCCGCATCCTCCTGCTCGCCGTGGCTGCGGCACGGCAGAAACTCCGCAAGGTGTACCCGGCAATCAAAGCCTGACGGGCCAGTGGGACTATCGTACCCGTCAATCGAAGCTGGACGGACCACTCGTCACAGTTGAGGCCCTTCAAGTGGGCGAAGAGGCCTTCGCCCCGGATGCCCAACGGGACGATCTGCCCCTCGGCCTGGAAGGTGCGCAAGGCAGAGCTCTCTGGTCCGTAAATGAGTAAGTCGGGCAGCGTGCCTGCGCTGCTTGACCGCGACGTGAGAAGGGCTGGATGGCCAGCGAGTGCGCTGAGCCGTTCGGGTAATTGAGGGCCAAGCTGGCTACGCGCGTACACATTAGTTTCTAGTTCGATAAATGTGTATTAAATTAATCGCACAAGCCGAGCACTGAAAGTGACCGCTTCCTTGTCGGTCCACCTCGGAAACGACCCTGTTTCATCCGCCCAGAGATCACAGTGAAAAGGAAGGCCCTTGTCCTGTTGTACGGTGACCCGAACGTTCGCCACCGGAGTGGGTCGCGTGGTCTCGAATGCCGAGGGCATGAAGCGGGGCTCGGTCACCCGGATGCCACGGGACGTAAGGAACGCGTTGTCGAGTTAGTTCTGCGAGGCGGCCGAGGCGAGCGCTATCGCCTCCAGGATGTTGCTCTTACCGCTGCCGTTCGCCCCAATGAGAACCGTGACCCGCCCGAGGTCCAGAGTCATCTCCGGGATGGGCTTGTAGTTCTCGATCACGACCTGGCGGATCATCTGCGGCCCTCGTCGGGTGAGGCGGCCTTCCCCAGCCGAACAGACACCGGAGGGCGGTCAAGCCCACGCCGACGCCCTCCACCCGGAATCCCCCTCCCCTCCGGCCCTCCCCCTGGTATGATGGGCGCACCCACCGAGGACACCCCTCATGCTCTCCCTCCAGACCTCCCGCCGCTCCTTCCTCCAATCCGGCGCCCTCGCCGTCGGCGGCCTCACCCTCGCCAACCTCCTCCGCCTCCAGGCCTCGACGCCTGGCAGGCGTCAGAAGGCGCTCATCATGGTCTACCTCAACGGCGGGCCGTCGCACATCGACATGTACGACCTCAAGCCCGACGCCCCCGCCGAGTACAGGGGCGAGTTCAGGCCCATCAAGACCAACGTCCCCGGCCTCGACCTCTGCGAACACCTGCCCATGCAGGCGCGGATCGCCGACAAGCTCGCCGTCATCCGCAACATGAGGTTCAAGCAGGAGGGGCACACCGCCCCGGAGCTGTACACCGGCTACCTGCGTGGCAATCACCCGTCCATCGGCTCCGTCGTCAGCAAGGTCCGGGCCGACGCCGGCGTCCGCGAGGCCCTGCCGCCCTACGTCTACATCGGCGACGCCAACCACGTCGGCGGCCCCGGCTTCCTCGGCAAGCCGCACGAGGCCTACATCCCCGGCTCACGCGCCGCCAACCTCGGCCTCTCCACGCTCGTCACACCCGAACGCCTCGCCTCGCGCAAGGATCTGCTGGCATCCTTCGACACCCTACGTGAGGGGCTGGACGATACGCGCGGCAGCCGCGCCGGCATGGACGCCTTCACCGCCCGCGCCCTGGAGATGGTCACCAGCAACCGCGCCCGCGACGCCTTCGACGTGTCCCGCGAGCCCCTCAAGGTCCGCGAGCGCTACGGCCGCGGCACCGAGTACCTGCAGGCCCGACGCCTCGTCGAGGCCGGCGTCCCCGTCGTCAGCATCACGCCGCAGAACCACGGCGTCCCCGCGAAGTGCAACGGCCAGTGGGACCACCACGACCACGTCTTCGCCTGCCTCAAGGCCATCCTCCCCGCCTACGACCGCGCCGTGTCGGCCCTCATCGAGGACCTGCACGCCCGCGGACTCGCCGACGACGTGGCGGTGTGCGTCTGGGGCGAGATGGGCCGCACCCCGCGTGTCGGCACGCAGCGCGGCACGGTGGCGGGCCGCGACCACTGGCCGCAGTCCGGCTTCTGCCTCCTGGCCGGCGGCGGGTTGCAGACGGGGCAGGTGGTCGGCGCGACCGACGCCCGCGGCGAGCACCCCAAGGGCAAGCCGTACACGCCGCAGAACGTCCTGGCGACGCTCTACGGCGTGTTGGGGATCGACCCGGCGTCCACGCTGCCTGACCACACCGGCCGGCCCGTGCATCTGCTCGACGACACGGGCCGGGTGACGGAGGTGGCCTGACGGTCAGGAGCCGGTCAGGTCAATGTCGAACGTGTTCTTGCCGACATCGAGGTCCTTCGACAAGCCCGACGACTCCGGGGAGGCGTACTTCGCCGGGAGGGCGTTGACACCCAGCCCGGATGCCTCGAGCTGGCCAGGGTCGTCCTTGATGGAATCGGGGAGGGTGGAGCCTTCCTTGACCGTCAACTTCGTGACGACGACCTTGTACAGCCCCGGAGGCATGCCGGGCTGTTTCCCGATGCTCGAGATGCCATACAGGCCGGAGCTGTCCGTCGTGGCGGCATACAGGCCGGAGCTGTCCGTCGTGGCGGCAAACCCGAGTGGTTGTAGGTCATGTACGCCTGCCCGGTGTAGTTCACCTCCGGGCCGTTGTACGGCGGAGGGACGGCCGTGGCTGAATAGTTGTACCGCCCCGAGTGGATCAGCGCCGCGGGCAGTTGCCCGCCGTGGGTGCCGGCGAAACTGTGGAGGGCGATGCCCATCTGCTTGAGGTTGTTCTGGCACTGCATCCGCTGCGCCGCCTCGCGGACCTTCTGGACCGCCGGCAGCAACAGGCCGATGAGGATCGCGATGATGGCGATGACGACGAGTAGCTCGATCAACGTGAAGCCGTGGCGAGGGCGTGACGTGGTGCGCAACATGGAACGGTCCTCCAACGAGGGGGAGAGGGATGAGGACGAGTGTGCGTGCGTGCGCCGGCCGAGGATCCCACTACGGGGGAAGGGTCGACGCGGTAGGTCGTGAGTTGCGAGTCGCTGAACGCGGAAAGTGTCAATGTGAAAGTACAGGGCGGACGACACACACGTCAAGCACATTCGGGCCGAGTCATTCCTTTTTCATTTCCCGAGCTCTGACCTGGGTGGAACAGCGCAGCCGGCTTCCCAACGCGGCACCGAGCCCCCCTCGCATGCCGCAAACACGACGTGGATCTTGGCCCTGTGCCGCGTCACCGGGGCCTTGGCCGGTGGCATGGGGATTGCTTGGGTGAGCGCCGCCCAGTGAGGGACTGCGATGCGCCTGCGTTCCCTGTTGCCGCCGGCCATCCTCTGCCTCCTGCTGCTTTTGGGGGCGGGGTGCGGCTCGTACCCGCATCCGGGCGGCGGCGAGGGGCCGGGCCGCCGGCCTCAGGACCTCGCGCTCGGCCCCCGCGAAGAGCTGGCCGTGGGCCGGCGCGCGTACGCCGAGGTCATGACGAAGTACCGGGGCAAGGTCCTCCGCGACGACGAGGCGCAGGTGCGGCGGGCGCGTGAGGTCTTCCGGCGCCTCCAACGGGCGTCGGAGATCCCGATCCTGCAGCGCGAGATCAACCTGCGGGTGAGAGGCTACACGTTCGAGTGGGAGGTCAACGTCGTGCGCGAGCCGCAGGTGAATGCGTTCTGCCTGCCCGCGGGCAAGGTGGCCGTCTTCACCGGCCTGCTCGACGTCACCGGGGGCGACGACGGCTTCCTGGCCACCGTCCTGGCGCACGAGATGGCGCACGCCCTGGCCCACCACGCCAGCGAGCGCGTCGCCCGCGAGCGGTCGGCGTCTGGCATCCTCCGAAGCCTGGCCTACGGGCGCATGCAGGAGGAGGAGGCCGACCACATCGGCGTCTTCCTCATGGCATTCGCCGGCTACGACGCCCGCAAGGCACCGGCGTTCTGGGAGCGGATGCGGCGGGCGGGCGGCGGCCGGGGGCGGACGCCGGAGATCTTCTCCGACCACCCCAGCGACGAGAGCCGCGTCCGGGCCCTGGCGGCGCAGGCACCGCGGGCGATGGCGGCCAAGCGGAGATTCGACGACATGAACACCGCCCGCGTCGGGCGGTGAGGGGCGGGGCGAGCGGGACGGAGGGGGAGACATGAGCGCAGGCGGGCCGGATCTGGGAGATGGCGGCTACTTCGGGCGGTACGGGGACTACGGCCCACGCGGACAATGGGGGGCGTGGCCCGGCTGCGGCTGCGGCACGTTGATCATGATCCTCGGCGGGATGATCTTCGTCTGCGGCGGCTTCCTCTCCTACGTGGAGAGCTGGCTGCGCGGCCCCTACCGTCCTTACTGACCCACCCGGAGGCGATCATCATGCGGGCACTCTGCGGGGCGATCATCACGGCCGGCGCACTCCTCGGGCTGGGGATGACGGCCATCGGCATCGGGACACGTTACACGCGCGAGCACGACTGGGGGCCCGTGGCCGCCGACGACGCCAAGGGCGGGGAGAAGGCCGACGCCAAGGGCGACGCCAAGGGCGACGGCAAGCGCAAGGACGTGCAGCCTTACATCGTGTACTTCCGGGAGATGGACACGCCGCTCCTCTTCCTGGTGATCTTCCTCACGTCCGCCGCGCTGGTCGGCATGGGGATCGCCATCCTCGGGCTGGCCTACCACCACGCGAGGCGTGAGCGCGAATGGAGCTGGGAGAGGGAGCAGGCGGCGGCGCGGCAGCGCACCGCCGTCTGAGGCGACAGATCGGGCAAGTCAACGCAAGGGGGATTAGCCGTGGCACGCGCGAGAAAGAAGGCGGGGCCTGACGCCGAGCTGAACGGCGGCGTGGCCGTGGTCGAGGCCGTGGTGGTGGAGGCCGTCCCGGCGGCCGGGACGGCGCCCCCGGCGCCGAAGCCGAAGGGGCGGACACGGAAGGCGCCGGGGCCGGCGCCGGCGCTACCGGCCGCACCGCCCGCCCCTGCGTTCACCGCGCCGCCGGCCGGGCTGGCCGGCCGGCTGGTCGAGGACATCCTGCGGCAGGCGCGTGAGGGGCGGGCCGTGCTCGCCTCGTTGCAGGAGGAGTGGGCCGGCGCCGCCCGCGAGGCGGCGGCGCTGCGCGAGGAGTCGCGGGCCGAGCGTCGGGAGGCGGCCCGCGCGGCAGAGGCGGCCCGGCAGACGCAGGCGCGGGCGGCGGCGGATCTGCGGGCGGCGGGGGAGGCCCACGCCACGCTGCTGCGCGAGGCGGGCGAGGGGCTGGCGTCCCTGCTGGAGGCGTGCCGGCAGGCCGCCGCCGAGGTCGCGTCGCTGCGTGACGCGGCCCGTGAGGCGCACCAGGAGGCGACGCAGGCGGCCGCCGACTCGCGCGACTCGCGCAAGCGGCTGACGGAGGCGGACGAGGGCTTCGCCGAGCGGCGCGAGGAGATGATGGAGGAGATCGAGGCCGAGGCCGAGGCACTCCGCAAGCAGGTGCAGTCCGCGGCCGAGTCGCTGGCTGGCCTCCCGGCACGCATCGACGAGCTGAACACCCGCATCATCGGCGCCGGCGGGCAGGTGCGGGCCCTCAAGGAATCGGTCGAGTCGGCGGTGCGGCGGCGCGAGGCCATCGACGCGGAGGCCCGCGCCGCCGAGGCCCGGCTGGAGGAGGCCCGCCGCGCGGCCCTCCCGGCACAGGGGGCCGCCCCGCCGCCCGAGCCGGAGACGCGCAACCGGCTGGGCGTGACGGTGGTGCCGGGTGTGGTGGTGGCCGAGGTGGTGGAGGATACGCCGGCCGCCGTGGCCGGGCTGACGCGGGGCGACATCATCACGGCGGTCAACGGCGTGCCTGTGCTGACGGGGCCTGAGCTGCGGGAACAGGTGCTGAACAGGGCCGGCGGGGAGCCGGCCCTGACGGTGCGGCGCGGGGCGCTGGTGACGGAGGCGCGGGCGCCCATCGGGCCCGTGGTCGAGGGCGCGGAGGGCCACAATCACCTGGGGGTGACGGTGGCGCCGGGGGTGGTGGTGGCCGAGGTCGAGCCCGGCACGCCTGCGGAGGCCGCCGCCCTGGCGCCTGGCGACGTCATCCTGAGCGTCAACGGCACCGCGGTGACCTCCGGCGCCGAGCTGAGGCAGGCGGTCCAGTCCGTGCCGGACAACGCCGAGGCCGCGCTGCGCTTCACGCGGGGCGGTGAGGAGCGCGAGGCGTCGGTGCGGCTCGGCGCCGGATAACGAGCTCTCCAGGAAGGAGCCGCCGGGGGCGGACGGGCCTCGTGCCGTCCGCCCTCCACGTTTCACCACCCCCCGCCCCGCGCCCCGCGCCCCCGAAATTGATTGCACCGCGGGGCGACCCGCGATACACTTCCATCATCCCGCCGAAACGCGCCCACCCTCCCGCCTCCCGGAGCCTCCCGCCATGGAGCAGAAGTTCGAGGGCACCCCCCGCGCCGAGATCAAGCTGTCCGGCCGCAAGGTCACGCGCGGCCCCGTCACCAACGACTGGGGCCTCCTCCTCCGCTGGGAGGTCAAGCTCGACGGCAAGGTCGTCGCCACCCCGCCCGCCCGCGCCGAGCTGAGCTACGAGCACCCCTCCGAGGCCAAGGGGAAGTACGAGATCGTCCTGCAGATGTGGAAGTACGTCAACTACAAGAAGACCCCCGCCGGCGAGTTCACCGACAGCAAGTTCATCGACATCTCCGACAAGGTGACGTATACCGTCTGACCCACCCCCCGTAGGAGGGATGAGGGATGAGGGATGAAAGGAACAGCCGAAACACCCCTTCTTCCTTTCATCCCTCATCCCTCATCCCTCATCCCTCCTCAAGGAGCCCTCCCACCATGTTGAACGTCGGCAGCGTGAAGGTGCCCCTCTGCGAGGGGATGTCGCGGCGTTCCTTCCTCACCGCCGGGGCCACGGGCATCCTCGGGGCCACCCTCCCCGGCATCCTCGGGGCCTCCACCGAGAAGCCCGGCAAGATCAAGAACCTCATCACCCTCTTCCTCGTCGGCTCCCCGGGCCACATCGACACCTGGGACATGAAGCCCGACGCCCCGTCCAACGTGCGCGGCAAGTTCAAGCCCATCGCCACCGACGTGGTGGGCGTTCGCATCTGCGAGCACTTCCCGCTGATGGCCCGCATGATGAAGAAGGTGGCGCTCATCCGCTCGCTGCACCACCGCACCGGCGCGACCCACGAGAACGGGCAGCGCTGGATGATGACCGGCCACGAGTTCAACGCCGACTCCATGAAGCCGCACATGGGCAGCGTGATCTCGCGCGTGTTCGGGCCGAAGGGCGACCTGCCGGCCAACGTCATCCTGCCCGGCCCCATCGGCAACACCGGCGCCGGCCCCCTGCACGGGCAGACGGCGGCGCACCTCGGCAGCGCCCACGAGCCGTTCTTCCTCAACGCCGACCCGGCCAAGCCGGACTTCAAGGTCGGCGACCTGGAGGTGCCGCTCAAGGACTCGAAGTTCCGCCTCGACGCCCGCAAGACGCTCCTCGACAAGCTCGACGAGATCCACAGGAAGGCCGACGCCGGCGGCAGCGCCGCCCACGACAGCGCCTATGAGCGCGCCTTCCGCCTCCTCACGTCGCCCAAGGCCAAGAAGGCGTTCGACCTCAACGCCGAGAAGGGCTCCGTCCGCGACCGCTACGGCCGCAACACCTTCGGCCAGTCGTGCCTGATGGCCCGCCGCCTGATCGAGGCCGGCGTCCGCTGCGCCACGGTGAACCACTTCGACACCGTGTTCAACCTCACCTGCTGGGACATGCACGCCGACGGCGGCGGCTTGAACAACACCTACCTCGACTACGAGCGCATGCTCTGCCCGCAGTTCGACCTCGCCTTCACCGCCCTCATCGAGGATCTGGAGGCACGCGGCCTGCTCTCCGAGACGGTGGTCGCCGTCCTCAGCGAGTTCGGCCGCACGCCGCAGGTCAACGGCCGCGGCGGGCGCGACCACTACCCGGCCGCCTGGACCAACTTCCTCGTCGGCGGCAACATCAAGGGCGGCCAGGTGATCGGGGCGACGGACAAGATCGGCTCGCGGCCCAGCGACATGCCGGTCGAGCCGCCGCAGATCCTGGCGTCGATCTACCACGGCATGGGCATCGACCTCGACTCGGCCATGATGCCCGGCCCCGGCGGGCGGCCCGTGCGGATGATCGAGGCGGAGCCGATCAAGAAGCTCTTCTAGTGTTTAGTGTCTGGTGTTTGGTGTTTCGTTTAGCCGCGACGCGCAGCGGAGCGCGTCCGCGCATCCACGCGGAGGCGTCGGCATGACGCGATTGATAGCGTTGTTCGCCCTCGCCTGCGTCGCCGCCGAGCCGGCAGTACGCTCCGTGGACCTGCGCGGCCTGCGCGTCGGCGGGACGACCACGCTCACCGTGGACGGCGATGACCTGAGCGGCGCGCGCCTCCTGTTGCCGTTCGCGGCGAAGCAGGTGGTGAAGCCCGGCGCGACGGCCAGGCGCGCGGTCTTCGACGTGACGCTCGGGGCGGACGTGTCGCCGGGGCTGTACAACCTCCGCGTCGTCGGCGACGGGGGCGTGGGCGCGCCCCTAGCCGTCGCCGTGGACGCGCTGCCGCAGTTGCGCGTCACCGCGAAGGTGGAGTCGCTGCCCGTGGCGCTGCACGGCTCGGTGGCCGGGGCGGCGACGGCGTCGGCTTCGTTCAACGGCAGGCGCGGCGAGAAGGTGATCGTCGAGGTCGAGGCGCAGCGCCTCGGGAGCCGATTGCGGCCGGTCGTCCATTTGTTCGACGCGAAGAAGAAGCAGATCGCGTGGGCGTGGACGAAGCCCGCGCTCGGTGGCGACGCCCGCATCGTCGCCACGCTCCCCGGCGACGGCGAGTACAGCGTGTCGCTGCACGACAGCGAGTATGCCGGGCAGTCGCCGGGGCACTACCGCCTCAAGATCGGGCGGTGGGACTACGCCGACGCCGTCTTCCCCCCCGCGGTCACGGCAGGAGGACGGAGCGCGGAATTGCTGGGGCTGGGTGTGCGCGCCGACCTGACGCCGGACGGGGCGGCGGTGTGGCCCAAGGGCGGGACGTGGAGCGGCCCGCGGCCGTTCGCCCGCGTCACCGGGCACCCCGAGCTGATCGCCGTGCCGGGGCGGATGCTGGAGGTTCCCGAGGGGCCCGCCGGCGTCAGCGGCAAGCTCGCGCCGGACGCCGAGGAACGCTTTCGCCTCGCGGTCAGGCCGGGGGGCCGGGTGCGTCTGGAGGTGTTCGCCGAGCGCATCGGCTCGCCCCTGCACGCGTCCGTCATCGTCCGCGATGAGAAGGGGGCCCAACTGGCCCGTGCGGACGAGGGGCCGACATCCCTTGACCCCGTGCTGGAGTACGCGGTGCCGGCGACGGTGAAGAGCGTCATGGTGGCCATAGCCGACACGAACGGCGACGGCGGGGTGTACCGCCTGGCCGTCGCGCCCGCCGGGGCGGAGGCCGGCGACTTCCGCCTTTTCACCCGCTCGGGCCGGGCCACCCTGCCCGACGCCGGGCGCTGCGTCGTGCCGGTGCTGCTCGACCGACGCGGCTATCAGGGCGAGATCACACTGTCGGCGGAGGGGCTGCCGGCGGGCGTGAAGTTGGAAGGCGCGACGATCCCTGCCGGCGCCGAGGGGGCGCTCGTGACGGTGCAGCGCGGCGGGGCGTTCGAAGCGGCCCTGACGCGCTGGGTGGGCCGAGGCGGCAAGCGCGACGTGCCGGTGCTCGTCAGCGGCGACCCGCTGGAGAGCGTGCAGCCGTGGGCCGCCGCCGAGATCCCTGTCGCCGCGTCCACCGCGAAGGCGTCTGAGCTCGTCATCGACTGGCGCACGCCGGCGCCGGACGGCATCGTGCCGGCGCGGAAGATGACGCTGCCGGTCAAGGTGACGCGGCCCGGCGGGGCCAACGTCGTGCGTCTGACGCTGCTGACGAGCCAGAACGTGCCGCTGGTGAACAACCAGCCGGACCCGAACCGCTCCATCCGCGCCGAGAGGCCGACGGAGCTGGCGGCCAAGGTGGACGCGGGGGACGTGCCCGTCCTCGTGCCGGCGGACCTGCCGGCGACGAGCCACGACCTCGCCGTGATGGCCGAGATGCTCGCCGCCGACCGGCGCACGGTGTTGGCGACGGCCTACACGCCGGTCAAACGCCTGCCGGTGAAGACGCAGCTCCTGGTGAGCGCCGACGCGCCGCGCGTGGCGGTGAAGGCCGACGCGAAGAAGCCCGTGCCGGTGGAGATCAAGGGCAAGCTGGAGCGGCGCGAGGGGCTGACGGGCGACGTGGCGTTGACGCTCACCGGCCTGCCGCCGGGCGTCGCCGCGGCGAACGTCACAGTGCCGGTCGGTCGGGCCGACTTCGTGTTCAAGCTGTCGCTGCCGGCGGGGTACGCCGCCGGGGAGTATTCGGGGATCAAGCTCGGCGGCAGCGCCGTGGCCGACCCCAAGGTGCCGGCGGTGCGTGTGCGCAGCCGCGATGTCGAGATCACGCTGGTGGTCCAGTAGGGGCGATGCCATGATGACCTGTCTCTCCGTCTTCTTGCTACTCACCGGGCAGGGCCCCGAGAAGATCGCCTCCGTGCGCGTCCACCCGGAGACTGTGACGCTCACCCACCAGCGCCGCCCGCACTCGCTGCAGGTGCTCGGCCAGACGGCCGACGGCTACACCGTCGATCTCCAGAAGGCCGCCACGTTCGCCACAGATGCCCCGAAGGTCGCCGTCGTCGAGGACGGGTGGGTCAGGCCCGTCGGCGACGGCGTGGCGAAAATCACCGTGAGCGCCGCCGGGAAGACGATGACGGTGGGCGTCACGGTGAAACTGCCTGCGGCGGAGCCGGAGGTGAGTTTCCGCCACGAGGTGATGCCGCTCTTGACCCAGGCGGGGTGCAACGCCGGCGCCTGCCACGGGTACTCGCTTGGGAAGAACGGCTTCAAGCTGTCGCTGCGCGGCGAGACGCCGGACGAGGACTTCCTCGCCATCGCCCGCGATCTCGGCGGACGGCGCGTCAGCCGTGTGGCCGCCGAGCAGAGCCCGATCATCCGCAAGGGCAGGGGGGATGCCCCGCACGAGGGCGGCACCCGCTTCGGACGCGGGAGTCTGGCGGATACGCTCCTGACGCGCTGGGTACGCGAGGGCACGCCGGAGGATCTGAAGGACACCGCCCGCGTCGTCGGCGTGCGCATGGTGCCGGACAAACTCACCCTCAAGCCGGGGCAGACGCACCGCCTGCAGCTCATCGCCGAGTACGACGACGGGACGACGCGCGACGTGACACGCTTCGGCATCTTCACCGCCAACAACGACCGCTTCGCCTACGCCGACGCGCTGGGCACCGTGACCGCGGGCGAGGCCGGCGAGACGGCCATCGTGGGGCGGTTCGAGCGGTCGTTCACGGCGGCCGACGTGACGGTGCTGACGCCGGACGCCGGCTTCGTGCCGACGCCGGTGCCGTCGGGCAACCTGATCGACCGGCACGTCATCGAGAAGCTCAACCGCGTGCGGATCACGCCGTCGCCCCCGGCCGACGACGAGACGTTCCTGCGCCGCGTACATCTCGACCTGATCGGCGTGCAGCCGACGCCCGACGAGGTGCGTGCGTTCCTGGCGGACCGGGGCGCGAAGAAGCGCGAGAAGGTGATCGACGCGCTGTTCGAGCGTCCGGAATTCATCGACCACTGGTCGCTGAAGTGGGGCGACCTGCTGCAGAACTCGCGGCTGACGACGAGCCCGCAGTCGGTGTACCTGTTCCGCGAATTCATCCGCGGCGCCGTCGCGGAGAACATGCCGCTCGACAAGTTCGCGCGGCGACTGCTGACGGCGAAGGGCGGGGCGGTGGACGACCCGGCGAGCGTGTACCTGTCGATGAGCAAGGACACGAACGACACGGTGGAGCGTGTGACGCAGGTGTTCTGCGGCGTGCGGATGCTGTGCGCCCGCTGCCACGCCCACCCGATGGAGAACTGGTCGCAGGCGGAGTATTACGGGCTGGCCGGCTTCTTCACGCAGGTGAGCCTGCGGCCCGACGCCCGCTTCCGCACCACGACGGCGAAGGTGGTACGCGTCAACACGGCCGCCGGCCCGGCGGTGCATCCGCGCACGGGCCGGGCGCAGCCGCCGAAATTCCTCGGCGGCGACGAGCCGAAGCTGGCCGCCGGCGTGGACCGGCGGACGGCGTACGCGGAGTGGCTCACGTCGCCGAAGAACCCGTTCTTCGCGCGGGGGCTGGTGAACCGGGTGTGGAGCTACTTCTTCCACCGGGGCATCATCGAGCCGGTGGACGACGTCCGCAGCACCAACCCCCCGATCAACCCCGCCCTGCTCGACGCGCTGACGGCGGACTTCATCGAGAGCAAGTTCGACGTGCGTCACCTGATGCGGCGGATCGTCACGTCGGAGGCGTACCAGAGGGGCGGGGCGGCGAACGCCTCGAACCGCCACGACGAGCTGAACTTCTCGCGGGCGGTGGCCCGGCGGGTGCCGGCGGAGGCGCTCCTGGACTCGCTGATCCAGGCGACGGGGGTGAACGAGAACTTCCCCGGCGTGCCGGGCGGGTTCCGGGCGGCGCAGCTGCCGGACGGCAGCGTGGAGAACGAATTCCTGCGTCTGTTCGGCAAGCCGCAGCGGATGGACGCCTGCGAGTGCGAGCGTGACAACGGGTCGAATCTGCTTCAGGCGCTGCACTTCATCAACGGCAAGAGCATCCTGGGCAGGGTGCAGAACCCCGGCGGCAGGCCGGCGCTGGTGCTGCGGAAGAAGCCGGCGGACGAGGAGTTGCTGGCGGAGCTGTATTTGTGGGCGCTGTCGCGGCACCCGCGAGGCGACGAGGTGCGGGTGGGGCTGGAGTTCCTGAAGTCATACGGGGCGAAGCGCGACGAGGCGGCGCAGGACCTGATGTGGGCGCTGCTCAACAGCAAGGACTTCCTGCTCACGCGGTGAAGAGGCCAAGGCGCGGAGGCCATCAAGGCAAGGCAAGCGCCGCCTTGAGGCAGCCATCCAGCCGCGCAATCAGCGCCGGGGACATGGCACCTGTGTGATCGAGCTGCCGTAGACGGTCACAAGCGTCAGGCAGGAGACGACCAATTCCCTCCAGAACGGTTACGAAACGAGAGGATCGGCCCGGGAGAGCCCCTACTCCGGGGAGCTGATGTACGGCGCGACCAGCCCTTGCAGCCCCAACGCCGCCAGCTCGTCGTCGATCAGGTCCTGGCTCGGATCCTCCAACGTCTTGCGCACCTCGTCCACGAGGAGGTTGGCCAGAAGCCCCCGCGCCCGGCTGAGCTGCTTGCGGAACGCCTCCGGCATCATCGGCTTGCCGCTGCGCTCGGCGGCCAGGGCGGCCAGCGTCGGCGAGTCGGCGTCGGGATGATCGCGGGCCAGACACAGCACCGTGTGCAGCCGGCCGTCGGGGGCGCGGCGCTCGTGCTCCTCCAGCTTCTCCATCGCCTGGCCGAGGAGCGTCGTCCGCCACTCGTCCACCCACTCCCGCTCCGCCGCCCCGCTGTCCGGGGCGGCCAGCGACGCGAGGTCGGCGTCGCTGGCCAGGGGGGCGCGGCGTTTGCGCAGGTGCGACAGGGCGGCGTTGCGGATCGACGCCTTGAGGTAATCGCGGAAGCGCCCGCGCACCTCGCCCTCGGAGACGAGGCCGCGGCGGACCACGTTGAGGAGGAACTCCTGGGCCACGTCGTCCAGGTCGTGCGGGTCGCGCACGATGGCCGACAGGTAGCGGCGGATCGCGGGGGCGTAACGCATCACGAACCGCACGGGGTCGGTGATGAGCGGCCAGCGCGTGGTGATCTGGTCGAGGAAGTTGTTCGCGGCATCCATCGCGCCGTCCCTCCCATCAGGCATCGAGCACGTCCCACAGCCGCACCGAGCCGCCCGCCCCCGCCGAGACGAGGGTGCGCCCGTCGGGCGCGAACTCCAGCCAGCGCAGATTCTCCTCCGCCAGCGGGGCGGCCCATTCCGCCCCGCTGGCGAGGTGGAGCAGGCGCGGCCTGTCGTCGGCGTAGGCCACCGTGCCGCCGTCGGGTGAGAACGCGACGGGCCACGTCTTGCCGGCCCGCCCGACGCGCTCGGCCTGGGCTGGCGGCGTCCACAGCATCAAGCCGCCCTCGGTGCCGGCGGCGAGGCGCCCGCCGCGGCCGAACGCCGCGCAGTTCACCGGCCCGGGCAGCCGCCCCGCCTCGCGCAGGCCCGCGCCGTCGAACAGGCGCAGCGACTTCTGCCACACCACCGCCGCCAACTTCCCCTCGGGGGAGAAGCCGACCCAGCGCGTCTGCTCCTCCAGCTCGCGGCGCTCGGACTCGGCCAGGCCCGTCCGCCTGTCCCGACGCCAGACGATGACGCCGGCGTAGGCCGCCCCGGCGGCGAGGTGCTGGCCATCGGGCGAGAAGGCGAGGTCGAAGATGGCGGAAGCCCCCCTGGACGACTCCAGGAGGCCGCCATCCTCCAGGGACCAGAACGAGATGGGGTCGCGCTCGCCGCCCGTCGCCAGGGTGAGCCCGTCCGGCGCGAAGGCGGCGCAGTAGGCACGCTCGGCGCGGCCCTCCAGCTTCCAGCGCCGCTCGCCCGAGGGCACCCACCAGACGATGACGTGCCGCTCCATGCCCGCCGTGGCCAGCATCGTGCCGTCGGGCGAGAACCGCGCCGTGCGGATCTCGGCCTCGTGCCCCTTCAAGACCGCCCTTTGCCGCAGGGCGAACGGCCCGGTGCGTAGGGTCGGGCGGCGAAGGGCCCACAGGCCGGCGGCCCCGAGGGCGGCGGCGCCGACGCCGGCGGCCGCCCACAGCCAACGGCGCCGCGTGGGCGGCGGGGAGAGCGTCTCCTGCCCGGCGGGGCCCGGCGTCGGCGTCGGCCCCGGGGCGGGGGCGTGGGTGTCGGACGGCGGCGCGGCGAGGAGGGCCTCCAGGTCGCGGAGCATGGCGCGGGCGTCGGGGTAGCGTCCGCCGCGCTTCTTCGCCAGGGCGCGGGCCGCGACGGCGGCGCAGCCGGCGGGCACGTCGGGGGCGATGGTGCGCGGGTCGGGCGCCGGGCTGGAGCAGTGGGCGAACATCACCTGCACCGCGCTCTCGGCGCGGAACGGCGGGCGGCCGGTGAGGAGGAAGTAGTAGGCCGCCCCAAGCGAGTAGAGGTCGCTGCGCCCGTCGGCGCGTTCGGCCTGGCATTGCTCGGGGCTCATGTAATCCGGCGTGCCCATGATCGCGCCGGCGGCGGTGATCGCCGTCCCCGCCCCGTCGAGGCGTTTGGCGAGGCCGAAGTCGGCGACCTTGGCCGTCCCGTCGGGGGCCAGCATCAAGTTGCCGGGCTTGATGTCGCGGTGGACCAGGCCGGCGTCGTGGGCGGCGGCCAGGCCGCGGCACACGTCGGCGGCGATGCGCGTGGCCACGCGCCAGCCGGGCGGGCCCTTCCGGACGACGAGGTCGTGGACGCTGCCGCCCTCGACCAGCTCCATGACGAGGAAGGTGACGCCGTCCGCCTGCCCGGCGTCGTAGACGTGGACGACGTTGGGGTGGTTGAGGCGGGCGGCGGCGCGGGCCTCCGCGAGGAACCGTTTGCTGGCCTCGGCGTCGGCGGCGAGGTGCGGGGCGAGGATCTTGACGGCGACGGGGCGGTGCAGTTTGGAGTCGAACGCCTCGTACACGGCGCCCATGCCGCCGCCGCCCAGACGTGTCCCGACGAGGTACGGCCCGAGGGCGCGGCCCGAGAGCGGGTCGGGGGCCTGGGCGTTCGGTTGGGGCCGTTCGGCCATGCGGACGCTCCGCGGGCGGCAGGGCATGCGGGCATGATACCGGCGGGCGGCCCGGCGCGGTAGCGGGAACCGTGCGCGTCGAGATGCGGCCCCTCGGCGGCCGGATCGCTACAACAAGAAGCGGCGTCCGGCTGTCGGCGTACGCGCGACGGCAGGGCCGGACGGGCCACCCACCCGAATGGAGTGAACCATGACCCGGAAGCACAGCACCCCGGCCAAGCCGTTGACCGCCCCCGCCCCCGCGGCGGCCAAGCCGGCGCCCGCGCCCGCGGCGGCCAAGCCGGCGCAGGCGCCGGCGCAGGTGGTGCGGGAGCGCGTGGCCGACCAGCGCCCGTCGCAGGACGAGATCCGCCTGCGTGCCTACCTGGCGTGGGAGGCCGCCGGCCGCCCGTTGTGCGACGGGGTGCAGTTCTGGCTGGAGGCCGAGCGCCAGCTCAGCACGCGCCAGCTCCTGTGACCGACGGCCGGGCGCGGCTCGGGAGGGCGAGGCCCCCCGAGCCGACGGCACATGGAGCAGCCCTCCTCTCTCCAACGCCGATGATTCAATCATCGCTCGGCTCGGCCGGAGCCACGCCCGGTCAGGCCCCCGCCGAGCCGCACGGCACACGGGAGCGCGGCGACCCCGGTCCGTTCAAGTGGATGGTTCGATCATCGTCGCCGATGGGGGTTTGGGGGACT
Source organism: uncultured Alcaligenaceae bacterium (assembly GCA_964630925.1). Classification (GTDB taxonomy): domain Bacteria; phylum Planctomycetota; class Planctomycetia; order Gemmatales; family Gemmataceae; genus RGDT01. Next base: position 52,415 of record CAZVZK010000060.1, read on the forward strand.
CTCGCCCCCAGCTCGACAAGGGGCCGTGCCCGCCTCCCCCTCCCGTTGCCGCGCGGCCACCCCGGCAATCACCCCGGCCACGGCAGCGCCACGCGGAAGCCGTCGAGGTTGCTGCGCGCCTCCGGCTCGCGGTCCAGGCGGATCGCCGACCGGCAGCTCGACCCGATGTAGTAGTACGAGCCGCCACGCAGCACCCGCTCCGTCCCGTCCTCAGGCCCCTCGGGGTCGACGGAGGGGCTGCCGGCGTAATACTCCCTGTCGAACCAGTCGTGGCACCACTCCCAGACGTTGCCGTGCATGTCGTACAGGCCCCAGGCGTTCGGCGGGTAACTGCCCACCGGCGAGGTGCGCTTCAGGTTCTTGCCGCGCGAGCGCGGCAAGCCGTAAGGCCGCGTGCCGTCGAAGTTCGCCATCGCCGCGGTCAGCCGCGCCCCCGTTGAGAACGGCAGCCGTGACTCCGCGCGGCAGGCGTACTCCCACTCCGCCTCTGTCGGCAGGCGGTACACCCGCCCGGCCTCGCGCTCCCCGGGTAGGGACGACAGCCGATGGCAGAAACGCACCGCCTCGAACCACGTCACTCGGTCGACGGGCAGCGTGTCGGTGTCCAGGCCAGCCACCTCCTCCGCCCCGCCCCCCGCCGCCGAGAAATGGCTCGTGTGCGTGCCCATGATCTCCCGGAACTGGGCCTGCGTCACGGGAGCCCGGCCCAGCCAGAAGGGGCGCGTGATTGTCACCGCGTGGCACGGCCCCTCGTCGTCGTACCGGCCATCCTCGTCCTCCGGCGAGCCCATCAGGAACGTCCCCCCCGGGATCAACGCCAGCTCCATCCCGATGGAGTTCACCAGCACCGGCACGCAAGGCCGCACCCCCGCGGCGAGCAGATCCGCCTGCCGGCGCACCAGCCGCGCGTGCGCGCGCTCCCCGGAGCCCTCCGCCAGCTGGAGGCGCAGACGCAGCAGCTCGGCGCGCGGGTCGCCCTTGTCCTCCAGCCAGTCACCGAGGACCGCCCAGTTGACCGGATCGCCGGGGGCGTCGTGGATGGCCCGCAGCAGGGCAGGCTCCATGTCCGTCAACGGAGAAACCCCTCACCGGGCCGCCTTGAGCTTGTCCTTCACGTCGGCGAGGACCGCGTCGAGCGCCGCATCCTCCTCCTTCTCCAACTTGTCACGGCTCAGGTCGTGGACCGCCTCCACCTTCAGCCGGCGATACAGGATCACATTCGCCGCCGCCTTCGTGTCGAGCTTCCACTTCGCCAGGTCCGCGGGCGCGGCGAGGGTGAGCACCACGCCCTTCAGCTTCAGATCCTCCGCCAGCTTCGTCAGCTTCTCGGCCAGCTCGGCGCGGCGCTCGTCCTGGGTGACCACGTTCACCAGCCCGTCGAAGTGGCACACGACGAAGGCCCGCAGCCTCGCGCCCGAGTTGCGGCCGATGGCGGCGTCGAGCTTCTTGAGCAGGGACTTCACGCCCGCCGCCTCGTCGGCGTCGCGCAGGACCAGCAGCACGACCGGGTCCATGTCGTATTCGGTCACCAGGCAGTGGAACTTGCCCTTGGTGTCGGGCCGAGGCGTCTTCTCGCCCTTGCCCTTCTCATCGGGCTCGGCCATCGGGACGATGCGGGCGGTGACGTTGAACGGGTTGAAGGTGCCGGGCACGTTCTTGCCCACGGCGGCGCCCTCGCCCTTGTCGTCCTTGTCCTTGTCCTGGGCGGTGGCCGCGCAGGCGAGGAGGCCGACGAGGAGGGCGGTGAGGGTGGTTCGGCGCATGAGGGCCTCCCGCTGGGCACGAAGTGACATCCACCCTCCAGCATGAACGGCGGGAGGGCGGATGTCAAGCAGTAGCTGACAGCCAGCAACAGCCTGCGAACAGCCAGCAACAGCCAGCTAATACAGCAAGTACAGCCGGCCACCCTCGCTCCGGGATCGCCGGCTGTTGGCTGGCTGCTGCTGGCTGTTGCTGGCTGTCAGCTACTTCTTTGCCTTCGTCACCGTCTGCGTCGTGCCGCAGCAGACGGGGGTGCCGTTGAGGACGAGGCAGCAGGTGCAGCCGCCCTCGCACAGGCTGGCGAGGCAGGCGCAGCACGACTGGATCATCTCGCAGCACTTGGTGTCGCCCGAGGTGCAGGTGACGCAGCAGCCCGTCTCGGTCACCTCGCAGCGGGTCAGGCCCATCATGAAGTTGATCGTGCAGACCGTGACCCCGTTGAGGGTGCAGACGCAGGAGGCCATCCCGCCCATCAGCGACTGGCACAGGTTCTGCAACATGCTGCGGGCCATCGGGTCGTCGGCGCAGCAGGTCAGCTTCATCCCGCCCTGGACCTTCTCGAGCTGGAAGGTGCAGCGCGGCACCATCAGGTAGTTGGGGCCGGCGGCCATCGGGGCGTGCGCCCCGCCCGTCATGCCCATCGGGTTGAGGCTGTTCACGGCGGTCCGGTCCATCATCATCGTGCTGGTCATTCCTCGACCTCCCGTCCTGGATGTCCTTGCCCCGTCTCTCCGGGGCGGGGTCATCATAGGGGCCGGGGGCGCCGATTGCAACGATTTTACGCCCGCCCCGCCGTCCACCCCGCCACCCCTGCCTCCCCAAAGGAGGATGCCGCCGGCCCCGCCGGCCGATCCAGGGTGGGAGAGAAACACACCGCCGAACGAGGAGACGCCATGCCGCGACGTGCGAATCGCCTGCCCGCCCCGGCCGTGCCCCCGCCCGCCGCCGACGCCTTCGTGGCGGTGCCCTTCTCGATCCTGCCGCCCATGTCGCCCGAGCAGGCCCAGACCGTGCGCGACCTGTACGAGCTGGCCCTGGCCGAGGCCCGTGCCGTCGTCGCCCCGCCCATCACCGAGCGCGGCCTGGGGGGCCTGAACTGAATGGACGAACCGTTCGCGGTTGACACCGCCGCCCGAGCTGTGGTTTCATGCCTGGATTGCGGCGGGCGGCCCGCGCCCCGAGCATTCGTCCAGTGCCGGTCCCGGGATGGAATCTAGGGCCATGAGCATCAGTCCCATGGAACAGCTCGTGCGCGGGATGCGCCAGAGCGGGCTCATCCGCTTCATGGAGCACTTCGCCGAGGCGTTCCCCGACGCCCACCTCAAGGACCTCGTCGTCGATGAGGTCCTCCCCGGCCGCCGTATCGTCGTCGCCGGCCGCACGGTCGTCAACTTCGGGTCGGACAGCTTTCTCGGCCTCGACCAGGACCGCCGCGTCATCGACGCCGTCCACCGCGGCCTGGAGCGTTGGGGCACCCACAACGGGGCGTCCCGCGCCTTCTCCAGCGTGCGCAGCAACGACGACGCCGAGCGCCGCCTCGCCGAGTGGCTCGGCACCGAGGAGTGCGTCATCTACCCGTCCGTCTCCCTCGCCAACATGGGCGCCATCCCCGGCCTGGTCGGCAAGCAGGACCTCCTCGTCATCGATGAGCAGGCCCACAATAGCATCCAGGAGGGGGCCAAGATCGCCAGGGCCAACGGCACGCGTGTCGTGACCTTCGGGCACTGCGACCCCGCCGCCCTGGCGCACGCCCTCGACGGGGCAGGCGACTACCGCACCGCCGTCGTCGCCCTCGATGGCGTGTACAGCATGAGCGGCGAGCTGCCGCCCCTGGCCGAGCTGGACCGCGTCGCCCGCCCGCGCCGCGCCGTCCTGTACGTCGATGACGCCCACGCCTCCGGCGTGATCGGCCCCCGGGGCCGCGGCACCGTGCTGGAGGCGCTGGGCACCTACGACAACGCCCTGGTGGTCGGCTCGCTGTCCAAGGGCTTCTCCTGCGCCGGAGGCTTCATCGGCTGCTCCCACCAGATGAAGATGCTTCTCAAGATGCGCTCGAACACCTACATCTTCGGCGGGCCCGTCGTCCCGGCCTACCTCGACGCCATCGTCACGGTCTGCGACATCCTGACGTCGGGCGAGTACGACCTGCTATCGGCCCGCCTGCACGGCAACCTGGCACGCCTGCGCGACGGGCTGCTGGCGATGGGCCTGATGGTCCAGGGCGGGAGGACGCCGATCCTGAGCGTGGAGGCCGGCGCCGAGGAGGAAACCCTCCGGGCCGGGCGGATGCTGTTCGAACGCGGCTTCTACGTCCAGTCGGTGATCTTCCCCGCCGTGCCGTACCACGCCGGCGTCCTGCGCATCCAGGTGAACGCCAACCACGACACGGCGGCCATCGACGGCCTCATCGAGGCGATGCGCGGCGTGCAGGCCGCCGGCCACCTCCCCCGTCCGGGGGCGCGAATGGCGGCGTGAGAGGGGGGGGAAGAGCTGTCCACGGATCAAACGGATAACAGCCAAGACAAGCAAGGAGGCAGGCAGGAGGCATTGGGCCACCTGTCTGCCTCCTTGCTTGTTGCTTTGTTCTGATCCGTGTGATCCGTGTGATCCGTGGACAGTTCTACTTCTGGCCTCGGCGGCTACGCGGCCTTCGTCTGCGGCGCGTTGACCTTGTGCTCCAGGAGGCCGAGGAGGTCGCCGACGGTCACGACCGTCATCAGCTCCTCGTGGGTGAGGCGGATGTGGAAATGGCGTTCGACCTGGGAGACGACGCTGACCACGTCCACGGAATCCAGTCCGAGGCCCTCGCGGATCTTGTCCTCGTCCGATATGTCCCGGTACGTCTCGCCGGTGTCGGCCTCGAGCAGCTCGATCATCGTCTGCCGGATGGCGGCTCGGTCGGTCATTGCTACTCCCTGTGTACCGGGGGATGGAGAGGTTGAGTGACAGGTTACCCTGGGGCCCGCACGGCGTGCAAGGCCGACACGCGCCCGCCCCTGTCGGCGTCCCCTCTGACATCGGCCCGTCGGCGGCCTTGGGCCCACACAATCCGCATCACCGGCGCACCCGGACCAGCACCATGACCGTCTTGTGTCCGGACTCCGACCATTCCTGCCGGACGAGGCGCTCATGCCCGTCGTACCACAGCTCGGCGGACACCTTGCCGCTGAGCCGGTAGCGGTTGAGCGTGACCTCCTGCCCGGCCACACGCATCTTCTCCGTGGCGACATACTGCAGTTTGGCGGTCAGCTCCTTGCCGGAGTCGGCGTCGAGGATCATCAGCTCACCGTCGCGCAGCTTGGGGTCGGGCAGGCTCCAGTAGGTGCTGGCCCACGCCTCCAGCTTCATCGTCCGCTCGGTGCCGTTGGCCCTCACGGCGAGGCCGCCCGGCCCGGCGGCGGCGGAGACGCTCATCCGCTTGGAGTTCTCCTCGGAGGTGGAGTCGAGGCGCGTCAGACGGCGGTCCTTCCACTCCTCCACGCCGCGGAAGCTGAACCTGTGGGTGAGCAGGCCGAAGGTGACCTTGACATCCGTGTAGGTGCGGACGGAGACGACGCCGGTGTCGTGCTTCTGGATGGTCATGTGGACCTCGCCGGCCGCCTTGCCGCCCACGAGGACCGCGAAGTCGCGGGTCTCGATCTCGCCGGCCGGGGCCGCGCTCAAGGGCCAGGCCAGGACGACGGCCAGCAGGCACAGGCCACCCCTAGGGACGCTCATCGCTCCGTACTCCCGTGGTGGCATGACGACGTGCGCCGAGGGGCCACCGACCCAGGGCCGTGGCACGGCATATAGCCGCGCCGGCCCGCCGGGGCAAGGCCGGCCGCACTCGCGTTGCTCCGGGCCGGTGAACTGGTGTATGCTACACCCCTTCCGACTTGGTACACTACCGGGAGGAGGGCACCGGCATGGCTGATGTCATTCACGCACCGGGAGGTGAGGCCGCTTCCACGGCAGGGGCGATGCCTTCTCGAGACGCCGAGCTTCCAATCGAGCTGCGGTTCGAGGAGCTGGCGCGGCGGTGGGAACGCGAGACCGCTTTCTGCTCGTCGGCGTCTGAGATCGTCGGTCACCCCGCCTATCAGGAGATCATCGCCCTGGGGCGCGGCGTGGTCCCGTTGATCCTCGCCGAGCTGCGGCGGAGGCCGAACCATTAGATCCACGCACTGACGAGGATTACCGGCGAGGATCCGGTGCGGCCCGAGCAACAGGGCCGCCTGGATGCCATGACCGACGCCTGGCTCGCGCGGAACAAAGGCAGCGTAGTCAAGCCGTAAACGTTTCCAGATCACCATTCCAGGGATGGAGGGCAGCGGGCATCGGCATATCGTTCTCGCGGAGGAAGCGCATGAGTTGTTCCGTCGGGATGCGGCGGTCCTGACTGCCGGGGATGCGGTAGCCCTTGAGTTTGCCTGTGTCGAACCACTTGGCCACGGTGCGCGTGGCGACGTGGCAAAGGTGGGCCACCTGCCCCGTCGTATACACCTTCTTCATCGTGGATAGATCGCCCCGGCCCGACGCGGCGTGCGCGGTACAGGCCATCGAGAGGGCGGCCAGAGCGTCGAGGAACTTGCCGTAGATTTGCCCGAGAGGGTCATCGAAGGCCGGCCCGGTTGAAGCCGGAAGGGGCAGGCGGCGCACGAGTGCTTCCGGGATACGAGCGTGTTCGGGCACGGCCTCGTCATCTCCCCAGACCATGTAGCCATCCGGCCAGCGGTCATGGAGCTGGACGCGGGCGAGCGGCAGCGCCGCACCCAGGGCCTGCGAACGCCCGATGAACTCCGCGGTGGGCAAGAAGAGGACGCTCACGCAGCCCCGCCGGAACGCCGCCAAGCGCCGCTCGGCGTGTTCGCGTGGCAACCACTCGTGCGTCGTCCGAAGAGTGAACCCCGGCAGCTCCTCATCGAGCCAGCGTTGCCCGTGCTCGGCCAGGAGTGCCTGCTCACGTCCCCGGCCCGATTCTTCGCCGCGTGCCAAGGCCAACTGGTTGCGGACCAGCTCGGCGCGTTCTGACCGGCCGTTCTCGTCGAGCCAGTCCGCCCACGCCATGCGCGGCAGGTCGTCCGCCGGGGATTCGCGGATCGCCGCCAGCAGCCCTGCCTCGTCGCCCGTCATGCGCCCGCCCTCGGCCCGTGCTGATGGGGGGTAACCGTTCACCCCGACATCTGGAGTTGGACAGAATTAGACGTGGTGGGCCGTCGCCACCGGCGTGGAGGTGGCCCACCACGACCCCCTGAAATGCAAATTCCGCAGGGGATTTGCATTTCAGTCCCTCATGCCGCTGCGC
>CAZVZK010000061.1:0-58708 GCA_964630925.1 uncultured Alcaligenaceae bacterium
GGGATGGCCCGTCTTCCCTCCTCAACCCTCCAGGTAAGTCCGAAACACTAGTCTGAGCATCACCAGCGGATCCCCTGTGACGATTCCGATTCTGTCGGTTACGATTGGCAGCATTGGTCAGGATCAATACACTCGGAGGTAAACAAACTCCGGGGATGGTAGCCATGCAATGCTTCTGTTGCATCCGGCGTCAGGCGTCGGCGTGCGCTTGTGACTGCTGGACGTGGTGCCAGCGGTGCGGCGTCTGCTCCGCCCACTGTGTCTGCTTGATCGGCGACTGGGTCACCGACCAGCAGGACACAATCGTCGTCATCCCGGCCGGAGGAGGGGCCACAGCGCTCCCCGAAGAGGCCACAGCGCTCCCCGAAACCCAGCGCGGGTCTCGGCCTCTCCCCGACCCTCGCCGTCCCACGCACCGAAAAAGTGTCGCCGGGCGGTGACCGGGCGAAGGCCCTGCTCGTCGGACACAAGGCGCGGTGGCGGACCGGGATGCCGGCCCTGCCGGGCATCCTCTGGGGTGATCTCCGCCGCGGATCCGCGCGAGCAGCGCCAGAAGCGCGGCGGCGGACGCATCGAGAACGTCTCGGCGCTGGAGCAGGGCCTCACCGCCGCCAGGGAAGGAGGCCCCGATCCGGCGCGGGAGGCGCAGAAACCGCCTTGTCGATGGCCCTGAATTGTCCCGGGGCCGGGTCGCCTCCCGTTCCGGCCCCCCGTGTTCCGCCCGGCCTACCGGGGCCGTGCCTGGGGCGGGCCAACGATCTTCCGGTAAGCGTGGTACTCGGCCAGGGCCAGGGCGTTCGCCGAGGAGAAGTCCATCGGTATCACGGCGGTCGCCCCGGCCAACACCCCGTCCTCGGTCCGGAAGTACACGCCGAAGCGCCGCGAGTCGCCCTGGAAAGAGGGCATCAGCTCCACGACCCTTTCCAGGGACCCGATCCCATCCGGGGGCATCGGGATGAAGGCGTCGAAGGGAATTGTCAGCACCTCCCGGAGCCACCTCTCCCAGTCACGCTCGCGCCAAGCGAGCAGGTGCTCCCGGCCGGCCTGGTTGCTCTCCTTCCAGGGCAGCGTCCTGGCGGCCGCTTCCAGATACCGCAGGCCCAGGAACGGCAGCAGCGCGCCCGCCTTGCTCCGGGGGAGCATCGGGCCGTAACCCATCGCACAGGAGATGCCGGCCTCGGGGGCCCAGGGCGCCACGTAGCTCAGCATCACCTTGCCGGCCTGCGTCCGGAAGCTGTTGACGCCACCGATCCCCACCGAGATGGCGCGCCGGACCACGCCGGTGCGCCGCCGCCCGTCCCACTCGTGCAGGGCCACCAGGTCGTCGGCCACCGGGCCGACCTCGTGCAGGCCCAGCTCGGCCTGCTTCCACAGGCGGACCTGGGCGGCGGCGGCCGGCGTCAGGCCGTGCCCGGGGTGGGCCAGGTAGGCGTCGATGGGGTGCCAGTCGTCGCCGGGCAGGCCCTTGTAGAGGAAGGCCTCGATGGCCCAGTGGTCGAGCTCGGGCATCCGGCCGAGCAGCCCGTCGCCGAGTCGGCGTTCCAGATCGCGCAACTTCGACTTGCCCGGTTCGTGCTTCATGCCGAACGTCGCCACCACGAACTTGAGCCTGTCGGGACGGCCGACGCTGGCGTCCGCGGTGCCCGGCCAGGTGGCCGGCTGGGGGACGGCCATTAGCCGCTCCATCGCTTGCAATTCCCGGGAAAGATCGGGGCCCGAAGCCCGCTGCTTGCGATCGCGGGCGTCCACGCGCTTCTTCCGCCGGCGTTTCTTGTCCTCGTCGCGGCGTCCCACGGCCTGTCCCCCCACGGCCCATTTGTCAGCACCCTTCATTCTATCCCGGGCAGTGAGGTGTCATCCCCCCATCACCTTTGGCCCGTCGCCTGCTCGCCCCTGGGCGGCGACACCGACCCAACGCAGCCGTCTGCCGCGTAGGTCGGGTCGAGGCTCTGCGAGGCCCGACGACGACACACGGGAACGCAGCGACTCCGGCCTGGGCGAGTACGCCCCCGCCCGATGGCGACGTGCCGCCCCGGCCACAATGCGGGCAGGGCCGGCACGTCACCGGCGACACGAGGCGGCCACGACCCACCGGCGACGAGCGCCATTCCCTCGACCCGTCCCTCGGCGGAAAGAAGCAGGGGCTCCGCTTCGGGCACACTCCCAGTGAGGGGATCAGCGGTAGAACGATCCATACCCCCTCGAGCGGAAGTAGTTGACGGCCGCCTGCGCCTTCACATGGGAGTAATACCCGCCGTAAATCTGCCAGGGGGAGTTCACGGAGATGCGGTAGTACACCCAGTACACCTTGGAGTGGCCATGGTCACCGTACTGGGCATCCGCCTCGGCCGTGACGGCGGGTGCCAGTTGCTCCAAGGCGGCACCGGCCCGCGCGGCCTGGGCTGCCGTCAGGCAGAAGACCGCCAGGGCGGCGGCCAAGATGAAACGCAAGGACACGTTCATGTCATCTCCGTGAGGTGAGGTGTGAGTGTTGGGATCGGGGATGAGCATCTCGCGATCGTCCCCTCCACCCTCCTGGGACCGGTTCTTGCCACCGTCCCCAGGAGAAATCCAGGAAATCGTCCTGTTCAACCGGATCAGTCTGCCGCTGGCCGCGCCATCAAGCGCATCACGTAGGTCGGGTCGAGGCTCTGCGAGGCCCGACGACGATACGCGGGAGCGCAGCGACACCGACCTGCCGCTCGCCGGGCCGAGGCGCGACCTACGAGGCCCCCGTGCGCAATCCATGCGACGCCCCACCACGATCCCGTGAAGCCCGCGCTTGCCGTGCCGCCCGCCGTGCGTATCCTCTGATCCAGAAGCACTCTCCGCACGCGAGCCGCACCATGAACACACTCTCCCGCTCCCTCCTCGCCGCCGGCGCGGCCATCTGCCTCCTGTCCGGCTGCGGCGACGGCGGCAAGGGCAAGCCTTCCGACGACAAGCCGTCCATCGCCTTCATCACCAACAACCCCGACCCCTGGTGGAACATGGCCGAGGCCGGCGCCCGCGCCGCCGAGGCCAAGGTCAAGTTCGAGGTCCTCTTCCGCAAGCCCGCCGACAGCACCCCCGCCGCCCAGAAGGAGGAGGTCGAGAACGCCATCAACGCCGGCGCCAAGGCCGTCGCCGTCTCGGTCATCGACCCGAAGAACCAGTCCGCGTTCCTCGACCAGGTCGCGGGCAAGGCGCACGTCCTCGCCGTGGACAACGACGCCCCGAAGAGCAAGCGCGTCGCCTACATCGGCACCGACAACTACGCCGCCGGCCGCGCCGTCGGCAAGCTCGTCAAGGAGGCCCTCGGCGAGAAGGGAGGCACCGTCGCCATCTTCGTCGGCCGGCTCGACTCGCTCAACGCCCGCCAGCGCCGCCAGGGCGTCATCGACGAGCTGTTCGGCAACCCGGCGCTGACGGACCCCAACGAGTTCAAGGACACCCCCGACGGCGAGTCGAAGGGCATCTACAAGCTCCACGAATCCACCTTCACCGACCAGCCCGTCGGCCGCGCCGAGGCCCTCACCAAGGCCGAGAACTTCATCAACGCCCTGCCCGAGGGCAACGTCTGCATGGTCGGCCTGTGGGCGTACAACCCGCCCGCCTGCCTCGCCGCCGCCAGCAAGGTCAAGGACGCCGCCAAGCGGGCACGCATCTCCATCGTCGGATTCGACGAGGACCCCGCCACCCTCGACGGCATCACGGCCGGCACCGTCCACGGCACCGTCGTCCAGGACCCGTACGAGTTCGGCTACCAGGCCGTCATGATGATGGCCGCCCTCTCCTCCGGGCAGAAGGACAAGCTGCCCGCCGGCGGCATCGTCCACGTCCCCTACCGCGTCATCCAGAAGGACGACGGCGACGCCAACGGCCTCAAACGCCTCGCCGTCGGCCCCTTCCGCAAGAGGCTGGCCGAGCTGATGAGCGGCAAGAAGTGACCGCACCCCTCCTCGAGGCGCGGGGCGTCCGCAAGGCGTTCCCCGGCGTGCAGGCCCTCGACGGCGTCAGCCTCCGCCTGACGCCCGGCGAGGCACTCGCCGTCGTCGGCGAGAACGGGGCGGGCAAGTCCACCCTCATGAAGATCGTCGCCGGGCTGTTCCCCCCCGACGAGGGCGAGCTGCTCATCGACGGCGTGCCGACACGCCTCGCGGGGGTCGCCGACGCGGCCGACAGGGGCATCGTCCTCATCCACCAGGAGCTGAACCTCGCCGAGAACCTGAGCGTCGAGGCCAACCTATTCCTCGGACGCGAGGGGGCCGGGTGGCTGGGGCTGCTCTGGCCCGGCGCGACGGCGGCCCGCGCCCGCTCCCTGCTGGCCCGCGTCGGCCTCGACGTGCCGCCCTCGCGCCTCGTCGGCGCCCTGCCGCCTGGCCAGCGCCAGATGGTCGAGATCGCGCGGGCCCTCTCCCTCAACGCCCGCCTCATCATCATGGACGAGCCGACCTCCTCCCTGACGCAGAAGGAGACGGACAAGCTTTACGAGGTGATCGACGGCCTGGGGCGCGAGGGCGTCGCCGTCCTTTTCATCTCCCACCGCCTCGCCGAGGTGAAACGCATCGCCTCGCGCGTCGTCGTCCTGCGCGACGGCAGGAATGCCGGCGAATTGACCGGGCCGGAGATCACGCACGACGCGATGGTACGTCTCATGGTGGGGCGCGACCTCCGGCAGTTCTACCCGCACACGCGCGAGCCGGCGGCCGACGCGCCGGCGCGGCTGCGGGTGGAGGGCCTGACGTTCGAGGGCGGCGGCCCGCCCGTGTCGTTCTCCGTGCGCGGCGGCGAGATCGTCGGCGTGGCAGGCCTGGTCGGCGCGGGCCGCACCGAGCTGGCGGAGGCGCTGTTCGGCCTGCGCCGCATCACCGGCGGCTCGGCGAGCATCGACGGCAGGCCGCTCGTCCCACGCGGGCCGGCGGACGCGATCGCGGCGGGGCTGATCCTGGTGCCGGAGGACCGCCGCCGCCACGGCCTGGTGATCCCCGAGTCCGTGCGCGAGAATCTGGCGCTGCCCAACTGGGGCGAGCTGAGCACGGCGGGCTTCGTCCGCCCCGACAAGGTCGCCGACCTGTGCGGCCGGCTGATGGCCCGGCTCCGGATCAGGGCCTCGGGTCCGGGGCAGGTCGTGGGACAGCTCTCGGGCGGCAACCAGCAGAAGGTGGTGCTGGGCAAGTGGCTCGCACGCAGGCCGCGCGTCCTGATCCTCGACGAGCCCACGCGCGGCGTGGACGTGGGGGCGCGGAGCGAGATCTACGCGCTGATGGACGAGCTGGCGGGCGAGGGCGTGGCGGTGCTGATGATCTCCAGCGACCTCGAAGAGGTCCTCGGGGTGAGCGGGCGCGTGCTGGTGCTGCACGAGGGCCGCCTGGCCGGCGAGCTGCCCCGCCCACTCATGGGCGAGGAGGCGGTGATGCGGCTGGCGACAGGGGGCGGGGGGCGGGTATGAACCGGCTGATCGGAATCGTTCTCATCGTGGTGGCGCTGTACGTGGGGCTGATGGCCTCCAGCGTCCGCGCCCGCTCCCCGGAGAACCAGGGCACCATCGCCAAGCGGCTGGGGTACTACGGCATCCTGACCGTCGGCGTCGGCGTGCTCATCATCTCGGGCGGCATCGACCTCAGCATCGGGTCGGTGGTCGGCCTCAGCTCGGTCCTGTTCGGCCTGATGCTCGAGAAGGGCGTGCCCCCCGTGCAGGCGGCGTTGCTCGTCGTCGCCCTGTCGGCGGCCATCGGGCTGTTCCACGGGCTGGCGGTCACCCTCCTGGGATTGCAACCGTTCCTGGTGACGCTGTGCGGGCTGTTCATCTACCGGGGGATGGCCCGCTACGCGGGCCGCCAGTGGGGCACGGGGTCGAGCGTCGGCCTGGGGGTGGGCGTCGAGGACCCCTCGTTCCAGGCCCAGGTGACGTGGCTGCAGACGTGGCTCGTGGGCGACCCGCTCGGGGTGCCGCAGCAGCTCGTCATCCTGGCGGTCCTGGCGACGGTCATCGGCGTCTTCCTGCACGCGACGACGCACGGGCGCTACCTGTACGCCATCGGCGCGAACGAGGAGGCGGCCCGGTACGCGGGCATCCCGACCGCCCGGTACAAGATCCTGCCGTACATCATCTGCTCGACGCTCGCGGGGCTGGCGGGCGTGCTGGAGATCCTGCACTCCTTGAGCGCGGAGCCGACGCAGTCCGGCAACCTGCAGGAGCTGTACGCCATCACGGGGGCGGTCCTGGGCGGGTGCAGCCTGCGCGGCGGCGAGGGGAACATCCTGGGGATGGTGCTCGGGACGGCGGTCATCCCGCTGCTCAAACTCCTGTGCAACTTCGCCATCCCGAAGCTGGCCAACGAGCTGGAGTACGTGGTGATCGGCGTGGCCCTGCTGCTCGGGACGGTGACCGACGAGCTGCTCAAACGCCGCGCCGCCCGCCTGGCGGCGAAGCGGAAAACGTGACTTGAATCAAAATCGGGACCGGATATCCTCCCCGCCCTCACGGACACGAACTCGGAGGAGCGGCCCATGCGGCACCCCATCATCGCCACGCTGGCGGTCCTCGCCGGCGTCTGCCTGACCCCGCCCCTGCGCGCCGAGCTGATCAAGCCCGACGAGGTCAGGGCGCTCGAAATGAGGCACGACGAGGCGCCCAGGGACGACATGCCCGACTGGGACAATCTGCCGGCGGACTGGCGCGAGTGGATCAAGGAGAATTGCTCGTGCAGGTGCGAGCGGGACACCGGCTCGACCCCCACGCCGCCCGTGGAGCAGGAGGTGCCGACGATGACCGGCGGGCCGGTGCCCCAGGAGGCGCCGGAGCCGGCGAGCCTCACGCTGCTGGCGGCGGGCGGGGCGTTGCTCCTCTTGCGTCGGCGCTTGACCGGGCAGAGCGTCTGAGGACAATGAGGGGATGAAGTGCCCGAAATGCTTCCGGGCCTTGCCTGACTTCGAGGTCAAGGGGGGCTGGTGCGAGGGGTGCGGCGCAAAACTGCCGCTCCTGCTGCCCACGGGCGAGGCGCGCCCGGACCCTCCCGCGGTCAAGCAGCCGGACCACGAGGTCAAACTCTCCGGGTGTATCTGGGTCGTCTGCATCCTCGTGTGCATTTTCGGGTACGGCGTGTGGATGGCTCAGACCGGGTGGCGTGATCTGCGGCTCGCCCTGACGGCCCCGGACGATGCGGCCGACTGCCGGATCGAGGATCTCGAAGAGGGGCGTCCGCCTTCGGGCCATGTGCGCATCGGCAGGCACGTGTGTCTGTACCCGCACCACGTCTTCTCGCCACTGCGCGAGGCCGACACGGCCCAGTTGATGCTGCCGATCTATTCCGTCGGGCACCCCGCGTACCGGGATTGGCGGGCGGCGCGGGAGGAGGACGCCGAGGCGAGGCCGGATAGGCTGCGCGTCGTTCTGCGGACGCGCAAGTACGGCAACCGGACGCAGATCCCGCCCTGGACGGCAGAAGAGGAGACGCTGACGGCGGCCGTCATCGGTGGGGTGGACCGGATCTCCCCGGAGGAGGCGGGGCTTCTGCGCGAGGCGTTCCCCGGCGCGAGCCTCAAGGACGTGATCGTCATCGACGAGGTGCTGCCACCGCCGGGCCAGGCGTGGGCGCTGGGGCGCCTCGTCCTCGGGCCGTTGCTGATGCTGTTCGTGATCTGGCTCGTCGTCACCATGTTCCGTGCCCCGAAGGAGAAGTGATAGACTGACGCTCACCCACCACAAGGGAGGGCTGGGCGATGATGAACCGTGCGCTGCCGGCCGAGATGGAGTCACTCCCGCACTCGGGGCGGGTGCGGAGGGCGGTGGAGATCGGGCGGAGGTCACGGTCCGACCCGGAGGCGGCCCGTCTCCTCCGCGATTGGCGCGAGGGCGGCTTCACGCAGCGCCTGCTGGCCGCGTTCGCGTGCCACGGCAGCCGCGACGGGGCGGCGCTCGTCGCACTCTGCGCCGACCCGTCGCGCACCGTCGCCCGGGCCGCCCTCGGCATCCTGTGCGATGTCGGGGATGATGAGACGCTCCTCGCGGCCCTCCACGCGCTACCGGCACGCGGGGCGGTGAAGGCGCTGTTCTGGAGCCGCCGGCGGCGACAGGGCGTGGTCGATCGCTACGTCGCCGCGCGAGCGGAGGCCGGGGATGAGGCCGCCTGGCCGATGGCGGCGCTCGGGTCGGACGCGGCCGTCGGGCGGCACTTCACCGCGGCGGCCGAGCGCGGCGGGGCCGTCTTCTGGCGGCGGCTCGCCGTCCTCCATCCTCTCCGCGCGTCCACGGAGATGAAGGCCCGGCTCGACGCGGCGTCGGCGCCCGACGGCCTCCTCTTCGCCAACGCCCGCGCGGTGATCGGCATCCTGTCGAAGCGACAGCCTGACCTCGCGTTGCCCGTCGCGGCCGCCCTGCGCCGGCACGTGCGGCTCGCCTTGACGCCCCTGGACGTCCTGGCGGCGCGGCGGCCCGTTGCCGTGGCCGATCTCCTCCTCGGCTCGGATGAGGCGTGGTGGCTGTCGTTCGAGCGACAGGCGCACCGGCTGGGCGTGGCGCGGTGCCTGGCCCTGTTCCGCCGCGGACCGCACCACCTGGGCGACGCGGCGAAATGGCTCGCGCGGCTGCCGGCGGCGGACAGGGCGGCGGCCTACCGCGAGCTGGCACCGGCGTGGACGGCGGCCGACGGCGTGGTCCCAGCCCCGGTCCTCCGATGCCTGCCGGCGCCCCTGCGTGCCGACGAGGCGCGGCGGGTGATCGGGCTGCCGGCGCTGGCCGCCCGCCCGCTCCAGCGTCTCCCCTACGCCGGCCTGTTGCCGTGGGACGAGGCGCGCGAGCAGGTGAAGGCGTGGCTCGCGCACCCGGAGGCCGAGAACCGCGCGGCGGCGTTGGCCGCGCTGTGCGAGGCGACACGGTTCGACCGGACGCGCCTGGGCGACCTGCTGGAGCTGCTCGCCGCGCGGAAGCACGAGCAGGACCCGGTGCGGCTCGTGTTCCTCGGCGCGCTCAACGCCCTCCCACCAGGGCGCTGGCTGGCCGACCATCTGCCGGGGCTGGCGCGGATCATCCGTGACGCGCTCGACGCGGCGGACCTGTCGGGCGGGAGCGTGGCCGCTCTGGGCCGGCTGGTCTTCGGGCTGCTGCCCTTCCACCCGGAGTGGGCGGCGGGGCAGCTCGCCGAGCTGACGCGGGAGCGTGGCTTCCCCGGCTGGACGGGCCGGCCGCTCACGCCGGGGGAGGTCCGCCGCATCGCCCCGCCGCTGACGCCGATCATCCACACCTGGCTGGGACGCGAGGACGAGGGCCGGCTGGTGTCCCTCGCATCCACCGTCGGGCGCTGGCTGCCGGAGTGGCCCGCGCTCGTGGGCGTGCTGGAGCGCCTGATCGACGCGGCGGCGCACCAGCACACCTCGTCGTCGGCGATGGCCCTGCTCGTGGGGCATGTGCGTGCCGAGCGCGAGCGCGTGGTCACCGCCGCCCTGGCGCGCGACGGGAGCTGGGTGTTGCAGCCGGCGGTGCATAACTACCTCAACGCCCGGAGGCAGGATCTGCTGACGCCGTTCCTCGGCAACCGGACGTACTCCGGGCGGTTCAGCACGGGACGGGTGCGGAACGTCCTGCCGCTGGCGTCGGGGCTCCACCGCTGGACCGACACGCAGCAGGAGACGTTCGCCGGGTCGCTTGCGGAGATAGCGAAGCCGCCGGCCAGGGCGAAGGACGCGCAGGTGACCGGCGACGTGCTGCACGCGGTGCGTCGGCTGTCGGCGTTGCCCGCGCCCGGCCCGGAGCGCCTGGCGACGCTCGCGCGCGACGGGCGTCCTGCGGTGCGCGAGGCGGCGGTGCGTGCCCTGGGCCGGCTCGACGCGCGGCAGGGGATCCCCGAACTTCTCGACGCACTCAGCGATGACCGGGCGCGGTTCGCGGTGTACGCCCTCAGGCAAGCGTTGTGCGACCTCCCGCCGGCGCGGGTGCTGGCGGTGATCCGCGGCGTCCCGCTGGGCAAGGTGACGGTGGCGAAGGAGGCGATCCGTCTGGCCGGGGAGCTGGGCGGGCCGGCGGCCCTCGTGTGGTTCGCCGAGCTGGACGGGCAGCCGCTGCATCGGGACGTTCGCGGGGCCCTGCTGCGGGCGTTGTGGGACCACCTCGAACGGCCCGAGGCCTGGGCGATCCTCGACTCATCCACCGCCTCGCCGGACGCCGGCGTCGTGATCGGGCTGGCGCGGATCCAGGTAGGCCGGGCGTCGGAGGAGGCGCGGGGGCGTGTGGCGGGCCTCCTGCGGCGATTGCTGGACCACCCCGAGCCGACGGTGCGGATCGCCGTCCTGGGGCGGCTGGCCGACCAACCGGCCCCGGACCCGCGGCGCGCGTTGCTCGGCGCGGCGCTTGGCACGTTGTCCTCGGCGGTGCCGGATGAGCTGGCCGCGGGGCTGCGTGCGGCGCTCGCCTCCGCCACGGATGCGGACGCCCCGGCGTTCGCGGCGGCGTTCACCCGCCTGCTGCCGCGGCGGCGCGAGCTGGCGGCGGCCGTGGACCTCTTCGCCGTGCAGACCGCCGCCCTCGGCGAACGGCTCGTGGCGGTCCGGTCGGCGGTGCTGGCGGCGGCGGAGGCGGATGCGGCGGTGACGGCACTCCAGATACGCCTGGCGGCGGCGCGGCACAACGCCGTGGGGTTCGCGACGTGGGTGTCGGGGCTGGTGGGGACGGCGCGGTGGCACGCCGGGACGCAGACGGCGGTCCTGGATGCGCTGGCGGGTGTGGGGCGGCCGGCGGAGACGCTGGAGGCTGCGGAGGCCGGATGGGCGGCGTCACCCGACCCGGCGGCCCGGTGGATGGCGCTGCGTCTCCTGACGCGTGTTGCGGCGGTGCAGGGGTGGAGCGCGGGCCGGCGCGAGCGCCTGCGTCGCTATCAGGCGGACGCGAGCGTGATGGTGGCGGACGAGGCGGGGCTGATCTTCCCGCCTGAGGTCGGGTGAGCCCGGGTCACTCGCGCCAGCGGACCCGGAAGGTGCCCGAGGGCTCGACGCTCATCTCGCGTTCGACGACGCCGGCGGCCTCCAGGCCGTCGAGGACGCCTTCGACCTCGTGCAGCGTCAGCCCCTCGCGGTACAGCCAGCCGTGGGGGTCCGCCTGCTGCTGCTGGTCCGTGCGCAGGGTGCGTTCGGCGAAGTCCATTGGCCGAGCCTCCGGGGGCGAGACGAAGCGGCCGCATCCCGTGCGGCGCTGGTCATGCTAGCAATCATCGGCCATGCGCCAAGAAAAATTCGCGCCGTACGCCAAAAAGTGCGAAAGATCCCCCTTGCCGACCCCGGCCTAGCGGGCGTCGGCGAGGGCGGCCATCGCGGCGTTGTATCCGCAGGCGCCGTGGACGCCGGCGCCGGGGTGCGTCGAGGCCGAGCAGAGGTACAGGCCCTTCACCGGCATCCGGTAGCCGAAGTGGGGGAAGGCCGGGCGGAGGAAGAGCTGCTGGTCGAGCTGGGCGCTTCCGCCGCCGAGGTCGCCTCCGACGAGGTTTTCGTCCCAGGCCTCCAGGTCCGGCGGCGAGGCGATGTGGCGGCCCAGGATCAGGCCGCGGAAGCCGGGGGCGAGGCCCTCAATGCGGCGTTCGACGGCGTCGGCGAAGTGCTCGCGCCCCGCGGCCCAGCCTGCCGCGAGGCGCGACGGCACGCGCGAGTAGGCCCAGAGCGTGTGACAGCCTGCCGGCGCTCTCGTCGGGTCACACAGGGACTGTTGGCCGATGACGAGGTACGGGTTGTCGGGGAGGGAGCCGGAGCGGACCTGGCGCGTGAAATGGCGCAGGTCGGCGACGCTGTCGCCGGCGTGGACGACGGCGGACTCGCGGGCCTCGGCCGAGCGCCAGGGCACAGGCCCTGACAGCGCCCAGTCCATCTTGAACGTGCCCCAGCCGAAGCGGAAGCGGCGCATCCGCGCCCGCAGGCGGTCCGCGCCCGAGCCTTCGAGCAGGTGCGTGGCGAGCGCCCGCGGCGACACGTCGGCGAGGACGGCGCGGCCCACGGGGATCTCCTCGGACATCGTCCGCACGGCGACGGCCCGGCCCTGGCGGACGATGATGCGTTCGACCCGCTGCCCGAGGCGGATCTGGCCGCCCGCCTCCTCGATGCGGCGGATGAGGGCCTCGGTGATGGACCTCGCGCCGCCGGCGGGGACGCCGAAGCCTCCGGAGGACGAGAGGAGCGCCAGGACGAGGCCCAGGCCGGCGCCCGCGATGTCGTCGGGGCCGAGATCGACGTGCAGGGCGAGGCCCGGGACGACCCGCCTGGCGGCCTCGGTGCGGAAGAAGCGTGAGCTGAAGTGGGCGGTGGTGTCGAGGCCGCACAGCCCCAGCCAGGCGATGTTGGCGAAGCCCAAACGCCAGGCGGCGCCGAGAGCCGGCAGGGGCGAGAGGAGGGCCTCGGCGAGGCGTGATCCCATCGAGCGCTGCCACAGGGCGAGGCGGCGCCAGGCGGCGCCGTCGGGGCCGAAGCTGGCGGCGCTCTGGTCGGGGTCGCGGCTGATGGTGGCGCAGGAGCCGTCGGGGGCGGGGTGGCAGCTCTCGCGCGGGGCGTGCGTCCAGCGCAGGCCGGCGGCGGTCAGGTCCAGCTCCTTGAACGGGGGGCTGTCGAGGGCGAAGGGGAAGAAGGCGGCGCCCACGTCATGGACAAAGCCCGGGACGGTGAGGGGGAGGGACCAGAGGGCGCCGCCGGGGCGGGGCTGGGCCTCGAGGACGACGACGCGCCATCCGCGGCGTGCGAGGGCGGCGGCGGCGGTGAGGCCGTTGGGGCCGGAGCCGATGATGGCCGCGTCCATGGCGTGTTGCTTCTCAGGAAGCGCCGGCCAACAGCTCCCGGCCGTGCGGGGCCATGAGGCCGCAGAACTCCTCGGCCAGCTCCACGTCGAAGGCACCGCCGGCCGCCAGCTCGCGCACGATGTCCAGGCACGAGTCGAGCGGGATGGCGGAGCGATAGGGCCGGTCACTGGACAGGCTATCGAAGACGTCGCAGACGGACAGGACGCGGACCATGAGTGGCAGCTCGTCGCCGGGCTTGCCGTCGGGGTAGCCGGTGCCGTCCATTCGTTCGTGGTGCCAGCGGATCAGTGGGAGGGTGTCGCGGAGGGACTGGAGCGGCTCGATGATGCGGACGCCCTGCAAGGGGTGGCTCTTGATGGAGGCGTACTCGGCGGCCGTGAGCTTGCCCGGCTTGTTGAGGATGGCGTCGGGGATGGCCAGCTTGCCGATGTCGTGCAGGAGGGAGCCCTTGCGGAGGGTCTCGAGGTCGTCGGCGGACAGGCCGACATGCCGGCCGAGGCGCTGGCAGAGCTGGGTGACGCGCTCGGAGTGCCCGTGGGTGAAGGGGCTCTTGGCCTCGACGGTGCGCGCGAGGGAGAAGAGGACGGCCTCGGCGCTGTCGCGCTCCTCGATGAGGCGTTTGAGGCGGAGCAGGGAGCGGCAGCGTGCGGCGACCTCGCGGAGTTTGAAGGGCTTGGCGAGGAATTCGTCGGCCCCATAGTCCCAGGCGGCGGCCTTGTCCTGCGCGTCGCCGCCGGTGATCATCACGACGGGGATGAGGCGCGTGGCGGGGTCGATCTTGAGCTGGCGG
Source organism: uncultured Alcaligenaceae bacterium (assembly GCA_964630925.1). Classification (GTDB taxonomy): domain Bacteria; phylum Planctomycetota; class Planctomycetia; order Gemmatales; family Gemmataceae; genus RGDT01. The sequence continues at coordinate 13,540 of CAZVZK010000061.1, forward strand.
CAGACCTCGTCGCCGCCGAGGCCGGGCAGGCCGACGTCGAGGAGGATGAGGTCGGGGGGGGCCGAGCGGACGCGGGCCAGCGCGTCGAGGCCGTCGCCCGCCGCGTCCACCGCGAAGCCCTCGCAGGAGAGGACGTGGCGGAGGAGCAGGCTGACGGACATGTCGTCGTCGACGATCAGCACGCGAGGGGCGTCCAATCCTTCGGGTTGCACGGCGAGGCCTCCCGTCGGCGTATGGGGCGGCTGCGCCGATCTAATCCACGGTAGCGCGGGCGGAGGGGGCTGTCAAGCAACGGGATCCGCTTGGTTTGGGCGGGGCCCCGGGGATTCAACTGACGGCCTGCTTATTCATCCGCCGACAGAATGCGGGGTCGGATGGGCGCCCCGAAGGGGCCGCAAGGGGGAACCGGAGGCCCGGCGTCCGCCCGCCATGCGGCGCTCAGTCCGACGCGGCCGGGGCGTGCCGGCGGAGCAGGCGGACGACCTCGTCGTCCTCGACCTGCGAGAAGTCGGCGTAGAGCTGGCCGACGGCGCGGAACCAGGCGGGGGCGGCGAGGCAGACGGCCTCGTCGCACCAGCGGCGCACCTCGGCGAGGCGTTCGGGGGCGGCGACGGGGGCGGCGGCGATCAGCTCCTTGGCCCCGCCGGCGTGGGCCGCCTGGAGGGCGGCGATCATGGTGGCGCCGGTGGCGATGCCGTCGTCGGCGACGATGACCGTGCGCCCGGCCAAGGCGGCGGGCGGACTGGCGGCGCGGAAGAGGGCGCCGCGGCGGGCGATCTCTTCACGCTGGTAGGCCGTCTCCTCGGCGATGTACGCCTCGTTGGCGATCGTGTGGGCCTCGGGGGTGAGGTAAACCTCCCCCTGCTCGGGCACGGCGCCGATGGCGACCTCGGGCGTGTGTGGGGCGCGGAGCTTGCGCGAGAGGGCGATGTCGAGGTCGGCGCTCAGCGCGCGGGCAAGCGTTGCCGCGATGACCACGCCGCCACGCGGGATGCCGAGGACGAGCGGGTCGTGCAACGGGCGGTCCTTGAGCAGGGCCGCCAGGCGTTCGGCGGCGTCCTCGCGGTTCTTGAACATGGCCTCGCCCTCCAGCCCCCATAGCCATCATTACAAGCGGCGTGCCGGGATCGGCCAGACGACAGAAGAAATCGAGCGGGGCGGGCGCGGACGCAAGGGCGGCACGGCGGTTGCGTGAATGTGTAAATCGGGGCCGCACATGTAGCGGGCCCGCACACGGCCTTGCCTGGGCCGCACACTCACGCCACGCAGGGGCGCCGCCGTGGACACCGCGACGTTGATCCAGGCGCTCTCATGCCCCTCGGCCTACCCGACGGCCATCGGCGCGGTGGAGGTGAGGCAGACGCACATCTCGGCCGTCTTCCTGGCCGGGCCGTGCGTGTTCAAGGTCAAGAAGCCCGTGGATCTCGGCTTCCTCGACTTCAGCACGTTGGAGAAGAGGCGGCACTTCTGCGAGGAGGAGGTGCGGCTCAACCGCCGGTTGGCGGCGGGCGTGTACCTCGGGGTGGTGCCGATCACGCGGGCCGTGGGAGGCCTCATGGTGGAGGGGCCTGGCGAGGCCGTCGAGTGGGCGGTGAAGATGCGGCGGCTGCCGGACGAGGCGACGCTGGAGGCCCGGCTGCGGCGGGGCGAGGCGGACGGCGCCCTGATGCGCTCGTTGGCGCGGCGGGTGGCGTCGTTTCATGCGGGGGCGGGGTCCGGTGGGCGTATCGCCGAGTGCGGGCGGTTCGAGTTGGTGGCGGGCAACGCGCGGGAGAATTACACGCAGGCGGCGGCGCAGGCGGCGGCCATGCTCGGGGAACCGGCTTTCGAGCGGCTGCGGGGGTTGAACGAGGGGGCGCTGTGCCGCCTGCGGCCGCTGATCGAGTCACGGGCGGCGCGCGGCGTGCCTCGCGACACGCACGGCGACATGCGTCTGGGGCACGTCTATTTGTTCCCGGAGAGGCCCCCCCCGGAGGACATGGTGTTCATCGACTGCATCGAGTTCAACGAGCGGTACCGCTACGCGGACCCGGTGGCGGACATGGCATTCCTGGTGATGGAGCTGAAGGCGGCGGGGCGGGGCGACCTGGCGCGGGCCTTCGCGGGCGAGTATTTCCGGGCCTCGGCCGACCAGGAGGGGCGGGCGCTGCTGCCGTTCTATGTGGCGTACCGGGCGGCCGTGCGGGCGAAGGTGGAGGGATTCAAGTCGGCGGAGGCGGAGGTGCCGGGGGCGGAGCGGGACGCGGCACTGGCGGCGGCGCGGCGGCTGTGGCTTCTGGCGCTGGACGAGCTGGAGTGGGCGGGGCAGGAAGCCGAACGCCGAATCGCGGCGGCCGTGCCTTGACGGCTGCGGACGGGCCTGGGCGGAAATCAACACCCGGAGGCGCTGATGATCCACTCGGGGCGCTGACGCGCGACAGAAGAAGATGCGCTGACGCTCCACTCGGGGCGCTCACGCGGCCCCGCTCGCCCGGAGCCGCTCACGCCCCGCCCGCACAGCCTCCCTTCCACGCGAGGCGAGTCCGGTGATTCATTGTGCATTCGCGGCACGGGCGGCGTAGAATGCAACATTCCCACGAACGAATGCCCCTGTCCCGGTGATGCATCATGGAGCGCCTCAACAAGTACCTCGCCCACGCGGGCCTCGGCCCGCGCCGCCAGTGCGACGACCTCATCCTCGCAGGCCGCGTCCACGTCGACGGGGTGCCCGTCCGCGAGCTGGGCTCGCGCGTCGACCCCGACACGCAGGCCGTCACCGTGGACGGCAAGCCGGTCCAGGCCGAGCGCCTCGTCTACTGGCTCGTCAACAAGCCGAAGGGCTACCTCTGCACCAACCACGACCCCGACGGCAGGCCGCGGGCCATCGACCTGATCCCGCACGTCGGCGAGCGCGTCTACACGGTCGGGCGGCTCGACGAGGACAGCGAGGGGCTTCTGCTGCTGACCAACGACGGCGACCTCGCCCACAAGCTCATGCACCCGCGTTTCGGGGTGAAGAAGACGTACCTCGTGCAGGTGGCGGGTAAGCCGACGCGGGATGATGTTCAGAAGCTGCTCGACGGCATCTGGCTGTCCGACGGGCACGTCAAGGCGCAGCGTGTGCGGCGGCTGCGCTCGCAGGGCGACAGCACCTGGCTGGAGATCGTCCTGACCGAGGGGAAGAACCGCGAGGTCCGCCGCATGCTGGCGAAGCTCGAACACAAGGTGATGAACCTGAAGCGGACGGCGCTGGGCCCGATCCACCTCGACCGGCTGAAGAAGGGCAAGAGCCGCAAGCTCCAGCGCGAGGAGGTGGAGATGCTCCGCAAGGAGATGGGGCGGCGGCCCAAGACCGCGGGGCTGGAGCCGCCCCCGCGTCCCGAGGAGAAGCCGGCCGCGACCGCGCCGCGCCCGCCACGGCCACGCGGGCCGTTCACGCCGGGGGCGCGGCCCTCGTCGGCGCTGCGCAAGCCCGGCGCGCCTCGGAGGCGTTCGAAGCCATGACGGCGCTGATCCACGCCGCCCTGCCGGTCACCGAGCACGTCAGGATGGCGCGCGACACCTACCGCGTGCGTGTCCACTCGCCGGGCATCGCCCGCGCCATCCGGCCAGGTCAGTTCGTGATGCTGCGCCTGCCGGGGCGCACCGACCCGCTGCTCGGCAGGCCGTTCGCGCTCTACGACACGGCGGGCGACGACATCGACATCGTATATCTGGTCGTCGGCAAGATGACCTCACGGCTCGTCGATGTGCGTGTCGGCGAGACGCTGGAGTGCTGGGGCCCGCTCGGCAACGGGTTCACGGACATCGACGGCGTGGGGCACGTCGGGCTGGTGGCGGGCGGCATCGGGCAGACGCCGTTCCTGGCGACGATCCGCTGGCTGCTCGGGACACGCGGATATGGCGGCGAGCCGGCAAAGCAGCGGGCGGGGCGTGTGTCGGTGTTCTACGGCGTGAGGACGGCGGAGCTGGCGGCGGGGGTGGACGACTTCCGGGCCGCCGGGGCGGAGGTGCATCTGGCGACGGATGACGGCAGCCTGGGGTACAAGGGCTACGTCACGCAGTTGCTGGAGGAGGTGGGCGTGCCGGGGCTGCTGCTGGGCTGCGGGCCGGAGCCGATGCTGCACGCGCTGACGAAGGTGGCGGCGAGGCACGGCACGCCGTGCCGGGTGTCGCTAGAGACGCCGATGGCGTGCGGCGTGGGGATCTGCTTCAGCTGCGTGGTGCCGGTGCGCACGGATGAGGGGACGGACTACAAGCGCTGCTGCGTCGAGGGGCCGATCTTCGACGCGGCCAAGGTCGCGTGGGAGTAGAGAGAGAGAGAGCGAAGAAGGCATACCACGAAAGACACGGAAGACACGAAAAGAAGACAAAGCAGCAAATAAGATATCAAGCAGAAAGACAGGCGCTCGCCCTCTTCTACCTCCTTGCCTACCTTTGGCTTCCTTTCGTGTCTTCCGTGTCTTTCGTGGTATCCTCTTCTCCAAGCCCGTGGCCGAGGCGCGAACATGGACGACCTCTGCGACGACACCCTCGCGGCGCTGCGCCCGCTCCAGCGGCTGTACCCGACGCTCGACGCCGCGCTCGGCGAGATGGCCCGCATCAGCGGCGAATTGCGTCTCCCGTGCGGGGCCGTCCACGTCATCAGCGACATCCACGGCGATGACGTCAAGCTGCGTCACGTCATCAACAACGCCTCCGGCACCCTGCGGCCGCTGGTGCGGCGCCTGTTCGCTGGCCGCATGAAGCCGGAGGAGCTGCAGGAGCTGCTCGGCATCCTGTTCTACCCGCGCGAGGCCCTCTCGCTGCTGGAGCCCAAGCTGCGCGACCCCGGCGAGCGGGCCGCGTTCTGCCGCCGCGTGCTGAGTGACCTGTTCGTCGTCGTGAACGTGCTGGCCCGCCGCTACCCGGAGAAGCGGGCCCGCGAGGTGTTCCCGCCCGAGTACCTCGACCTGTTCGCCGAATTGTTGCGTGCCCCTGCCAACGAGCGCGGGCCGATGTACTACGACGCCCTCATCGAGCCGCTGGTTCGCCATGACCGGGCGCTGCACGTGATACGCCTCACGGGGCGGGTGGCCCGCAACCTCGCCATCGAGGAGCTGGTCATCGGCGGCGACTGCTGGGACCGTGGGCCACGCGGGGATCGCGTGGTCGATTACCTGATGAAGCAGCCGCGCGTGTCGTTCGTGTGGGGCAACCACGACGCGGCGTGGCTGGGGGCGGCGCTGGGGTGCGAGGCGCTGGTGGCCCACGTCTGCCGCATCTCGCTCAGGTATGGGCGGCTGGCGCAGCTGGAGGAGGGGTACGGGATACCGCTGGAGCCGTTGGAGCAGCTCGCGCGGTCGGCGTATGGGGATGACCCTGCGGCGCGGTTCAGGCCGAAGGGCGGCGGCGGGCGCGATCCCGTGCTGATGGCGCGGATGCAGAAGGCCGCGGCGGTCATGCAATTCAAGCTGGAGGGCCGGCTGTTCGAACGCTACCCGCACTGGGGCCTGGGGCACCGGCGGCTCCTCGGGTCGGTGGAGGGCGGCACCGTCGCCATCGACGGGAAGCGGTATGCCCTGGCGGACACGCACCTGCCGACGCTGGACGCGGGCGACCCCTACGCGCTGTCGGCGGCGGAGCGGGGGTGCCTGGACGCCCTCAAGCAGGCGTTCATGACGAGCGAGAAGCTGTGGCGGCAGATGGTGTGGCTCCTCCAGCGCGGCTCGATGTACCTGGTACGCGACGACAACCTCATCTTCCACGCCTGCGTGCCGGCGGACGAGCGCGGCGACTTCCTGCCGTTCACCGTGGACGGCGTGGAGGTGCGGGGCAAGGCGCTGTTCGTGGCCATCGAGCGCGTGCTGGCGCGGGTGCTGGATGAGCTGACGGCGGGGATACCGGACACGGCGCCCGAGGTGCGGCAGGCGGACAGGGACCTGATGTGGTACCTGTGGTGCGGGCCGCGCTCGCCGCTGTTCGGCAAGGACCGCATCACGACGTTCGAGAATGATTTCGTCGAGGACCCGTCCACGCAGGTCGAGACGAAGGACCCGTACTTCACGCTGATCCACGAGGTGGCGTTCTGCGACAGGGTGCTGGGGGAGTTCGGGGTGGACCCCGGACGCGGGCTGATCGTCAACGGGCACGTCCCGGTGAAGATCGAGAAGGGCGAGTCGCCGATGAAGCGGTCGGGCAAGGCGATCACCATCGACGGGGCGTTCTCGGCGGCGTACGGGGATCACGGCTACACGCTGGTGCTGGAGCCGGACCGCACGACGCTGGCGACGCACCACCACTTCGAGTCGGCGGAGGCGGCGGTGCGCGAGGGGAAGGACATTATCCCGCAGGTGTCGGTGATCCGGGCGCACGACCCGCCGCGCGTGGTGGGCGACACGGCGCGCGGCGGAGAGCTACGGCGGCAGTCGGCCTGGCTGGAGCGGCTGGTGAAGGCGTACCGCGAGAATCGGCTGCGGTGAGGGGTGACCCGTGAACATCGAAGTCGTCGTGGGCGACATCCTCGACGTCCCCCCCGACGTGATGATCTCGACGGCCAACCCCTGGCTCCAGATGACCGGCGGCGTGAACCTCAAGATCATCCTGCGCGACCGCGGCGAGGACGTGCATGCGGGGCTGCAAGCCCATCTGCGGGCCGCCGGCGGCAGGATGGTGGAGCCGGGGGCCGTCGTCCGCACCGGGCCGGGGTCGCTGCCGGTGAGACACATCCTCCACGCCGTCTCCATCGGCCCCGACTACGATTCCTCCGTCGAGCTGGTCGCGGGGACGATCATCCGGGCGATGACGCAGGCGCGGGAGCTGGGGGCCAGGAGTGTGACGATCCCGGCGCTGGCCACGGGGTTCGGGCCGCTGTCGATGGCGGAGTTCGCCGAGGCGCTGGGCAGGGCGGCGGGGCGCGATTGGGTGCCCGTCGAGTCGCTCAAGGCGGTGCTGCTGCGCGAGGAGGACGCGGAGATCGTCCGGGCGGTGCTGGCACGGGGAGGTGAGGGGCCATGCGAAGCATCGTCTTCCGAGGGACGCTGATCCTGCCCGGCGGGCTGCTGCCGCACGGCGCAGTGCTGGCCGAGGGGGGCCGGATCGTCGAGGTCGGCCCGGACCAGGCGTTGCGCGTGCCTCCAGGCGCGGAGGCCATCGACGCCGGGGACGGGTACGTCTGCCCCGGATTCGTGGACATCCACACGCACGGCGGCGCGGGCTGCGACTACATGGACGGCACGGTGGAGGCTGTGCGGGCCGCCAACAGGGCACACGCGCGGCACGGGACGACGACGCTGCTGCCGACCACCACCACCGGGACGCCGGCGCGTCTGGCCGCCATGCTCGACGCCGTCGAAGAGGTGGCGCGGGGTTGGGGCGTGGCCGACGGGGCGCGGGTCGGCGGGGTGCACTGGTACGGGCCGTATTTCGCCCCGGACAAGATCGGGGCGCACCCGAAGGGGTATGAGCGGAATCCGGACCCTTCGGAGTACGGTCCGGCGCTGGGGCGCGGGGTCATCCGGTCGGCGACCTGCGCGGCGGAGCTGCCCGGGGCGGCGGCATTCTGCCGGGCCGCGAAAGAGGCGGGGTGCCTCGTCACCTGCGGGCACTCGAATGCGTCGTGGCCGGAGATGGCGGCGGCGTACGAGGCCGGGATGCGGCACGTCGATCACTTCTGGAACGCGATGAGCAGCGTCGATTCTATCCGCCGGCGGCTGGGCACTCCCCAGCGGGGCAGTATGGCGGAGTTCGTGCTGTATCACCCGGAGATGAGCACCGAGGTGATCGCGGACGGCCACCATCACGCGCCGGAGATGCTCCAGTTCGCGTACCGGATGAAGGGGTCGGCCAGGGTGTGTCTGGTGAGCGACTGCAGCCGGGCGCTGGACACGCCGCCGGGGGCGTTCATGGTCGGGCATCACGAGGACGGCGAGCCGTGCGAGAACAACGGCGTGGTGGGCGTGCTGCCGGGGACGGACAGGCTGGCCAGCTCGATCCACGCGCTGGATCACATGGTCCGTGTGATGGTGCGCGACACCGACGCGGGGCTGGCGGAGGTGGTGCGGATGGCATCGCTGACGCCGGCCGAGCGCACGGGCTTGGCGCGGGACCGCGGCAGCCTGGAGGCGGGGAAACTGGCGGACGTTATGTTGCTGTCGCATGACTTGCGGGTGCGGCGGACGTTCCTCGGCGGGGTTGAATTCCTCGGGTGATCCTGCGAAGGAGAGAGGTGATGAGGTTCATTCTTCCGTTGCTGCTGATGTCGGCGCTGCCGCTCGCGGCGCTGGGCTCGGCGCGGACGGTCGCCGTGACGAAGGACAATCAGAAGAAGGAAGGGGTGGATCTCACCCTCACGGCGGAGAGGCACCCGGACCCGACGATGGATACGGTGTGGGTGAAGGTGACGGCGCCGAAGAAGGGCAAACTCGAACGGCTGAGCGAGATCCTGCTCCAGATCAAGGACGGCGACGTGCTGACGCAGCGGGTGCCGCTCGCGGTGAAGCAGGAGGACGGGGCGCTGGTGGGGAGCTTTCACATGACGCCGGCGCAGGCGAAGAAGTGTCTCATCCAGCTCGTGTGCCCGACGCCGGTACGCACGTCGGTGGTGACGTACGAGGTGCGGCTCGCGACGTACCTGGGGAAGTGAGGGAGATGCAAATCCCGAGTGAGATCGGCGGCCACCGGCTCGTCGCGGAGCTGGGGCGTGGGACGACGGGCGTCGTCTATGAGGCTGTCGATGACGCCAGAGGCCGCCGTGTCGCTCTCAAGATCCCGATCCTCGGGCCGGGTGAAGTATGGGAAACCAAGGCCGCTTGGTTCATGCGGGAGTGTCGGGCGGCCGCCTCCATTCCCGACGAGCCGAGGCGCGGCATTCCGACACTGTACGCGGTCGGCCAGGAGCGAGGAATCTACTACGCGGTTCGGGAGCTGGTGGAAGGCCGCACGTTGAAGCAACTGGCGGTCGGCGCCCTAATCCCCCGCGCGGGCCTGTGGATCGTCGCCAGGGTGGCGGAGATCGTTCATCCCGTGCATGTCTGCGGGATCGCACACCGGAACATCTCGCCCGAGAATGTGCTGATCGGCGGAGACGGAACGACCTGGCTCATCGGCTTCGGCCGGGCCACGATGCTGGCCGGAGAAAAGTCGCACCCCAGGGGACCAGGAGGGACGCCTCCGGAGATCGACATTCAGGGACTCCAAGGACTCCTGGCGTGGGTCGGGGAGACACTGGATCGGCGATTGCCCGATGCGTTGGAGGCGCTGTGTCGGCCGGGTGTCGCGGCGACTGCCGGGGCGTTCGCCGACGCGGTCCGCAAGTATCTCAAGCCGTAGGTCGTGGTTGAGCTCGGCGCCAGCCGAGCGAAACCCGACGGGGCGCGACGCCGCGCCGTCGGGTTCACCCGCAACATCACGCGGGCCCTGTGAGGGCCCGCTCGCCTGACCCGAAGCCGTGGCTCAGCGCCGCCACCCGCGCGGGATGCGGTCCTCGAAGGAGGAGAACAGCGCGTTGCCGTGGCCCTTGTGGGCGAAGACGCGGTCGCTCACCTCGTCGGGGAGGAGCGTCTGCGCATTCAGGAACACGTCGCCGTTGAGCCTGTCGGCGCTGCCGCCGCCGTCCTTGAGGTTCTTCAGCCGGACGTCCAACTTGCGGCGGGCCGACCACTCGGACCGCACCGCCGACAGCGCGGCCAGGTCGTCATCGAAGGCCGTCGCGCCGGTGACGACCAGGTCATTCCGCGAGCAGCCGATGAACAGGTCGCGGCCCGCGCCGCCGATCAGGACGTCGTGGCCCCCGCCCCCGGAGGACACGTCGTTGCCGGCGCCGCCGACGAGGACGTCGTCGCCGCAGCCGCCGAGCAGCACGTCGTCGCCGTCACCGCCGCTGAGGATGCTGTCGCCGCCGCCGGCCACGAGGAGGTCGTGGCCGTCGCCGCCGAACAGCCGCGCCGCCCCGTTGTAGCAGGAGGCGAAGAGGAGGTCGTTCCCGGCGTAACCGTAGGCGACGACTCCGCCGGTCGGCTTGAAGACCCCCTCGTCGCGTCCGTTGACGGAGACGCGGACCTCGCCGTGCCTCCCGGCGGGGGTGAAGACGATGGTGTCGTTGCCGGCGGTGCCGCCGACCACGAGGACGGTCTTCGAGGCGTCCAGCGGGTCGGCCTGCAGGGCAGCCGTGCTGACCTTGACCGGGAGGGCGGCGGCGACGCTGGCGCCGCCATCCCGGTCCCTGGCGGTGACGCGCACGTTGTAAGTGCCGGACCGGGCGAAGGCGTGCTCGACGGTGACGCCGCTCTGGCCGACGACGGTCTGGTCGGTGACACCATCGCCGTCCCAGTCGATGGCGAAGGTGAAGCCGGCGGACTGGTCGCCGGCCGACGGGTCGGAGGCGGTGAGCGTGAAGGACAGCGTCTGCCCGCGGACGCCATTGGAGGGGCCGGAGACGCCTGCCGTGGGTGCGACGTTGAGGACGTTGACGGCGAGGGAGGCCTGCGGCCCGGTGTCGCCGTCGCGGTCCTTCGCGGAGACGCGCACGTCGTAGCCGCCGGACTGGGCGAAGGCGTGTTCGACGGTGACGCCACTCTGGCCGACGACAGTCTGGTCCACGACGCCGTCGCCGTCCCAGTCGAGCGCGAACGTGAAGCCGGCCGCCCGGTCCCCGGCGGAGGGGTCCGACGCTGTCAGTGTGTACGTGAGGGTCTGGCCCTCCGTGCCGCCGCTCGGGCCGGAGATGCCCGCCGTGGGGGCGACGTTGTCCACCTGCACCTGCAGGGTGCGGACGGTGTCGGGGCCGCCGGGGGCCGCGTTGAATTCCATGACGCCGACGCAGAGGAGCGGGGCGGTGGCGGAGGCGATGAAGCCGTCGTTGGGGGTGTCGTTCCAGCTCCCCTTCACGCCGCCGCCGATCATGTTGCCGTAGTGCCAGTTGAGGGCGCCGTAGTCCTCGACGCCCTTGAAGTTGTTCGGCTCGCCGCCCTGGAAGTTGGTGTAGGCGACGGCCTCGCCGCTGGACCAGACGAAGGTGCCCTCGGCCGCGGCGTCGTTCAGGCCCATCCACAGGATGCGGCGGTCGTTGACGCCGCTGAGGAACGTGTTGACGACGAAGGCCTGCTCCTGGGCGCTGGTGATGCTGACGAGGTGACCGCCGAGGGCGGCGGCCTCGGCCTCGGCCTGCGTCCAGGTCTGCACGCCCGACGTCAGGGTGTAGTAGTGACCGTTGCCGCCGGATGCCGTGTTCCACTGTGTCAGGCTGAGCGGGGACACCTCCGTCGCCTTGGCGGAGATGGTGTAGCCGTTCGGGCCGTCGGCGTAGGTGTGGCTGGCCGACGTGGCGGTGCCGGCGACGGTGTCGGTGGCGCCGTCGCCCCAGTTGATTGTCCACTGGGTGACGTTACGCCCGGCGGAGTCGAGCTGGAGGGTGTAAGAGACGCCCTCTGGCGTGAAGGACGCCCCGCTGATGCCGGGGAGGCCGTCGGCGCTGAGGACGAGGCGGTCTTCGAGGGGCTCGACGGCGGGCCGGGCGCGTCGGGTCAGGGGTCGGCTTTTCGGTGGCGTGTGCGGGCGCCCAGAGGCCAGCCAGGATGTCCACGACATGACGTACTTCCTCCGTCGGAAGAGGGATGCCCGGGCTCGATGACAGCGGCGTTCCGTGGCCAGGCTCGCGCGGCCCGCCGTGCCGACAAATAGATAGAGGTCCGGACGTCCAGGCATGGACGCCGGGCGGGGAGTCAGGTCGTGAGGGGAGGGGACGTAACCCGTCGCACCCAGAAGGGTGGTGTGGGGGAGGGGAGGAGGTTGGGCAATGGCCGGCGGTCTCCTTGGGACAGGAGGCGCGCTCGGCTGCAGTCAAGCAGAGTACACGAGTGAGGACAAGTCAAGGCGCGGCGACAAAATCGGTAAAATGGGGAAGCGGTGCGGCCAATCGCTCGATTCAAGGCCACATCGAGTGACGCCGGAGGCGATGCCCGAACCGAGCGAGGAGGCGGCGATCCTCCATGTACCCTTTATCGACCCCGAGCGCCCCAAGTCGATCGAGATACGGCGAGTCGCACAACGCCTGTATACCCCCAGCACCGAGCGGATGGAAATCAAAGTGGAGCTCACGCAGGCGAGCGGCCTGCGGGGACATCACCACGGCCGCGACCCCCGAGGACGGCTCGTAGGGCTGCTCGTGGAGCCAGGGCTTCGGCTCCTGGGTGAGCCGCAGAGTGATCCAGGCGGGGCTCCATAATTGGGCGGCGAAGGATCGCAGGGAATAGGCCGTCGTGTCCATCAGCTCCAGGGACCGGACCTCGGGTAGCGATGACCACACGTCCCACTGATCGAGTAGGAGGCCCACCTCGATCTGCAGTACCTCCGGGAAGCCGCGGTGGAACCGCCACTGCGCGTGCGGCGACTGCGGGAGGTGGGCGGTCCAGGCCTGACGATTCCGCTCCTCCAGGTCGAAGGCCCGATTGTCATCATCGAACGAGAGGGGCCCGCCGCTGGCCTCCCTGCACTGGAGGCGGATCAGCTCCGCCCGCTCGGGCTCGCCGTTCTCGTCGAGCCAGTCGGCGTAGATCAAGCGGGGAGCATCATCGTCCGGATTCGTCGTGATGTCGGCGAGGAAGGCCGTTTGGTACTCAATCATCTCCCCTCACTCGGGTTCGCGTGGCGGCCGGATCGAGGACGGGCTCACACGTTGAGTGGAGAGACGGTTGGGCGCGTGGAGGGGTTCGGGTAGCGGCGGGGATACCACGCTCAGGCGCGCAGACGCATCGGCACCCGAACAGTTGGTGGATCCTCACGCCGCCTGCTATACTCTCCGTATCCGCCGACCCACCCCGCAGGGGGCCAGCCATGCTCTCACGCCGCCAGGCGATCCACGTCGGCCTCGGCCTCTTCGGCCTCTCGCTCGCCGACGCCCTCCGCGCCGAAACGGTCACGCGCCGCAAGAAGTCCGTCATCTACGTCGTCCTCGACGGCGGGCCGTCGCACATCGACATGTGGGACATGAAGCCCGACGCCCCCGCCGAGTACAGGGGCCCCTTCAATCCCGTCGCCACGTCGCTCCCCGGCGTCCAGATCTGCGAGCACATGCCCCTGCTCGCGGCCCGGCTGCACCGTACGGCCCTTGTCCGCGGCGTGGCCAGCGTCGAGAACGATCACTTCCTCAGCGAGGTCTACTCCGGCCTGCCACGCACCGCCGGCAGGCGGCCCGCGTTCGGCTCCGCGGTGAGCCGCATCGCCGGCACCGGCACCGCGCTGCCCGCCTACGTCAGCCTGGACCGCGCCGGGTCGGACCAGTTCGAGTTCGAGAAGCCGTTCTACGCCGGGGCCGCCCACGCGCCGTTCCGGCCCTTCGGCGAGGCGGTGGGCAATCTCAAGTCGGTGACCGATGCGGCGCTACTGGAGGACCGCCGCGCCCTCCTGCGTGCCTTCGACACGGTGAGCAAGGGGCTCGAAGGTGCTGAGGGGCTGACGCCGTTCCAGGCGCGGGCGATGGACATCATGCGCTCGCCGAGGGTGCGCGAGGCGTTCGACCTGTCGCGCGAGCCGTCGCGTGTCCGCTCGCGCTACCTGGGCGGCAAGTTCACGCACCAGACGGTCAAGACGATCCTTTACGACTGGGACGGCAGGCCGTTCCTCCTCGCCCGCCGGCTCGTCGAGGCGGGCGTCCGCGTGGTCACGCTCAAGGCCGGGCCGTGGGACCACCACAGCGGCGAGCAGAGCGACATCTTCACCTCGCTCAAGCTCATGCTGCCGGCGCTCGACCGCAGCCTGTGCGCCCTCCTCGACGACCTGAAGGAGCGCGGCCTCGACAAGGACGTGTTGGTGGTCGTCCTCGGCGAGTTCGGGCGGACGCCGAAGATCACCTACCCCGGCCCCGGACGCGAGCACCACGCGGAGGCGGGGCACGTGCTGTTCTGCGGCGGCGGGCTGACGATGGGCCAGGTCATCGGCGCGACCGACTCGCGCGCGGAGCGTGCGAAGGACGGCAAGATCAGCTTCCAGAACGTCCTGTCCACGATCTATCACGTCCTGGGCGTCAACCCGATGACGCGGCTGACCGACTTCAACGGCAGGCCGCAACACCTGCTGGAGGACCGCGAGCCCATCGAGGCCCTCGACGCGCCGCGTCCGCCCGCCGTCGAATGAAGCCGCGACCTCACCCCCTAACCCCCTCTCCGCTTCGGAGAGGGGGGATCGCAAGAGCATCGCCTGCGCGGTGGGGCAGTGTCCGACCCTCTTATTCGGCGTAGCCATTCAAGAGACGGGTAGACCTCCCCCGCCGCTGAAATCGATGCTCTTACGGCTCCCCCTCTCCGCTTCGGGGAGGGGGCTGGGGGGGTGGGGTAGCGTCAGCCCGCCACCCACGGGGTATCGACGTGGGTGAAGGTGACCAGCTCCTCCGGGGTGAACCAGAGGGCGATCTCCTTGGCGGCGTTCTCCGCGGAGTCGCTGCCGTGGACGAGGTTGTTCTGCACGCTGATCGCGAAGTCGCCCCGGATGGTGCCGGGCGTGGCCTTGAGGCCGTCGGTGGCGCCGATCAGGTTGCGGGCGATGGCGACGGCCTCACGCCCCTCGAGGACGAGGGCGACGGTGGGGCCGGAGGTGAGGAAGGAGATGAGCGAGCCGTAGAAGGGCCGCTCCTTGTGGACCTCGTAGTGCTTCTCGGCGAGGCCCTTGCTGGCCTGGACGAGTTTGAGGGCGGCGAGGCGCAGGCCCTTTCGTTCGAACCGGGCGATCAATTCGCCGCACAGGCGGCGCTGCACGGCGTCCGGCTTCAACAGGATCAACGTCCGTTCCATGTCTCCTCCCGATCACCACCATCACTCGAGCGGGCGGGCCAACCCGCCCCTGCGAAGGCGTATTGTAGGGGAGGATTCTCGGGCGTCCGGCCCGGCGCCGAGAAGCGCCTTCACACAGTTTTCTTATTCCCCGTCGGCGGTTCCTGTAGAATCCCGTTGTCACTGTCCTCATCATTTCTCTCGGAGACCCCCCTGATGAAGCGCAAGGGCTTTACGCTGATCGAGCTCTTGGTCGTCATCGCCATCATCGCCATCCTCATCGGGCTGCTCCTCCCCGCCGTCCAGAAGGTCCGCGACGCCGCCGCACGCATCAAGTGCGCCAACAACCTCAAGCAGCTCGGGCTGGCGATCCACGTCTACGAGGGCGTGATCGGCAACCTCCCGCCGGCCAGCGTGCAGTCGCCGGGCTCGAGTCAGTGGGCGGGCCTCACCTACTTCCAGAAGGCGGGCACGCTGGGCACCTCCGGGAGCGACTTCGCGAGGCACAGCTACCTGTCGATCATCCTCCCGTACATCGAGCAGGGGAACGTCTTGCAGCAGAATGGCATCCCCTACGAATTCCGGCAGGACTGGTTCGCCGCCAACAACCGCGCGGCCGCCTCGACGCGCATCCCGACGTTCGAGTGCCCGGCCGTCCCGGGCGCACACAGGGTGGACATCAGCACCCTCTCCGCCTCCGAGCAGACCACCTACGGGACGGGGTGGGAGCCGAAGACCTCCGACTACATGGCGGTGACGCGCTCGAACAACAACAGCGCGGTTTGGACGGCGGTCGGCCTGACGATGCCCGCCGACCCGGGCACGCGGGCGATCCTCACGTCGAACCAGGGCACCCGGCTCCTGGAGATCACCGACGGCCTGAGCAACACCCTGATGGTGGCCGAGCAGGGCGCCCGCCCCGAGGGGTGGGCGTTCGGCAGCAAATACACGCCGCAGCCGACGTTCATGAACGGCGCCTGGGCGCACTCCGGCAACGACGTGGTCTGCGCCGGCACGAACAGGCCGGCCACGGCGGGGGCTCAGCCGTCGAAAGTCTCCACCGCCGCGCATGTCGCCGCGGGGCCTTGCACCGTGAACTGCTGGAACCAGGGCGAGATCTACTCGTTCCACAGCGGGGTGGCGAACGTGTGCATGGGCGACGGCTCCGTCCGCACGCTCCGTGCGAACATCTCGCTCCGCGTCATGCTGCTCCTCGCCGCCCGCGCCGACGGCGTGCCGGTGAATCCGGACGAGTGAGCGACATCCCGGGCGGATGGGCTCACGCCACCTCCCCCGCGATCCGGCCGAGGAAGGCCGCGTTCGTGGGGAAGGTGGCCAGTTTCTTCACCAGCATCTCCATCGCCTGCACAGGCTGCATGTCCACCAGCGTGCGCCGCAGCATCGTCACGCTCCGGAGCGTCGCCGCCGGCAGCAGACGCTCCTCCTTCCGCGTCCCCGACTGCGAGATGTCGATGGCCGGGTAGATCCGCCGGTCGGCGAGCTTGCGGTCCAGCACCAGCTCCATGTTGCCGGTGCCCTTGAACTCCTGGAAGATCACGTCGTCCATCCGCGACCCCGTCTCGATCAGCGCCGTCCCCAGGACCGTCAGCGAGCCGCCCTCCTCGAAGCACCGTGCCGCCCCGAACAGCCGCTTCGACACCTCCAGCGCCTTCAGGTCCATCCCGCCGGACAGCGTCCGCCCCGTGTCGCGCGTGGACTTGTTGTAGGCCCGCGCCAGCCGCGTCAGGCTGTCCAGCAGCACGAACACCGGCCTGCCCATCTCGGCCAGACGCTTGGCACGCTCGATCACCAGCTCGGCCGTGCGGATGTGGCTGGCGGCGTCGTGGTCGCTGCTGGAGGCGATCACCTCCGCACGCAGCGTCCGCCGCAGGTCGGTCACCTCCTCCGGACGCTCGTCGATCAGCAGCACCATCTGGTGCATCTCGGGGTGGTTGGCCGTCACCCCCTGGGAGATGTGCTGGAGGAGGACCGTCTTGCCGGTCCGGGGCGGGGCGACGATCAGCCCGCGCGTCCCCTTCCCGATGGGCGTCAGCAGGTCCATGAGACGCGTCGTCAGCGGCTCCTTGCCGGTCTCCAGAACGACCTGCTCGACGGGGTCGATGGGCGTCAGCTCGTCGAACGAGGCCGGGCGGAACGACTCCAGCGGCTGGCCCTCGACGGTCTCGACGGCGGTGAGCCTGCCGGCGTGGGCCGGGCCGACGACGAGCTGGCCCTCGCGGAGGCCGGCCTTCGAGATCACCGACGCCGGCACCTGCACGTCGTCGGGGCCGGGGCGGTAGGCGCGGCGTGGGTCGCGCAGCACCCCGCCACCCTGCGGGGTGCGCTGGAGGACGCCCTGGGCGGACGTTGCTGTCGTGGTCATGCGATGCGTGGCCTTGGGGTGAAGGGCGTGACGCGAGAGGGGATGGGCATGCGGAATCCGTCCGCGGGTGATGTGGGCTTCCGTGTTTCTTTGGTCTACGGCCCTCGCCGGCCCGCGTCAAGGCGGAGGCGTGGACGATCGGTCTTTCAGCTCCACCCCGACCATGCACACGTCGTCGGAGAAGCCCTTGCCCCCGGTGAAACGCACCACGTCGGCCAGCACCTCGTCGAACAGCCGCCCGCCCGTCAGCCCGATGCGTGCCTGCAGCGCCTCCTTGAGACGCTTCTCGCCGTACGGCTCATCGCCCGGCCCCGTGGCCTCGATCAGCCCGTCGGTGTACAGGACGAACACGTCGCCCGGCGCCGCCGTCACGCGCGTCGAGGAGTAGGTGGCCCCCGGCCGCACGCCCAGAGGCGGCCCGTGGTGCCCCATCGGCGGCGGCAACAGCTCGGCCGACCCCTCGGACCGGCGCACCCACGCCGGGTCGGGGTGCCCGGCGTTGGCGTAGCGGAATTCCCCCGTGTCGGTGTCCATCACGCCGTAGAACGCCGACAGGAACACCGGCACGCTCGCCTGCCCGAGGATGCCGAGCAGCTCGCCGTTGATCTCCTCCAGGAAGCGCGACGGCTCGTGCGCCATCGGGCGGAAGCGCTCGACGAACGCCCGCACCATCGCCGTGCCCAGGGCCGCCCGCACCCCGTGCCCCATCACGTCGCACACCAGCACCCCGGCCCGCGTGTCGCCCAGCGGCAGGACGTGGAAGAAGTCGCCCCCCACCGCCCCATCGGGCCGGTAGCGGTCGAAGAAACGCAGCCGGCTCCGCTCCGGCGCGACGCCCGGCGGGAACGTCGGGTAGCCCTGCGGCAGCAGCGCCTGCTGCACCTCGCAGGCCATGCGCAGGTCGGCCTCCATGACGGCGTTGCGCTCCGCCAGCAGGCGGTTGCGCTCCACCAGCGCGGCCTCCAGCTTGAGGACACGCTCGCCGGAGCGGAGGCGGGCACGCATCTCGTCACGGTCCAGCGGCTTGCACATGAAGTCGTCGGCGCCGGCCTCCAGCCCGCGCAGGAACTCGGCCCGCTCGCCCTCGGCGGCGAGCAGGACGACGTAGACGTAGCCGGGCCTTTCCGACGCCCGGATCAGGCGCACGACCTCGATGCCGTCCAATCCGGGCATGACGCGGTCCAGGACGACGAGGGGGAAGTCGCGCTCCTCGAAGAGACGCCACGCCTCCGCCCCGTCGGCGGCGGACGTGACCTCGTAGCCGAACCCCTCCAGCGTGCGCAGCAGGAGGTGCCGGCTGACCGGGTCGTCATCCGCGATCAGGACGCGCATCGCCCTCGTCCCCTTCTTCCCCACGCGAGGCATCCTGCCCCCCATCACTTCTTGCCGAGGCAATACAAAAACCCCTTCTGCGTGCCGACGACCACCTTGCCATCGACCACGACGGGGGATGCGTTCACCGGGCCGTCCAACTCCACCTTCTGCAGCTCCTTGCCCGACTTCAGGTCGAGGACGTACAGGAATCCATCGAGCGAGGCCGCCACCACCTTGTCGCCGACGACGACGGGCGACGAATCGACGTGGTTGCCGGTCAGGAAGGTCCACGCCTGCTCGCCCGTCTTGCGGTTGATGCAGTGGACGCGGCGGTCACGGCTGCCGATGACGACGAAATCCTTCGTCAGGGCCGGCGACGAGAAGAACGCCTGGGCCATCCGCCCCGGCTTGTAGGTCCACACCACCGCGCCCTTCTTCCAGTCGATCGCCTTGACGACGTTGCCCATCGTGCCGACGTAGAGGAGGTCGCCGTCCACCGCCGCGGTGCCGCCGGTCTGGCTCTCCAGGTCGACCTCCCTGTCCTCCTTGCCCGTCGCCACGTCGATGACGTGCAGCTTGCTGTCGCAGCCGACGAGGAACGTCTTGCCCTGCGACACCGACACCGAGCCGTAGATCGGCCCCTGCGTCTTGAATTTCCACTTCTCCTTGCCGTCCTTCGTCACCGCGTAGAGGTGCTCGTCGTGCGACGGCGCCAGCAGCAGCTCCCCGTGGAAGTTCACGCCGCCCATCTCGGAGCCGGCCTCGAACAGCTTCTTGCCCTTGCCGGCGGCGTCGATGCGGTGCAGGACGCCGTCGAGGTCGCCGGCGAAGACCTCGCCGCCCTTGAGCGACGGCGGCGCCTTGAACGGGCCGCCCTTGTACTTCCACCTCTCCTTACCCGTCTTGAGGTCGAGGGCGTACAGGTGCTCGTCCATGCAGCCGGCGTAGACGACGCCCTTGCCCACGGCGACGGCGTTCTCGAAGGCGTCCTCGGTCTTGAATTTCCACAGGACCTCGAGCTTGTCGGGCAGAGCGCCCTTGGCGACGCCGGTCTGGCCGGGGTCGCCGCGGAAGTTGGGCCAGTCCCCCAGCGCGGGGGCGGACAGCAGGGCCAGGAGCAAGGCGGCTCGCATGGTTCACGCTCCGGGTGTCAGAAGGCGGCCTCGTACAGCGATTGCAGCTCCCGCTCCCCGACGGGGCGCGGGTTGAATCGGCCCGTCCACTGCTGGGCGGCCTCGTCGGCGAGGACGGGGAAGATGCCGGGGCTGACCCCGAGGTCGCGCAGGCGGGTGGGCAGCCCGGCGGCCTGCATCAGCGCCGTGATCCGCCGCGCCAGCAATTCGCCGCCGGCCCCGGCGTCGCCGTTGAGCAGCCCCGCCTCGTCGGCGAGGTCGGCGAACAGGTGGCCGCACGCGGGGATGTTGAAGCGGATGACGTGCGGCAGCATGGCGCCGACCGCCGTCCCGTGGGTGATGCCGTAGTGCGCCGTCAGCGGGTTGGCGCAGGCGTGGGCGGCGCCGAGCATGGCGTTCTCGATGGCCAGGCCGGCCAGGTTGGCCCCCAACTGCATCCGGCCCCGCGCCTCCAAGTCCTTGGGGTGGCGCAACACGGCCTCGAAGCTCGGCTGCAACAGACGCCACGCCTCGCGGGAGAACGACCGCGACAGCCAATTCGCCCGCGTGCTGACGTAGGACTCGACGGCGTGGGTCAGCGCGTCCATCCCGGTGACGGCGGTTACGGAGGCGGGCTGCGAGAGGGTCAATTCGGGGTCGAGGATGGCGGCGCGGAAGGCGGCCTTGCGGTCCCCGCAGGCCATCTTGAGGTGCGTCTTCTCGTCGGCGATGAGGGCGTAGGACTGCGACTCGCTGCCGGTGCCGGAGGTGGTCGGCACGCCGATGGAGGGCAGCATCGGCTTGCGGGCGAGGCCGAAGCCCTTGTAGTCGGCCATGCGGCCGCCGTTGGTGTACAGGAAGTTCACGCCCTTGGCACAGTCCATCGACGAGCCGCCGCCGACCGCCACGAGGAAGTCGACGCTTGAAGCCCTCGCGAAGTCCAGGGCCACCCCGACCTGTTTGGTCGTGGGATTCTCCTCGACCCCGTCGAAGAGGAACACCTCACAGCCCGCGGCGGTGAGGGAGGCGACGGCGCGTTGGGGGTGTCCGGCGGCCTTGAGGCCGGGGTCGGTGACGAGCATGACCCGGCGTCCGCCGTACTCACGCGTCAATTCGCCGAGGCGTGAGGCCATGCCGGGGCCGAAGACCACGCGCGTGGGCGGGTGGAAATCGAACGTCGGCAGGGCGACGGCCGGGTCGGCAGCGGGAGGTCTGGAGGTGGTCACCGTCATCGTCGCGTGGCCCTCGTCACGGCTACCCCACCCCCATGATACCACGGCGCTCCGGCGGCGCGAACGGCGGTTCAGGCGAGCGGCACGGCGTCAGCGTGCCGTGTCTGCATCACACGGCATGCTGACGGGGGTCTGGGGGCGTCTCGCCCCCAGCTCACATGCCGCCGCCCCGCCTGAGCGGCGTCACGCCTTGATCGGCCCCTCGTGCTGGAACGCCCGCGCCCGGAACAGGAAGTCGACGATGCTGCCCTCGTGCGGCTGCAGCCAGTTCAGCCGGATCGTCGGGATCGGCCCGATGTTCAGCCGGTCGATGTGGACCGCGTCGATGAGCTGCCGCTGGAACTTCACGTCGTTCGTGATCGCGCTGCACACCAGCGTCGGGCCGATGGCCTCGATCATCTTCTCCTGCGGGCACTTGACCACGGTGGCGAAGGGGAACATGTACTCCGCCTTCGCCATCGCCGTGTCCGGCGTCTCGCTGTGGCAGATGACGGGCCGCAGGTAGACGCACCGCTCCTTCTTCACCACCCTGTCGCCGAACTTCGCCGTGGCGTGGGTGACGCCGGGGGCGGCCAGGTCGCGCTCGATGGCGGCCCACACGCCCTCGCCCTGGCCGGGGACGGTGAACGGCGCCAGCGCCGACGTGGGGTCCTCGGGCGGCTTGGGCATCTCGGGGCCGATCTTCTCCGCGAGGGCGGCCGCGATCTTCTCCGTGTGGCGCGACGCCCAGACCCCGGAGCAGTTGATGCAGCCGCGGCCCGAGTTCTTGAAGATCGACTCGGCCATGACATCGATGTACTTCTCCCAGTCATCGACGCAGTCGTCGCCGAGGATGATCTTGCTAAAGCCCGGCCCGTGGGCCTGGACGCGCGGGTTGCCCTTGTACTGCTCGACCGTGGCGGTGCCGCCGAAGATGAGGGAGCGTGGGCAGTGCTGCAACACCGCCGCGCCGATCTCGCCGAGGCCGGGGTAGATGGCGACGGCCTCCTTGGGGATGCCGGCCTGCTGGAAGGCGCTCGCCATGCGGTAGGGCGTCCACGGCTCCTGGGGGCCGGGCTTGAGGACGAGCCCGACCTGCATCGGCACGATCGGCAGCCACAGAGTGTGGACGCCGGGGGAGTTGGATGGCAGCACCATGCCGAGGACGGGCGACTGGCACTGGTAGGAGATGGGGACGCCGCGGGCCTCGACGCCGTAACCGCGGGTGAGGTTCTCGAGATCCAGGCCGCGTGTGAGCGAGTCGAGGATCTTGTCCATGTTGGCGAGGACGAACTCGTTCTTCTCCATGTTGAAGCGGCACATGTGCTCGGGCAGGCCGGTGGTGGCCGACTGCATGCGCACGAACTGGTCGGGGGTCTGGGTGCCGTCGCCGCAGGGCAGCTCGGCGTGGACGTACAGCTCGCCCGCCTTCTTGACCTTGCCCATCAGCTCCTTGATGGGGATCTCGCGGAGCACGTCGCGGGCGCGCTGGGCGTGACGCATATCCTTGCCGACCATCGCCGCGACGGCGCGGCTCATCTCGCAGACGACCTCGCCGGTGTCGAAATGGACGATCCTGTCCGCCTCGCTGCTCTTGTACGGCTCGCCCCAGCGGGAAATCGGGATGTGGATCATGGCGTGGCTCCAGGGTGGGTTCTCAAGGCGAGCCGGGGGCGGACGCTCCCGGGGGGGGACGGCGGGCGAGGAGGGCGGCGGCCCAGTCGGCGTCGGCGGGGCTCAGGGCGGGTGTCGGCGGGCGGGTGTACTCGATGTCACGCCCGAAGTTCCCCTCGTCGTAGGCGCGATCAAGGCTCGGCTTTAGATCGAGGGGGGCCGGAGGCACCCCGGGATCGAGCGGCACCGGGATCACGGGGATCGGATCGCGGACGCCGAACCCCCACACATCCGCCCGTGGGAAGTCGCTGGCGCGGCTGATGAGGATCCGGTACGGCGTCGTCGAGCGGGGGGGCGGGCGGTGTCCCGAACGCAAAAGATCGATCTCGACGAGATTCGTCCGCGTGGCGATGACGTCGCGCCGTTTCGCCTCGTAGGCTTCCCGGTCTGCCCCCTTGTTGGATGGGCTGAGGAGCTCGATGATGGTCGCGACGCGTCTACTGCCCCGATCCACGATGCGGAGATACCGCGCCCCTCTTCTCAACCGTGCCGGGAGGTTCTGCGTGGCCGGGGCGACGATGGCCGCGGCGGAGAGGGCCGTCCCATCGCCACCCCTTTCGGATACGAACAGGTCGGGCTTGCCCCCGCGTTCCGACTCCTCCTCGGCATCCTCCAGCCAGACGTACTGGTCGAGGTAGGCGGCGTACCTCTCCGGCAGACCCGGCGAGAGGGCGCCGCGAAGGAACACGAGGAACGTGGAGTGGAAGTCGGGCCATCCCGAAGGCTCTTCGAGCCACGGATCCATGCCAGGGAACGGGCTCGGCATCATCTCCCCTCCCTCTCCGCGCGCCGACCCCGCCGCCACCCCTCGACCAGCATCCCGTGGAGCCTCCGGGGCGAGACCCGGTAACGGTCACGGAGGACGACGTGCCCCTCATCGAGGTCCGGTTCCAGCGGCGACCCCGCCCGGAGTATCGTATCCTCGCGCCGGGGATCGATCAGGGTGATCGCCACCTTGTCGTCGGGCGGCCCGTTGTGCCCCCCCTCGTCCTCCAGGAAACGGACGTCCTCGATGTTATCGTAAGGGACGCGGACGAGCACCTCGCCGTCCCGCGCCACGCACGTCAGTTGCGTGGCGCCCACGAAGAGGCGGGCGCCCTGCCTGGCGAGCCGCGCCTCCCGTCCCAACGCGAACACCCCCGCCGCCACGATCAAGAGGCTGAACAGCGCGCACAGCCAGCCCAGCGCCACAACCAGCCAGCGCGGCATGTCCCCGTTGTTCGGCGTGGTGATCACGTGGACGGCGAACCACAGTCCCAGCGAGCCGCCCGCCACGCCGGCCACGCTCCCGATGAAGATCTGCACCGCGCTCTTCCCGGCGGATAGCGAGACCTCCTCCCCGAGCTCGTGATCTGGCCGTGCCACGGAAGACCCCTGCCATCTCAATACACCCCGACCGTCGTCTGCGCCGCGATGCCGCGCCACGGCTTCACGCCGCTGACCCCGTCCCACGGGTACTTCGCCGTCGGCAGCTCGCGCACGCCCTCGTCACGCTCCATGAACCGGGGCACGAAGAACTCCTTCGTCAGCGTCGTCAGCATCACGCGGCCATCGGCCCCGTGCGGCACCACCTTCGAGTAGTCGTCGAAGTCCACCACCTCCACCACCGCGCGCGGCTGCGGGGCGTGGTAGTCGATCTTCCACCCGTTGGCCGTCGAGGGCATCTCGGCTGCCGCCAATCCCATCAGCGTGTTGCCGTAGGTCGGCGCGATGTAGATGTTCGGGCCGAGGTATTCCTCGATGGTGAAGCGGATCCACTGCGAGGTCATCTCGGTGCCGCCGCAGAAGATGCCGGTGATCCCCGCCTTCTCCACGCTCGACCCCTGCGCCTCCAGACGCTGGGCGAGGGCGTCGAGGAGCTTCGGCGTGGTGAACATGCACTTGATGTCGTGCCCGGCGCTCAGGACCGTCATCGCCTGGTCGATGACGTGCTCCTGGTACGCCTTCAGGTGCTCCATCCAGCCCTTCTTGATGACCTTGATGACCCAGCGCGGGTCGAGGTCCACGCAGAACGAGATGCCGCCCCGGTGCTGGGCCATGTGCTCGACCGCGAGACGCAGGCGGCGCGGCCCCGACGGGCCGAGCATCAGCCAGTTACTCCCCCTGGGGAAGAACTTGTCCGGCAGCGTGTCGCTGAACATCTCGTAGTCGATGCGGAAGTCGTCCATGACGACGCGCGACTTGGGGATGCCCGTGGTGCCGCCCGTCTCGAACACGTACCACGGCTTCGTCGCGTAGCCCTTGGGCACCCAGCGCCGGACCGGGCCGCCGCGCAGCCACTCGTCCTCGAAGTGGCCGAAGAGCTTGAGGTCCTCGAAGCACTTCACGTCCTTGCGCGGGTCGAACTTGTATTCCTTGGCCTTCTCCAGCCAGAAGGGCGTGCCCGTCTCGGGGCTGAAGTGCCACGCCATCACCTCGCGCACCTGGGCGTCGAGCTGCTCCTTGGCCTTGCGGATCTGCTCCGGCGATGCGGTCGTCACGCTCACGTTATCTCTCCAGGCCCGATTGTCACTTGATCGCGGCTGTTCTACTTGTAGGCCGGGTCGGGGCCGTCAGGCAGAAACCCGACGGGACGGCTTCACACGCATCGTCGGGCTTCGGCCCTGGCGGGCGTCCACCCGACCTACTTGATCGCGAACAGGTAGCTCTGCGTGTTCAGGTACAGCACGCCGTTCGCCGCCACGGGCGGCACCTTGATCGGCTGCCCCACGGTGATCTTCTTCGGCTCCGTCTTCTTGCGTCCGGCCTTGAAGATGTACAGCTCGCCGCTGTCCGTGCCGACGAACACCTTCCCGTCAACATAGTACGGGGAGCACCAGGTGCTCTCGTTCAGGTCGTGCTGCCACAGCTTCTCGCCGGTCCTGGCGTCGAGGGCGTGGAAGAAGCCGGCCAGCTCGGTCGCGTAGACGACGCCGTCGTGGACGCACACCGTCGTCATCGTCCGCCCGAAGTCGTAGTCGCGTTCGTCGGCGTTCGGCTTGGGCAGCTTGCCGCCGTAATGCCATAGCAGGCCAGAATTCTTGTTCTTCGGCGACTTCGGGTCGAGGTCGCCGTCGGCGGGCGAGATGTCCCTGTCCGGGCCCACCGGCTTCTTCGTGATGTCGATGCACCACAGGTGGCCGACGCCCTGGCCGTCGTCGGGCTCCTGTCCGACGGTCACGTAGCACCTGCCGTCCACGACCACGGGCACGCCGATGGGCATCGACTGCTCGCCGGAGCCCCCGCGCTTGTACGGCGTCTCCGCCTTGAGGTTCAGGTTGAACTTCCAGAGGACCTCCCCCTTGTCGGCGGTCAGGCCGTACACCCAGCCATCGCCGCCGGCGATGATGATCTGCCACCTGTCGCCCACCTTGGCGGCGGCGGGGCTGGACCACTGGCCGGAGATGATGGGATTCGGCAGGACGTACTTCCACGCGAGCTTGCCCGTCTTCTTGTCGAGGGCGAGCAGCGACGGGGCCTTGGGCGCGGGCACCTTGCCCTTGTGGATGTCCATGCCGTTGCAGGTCAGGGCGTAGACGACATCGCCGAGGACGATGGGGGACGAGTTGGTGGCCTGGTTGGGGAAGACGCCGTATTCCTTGCGCATGTCCACGGACCAGAGGATCTTGCCCTTCACCGCATCCGCGCACACGAACTCGCAGCGGTTGGACAGGTACCAGAGACGCTCGCCCTCGACGAAGGGGACGCTGAGGACCCCCTGATGGCCCGCGTCCTGATCCTCGTCGCCGATCTTGTCGTGGACGATCTGCCACAGGAACTTGCCGTCCTTCTCGTCGAAGCACATCAGCACGCCCTTGTCGCCGTCGATCTTGTCGTCGCGCGGCTTCTTGTTGTTGGTGCCGATGTAGACGCGCCCGCCGGAGATGACCGGCCCGCCATAGGCGTGATCGCCGAGGGCGGCCTGCCACTTGACTTTCTTGTGCTTACCCTTGCGGGTGTCGAACGTGTCGGGGATGCCCTTCTCCGTGAAGTTGGCCAGGTTGCGGCCGAGCGACGTTTCGCCGCCGCCGAAGCCGACGAATCTGGCCGCGGCCTTGTCATCCTTGGCGGGCGCGCCGACGCCTATGCCACCGAGGCAAACGGCCAGGGCGCCAATCACGAGCGGCAAGGCGATCAAGCCGAATCGTCGCATCGAATGCTCCTTCGTCTTCGGTCCCGTCTTCAGTGTCCCCCGAAAGCAGTCGCGTCCGGGCGAGGGCTGTTGGCTGAAAACTCAAACCGAAAACGGATGACTACTTGGAAGCGATCGCCCACAGCTTGCACGGGTTCTCGGTGATGACGTACAGCACGCCGTTGGCGGCCACCGGCGTCGCCCGGATCTTGCCGCGCATCTGCACCGTCCCGACGAGCTCCTTCTTCTTGCCGTGCTTGAAGATGTGGACCTTGCCCTTGTCGTTGCCGATGTAGATGTGCCCGTCCACCCAGTACGGCGACGACCAGTTCTCGGCGTCCATGTCGTGCTCCCAGTACTTCTCGCCCGTCTTCGCGTCGAAGCAGTACACCGAGCCGTCGAAGTCGGCGGCGTAGCACAGGCCGTCATGCACGGCGCAGGTGCTCATGGTGCGGCCGAACTCGTAGTCCTTCTCCGTGTTGGCGTCGTTCACGCCGCCGAAATGCCACACCAACGCGGAATCCTTGTTGCGCGGGTCCTTCGGGTCGAACTTGTGCTGCACCGGGTCCTTCGGGTCGCTCCACGGCGACACGTCCTTGTCCTTGTTCGTCGGCTTCTTCGTCACGTCGATGCACCACAGGTGCCCCACGCCCTTCTTGTGCTCGGGGTCCTGGCCCACGCCGATGTACAGGTAGTTGCCGGACACGATGGGGGTGCAGACGAAGTCGTTGCGCGTCCCCTTGCCGCCCAGCACGTACTTCGACCCCTTCGGGTTGCAGTCGAACTTCCAGTACAGCTCGGCCTCGCCGTCCTTGCCCTTGGGGTTGAACGAGTAGAGCCAGCCGTCCCCGCCGGGGAAGATGATCTGCGGCCTGCCGCCCGCCTCGGTGTACACCGGGTTCGACCACTGACCGTGCATGATGTTCCTGCCCGGCAGGCTCGACTTCCACAGAACCTTGCCCGCCTCCTTGGTCTTGGGGTCCTCCTTGACGTCGATGGCCAGGAAGCTCGGGGCGTCGGGGGCGGGGATGCGCGTGTGCTCCTCGTCCACGCCGTTGGAGGTGATGACGAACAGCGTGTCGCCGACGAGCAGCGGCGAGCAGGTGGCGAGGTTGTGCGGGTAGACGCCCATCTCGCCGATCATGTCGCGCTTCCACACCACGTCGCCGTCGGTCTTCGAGGTGTACTTCTCCTTGGCGAAGCCGACGTTGCCCGCCGCCAGGCCGTCGGTGGTGGCGCAAATGACCTCGCAGCGGTTGGAGACGTAATAGATTCGGTTGCCCTTGATGACGGGGGCGGAGCAGATGCCCTCCTCCGGCCAGTCCCAGACCCGGCCCGCGCCGAGCTTGTCGTGGACCATCTGCCAGTTAAACTTCCCGTCCGCCTCGCTGAAGCACATGATGACGCCGCGGTCGCCCTGGTACTTCTCGTCCTTGTTGCGCGGGTTCTGGTTGTTGGTGCCGAGGTAGATCTTGCCGCCGCCGACCGTGGGGCCGCCGTAGGCCTTGCTGCCGAGGTCGACGGCCCACTTGATGTTCTTCCACTTCTCGTTGCGGCCGGTCTTCTCGTCGGCCAGGGGTGGGATGGAGACCCAGTCCCGGGCCAGGCCGGCCTCCACGAGGTTGACGAGGTTACGCTGCACCGTGCCGCCGTACATGGGCCAGGCGCGGGCGGCCTCCTTGTCCTTGTCGGCCCCGTTGAGGCTGCCCTCGACGGGGGAAGGGCCCTGGCGCAGCCAGACGACGGCGACGACGGCGGCGATGACGGCGGTGGTGCAGGCCAGGGCGATCCAGCGCCTGGCGTTGGGGTTATCGTTCATGGCCGGCGCCTCACTTCTTCCCGTTAGGGGTGATCTTGATGTTGTCGAAGAAGGCCTGCGGCCCCTCCGCCACGTCCGTCGTGCCGTTGGAGAAGCCGTAGATCAGCGGCGCCCCCGTCTTGTTCGGGATCGGGTCGCTCAGCTCGAGCGTCCACTTCTCCGGCTCCTTGCCGTCGCGCTCCCACACCTTGCCCATGACCTTGCCGTCCGGCGAGGCGGTGATCTTCATCGTGTACCACGTCGCGGCCTTCCACTTGAACGGCGTGCTGGCCTTCACGCGCCCGCCGTAGAGGGCGTCCCAGGTGTTCAGACGCAGCTCCTGGTCTTTGCCCACGAGCAGCAGCGTGTAGCGGCATGCCCCGACGCCCATGTCGGCCATGAACCCTCGCACCTCCGTCGTGTGGACGTCGGCCTCCACGGTGTAGTCGCCCATATCCGGCGTACCGATGTAGGCGTTGGCCCGGTTCACGAGCGGGTTGGGGGTGTTGTTGCGCTTGACGAGGGCCTGCCCGCCGCCGGGGGCCTTGGCCACGGAGAACTTGCCCATCGTGTTGATCCACGCGGGCGGCGTGCGTCCGATGGGGGTCTTCTCGAAGTCCATCGTGTAAGGCAGCACCGGGGCGACGCGGACGCGGGCCTCGCCGGTCAGCTTGCCCGACTTCGCGACGAGGCGGCCGAACTGGGCGGGCAGCTTGCCGGCGGTGAGGTTGGTCGCCTTGCCCTTGTTCGCCGTCAGCGTGCCGACGAGGGGCGGCGGCGTCGGGCCGGGGGGGGCCTTCGGCGGTACAAGGCCGATGGGATACACGGGGGGACGCATCCCCGCCAGCTCCCACTCCACCTCGACCTCGCCGAGCCGGCGGCCCATGCCGTCGTAGGCGTAGGCCTTGAAGTCGGCGGCCTCGCCGGGGCGGAGCGTCACGTCGGCGGGGACGACCTGGATGTGTGCCGCCTCTCCCATGCCGTCCTGCTCCTTCGGCCCCTCCGGGATCTTGACGGCGACGTCCTTCGTGTCGGACTTGCCGATGCAGACGAGCTGGTTGGTGGTGGTGAAGTAGATGCGTCCGTCGTGGACGGCGGGGGAGCCGTGCAGCTCGGTCGGGACGCCGCCCTTGCCGCGGAACTTGATCGAGGACAGCTCCTTGCAGCCCTCGCGGTCCGCCTTGAGGATGCGGAAGTTGGAGTCCACCTCGGTGATGTAGATCTTGCCGTCCGCCCACACCGGCGAGCCCTTGGTCATCTTGCCGTAACTGTAGTTCCACAGCGGCGCCCCGCCCTTCTCGGCGTCGAAGCAATGCAGGTTGCCGGCCATGTCAGGGACGTAGAGCAGCCCGTCGTGCAGGGTCGGCGTGGCGAAGCGGGCGATGACGCCGTCGTGCCGCCACAGCTCCTTCACCTTGCCGTCCTTGACGCTGGCCCCGTCGATGCAGATGACGCGGCCCTGCGTGCTGCCCTTGTTCTCCTCGCCGTGCCCGATCCAGATCTTGTCACCCTGGACGACGGGGGAGAGGTTGACGGCCTCGTGGTTATCGACGAAGGGGTGGCTCCACACCTTCTGGCCGGTGCGCACATTCCAGGCGTGGATGCAGCCGTCGCCGCCGCCGGCCAGGATGAGGCGCTGGCCGCCGATGACGGCGACCGTGGGGGCGGAGTGGTAGGTGTTGTAGATGCGGTAGCCGCCGGACGCCCACCAGATGACCTTGCCGTCCTTCTGGTCGAAGGCGACGAGGCGCGTGTTGCCGACGGTGTGCTCGCCCCAGGAGCCGTTGGGCATGTTGACGATGACCTTGTCCTCGTCGATGACGGGGGTGGTGATGCGTCCGCCGTAGCCGCTGACGCGGCCGAACTCCTCAGTCAGCGAGCGCATCCAGAGGACCTTGCCGTCCTTGGTGTAAGCCTTCAGCTCGCCGGAGGTGAGGTGGGCGTAGACGTTGCCGGTCTCCTTGTCGGCGGCGACGGAGGTGAAGCCGAGGCGGTCATCGACGATGGCGGTGTGCCAGACGTTGACCTTGTCCTCCCACTTGAGGGCGCCGGTGAGGGCGTCGAAGGCCTGGACGACCTCCTGCTGCGTCTCCTTGTCGCCGTCACGCCCGACGACGTAGGCCATGCCGTTGAGGATGACGGGGGTGGACAGGCCGGAGTGGGGGACGGCGAAGACGAAGTTGGCGCCGCCCTTCTTGAGGACGGCCTTGTCGGGCAGCCCCTTCTCGCGGCTGACGCCGGTGTTCTCGGGGCCGCGCCACGACGACCAGTCGGCGGCGAAGGCGGCCCCGACGGCGAGGACGGACAGCGTCAGGAGGAGGATTCGCTTCACGGCGGCGGTCTCGCGGGGATTGGGGCGTGGGGAGGGCCAATTTTATTGATATGCACGTCAGGCGCCGGGGGCAGCGGGCGGGGCGGTTTTTCGCACCCAGCGGCGCGCCTTCATCTCGGGCTTCGGCAGCGTGCCGGGCGGCTCCGGCCTGACCGCGACGCGGAAGAACAATCGCTCGTGGATCTCCTTGGCGACGCGGCGGGCCAGCCCCGTGCCATCGACACCCGGCAGAGGCTCGATCCGGAGCAGGAGGTCCACCGACGGCCCCACTTGCGTGATCTCCACGAGGTACTCGGCCACCTCGGGGAAGCCGTGCAGGATGGCCTGGAACGCCGCCGGATGCAGGTTGTTGCCGCGGACGACGACCATGTCGTCGGCCCTGCCGCGGATGCCGCCCTTGAGGCGTGCCATCGCCCTGCCGCAGGGGCACGGCTCGGGGTCGATGCAGACGAGGTCGCCAGTCCGGTAGCGGATGAGCGGGCTGGCCGTCCGCCGGAACGACGTGACGACCAGCTCCCCCTCGCTGCCGGGGGGGAGGGGCGCCAGGGTCGCCGGGTCGATCACCTCGGGGATGATCGCCGTCTCCAGGAGGTGTAGACCGCCGGGCTGCTCCAGGCATTCAAAGCCGAGCGGCCCGGTTTCGGTCATGCCGTTGTGATCGAAGACACGCGCCCCCCAGCCCTCCTCGATGCGTCGGCGTGTCTCCGGGACGCAGCCGCCCGGCTCGCCGGCCACCACGACGGCCCGGACGCGCGACGCGGGGAGGTCGAGGCCCTCCTCCCTGGCGGCGTCGGCGAGGCGCAGGGCGTAGGTGGGGGTGGCGAAGACGACGGTGGCGTGGTTGTCGATGAGGAAACGCAGGCGTGCGGCGGTGGACAGGCCGCCGCCGGGCAGGCAGCGGGCGCCCATGCGGACGCCGGCCTCGAACGCCGACCAGAAGCCGATGAAGGGGCCGAAGGAGAAGGGGAAGAAGAACACGTCCTCGGCGGTGATGCCGCCGAAGGACAACTTCTCGGCCCAGCCGTCGAGGATGACGGCCCACGACTCGGCGGTGTCGTACCAGCGGAGGGGCCTGCCGGTGGAGGTGCCGCTGGTCTGGTGCATGCGGACGTAGCGCTGGAACGGCTCGGAGATGAGGCCGCCGTGGGGCGGGTGTTCGGCCTGGGCGGCGAGCAGCTCGTCGCGGGTGGTGAATGGCAGGTCGGCGAGGGCGCAGGGCAGGCGTCGCCCGGCGTACTTGCGGGCGTAGAAGGTGTTGCCGGGGAGCAGGCCGGCCAGCAGCGCCGACAGGCCCTCGGCCTGGAGGGCGTCGAGGTCAGCGCGGGACACTACCCCACCCCCAAACCCCCCCCCCCCAACGGCGAGGGGGGGTAGCACTAGGGTGGAGTTTAACGGTGGCGAACTATACGCCACCCCTGTTGGGCCGGGCGATACAAGGGACTCATGCCGCTCGCCTTCAACTCAAGTCTTGTCACTTGTCCTTCACCTCGTAGCAGAACAGCCACTCCTGGTCGCGCAGGTACAGCTTGCCGTCGGCCAGGGAGGGGTGCGTCCACACCTTCATGTTCGAGGCGTGCTTGCCCTCCTCGGGGAGTTTGAAGTAGGAGGGCTTGGAGTACGCCTTGGGGGACGCCTCCATCACGCCGACCCTGACCTTGCCCCGGTCGCGCATGCTCTCCGCCTCCTCGAGGAAGTACAGCCGGCCGTCGGCGGCGATGACGGTGGCGGCGACCTGGTCCGCCAATCGGCCCGGCGGCCAGACCTTCTTGCCCGTCTCCAGGTCCTGGCACATCCACGACTTGTCCTCGTGGAACCCGTAGATGTGCTTGCCCAGGATCACCGTCCCGCCCTGCTTGCTCAGTAGCTCCTTCGACTCCCACTTGTCCTTGAACGTCTTGCCGTCCCACTCGAGCATCGTCGATTCGGCCCCGTAGCCGACCGTGTAATAGACCTTGTCGCCGACGACGTGCGGCATGGCGCACACCACGTCGGGGTATTCCTCGTCCCGCTTCTTGTTGAAGACGGACGAGCCGTCCTTCATCGAGATGGCGTGGAAGCCCTTCTGCGAGACGTAGAACGCCATCTCCTGGCCGCCCACCTTGCCGACGGCGGGCGAGCCGTAGGTGGCCTCCTCGCCGACGGCCTTGGAGCGCCAGATCTGCTTGCCTGTCTTGGCGTCGAGGAGCGCGAGCAGGCCGTCCTTGCCGCCGGGGGCGATGAGCAACTTGTCGCCGACGAGGATGGGCGACCAGCAGTAGCCGGAGCCGAAGCTGGCGACGGCGGGCCCCCAGCCCTTGGGGTTGACCGACCCCTTCATCTCCGTGGGGATGTCCTTCTTCCAGACGATCTCGCCCTTCTTGTCGAGGCAGGCGAGCAGGCCCTTGCTGGTGACTGCGAAGACGTGATCCCCCGCCACGGTTGGCGTCATGTTCGGGCCGTAGCTGTACTGGTTGACGGACTTATCGGTGAAGACCGGCCCGAGCTTCGTCTCCCACAATTGCTTGCCGTCCTTGACCGAGAACGCGATGGCGTACTCGTCGGTGCCGCGGACGCCCATGGTGTAGACGACCTCGCCCACGATCGCCATGCCCGACAGGCCCGCCCCGGCCTTGTTGGTCTTCCACAGCAGCTTGGGGCCGTCTTTGGGCCACGACTTGAGCAGGCCGGTCTCGGCGGAGACGCCGTCGCGTTTCGGCCCGCGGAACTGGGGCCAGTCGGCGGCCAGGGCCGGCGTGCAGGCCAGCAGCACGGCCAGGAGCTTCAACGTGGTGCGCATCGGGTGCCTCATTTCGCCTTGATGTCGAAACACATGAGCTGCTCCTGGTCGCGCAGGTACAGCCGCCCGTTGGAGATGATCGGGTGCGTCCAGAAGTTCTTGCCGTCGCGGTTGGGCGGACGCTTCCGCGTGCTCGGCTTCGGGATGGTGAACCGGCCCAGCTCGTCGTAGCCCTTCGGCGACGCGGCGATGAGGACGGCGTTGCCCTTCTCCTCGTCGAACAGCACGAACCGCCCGTCGGCATAGACGAGCGAGCCCTTCGGCGTCTTCGACGAGGTCCACACCACCTTGCCCGTCTTGAAGTCCATGCACGTCCA
This sequence comes from uncultured Alcaligenaceae bacterium, assembly GCA_964630925.1. Classification (GTDB taxonomy): domain Bacteria; phylum Planctomycetota; class Planctomycetia; order Gemmatales; family Gemmataceae; genus RGDT01. Next base: position 47,288 of record CAZVZK010000061.1, read on the forward strand.
GGCGCCGCGGCCCTTGTCGCTGTAGCCGTACAGGTGGCCGTCGAGGAGGATCACGCCGCCGTGGTGGTTCTGCATGGCCTTCTTCGCCTCGTCGTCGTAGACGCCTTTGGCGGTGAACTTGCCGCCGTCCGGCGTCAGCTCGATGAGGTCGCAGCCGACCGTGTAGGCGGACGCGACGAAGACCTTGTTGCCCTCGCAGATGGGCGACGAGATGGTGATCCGGGCCTCGCGCGGGTACTTCCACAGGAGGGCGCCGTCCTTGGGAGCGATGCCGGCGACGTGGGCGGCAGTCATCTGCACGATCATCTCGACGCCGTTGACGGTGTGCTTGACCGGCGAGACGTAGTCGATCTCATCGGTCCACCCCTTCGAGCGCCAGACGGGCTTGCCCGTCTTGCGGTCCAGGGCGGCCATCGTGCCGGCGGCGCCGCCGGGGGTGACGTAGACGTGCCTGTCATCGACGAGGGGCGACTCGGCGATGCCCCAGTTGGGGTACTTGTACTCCTTGAGGCTCGCCCCGAGGCCCTTGATGAGGTCCACGGACCAGAGCTTCTTGCCGGCGAGGTCCGCCGCGACGAGGACGCCCTGCGCCCCGATGACGAAGACCTGCCCGCCGTCGATGGTGGCGTTGCCGCGCGGCCCGCCGCCCCACGGGTTCTCGTAGAGGGTGCCGATGTCGAGCGACCAGACGGCCTTGCCGTCCTTGGCGTCGAGGCAGAAGAGCTTCTCCGTCTTCCCTTCACTGCCGGCGATGTAGATGCGGCCGCCGACGACGCTGGGGGCGGAGTAGCCCTCGCCGAGCGTGCCGACGGACCAGAGGAGTCTCGGCCCGGCCTTGGTCCAGGACTGAAGGAGGCCGGCCTCCTTCGAGATGCCGGTGCGTGTCGGGCCGCGGAACTGCGGCCAGTCGTCGGCGCGTGCGGAGGCGGCGAGGAGGAGGCAGAGGATCGCGGTACGGGACATCATCACCTCGGTTCAGTTCCGAAGGTGATGATAGCGGGCGTGTCCGGCCCGGGCGAGCCGGGGGACACGCCCTTGCGACTCACTTGCCGGCGGCGATGGCGGCGATGATGCGCTCCAGCGCCCGCCGGCCCTCGCCACGCCACGTCGCCAGCTCCGCCTCCAGCGCCGGCAGGTTCTCCATGCTCGCCTTGCGCAGCGTCAGCTCGGCGTGCACCCGGAACCGCGAGTCGTCGTGGCCCAACTGCTTCACCAGGGCCGGGATGCGCTCGCCGACCGTCAGGTCATCGATCATCCGCCCCAGCCGCGCCTTGACTTCCAACGACGGGGAGCGCAGGTGCTCCTCGCGGAGATACGCGACCACGGCCCGGCCCATGCCACGCAGCTCCTCGTCGGCGCTCTGACGCACGTCGAACGAGTCGTCGTCGAGCGCCAGAAGCAGCGTGATGACGCGCGAGCTGTCGATGCCCGTCGGGGGCGCCGCGGCGGCGGCCAGGCCGGCGGCGAAGAGGAGGGCGAGCAGGGCGGAACGGGTGACGAGCGGCATCCTTGCCTCCTTGATCCGACAGGGCGGGGCGACCGGGGCGGGAGATACCTCTACCGCGCCGTCGGAACAAGCCCATCCGCCGCCGCTCATGCGTCGAGGAATTGCCGCTCGATGTCCAGCCCCGCCTCGGCGCCCCACGCCGCCAGGAGCCGCCGATACGCCGGCCCGCCCCAGGGACGATCTCGCCCGCCGATCCGCGACACCGGCGCGACCCCGAACGCCGTGCCGCACAGCAGAACCTCGTCCGCGGCGAGGCACTCCGCGACGGTGAACGCCCGTTCGCGCCAGGCCATGCCGGAGATCTCGCGGGCCACACGCTGGCTGATCCCGTCGAGGACGAGCGCCGGCGGCGCGGCGGTCAGCGTGTCGCCCTCCACGAGGAGGACGTTGCCGATGGCCGTCTCGGTGACGGTGCCGTCCGGCGTGACGAGCAGCGGCAGGTCGGCCGCGAGGCGTGCCGCCCGCCACCATTGCAGCCGGCTGCGGTGCTTCACCCACGGCGGGGCCAGGTCACCCGGGGCGGGGCAGGGCAGGGGGGTGAGATGCGCCCCCTGGCGGAGGTAGGGGGCGTAGCGCGGCAGGGCGAGCGGGAAGGCGTGCATGATGAGTGTCGGCGGCCCCTGCCCGCCGTAGGCCGCCAGAGGCCCCGGTGTCGCGAACGTGACCAGCCCCGCCTCGCCGGGTATCTCGGCGACGAGCGCCTGCGCGGCGGCGCTGATGGCCGCATCGTCGTGGTCCAGGGGGATGAAGCACGCCGCGCAATCGCGGCGGAAGCGGGCGAGGTGGTCGGGGTGGCGGAACAGGCGGCCGTTGTAGGTCCGGCAGAAGTCAGTGACCGTGGCCCCGAAGACGACGCCGGCGTCGGAGGCGTGCAGCACCGCCTCGCTGTCGGGCACCATGCGTCCGTTGAGGAAGGCCATGCGAAGAGGTAACCGACCAGGCGGGTGTGGGAATTAGACGGAAGTAGACGGTTGCTATGGCCGGGTGGGGCGGATTGCATTGCACCCCCCCAGGCACCCCCCTGCAATGCAAATTCGTGGCGGAATTTGCATTTCACGGCGAGTGGTCAGGCCACCCACGCCCGTGCCGTGGCCGCCCTCCATGTCTCATTTTGTCTAACCCCACAGGCCGGGTCAACGGCTACGCGAAGAGATCCCGCGTGACGCTGGCCGCGGCGCTGGTGCCTAGCGCTTGAAACGTCCGTCCTTGCCATTCTTCGCACGGAGCGCACCATGTCCAGCCTCGTGCTGCTGCTGGCCCTCCACGCCGGCCCCGTACCGGCCATCCGGCCCATCGCCGTCCAGGCCGGCGCCGGCCACCTCCTCGTCACCCTGCCCACGCCTCCCGGCATGCACTGGCCCGCCGGCGAAATCCCCGACCTCGCCCTCGGCACCCGCCGCGCCATGGAGCAGGCCGCACGCCCACGCCTTGAGGGCGACGGCGTCTCCCTGGAATGGCTCGCGCGCGATCCAGGCGGCCTCGCCACCATCGAGTTCGTCGGGCGCGTCAAGGGGCCGCTCCCCGCCTTCCTCACGTTGGGCTACCACGCCGCCGGCCCCGTCGCCAGCGTGCCGGCAACCGCCACGGTGCGGCTCGACGGGATCGAGATCAGCGCCGGCAGGCCCGCCGCCCTCCAGTCCCTCACCCGCCGCGCGGCGCTGGATCGCCTCGCCGCCGACGAGGTGCTGTCCGGCGGCCACGGCTGGTTCGCCTTCGCCCGCAAGGCACTCGCCGCCCGCCACAAGATCCCTGAGCCGCCCTCCCTGTTCCGCGGCGACACGCCGGCCGCCGCCGGCCTCTTCGAGCTGGCCAGCGGCGCCGTCTCCCTCGACGAGGCCCTCGCCCTCGGACGCATCAAGACCGCCGGCCACGCCCCCTCGGCCCGCACCATCCCCATCGACAAGGTGCGCGCCGTCACCGTCACCCCACACCCGTGGAAGGGCATGCTCAAGGGCCACGAGCCCGTCCCCGAGCCGCTCGCCGACGCCGTCCCGCACGACAACTGGTTCCTCACCGCCGCGAAGCTGGAGACGCTCGCCTCCGTCGCCGCGATGACCCAGGCGTGGGGCGGCAGCCCGCTCCGCATGGCCCAGATGAACGAGCGCGATCATAGGCTGATGGAGCGCTACCAGCGCCAGCTCTGTCTCGACCTGCCCGCTCTCGTCAAGGCGGTGCCGGCGAAGGAGGTCCGCGGCGTCGCCCTCACCGGCACCGACCTGTTCTTCACGGATGGCACCGACATCACCGTCATCGTGGACACGCCGCGCCCGAAGGCGTTCCAGGCCCACACCGACAAGGCCCTCGACGCCGCACGCAAGCTCCCGGGCTTCACGGCCACCACCCGCTATCACCGTTACACCCCCGTCGAGGGCTACACCACGCCCGACAGGGCGGTCTCGCTCTACCGGGCCGTCGCCGGCCAGCGGGCCATCTTCTCCAACTCGTTGCCGGCCCTGACACGCGTCCTCGACACCATCGCCGGCAAGCGCCGCTCGCTCTCCGCCTCGCTCGACTTCCAGTACATGCGCAAGGTCTTCCCGCCCGGCCCGAAGCACGAGGACGGCTTCGTCTTCCTCTCCGACGACTTCTTCGCCTCGCTCCTCAGCCCGGCGGTGCGCATCAAGGCCATGCGCCGCCTCTCCACCCGCGCCGCGCTCACCGCGATCAGCCACGCCGCGCTGCTTCAGCACTCCCTGACGGGCGAATGGCCAGTTGGGGCTCACACCATCGAGGCCGCCAACTGCATCCCCGGCATGTCGGCCTGGGACAGTGAGGGTGACCGCATCCGCTGGGGCCCGAAGCGCGGCGAGGCCACCTCGCCGACGATGGGCACGCTGTCGAACGGCGTGCCGCTCGTCGAGATCCGCCTCGACGACGTGACGAGGGAGGAGGCCGACGCCTACGACGGCTTCCGGACCGAGTACGAGTGGCTGTGGCGGCGCTTCATCGACCCGGCCGGCATCCGCTTCCACGGGGACGCGGACAGGATGCGCGTCGAGGCGCACATGCTGCCGCTGACGAACAACCAGGCCTACGAGAACCTCCGCTGGATGACGGAGGGAAAGCACACCACGTCCGACCCGGCCCGCCTCGCCCCGGCGGCCGCGGGCGCGATGCGCATGAGCTTCCGCAACGGGGGGTGGCTGGCGTTCCACCTCGACGACTCCGCCGCGCTGCCGGCGTGGGCCGCCCAGCAGGCGGCGCGCCTCGTCTACCCCGACAAGGCGCCGCCGGCGGCCGGGATGCCACCGATGATGCTCATCTGGGGCGGCGAGAAGGGGCCACGCGACGCCCGGCAGCTCGCCGACCTGCTCGACCGCCTCCTCGACGGCGGCCCGCTGTTCCTGCGCGACAAGCAGACATCACGCGCCCACCGCGGCGTCACCATCACACGCGTCCCCGTCAGCCCCAAAGGCTACGCCGCGCTCATCAAGCTCCTCGACATGGTGCCGGCCGGTGACGGCCTGTCGCCGCTGGCGCTCTTGCCGCTGATGTTCCCGCGCGAGAAGCCGCCGGCGGCGTTCTACACGGCCCAGATCGCCGACGGCTGGTACACCGCCCTCGACGAGAAGCCGCTCGTCGGGCGCATCGACGCCTGGAAGAAGGGCGCCGGCGACGACAAGGGCGAGCCGGCCGCCGCCGGCGTCCTCCTCTCGACGCGCCGCCCCGGCATGGCCGCCACGGCCGAGATGTTCCTCGAATCGCAGGCCCGCCACAAGGCGCTGGCGGCCAACGTCATGTGGCAGGCCCTGTACGACGCCGGCGCCGTCACGCCGGAGATGAGCGACGACGAGCGCGCGCGTGTCGCCCTGCGGCTGTGGGGCTTCGTGCCCGCCGCCCCGGATGGCACGGCGGCTGTCTGGGACGCACGCTCGCGCCAGGTGCGCAACACGCGACACGGGACGTGGTCTTCTCCGGCAGCGCACGTCGCGCCCGACGCGCGTTCACCGCTGGCGAGGTTCGTGCGGGGCTTCGACACCCTGGGCATCGACCTCCGGTTCCGCGAGGACGGCATCCACGCGGTGATGACCTTCGGCCACGTCCGATGATCGTCCGCGCTTTTCATGATTTCTCATGCTCCGATCATTATCCGTTCATGCGTGGTCGGGTACGCTGCCCATGACACCCTCCCGATCTGGAGGCAACATGAGCGACGCAGTTCAGCCCGCCCCTCGGCCGAAGACCTCAGGGCGTGGAGGCGACTGGTTCGGCCTTGTGGCCGCCGCGGCCTCCATCATCGGCTTCGGGGGCGCGTGCTTCATCGCCGGGGCGGCGACGATCCAGGCCGGCGGCGGCATCGCCCGGCCCCTCGCCGAGGGCCTCAACGGCGCCAGGGCATGGCTCGGGGGCCCCCCCGCCCCGACGACGTCCGTTGACCGTCCACCGCCCGGCCTGTCGGTCTGCAAGGAGCCCGCTTTCGACGGCCTCACCCTCGTGGCGACGGGCGACAGGGCGGAGGCGCACCTGTACGACAGGGCGGGCAAGGTGGCGCACCGCTGGCGGATGCCAGCGCGCGTCCCCGGGCTGAAGGCAAGCGACAAGATCGGCTGGGAGCGGTGCCACGCCTACCCCAACGGCGACCTCCTCGCCCTGTGCACCCCGGCCGGCGACACGCCTTACGGTCTCGGCGTCGTGAAGCTGGACAAGGATTCCAACCTCCTCTGGCACCGCAAGGGCAACTTCCACCACGATTTCGATGTCGGGGAGGACGGGCGCGTCTATCTCTTCGAGATGGAGATCGTCGCCGCGGGCCACCCCGGCGCGGCCCTGGTGCCCGATCGCAGCCAGGACGAACGCCTTGTCGTCCTCTCCGCGAATGGCGAGGTCGAGCGGTCTTGCTCCCTGCTCCAGGCGTTCCTCGGCACCCCGTACCTGGAGACGTTCCTCTCCGTGAACGCCTCCGACACGCCCCCCGCTCTGGGCCTGCCGCACCCGCCCGGCGGCCCCCACCCTCAGCCCACTCATCCCCACCCGCCCATGCCCGGCCCCGCCCCGCCGGTGCCCCACCACTCGTCCGCGAGCCTCGACACCTTCCACGCCAACAGCGTGCGTGTCCTCCCCCGATCCCTGGCCGGGAAATTCCCCCTCTTCAAGGCCGGGCAGTTGCTCCTCTCCCTGCGCACGCCGAGCCTCCTCGTGGTCCTCGACCTCGAGAAGCAGGCCGTCGTGTGGGCCGCCCGCGGGCCGTGGCGGCATCAGCACGACGCGCAATTCCTCGACAACGGCCGCATCCTCCTCTTCGACAACCTCGGCGGCACCTCCGGCTCGCGCGTGCTGGAGTACGACCCGGCCACCCACGCCATCCCCTGGCGGTCCACCCGCACCAGCGAGGCGGCCTTCCGCGCCCACTTCCGCGGCCGCTGCCAACGGCTGCCCAACGGGAATACGCGGATCACCGACCCCACCGAACGCATCTTCGAGGTCGCGGGTGACGAGGTCGTCTGGCAGCTCGGCTTCGGGCGCGGCGAGGGCGGCTCGGCCCCGTGCGTCACCTCGTCAATTGTCTATCCCCGTGACGGGCTTCCGTTCCTGAAGTGACGGCTCACGCCGCCGCCGCCCGTGCGGGGAGGACCTCGTTCAGCAGGTCGAGCGTCCGCGCCGTCGCCCCCTGCTGCGCCCGCACGAACGCCCGGGCCGCCGCCCCCGCCGCACGCCGCTCCGCCGCGTCGGCGAACAGCCGCCCCGCCGTCTCCGTCAGCTCCCTGGCGTCGGCCACCTGATAGGCGGCCCCGGCCTCCAGGAGCCGCGCCGCCGTGTCCTTGAAGTTCCACACGTGCGGCCCGAACAGGACCGCCGCCCCCATCGCCGCCGGCTCGATCATGCTCTGCCCGCCGCGCTTGCCGTCGAGGCTCCCGCCGACGAACGCCACCTCCGCCAGCCCCCACAGCGCCCCCAGCTCGCCCACCGTGTCGATCAGCACCACCTCGCCGCGCCCGCCCGCCGACCGCCGCCCGCCGTCGAACGGCTCGATCAGATTCGCCACCTCGTCGAACCGCTCCGGGGCACGCGGCACCAGGAACAGCCGCAGCCCCGGCACCCTCCCACGCAGCGCCGCGAAGGCCGCCAGCGCCGCCGCCTCCTCGCCGGGCTGCGTGCTGCCGGCGACGAACACCCTGTCGCCGGCCCCCACGCCCAGCACGCGGCGCAATTCCGCCGTCTTCGGGTTGTCCCCGTCCACCATCGCCCCGTCGTACTTGACGTTCCCGGTGACGCGCACGCACCCCGGCACCGCGCCCATCGACAGGAACCCGGCGGCATGCTCCTCCGTCTGCACGCCGACCCGCGTCAGCGACGCGAACACCCAGCGTACCAGCGGCCGCACCAGCGCGTACCGCGCCACGCTGCGCGGGCTCATGCGCCCGTTGGCCACCACCGCGGGCACGCCGCGCCGTACGCACTCCCCCAGGAAGTTCGGCCACAGCTCGCTCTCGCCGAGCACCACCAGCGCCGGCTTGACCTTCTCCAGCGCCCGGCGGACGGCCCAGGAGAAGTCGAACGGGAACGCGAACACCGTCAGGTCGGGGAAGTGCTTGCGTGCCGCATCCAGCCCCGTGTCGGTGGTGCTGGTCACGACCACGGGGAGGTCGGGGCGCCGGCGGCGGAACGCCTGGACGAGCTGGCGCAGCATGTTGACCTCGCCGAGCGAGACGCCGTGGAACCACACGGCCCCCGGCGGAACGTCGGGTGCGTCGCCGCGCAGCCTGCCCCACAGCCCGCGATACTTCTTCGCCCGCCACGCCACCCACAGGAGCCACGGCGACAGCACCAGCAGGCCGAGCGCGTAGACGGCGTCGAGCAGATAGCGCATGGGATTCCTTCCCTGGTAGCTGACAGCCAGTCAACAGCCAGTCAACAGCCAGTCAACAGCCAGTCAGAGAGAACAGGCGGCCTGGCGCCGAGAACTGGCTGTTAGTTCTTCTTCTGGCTGTTGACTGGCTGTTACTGGCTGTTAACTGGCTGTCAACTACTTCATGTGGCAGTTCTTGTACTTCTTGCCGGAGCCGCAGGGGCACGGCTCGTTGCGCCCGACCTTGGCGCCCTTGTTGCGGATGGGGTCGGTCACCTTGACCTCCTGGCCGGCCGCCTGCTGGGCGGCGGCCTGGGCCTCGGCGGCCAGGCGCGGGGCCTTCTCGTGCGTCGCCGACCCGATCAGCCAGATCGTCTCCTCGAACGCCTCCGACTGCTCCATCCGGAACACCGACTCGGTCACCTTCTCCTCGACGCCCTCCCACATCGCCTTGAATTCCTTCATGCCCTCCTGCTTGTACGCCGTCTTGGGGTCCTCCTGGGCGTAGCCCACGAGGCCGATGCCCGACTTCAGGTAGTCCATCTGGTACAGGTGGCTCTTCCACGACAGGTCGAGCTGGTTGAGGAGGAGGCTCCTCTCCATCCGCTTCATCTCCGGGCGGTAGCAGGCGTCGTACAGGTTCCACAGGAGCTGCCGCACGTCCTGCGTCATCTGCCCGACGATCTGCTCCGGCTTCACGTCCACGCTGTACGCGGTCCGCGCCCACTCCGCCAATTCCTTGGCGTCGTCCGCGTCGGCCTTGCGGCTGGCGCCCTCGAAGACCTCCTTCACCTTCCTGTCGATCTCCTCCTGGGGCGTGGCCGGGAAGCTCGACTTGCTCGCGGCGACGAGCATCTCCACCAGCTTGACGCGCGGCTCGGTGAGGAACGCCTCGGCGCTGAATTTCGCCGCCGCGTCGGGGAAGCGCTCGCGTGCCGCCAGGTACAGGCCCTCGCGGTTGTACTTCTGCCCGACGCCGCCCTGCCCGCGCTCGGTCATGAACTGGGCGAGCATCGCGGTGATGGGGAACTCCGACTCCTTGGCGTGGTACAGCTCACGGACCCGCTCCCCGATGAGCGCGGAGATCTTCTCCGCGGGCTTGCCCGCCAGCTCCTCCGCCGTGATCTTGACGTTGTACTGCAGGCGGGCCCAGTCCACGAGCGACTTGACGCCCCAGTCCGGTGCCAGGAACGCCCGGCCCTCCGACAGGTCCATCGCCTCGACGTACTTCTCGCCCTCGGGGATCAGGTGCTCGCCGAGGTTATCCTTGCCGATCCTCTTCAGGTCCTTGTCGGTCAGCTTCAGGCCGAAGGCGTTGTTCATCGCCAGGGCGAGGGCCTGCCAGTTCCACTGCTTCTCCTCCTCCTCGCCGAGGTTCTCCTCGATGGCCTCGTGCACCGCCACCGCCACCTGCCGGCCCGCCTTGTCCTTGGCCGCCCGCTCCGCCTCCTCGTAGGAGCTGCGTGCGAACTCCGTGGCGTCGAACTGGAGGCCCAGCCGCTTGGTGGCGAACTCGGCGAAGCTCTCCGCGCCGTAGTCCTTGTCGAGGAACTCCTCGACCGCCGAGCCGATCTCCCGCCCGAACATCTCCATGATGCGCAGCTTGCAGTTGGCGCCGTTGAGGATCTCCTGGCGGTAGCCGTACACGCTCTTGCGCTGGTGGTCCATCACCTCGTCGTACTCGAGGAGGTTCTTGCGGATGTCGAAGTTGCGCTCCTCCACCTTCTTCTGGGCGGCGGTGATGCGGCGGCTGACCATGCCGCTCTCGATGGCCTCGCCCTCCTTCATGCCGAGCATGGACAGGACGCTCGACACCCACTCGCCGGCGAAGATGCGCATCAGGTCGTCTTCGAGCGACAGGTAGAAGCGCGACGAGCCGGGGTCGCCCTGGCGGCCGGCCCGGCCACGGAGCTGGTTATCGATGCGGCGGGCCTCGTGGCGCTCGGTGCCGACGATGTGCAGCCCGCCCATCTCGGCGACCTTGCGGCCCTCGACCTTGCACTGCTCCTTGGCCTCGATGGCGTCCACGGTGGACTTCCACTCGTCCTCAGGGATGTCGAGGCGGGAGGCGTACTTGTGGCGGAGCTGCGACCACGCCATCGTCTCGGGGTTGCCGCCGAGGATGATGTCGGTGCCGCGGCCGGCCATGTTGGTCGAGATGGTGACGGCGTTGATGCGCCCGGCCTGGGCGACGATGTCGGCCTCGCGGGCGGCGTGCTCGGGCAGGGCGTTGAGCAGGTCGTGCTTGACGCCGCGCTTCTTGAGCATCTCGGACAGCTTGATGGAGCGGTCCACGTCCACGGTGCCGATGAGGATGGGGCGGCCCGTCTTGTGGATCTCGATCACCTCCTCGATGACCGCGTTCCACTTCTCCTTCTCGGTGCGGTAGATCATGTCGGTGTGGTCGAGGCGGATCATCGGCCTGTTGGTCGGGACCGACAGCACCTCCAGCTTGTAGATCTTCCAGAACTCGTCGGCCTCGGTCATGGCGGTGCCGGTCAGGCCCGAGAGCTTCTTGTACATCTTGAAGAAGTTCTGCAGCGTCACCGTCGCCAGGGTCTGCGTCTCCTCCTTGATGCGGACCCCGTCCTTGGCGTGCTTGGCCTCCACGGCCTGGTGCAGGCCGTCGGACCACTGCCGCCCGTGCATCAGCCGGCCCGTGTGCTCGTCGATGATGACGATGGCGAGGGCCCCCTCCTCGTCGCGGATGACGGCGTAGCGCTTGTCGCGCGTGTACAGGTGGTGGGCCTTCAGGGCGTTGTCGATCAGGTGCGGCCACTCCATGTTGCCCGCGGTGTAGAAGCTCTCGACCCCGGCCAGCCGCTCGGCCTCCCGGACCCCGGCGTCGGTCAGGTGGCAGGTCCGCTCCTTCTCCTTGATCTCGAAGTACACCCCCTTCGGCGGCGGGTTGGCCGGGTCGACCTTCGACGGGTCGACGGGCGAGAGGGACGGCAGCCCGTCGCCCTCGGTCCCGCTCGCCTTCACCTCGCCGCCGGCGGCCAGCTCCTGCCGCCCCTTCCGCTCCATCTCGGTGTGCGAGCGGGCGACCTTGTCGGCCTCGGCGAACCGCCGGGCGTCGGAGAACGCCGGGCCGCTGATGATGAGCGGGGTCCGGGCCTCGTCGATC
>CAZVZK010000062.1:0-57919 GCA_964630925.1 uncultured Alcaligenaceae bacterium
TGACCGGACTGCACTTGGATGACAACCGGCACTGGCTGGTGCCACCCGCCGATTGGAAACGTGTCTACGAGGACCGCAAGAAGGCCTCCCTCGCACGGCCCCATGCGCCGCCCGAGGGGGCGGCGGACACGGCGGGCGGCAAGGATTGTCGCTGATCGCCGAATCGCCCTCGGACGGAGACGGAGAACGAAGTACCCTCGTCGCTCGAGGGGCCGGGGATGATGCGCTGGGGGAACATGCGATCGGGGGAGATTGCGTCATCGAGGAGCACGCTGGAAGCGTACTCTACGACAAGCCGGGGGGCTCGCCGCCACGAAGAGGGCAGGGCTGGGCCTCGCGTCCGCTCGTCGCACGGCGGGAGCCGTGCGACGAGGGAGCGCCGCTCGCCTGGCTCGCCCGGATGGACGTTGGGGAATAGCATGGCCACACGCGACACGCCGCCGAACACGGGAGCCGACATGCGCCGCATCCTCCTCCTGTTGGCCGCCCTCCTCTCCACGCCGGTACACGGCGCGGGGGCAGAGGTCCGGCCGGCGCCGAAGGGGGCGAAGAACGTCCTGTTCATCGCCGTGGACGACCTGCGGCCGGCGCTCGCCTGCGCCGGCGACCCGCACGCGAAGACGCCGAACATCGACCGGCTCGCCGCGAAGGGCACGGTCTTCACGCGGGCGTACTGCCAGCAGGCGGTGTGCAGCCCGTCGCGCTCGTCGCTGCTCACCGGACGGCGGCCCGACTCGACGAAGGTGTATGACCTCGTCACGCACTTCCGAAAGGCGCTGCCGGACGTCGTCACGCTGCCGCAGCACTTCAAGCTCAACGGATACCACGTCCGGGGCGTGGGCAAGATCTTCCACGGCGGGTACAACGATGAGCCGTCGTGGAGCGTGCCGTGGGAGGGCACGAAGGGGCGCAACTTCGGGCCGGAGGGGCAGAAGGTCATCGCGCAGCTGCGGGCGAGGGCGAAGGCCGACGGCGAGGACGTGGCGCGTGTGCGCGGGCTGCCGGTCGAGGCGCCGGACGTGGCCGACGACGCCCTCAACGACGGGTGGACGGCGAATCGGGCCATCGAGATCCTGAAGGGGCGCAAGGGGAAGGGGGGGCCGTTCTTCCTGGCGGTGGGCTTCCTCAAGCCGCACCTGCCGTTCGTCGCGCCGAAGAAATACTGGGGCCTGTACGACCCGGCGAAGCTGCCCGTGGCGGAGTCGTCGGAGGCGCCGAAGGGCGCGCCGCGGTTCGCGCCGCAGCTCGGCGGCGAGCTGCGGGCGTACCACGAGATCCCGAAGAAGGGGCCGATCCCGGGGGCGACGGCACGCAAGCTGGTGCACGGGTACTACGCCGCCGTCAGCTACATGGACGCCCAGGTGGGGCGGCTCCTGGACGCGCTCAAGGATCAGGGGCTGGAGGAGGACACGGCCGTCGTGCTGTGGGGCGACCACGGCTGGCACCTCGGCGACCACGGCATGTGGTGCAAGCACACCAACTACGAGATGGCGACGCGCTCGGCGCTGGTGGTGCGCGTGCCCGGGCAGAAGGCGGCGGGGAGGAGGTGCGACGGGCTGGTGGAATTCGTGGACATCTACCCGACGCTCGCCGGCGTGTGCAAGTTGCCGGCGCCGGAGGGCGTCGAGGGGCACTCGTTCGCGGCGCTTCTGGATGACGAGAAGAGGCCGTGGAAGAAGGCGGCGTTGAGCCAGTACCCGCGTGCCGGCGGCAAGGAGGCCGGGCCGCTCATGGGTTATGCCGTGCGCTCGGCGACGCACCGCTACGTCGAGTGGCGGAGACGTGGGACGGCGGAGGTGGTGGCCCGCGAGCTGTACGACCACGCGAAGGACCCGGGCGAGGGCAGGAACGTCGCCGACGACGCCGGGAGCGAGGACGTGGTGGCGCGGCACGCGAAGATCCTGGCGGGCGGGTGGAAGGGCAACGCACCGCCGAAATGACCGGAGGCACCGATGATTCTCCTGCTCGCGCTGCTCGTGGCCGCTGACGCGCCGAAGAGGCCGAACGTCGTCATCGTGATGACCGACGACCAGGGGCTGGGCGACTTCTCGTTCACGGGCAACCCGGCGCTGAAGACGCCGCACCTCGACGCCTTCGCGAAGGAGTCCGTCCGGCTCACCGACTTCCACGTCTGCCCGATGTGCAGCCCGACGCGCGGGCAGCTCATGACCGGCCTGGCGGCGCTGCGCAACGGGGCGACGTCGGTGACGGCGGGGCGGACGTTCATGCGCGTGGGCCTGCCCACGCTGCCGGAGGCCTTCGCGAAGGCCGGGTATCGGACCGGGATCTTCGGCAAGTGGCACCTGGGTGACAGTTACCCGCACCGGCCCATCGACCGGGGGTTCACGGAGAGCGTGTACCACCTCGGCTGGGGGCAGCTGCAATCGACGCCGGAGTTCGACTGGCCTCTGATCGACGGGCGGTACTTCCACAACGGGGCGGGGAAGCGCTACAAGGGCCACTGCACCGACTTCTGGTTCGACTCGGCGGAGAAGTGGATCAAGGGGTGCAAGGCGAAGGGGGAGCCGTTCCTGTGCTACATCCCGACCAACGCGCCGCACGGGCCGCACGTGGAATTGGAGGAGTATGTCAAGCCGTACCGCAAGGCGGGGCTGCCGGCGGCGTTCTTCGGGATGATCGCGCACGTCGACAAGCGGTTCGGCGGGCTGATGAAGCTGCTGGCCGACGAGAAGCTGGCCGACGACACCATCGTGCTGTTCATGACGGACAACGGGGGGACGGCGGGGGTGCGCATCCACAACGCGGGGCTGCGGGCGGGGAAGACGACGTACTACGAGGGCGGGCACCGCGTGCCGTGCTGGATCCGCTGGCCGGCCGGGAAGATCGGCAAGCCGCGCGACGTGGGCACGCCGACGCAGAACACGGACCTGTTCCCGACGCTGTGTGACTGGTGCGGGGTGAAGCAGCCGACCCGCCCGGAGGAGGATCTGCGGTACGTCGGGGAGAGCCTGGACGGTCTGATGCGTGGCAAGGCGTTCGCGGAGCGGACGCTGGTGGTGCAGTACGGGCAGGTGCCGAGGAAGCACGAGGCGTGCGTCATCCGCGGTAAGTGGCGTCTGGTGAAGGGCGAGGAGCTGTACGACGTGGAGGAGGACCGGGGGCAGAAGGACGACGTGGCGGCGAAGAACCCGGAGGTGGTGAAGCGTCTGCGCGGGGAGTACGAGGGCTGGTGGGACAGGGTGGAGCCGCTGCTGGAGGACTTCGTGGCGGTGAGCATCGGGGCGAAACAGCAGCCGTCCGTGGAGATGACGAGCGGCGACTGGGAGAACATCTACGCGGACAACACGGGGCACGTCCGCGAGGCCGTCGGCGGGCCGACGGGCGGCAAGTGGCATGTGAAGGTGGAGGAGGCGGGGGAGTATGAGTTCACGCTGCGGCGGTGGCCGGAGCGGACGAAGGCGGCGCTGGGCGAGAAGTACGAGCCGCACGAGAAGTCGCCGAAGTACAACGTGAAGGTGACGCGCGGCTTCCCGAACATCGCCGGGGCACGGCTGGAGGTCGCCGGCGTGAAGGCGTCGGGGAAGGCGGACGCGAAGGCCACGGGCGCGGTGCTGACGGCGAAGCTGCCGGCGGGGAAGGCGGTGATGAAGGCGTGGTTCGTGGACGCGGAGGGCGCGGCGCAGTGCGGGGCGTTCTTCGTGACGGTGCGGCGCAAGGGGGGCTGACCACTCGGCCATGCGCGGGCGCGACGCCGGGGGGTCGGTGGGGGCGAGCAGGGGCCGGGCCAGGTGGCCGAACGACACCGCAGGGAGGCGTGATACCGCCTCGGGGAGCATGAAGGGATCGATGGAGGTTCGCCCTCACGGCGCGGCGGAGGACGGTGAGAGGCTGATGAGTGATGAGAAGATCGCATGTCCGCCGCGCCCTCATGCGGCGATGAATGCGGTGGACGGGGAAAACGGGGTTCGCGCGGGGGGCCCGTCCAGCCGAGGATGGCATCGTGCCGTGCGGTCTGAAGGGGTGCGTCACTTGGCCAGCCATCTGCGGTTCACCGTCGAGGAGTACGAGTCCATCCAGCAGGTCAGCGGCCTGGTCATCCTGGGGGGCCTGCTCTCGGACTTCCAGCGTTCGCTGGTGCCGGCGCTGCGCAAGATCGGGGCGGGCCCGCTGGCCGACCGCGTGGCCGCGCTGCCGACGGAGCAGTTGCACGTCCTGCGCTACCACCTGGACGCGGGGCGGCGCGGGGCGGAGCCGGACGAGGAGCGTCCGGCGGTGACGGTGTCGCACGAGGAGTGGCAGGCCATCGACCGCGTGTGCCGGCTGGTGCTGCTGCGGGCCGGCGACCTGGATGCGTTCCGGCAGGGGCTGATCCGCGGGCTGGCCGAGGAGACGCCGGTCCTGGCGGAGAAGTTGTCGCTGCTGGACGACGCGGGCATCTCGGGGCTGCTGCGGCGGGCGCGGTCGGGCCGGCGCTGGTGCCCTTGACAGGCGGGATTTCGCCCCCTAGCATGCTCAGGAGTGAAGAGTGACGGCCCCATCGTCTAGCGGCCTAGGACATTGCCCTCTCAAGGCAAGAACAGGGGTTCGAGTCCCCTTGGGGTCACTTCCAGAGCGGCCCGCCTCCCCGGATGGGGGGGCGGGATTCTTCGCGTTGTTACATGACGGTGGGTCAGGCGTTGGCCAGGCCCAGGCCGCGCAACCTGTCGTTGGGATCGGGCACTGGCATTCGGAGCCGATGCGGACGGCTGCCTACGAGAGAGGATACGGGCGGGCCGCGCGACACCCCTCCGGGCCTGACGCGCCTGCCGACCTTGCCGGCGGGGCAAGCCTTGACGGCCCACGGCGATTCTCTTTCCCCTTTGTCCCATGCCCCCGGCCCGCTACCCTGAATGTATCGGCGGGGTTATCGCCCTTGGGGCGTCCGCGCCCTGTGTCCCACCAGCCGAGGGCGGCATGCAACTGGCTCAACGTCTGATCAAGCGCGGCGCGATGAGGGCCGACGACCTGCCCCGGCTCAACGAGGCACACTCCGTCCATCCGGCCAAGCCGATCCATGAGTTGATCATCGAACGCTCCTTCGCCAAGGAGGAGGACGTCCTCGCCGCCCTGGCCGAGGAGTTCGGCCTCGACCTGGTCGATCTCACGAACGTGAAGGTCGACGCCGAGACGCTGCAGGCGATGCCGCTCAAGCTGGTGCATCGCCGGTCGATCATGCCGCTGCGCCGTGAGAACGGGACGCTCGTCGTGGCGACGGGCGACCCCTACGACGTGTACAGCCTGGACGAGCTGGCCATGCTCACCGGGCTGCACATCCAGCCGGTGCTGGCCAGCCCGCGCGAGATCACGCGGCTGATCAAGGCGCACTTCGGCGTCGGCGGCGAGACGGTCTCCGCCCTGGTGAAGGAGCGCGGCGACGAGGTCGAGCTGCTGGAGGGGCTGGACGCCGACGACTCCGAGGCGGCCAAGATGGCCCAGGAGGCCGGCGTCGTCAAGCTGGTCAACGAGATCCTGATCGAGGCGGCCAACGAGCGGGCCAGCGACATCCACGTCGAGCCGGAGGAGGGCGCCTTGCGCATCCGCTACCGGATCGACGGCCTGCTGCAGACGCAGCCGATGCCGCCGGAGATCACACGCTTCCAGGCGGCGATCATCAGCCGCATCAAGATCATGGCGCGGCTGAACATCGCGGAGAAGCGTCTGCCGCAGGACGGCCGCATCAAGATGCGGGTGCAGAACCGCGAGGTGGACGTCCGCGTCAGCATCATCCCGATGACGCACGGCGAAGGCATCTGCATGCGGCTCCTCGACAAGACGAGCATGAAATTCGACCTGGCCGGCGTCGGCATGCTCCCCGACACCTACCACACCTTCAAGCAGCTGATCGACCGGCCGCACGGCATCCTCCTCGTCACCGGCCCCACGGGGTCGGGCAAGTCCACGACCCTCTACTCGGCGCTGAACGAGATCAAGGACGAGACGCTGAAGATCATCACGGTGGAGGACCCCGTCGAGTATCAGCAGCCGGGCATCAGCCAGATCCAGGTGCACTCCAAGATCGGCCTGACGTTCGCGTCCTCGCTGCGCTCGATCCTGCGTCACGACCCGGACGTGGTGCTGATCGGCGAGATGCGCGACCTGGAGACGGCGGAGGCGGCCATCCAGGCGTCCCTCACCGGGCACCTCGTGTTCTCGACGCTGCACACCAACGACGCCCCCAGCGCGTTCACGCGGCTGATCGACATGGGCATCGAGCCGTTCCTGGTGGCCACGACCGTCGAGGGGGTGATGGCGCAGCGGCTGGTGCGCAAGATCTGCGAGGCGTGCAAGACGGAGTTCGTGCCCGACCACGCCATCGTCCCGAACGACTTCCCCCGGCCGGAGAGCGGGGAGCTGCGTCTCGCCAGGGGGGAGGGCTGCCGGGCCTGCCGCAACACGGGCTTCCGGGGCCGGAGCGGCATCTACGAGCTGCTGGTGACGGGCGACTCCATCAAGGAGATGTGCACGGCGAGGGTCAACGCCTCGGCCATCCGGCAGCAGGGCATCAAGGAGGGGATGATCACGCTGCGGCAGGACGGCTGGCGCAAGGTGCTGCAAGGCAAGACGGCCATCGACGAGGTGGCCCGCGTGACGGCGGGCGATCTGATCGCCTGAGCTCCGCGGTTTTCAGTTTTCAGTTTTCAGTTTTCAGCGAGTGACGGAGGGCGGGCGATGCCTGAGTTCAGTTACGAGGCGATGGCCTCGACGGGTATCCGCAGCAACGGGACGCTCGTCGCCAACAGCGAGCGCGAGGTCATGGCCATGCTGGACGCGCGGGGGCTGTTCCCCGTGTCGATCAGCGCCAAGAAGGCCGCCGTCGCCGGCAAGGTCGGCGGGCGCGGCGTCAGCAGCCGCATCGTCGCCACCTTCTATTCGCAGCTGGCCGACCTGCTGCACTCCGGCGTGGCGCTGTTGCGCAGCCTGGACATCCTGGAGCGGCAGAACACGACATCGACGCTGGGCGAGGTGATCCGCGAGGTCCGCGCCAAGGTGGCGGACGGCACCAGCCTGGCGGAGTCCATGGCGCAGCACCCGCGCGTCTTCGACGAGCTGGCGGTCAGCATGATCCGGGCCGGCCAGGAGGGCGGCTTCCTGGAGGACGTGCTGCGCCGCATCGCCATGTTCACCGAGCACGCCGAGGACCTGAAGGCCAAGGTGACGGGGGCATTGGCCTACCCGGTGTTCCTGGCCGTGGTCGGCGTGGTGGTGCTGAACATCCTCGTGATCTTCTTCGTGCCGCAGTTCAAGCCGATCTTCGAGAAGCTGGAGGCGGCGGGGCGGCTGCCGTGGCTGACGCAGGCGATCATCCTGCTCAGCAAGTTCATGACCAGCTACGCCATCTTCATGGTGGCGGGGCTGGTGGCGGCGTGGTGGGGGTTCTGGTCGTGGGTCTCGACCGACTCGGGCCGACGCATCTTCGATGCGATGAAGCTGAACATCCCCGGCGCCGGGCCGATCTTCCTGAACCTCGCCATCTCGCGCTTCGCCCGCATCCTCGGCACCATGCTGCACAACGGCATCCCCATCCTCAACGCCCTCAAGATCGCCAAGGACTCGACGGGCAACAAGGTGCTGTCCGAGGCCATCGACAAGGCGGCGGAGAACGTCAAGGGCGGTGACCGCCTGGCGGAGCCGCTGGCGGCGTGCGTGTACTTCCCGCGCGACATCATCGAGATCATCGCGGTGGGCGAGGAGTCGAACAACCTGGAGAAGGTGCTGATCGACATCGCCGACGGGCTGGAGAAGCGGACGAGCCGGCAGCTCGAGCTGTTCGTGCGCCTGCTGGAGCCGGTGATGCTGCTGGTGATGGCGGTGTTCACGCTGATCATCGTGGCCGGCCTGCTGCTGCCGGTGTTCGACATGTCCAGCGCCATCGAGGCGCCGTCGAAGTGACGGGCTGGCCGTTGAGCCGGGGCTGGGAATGAGACGGAATGAGACGGTGGATGTGGCCTGGGTGGTGCGGATTGCATTGCATTGCACCCCCCCAGGCACCCCCCTGCAATGCGAATCCCTGGCTGGATTTGCATTGCAGGGCAAGTGGTCAGGCCGCCGACACACGCGCCGCGGCGACCACCCACGTCTGATTTTGTCCAACTCCAGATATCGGGTGACGGGCTGGCCAGGTGCGGCTTGATCGGCGATATTGCCTTCACGCCCCCGGAGGCCGCGCCCATGCGTTCGAGCGTCCTCGTCGTGATGATGGCCGGCGTGGCGTTCGCCGCCGGCCCGCCGCTGGTGCCGCGTATCACGCCGCACCGCGAGACGGCGTTCGTCCTCGGCCCGCTCCGCCGCGACGGCTACATCGACTACGTCGCGGCGGCCAACGCGCGGCTCGGCAAGCCGCCGCGCCCGGCCGACAACGCCGCCGTCCTGCTGTGGCGTGCGAGCGGGCCGGGCTCGGCGCCGGATGCGTACTTCGCGGCGCTCGGCATGAAGCGCCCGCCGGAGAAGGGCGATTACCTCATCGACTTACATGACCACGCCGCCCGCCGGGAGAAGATCGAGACGGACGAGGAGATCGCGAAGTTCGACGCCGAGCAAACGCGGGCCATGCGGCGCGTGTGGTCGCCGAAGGAGCTGCCGCGGATCGCGGCGTGGCTCAAGGACAACGAGAAGCCGCTGGGGCTGGTGATCGAGGCGAGCGAGCGGAAGCGGTACTTCGCGCCGCTGATCCAAATGGCCCGGAAGGACGACAGGCACAAGGACCTGCGGAGCGCAGACCTCACAACCCCGCCGATCCACGAAGCGGCGGCGATGCTGGTGGCCCGCGCGCTGCTGCGTGCCGGCGAGGGGAAGGGGGGGCAGGGGTGGGCGGACCTGTTGGCGTCCCTGAGGCTGGGGCGTTTGCTCGCCCGGCAGGGCGTGTTCGAGCCATACAGGGACGCGGGGATCACGCTGCTGGCGTGCGAAGCGATGCCGGCTTTCCTGCACCGCGTCCGGCCTGACAAGGAGCGCCTGGCCCGCATGATGGCCGACCTACAGGGGCTGCCGCCGCCACCGGACCTGCCGGACAAGGCCGACTTCGGCCGGCTGCTGCTGCTCGACGTGGTGCAGACGATCCACCGCCGGGGCCTGTGTCATCTTGAGGAGCTCCTGAATCAGGAGCCGTCGCCGTTCTCGTGGCTGTCGTGGATGGGGCCGGGCGGCATGGACGGCGAGGTGGCGATGCGGGCGATCAACGAGACGCACGGGCGGATCGCGGCGGCGCTGCGGGGGCCGACCCCGCGGCAGAGGGAGGCGGCTCTCGACGCGATCCGCCAGGACGTGGTGGAGGCCAGCCATCGGTTCCTGGAGGCGGACGGATGGCGCGACATGCTGTTCGGCGGCCCGGCGCTGCGCGGGCGGCGGGTGGCCGAGCTCGTCCTCCGCCTGGAGTGCAACCTGATGCAGCGGCAGCAGGCGGGCGCGGACCGCGCGGCGCAGACGTTCGACAACGTCTTGATCGCGCTGGCGTTGGAGATGCATCACCGCGACCACGAGGCGTACCCGAAGAATCTGTCCGCCCTGGCGCCGAAGTACCTCGCGAAGGTGCCGGAAGATCGTTTCAGCGGCAAGCCCCTGGTGTACAGGGCCGAGGGGGAGGGCTACCTCCTCTACAGCGTCGGCACCAACGGCGAGGATGACGCCGGGCGGACGGAGCGCGACGACCCGCAGGGTGACGACATCGCCGTACGGATGCCGCCGGCCAAGGAGTGATCGCCGGCGGCCGCCGTGGTAGAATGGCCGGGAGGAGGGCCGCGCGATGGAGGAGTCCGAGAAGGTGTTCGTCGAGGACGCCGCGTGGGTCAGTTGGCAGTTGCTGCCGCCCGCTGTGCGTGCCGAGATCATCGGCGCCCTGGAGCCGCTCGCCGGCACGCCGCCGGAGTCCTGGCCGCCGCGCGTCCGGGCCTGGTGGCCGGCGGAGAACGTCTACGCGCTCTCGACCTGGCTGCGCGGGCACGAGCTGTTCGTCTTCATCGTGCCCAAGGACGGGAGGATCCACATCGACGGCATGGCGATGCGCGAGCTGATCGAGAAACTCCGCGGCCAGATGGTGGGCGCGACGGCATGAAGGAATTCATCCACCTGACCTTCGACCCTGCGACGTGCCGGGCCTCGCTCGACGCCTTCGAGGCCCTGTTGGCCTCCAGGCCCGAGCTGGAGGAGAACGCCCACGTCAAGCCATTCTTCGAGGCGCACCCGCAGCTCGCGTTGCTGCTCGGCACCGTCTACGGCCCCGAGGTCACCGCGTGCGACCTGTACTCGTTCCAGTATCAACTGTTCGGCGACTTCGCTTGCGACCTCGCCGTCGGCGACTCCGTGGGGCACAACTTCGGCTTCGTCGAGTGGGAGGACGGGGCCGCGGCGACCCTGTTCCGCATCCAGGGGCGCAAGTCCACCCCGGAGTGGTCGGGCCGCCTGGAGCGGGCCTTCAGCCAGATGACCGACTGGTTCTGGAAGCTGGAGGACATGTCGCGCACCGACGAGTTCGAGTCCCGGTTCGGGACGAGGCACGCCCAGTACTTCGGCCTCATCGTCATCGGCCGGGATGCCGAGCTGGCCCACCACCGGGAGCACAATCGCTGGCAATGGCGATCCCGCAAGGTGACCATCGACTCACGCCCCGTGCAGCTCGCCACGTATGACCAGCTCCTGGGCGCACTGCGCCGGCGCTATCTGCACTACTTCCCGCCCACCTCGTGACCCCGAGGCCATCTCCATGCGTGCCGCCGTCCTCTCTCTCTTCATCATCACGGCGTTCTGTCAGGCCGCCGCGCCGCCGATCCGGCCACGCTTCCCCCTGAGCCGCGTGACCACCTTCGTCACCGGGCCGCTGACCCACGAGGGCTACGTCGATTACGCCGCCGCCCTCATCGCCATCAGGACGAAGGGCCTCAAGCCCGAGGACAACGCCGCCGTCATCCTCTGGCGGGTCATGGGGCCCAAGCCGGAGGGGTCGCTCGTCAGCGAGCCGCACTTCACGGCCATCGGCATGAAGCGTCCGCCGGAGGCTGGCCCGTACCTCCTCGGCCTCACCCAGTACATCAAGGAGAACCTGGGGGGCATCCAGGGGCAGGAGCTGGACGGCTTCTTCGCCGAGCACGGCAAGGCCATGTCGCGGCCGTGGACGGCGAAGGAGTCGCCGCGCATGGCCGGGTGGATCAAGGCCAACGAGAGGCCGCTGGCCCTGGCCCTGGAGGCGGTGAAGAAGGAGAGGTATTACAACGCGCTGATGCCGCCGGGGTCGGGCGACCTGATCGGGGCGCTGCTGCCGTCGGCGCAGCGGTGCCGCGAGGTGGCGAGCCTGCTGACGGCCCGCGCCATGCTCGCCGCCGGGGAGGGGAGGGCCGACGACGCCTGGCGCGACCTGCTGGCGTGCCACCGCCTGGGGCGGCTCGTCGGCCAGGGCAACCTGCTCATCGAGGGGCTCGTCGGCTACGCCATCGAGGCCATCGCCTGCCGGGCCACCGTCGCGTTCATCGAGACGGCCCGCCCCGACGGCAAGCGCCTCGCCCGCATGATGGCCGACCTGGGCAGGCTGCCGCCCCTGCCCGCGATGGCCGACAAGGTCGAGCTGGCGGAGCGGCTCGTCCACCTCGACTGCGTGCAGATGTTGGAGCGGGGCGGGGCGAAGTACCTGGAGAGCCTGATGGGTGAGAAAGGCATCGATCGGATGCTGCACGGGGGCGTGGACTACACGCCGATGATGCGCATGGGGAACGAGTGGTTCGACCGCCTGGCGGCGGCGATGCGCGCCCCGACACATCGGGAGCGGCTGAGGCTGGCGGCGGGGATCGACGAGGACCTGAAGAAACTGAAGGCCCAGAGGCCGGCGGTGGTGAACGCGGCGCTGTGGGTGCTGGGCGGGCCGACGTGGCGTGGCAAGCAGATCGGCAACATCCTCGTCTGCATGCTGGTGCCCGCCGTGGGCAAGGTGCGGGCCGCCGAGGACCGCACCCAGCAGACGCACGACAACCTGATGGTGGCGCTGGCGCTGGAGGCGTACCGGCGCGAGAACGGAACGTACCCGGAGAAGCTGGCGGCGCTGGCGCCGAAGTTCATCCCCGCCGTGCCGGGCGACGTGTTCAGCGGCGAGGGGCTGATTTACAGGCGTGAGGGGAAGGGATATCTGCTCTACAGCATCGGGCCGGACGGCAAGAACGACGGCGGCAGGGGCCGCGACGACGACCCGCCCGGCGACGACATCGTGGTGAGGATGCCGCCCCCGAAGGAGTGACGCCCGATGTGGAAGAAGATCCTACTCGGCAGCGCCGTCGCCCTCCTCCTGAGCGTCGTTGGGCTGTGGCTGATCATCAGGTCGGGGAAGTCGCCCATCCCCGTCGCCGCGGACACGACCGTCATCGACGGGCCACTCGCCGAGGACGGGCACATTGACTACGCCGCCTGGCTGAACGAGCGAGGCCTGAAGGGGCTGAAGACAGAGGATAACGCCGCCGTGCATCTGTGGCGGGCCATCGGGCGGAAGCCTGACAGGTCGGCGGAGGTCAAAGAGGATCACTTCACACTCCTGGGGATGGAGCCGCTGCCTGAACAGGGGGATTACTTCGTCGAGTTGACTGTCTTCGCTGACCGGGAGTTCGTGGGGCCGCAGTGGGATATCGGGCATGTCGATGTGGTTGAGCCCGCGCTCGATGTCGAGCTGGGGAAGGCGCGGCGACTGCCGTGGACGACCGATGACTCGTCGCTGCTCGCCAAGTGGTTGAAGGCCAACGAGAAGCCGCTCGCCCACGCCCACGAGGCAGCCCGGAGGGAGCGGTGCTACTTCGCGCTGGTCACACGCGCCGACGTGACGCCACGACCAGATCTGATGTCCAACCAACTTCTCGGCCTCCAGCCATCGCGGATGCTGGGGTGCGCCCTGGCGGCCCGTTCCATGCTCCACGCGGGCGAGGGTCGGTTCGAGGAGGCGTGGCGTGACGCGCTGGCGTGCCACCGGCTGGGCCGGCTGATCGGACAGAGCGGGTCCAACGTCGAGGGACTCGTGGGCATCGCGGTGGAGTGCATCACGTGCAAGGCGACGGCCGCACTCATCGAGCGGTTCAGGCCCGACAGGGCGAGGCTCGCGTCTATCGCCGCCGAGCTGCGTCGGCTGCCCGCGCCGGGTGACATCGCCGAGAAAGTCGACACGTCCGAACGCTTCATCGTGCTGGACATGGGGCGGTACCTGGAGCAGAAGGGGTTGAAGGTTCTGGCGAGCGAGTACACCAACGTCTGGCCGCTGGGCGATCTGTTGCCGGTGGACATGGGGGAGGCGATGCGGACGGTCAACCGGTGGCAGGACGACACCGTCGCCGCGCTGCGGGCGCCGACGCGGGATGAGCGGTTGGCGCTCCTCCGCGCCATCGCGGCCCGCGAAGCGGCCATCCCGAGCCGGACAACGGGCGTGCGCTTCGTCCTGTCGAGCCTCTGCGGCGACGCACGCCATCGGGGCAGGCAGCTCGGTGAGCTGGCGATCAGCAGGATGACCCCCAACACCGACAAGATCATGAACGCCTACGACCGCGTGAGGCAGGAGCATGCGAACTTGCTCGTGGCGCTCGCGCTGGAGTCGCACCGCCTCGACAAAGGCGCGTATCCGGCGAAGCTGTCCGATCTCGCGGAGAAGGCGCCCGACGACCTGTTCAGCGGCAAGGAGCTGATCTACAAGCGTGATGGAGAGGGATACCTCCTCTACAGCGTCGGGCCGGACGGGTTGGACGGTGGCGGCAAGGGCTCCGACGATGACCCCAAGGGCGACGACATCGCCGTCCGCATGCCGGCACCCAAGGAGTGACATCGGATGTGGAAGAAGGTCCTGCGCCGGGGCGGCATCGGCATCGGTGTCATCCTGGCGCTGTGGTGGCTCCTCGTCCCCTGGAAGTGGCCCATCCCCATCGACGCCGAGACGACATGGGTCACCGAGCCGCCCGACGGCGAGGGCGGCATCGATTACGCGGCGGCGCTCAACGAGCGCAACGGCGTGGGCGTGACGGCGGACAACAACGCCGCCGTCCTGCTCTGGCGGGCGATGGGGCTTTTCGCCGGGCCGAAGTCTCGGCCGCCCGAGATGTTCAAGGGCCTCGGCATCGAGCCGCCGGCCCCGGAGGGCGACTACTTCGTGGATTTCGACCGGAGTGAATTCCACGCGGACGCCGCGCCGGACGCCCTGAAGCTGAGCCTGAGCATGCCGTGGAAGGCCGCCGTCCTGCCCGAGGTCGCGGCGTGGCTGGGGCGGTACGAGAAGCACCTCGCCCTCGCGTCCGAGGCCAGCCGCCGGCCACGCTTCCACATCCCGCTGTTCCCCGAGGCCGGCGTCGGCACCGCCGCCCTGAGGCAGGCGCGGGTCGGCGAGCCACTCGGCATCGAGCTGTTCAGGGCCCTCCTCTCCCGCGGCCTGCTGCGTGCCGGCGAGGGAGACGACGCCGGCGCGTGGGCCGACCTGATGGCCTGCCACCGCCTGGGCCGGCTCACGACGCAGGGCTGCCGCCCCGCCGACTTCATGGGCGGCATCCAGTTGCAATCCGCCGCGAGCCGAACCACCCTCCAGTACCTCCGGCACGTGGCCCCCGACGCGGGGGCCCTCGCCGCCCACCTGGCCGACCTGCTGAACCTGCCCCCGCAGGCCGACCTGGCCGACAAGGTCGATGTCACCGAGCGTCTGGTCCTGCTCGACGCACTGCAATCCGTCCACCGACAGGGCGTCCCGGACCTCTCGCCCCACGCGGTCGGCGGCGTCTGTGATTTCCGTGACACCATGCGGTCGGCCAACGGATACCTCAGCGACATGGCGGGGGCGATGCGGGCCGACACCGGGGCCGACAGGGCCGACCGGCTGGAGGCTATCCGCAACCGGCACCGTAACGGCTACACCGCCGCCCATCACTGGACGGCCTACGTCGGCTGGCTGGTCGGCGGCCCGGTCATCCGCGGCCGGGATGTCGGCAGGATCTACCTGAACATGATGCTCCCCGATGCCCTGGCCATTCAGGTGAAGGCCGACCGCGCGAGGCAGGAGCACGAGCTGCTCGTCATCGCCTTCGCCCTGGAGTGGCATCGGAAGACGCACGGCCAGTACCCCGAACGCCTCGACGCCCTCACCCCGCGTCCGCTCCCGAAACTGCCGCCGGATGTCTTCAGCGGCGGACAACTCGTCTACCGCCGCGAGGGCGAGGGCCACCTCTTGTACGGCGTCGGCCCCAACGGCAAGGACGACGGCGGTACTGGGAAGGATCAGGGGGGCGACGACATCGTCCTCCGCATGCCGAAGGACGAGCCCCCGCCGCCCCTCAAGGGCGACGGCGGGGTGCCGGGCACGGGCTTCCCGCCGCGTTGATCCGCGATACCATGAGCGCATCCCGTCTCGGAGCATCCGCCATGCGTACCGTCGTCGTTCTCCTCCTCATCGCCGCCGCCTCCGAGGCCGCAGCGCCGCCCATCCGGCCCCGCTTCCCGCTGGGCAAGGAGACTACCTTCGTCACCGGCCCCCTGGACATCGAGGGCTACGTCGATTACCCCGCCGCCATCAACGCCAGGGGCACACGCGGCCTCAAGCCCGAGGACAACGCCGCCGTCCACCTGTGGCGGGCCATCGGCCCACGCCCCGAGGGGAGGCTCGTGGCCGAGGCCCACTTCACCGGCATCGGCATGAAGCGTCCGACGATCATCGGCGAGTACATCGTCGGCATCTCCCGGTTCGCCCGTGACCGCCTCAACCTCAAGGACGCCGCCGAGACCGCCTTCTACGACGAGCAGGCGCGGGCCACGAGCCGCGCGTGGACCGCCAAGGATCTCCCCCGCATCGCCGCCTGGGTGAAGGAGAACGAGGCGCCGCTGCGTGTCGCCGTCGAGGCGGCCAAACGCGACCGCTACTTCATCGCGCTGGTGGTGTCGGAGAAGGACGGGGTGCGCGGCGACATGATCGGGGCGCTGCTGCCCGGCGTGCAGAAGTGCCGCGAGATCGCGTCGCTGCTGGCGGCCCGCGCCCTGTTGCACGCCGGCGAGGGCCGTGTCGATGAGGCGTGGCGGGACCTGCTCGCGTGCCACCGGCTGGGCCGTCTGCTCACGCAGGGGACCACGCTGATCGAGGCCCTGGTCGGCTTCGCCATCGAGAGCATCGCGGCGCATGCCACGCTCGGGGTGGTCGAGCATTCGCGGCCCGACGCGAGGCGGCTGGCGGCCTGGATGGCGGATCTCGCGAAGATGCCGGCGGCGGCGAGCATGGCCGACAAGATCGACTGGGGTGAGCGGATGTTCTTCCTCGACGTGGTGCGCATGACGGACCGCGTGGGGCTGGTGTACGTCGAGGCGCTGGCCGGTGGGCAGGCGCCGCCGGACTCGTGGCTGCGCCTCATCGGGCGCGGGTGGGTCAATTACGAGCCGGCGCTGCGGGCGGGGAACCGCATGTCGGACAAGCTGGCGGCGGCGCTGCGGACGCCGGACCGGAAGGAGCGTCAGGACAGGATCCGTGCGATCGAGGGCGAGCTGAAGGCGATGAGGGCGAGTGTCCACGACACGAAGGCCGTCCTCTTCGCGCTCGTCGGCGGGCCGAAGGTCCGAGGCGAGCAGATGGCGAAGATCCTGGTGGCGCTCATGGTGCCGGCGGTGTGGAAGGTGCAGGAGGCCGCCGACCGCCTGCGGCAGACGCACGAGAACCTGCGGGTGGCGCTGGCGCTGGAGTCGTACCACCGCGCCCACGGGGCGTACCCGGCGAGGCTGGCCGACCTGGCGCCGAGGCACATCCCCGCCTTGCCGGGCGACCTGTTCAGCGGCAAGGGGCTGGTGTACAAGGCCGAGGGCAAGGGGTATCTGCTCTACAGCGTCGGGCCGAACGAGAAGGACGACGGCGGCAAGCCGCGCGACGCCGACCCGCCGGGCGACGACATCGTTATCCGCATGCCAGGGCCGAAGAAATGAAGCAGAAGCGTTCCTGGAGGGGCCGTCTGCGCTGGGGCCTCGCCTTCCTCGGCGCGGGCCTGGCGCTGTGGTGGCTTCTGACGCCCGGCAAGCGCCCGCTGCCCATCGACGCGGCGACGACGTGGGTGACCGGGCCGCTCGACGAGGACGGGTACGTCGATTTCGTGGCGGCGCTCAACGCCCATCACGCCGTGGCGGCGGACGACAACGCGATGGTGTTGTTGTGGGACGCCATCGGCCTGAGGCCAGAGGGCCACCCCGTCGCGGCGGATTTCTTCCGCCTGATCGGCCGTGCGGCGCCGGGCGAGGATGACGGCTTCGTCCAGCTCGATGCCTTCGCCCGGCGGTGTGGGGCTGACGATGCGGAGGCGAGCGAGGGCCTGGAGGCGCTCCAAGAGGGTCCGTGGCGCGTCGAGGATGCGCCCGCCGCCGCCGAGTGGCTGGAGGAGAATGGGCCGGCGCTCGCCCGGGCCGTGGAGGCGAGCCGGCGGCGGCGGTACTACGCGCCGCTGATCGTGTCACACGACGCCGGGGTTTCGTTGAGCATGATCTCCGCGCTGTTGCCGTGGGTGCAGACGACGCGCGAGCTGGGCCGGGCTCTGGTGGTCCGGGCGATGGCGCGGGCCGGCGTGGGGGACATTGACGGGGCGTGGCAGGACCTCCTGGCGTGCCTGCGTCTGGCCAGGCTGATGACCCAGGGGTCAACCGGGATCGAGGGGCTGGTCGGCTGGGCGCTGGAGCGCATCGCCAATCGCGGCATGCTGGCGCTCGTGCGGCACGCGCGCCCCGACGCGGCGCGCCTGGAGGCGATGCTGCGGGACCTGCGTGCGCTGCCGCCCCCGAACCCCCTGGCGGACAAGATCGACTGGGGCGAGCGGCTGATGTTCCTCGACGTGGCGCAGCTGACGCACCGGCACGGGTCGAACTACCTGCAGGTGATCGCGGACGGCAAGGTGAAGGAGCCGCACCTGCTGGGGGGCGCGGCATCGGACCTCGGCGAGACGATGCGGGAGGGCAACGCGCTCTACACCCAGCTCGCGGAGGCGCTGCGGGCCACGACACGCGCGGAGCGCGTGCGGGGCGTGGACGCCGTCGCGGACGAGGTGGGCGCGATCAAGATGGGGGCCGTCCACTGGACCTCACTGTTTTGGCTGCATCTGGGCGGCCCGCGTGGCCGCGGGCCGCGCGTCGGGGCGCTCGTGATCGGGCTGATGGCCCCGGCGGGGATGATACTCCTCGACGCGGAGGACCGCAACCGTCAGGGGCGCGAGATGCTTCTCGTGGCGATCGCGCTGGAGGCGCACCGGCGGCGGGCGGGTGCGTACCCTGCGGGGTTGGCTGCGCTCGGGCCTGTGCCGCGCGACGTGTTCGATGACACGCCGCTCCGCTACAGCCGCGAAGGAGATGGGTACGTCCTGTGGAGCGTCGGCGTCGATGGGCGGGCCGAGCCCGGTGCTGATGACCTGACGGTGCGAATGCCGGGAGGGTGAGCGTCAGGGCGACGCGCGGGAGGCCAGGTCGGCGACGAACGCGGCGTGCGCCGGCGAGGCGATCCCCTGTTGCAGGACAGCCAGGACGCGGGCCATGTCGCGCCGCGCCAGGGCGTCGCCGTCGAGCCACAGGCCGGGGAAGACACGCGAGCGCAGGATGCCGTCCTCCGACGGCGGCAGGGGCGCGTACTCGCCGCCGTCGAGGGCGAACCACTCGACGCGGTCCTGGAGGACGAGCCAGATGAGGTACTCCTGCACGCCGTTATCGCGGTAGAGGCGGAACTTCGCCCCCCGGTCGAGCCAGGCGCTCGTGGCCGCCACCTCGGTGATCAGCTCCGGGCCGCCGACGATGAAGCCGTCCTCGGAGAGGCGCGTCCGCCCGCGTCGGCTCGGCTGGATGAGCAAGGCCACGTCGGATTGGGGCATGCTCTCCCCCTCCAGGCGGAGGCTGCTGTTGTCGCCGCCCTCGACGCCCGGCGTCGCGGCGGCGTAGACGCCGAGCCAGGTGACCGCCTGGAAATGTGGGCCGCCGTGTTGGTCCTGTCGCACGGGGGAGGGCATGTGGACGACTCCTTCGATCAATTCCGCCTTCCGCACCTCGGGCATCGCGTCGTAGCGGCGCTCGAACTCCTCGCGCGTCAGGCGGTCGCCGTCCCGCAGCGGCGGGGGCGCGGGGCGGGTGGTCGGCGGGCTGCTCATGTGGTCGCCTCCTTCATCGGGTCATGATACCACATCCGAGGCCGCTCCCTACAATCACCCGCACCCCCATCCCCACGAGGTAAACCATGCTCTCCCGCCGCTCGTTCCTGACCGCATCCGCCGCGATGTCACTCGGGGCCCTCACGGGCTCCCGCTCGCCCGGAGCGCCGGTTCGGGCCGACGACACCAAGAAGCCGCTGTTCGACATCAGCCTCGCGGAGTGGTCGCTGCACCGCACGCTGCGGGCCAAGGGCGCCAAGATCACCAACCTCGACTTCCCCGCCGTGGCGAAGAAGAACTACGGCATCTCCGCCGTCGAGTACGTCAACCAGTTCTTCAAGGACAAGGCCCGCGACGAGAAGTACCTCTCCGAGCTGAAGAAGCGGTGCGACGACAACGGCGTCAAGAGCGTGCTGATCATGTGCGACGGCGAGGGGAACCTCGGCGACGCCGACGAGAAGAAACGCAAGCAGGCCGTCGAGAACCACCACAAGTGGGTCGAGGCCGCCAAGTACCTCGGCTGCCACTCCATCCGCGTGAACGCCTACAGCACCGGCAGCTTCGAGGAGCAGATGGAGCGAGCCGCCGACGGCCTGCGGAAGCTGTGCGAGTACGGCGACAAGCACGGGATCAACGTCATCGTGGAGAACCACGGCGGGCTGTCGAGCAACGGCGAGTGGCTGGCCGCGATGATCAAGAAGGTCGATCACAAGCGGGCCGGGACGCTGCCCGACTTCGGCAACTTCCGCCTGGGGAAGGACAAGGAGTACGACCGCTACAAGGGCGTCAAGGAGATGATGCCGTTCGCCAAGGGCGTCAGCGCCAAGTCCCACGACTTCGACGACAAGGGCGAGGAGACGCGGACGGACTACCGCAAGATGATGGCCATCGTGCTGGACGCGGGCTACCGGGGCTACGTCGGCATCGAGTACGAGGGCGGCAAGCTGAGCGAGGACGCGGGCATCAAGGCGACGAAGAAGCTCCTGGAGAAGGTGCGCGAGGAGCTGACGCCGAAGTACGCCAAGGGGTGATCAGCGCGTCTCCAGCGTGAACACCGGCTTGCCGTCGTCGCCCTCGTGGCGCGTCAGGCGGAACGACATGCCGAACACCTCCGACCGCGCCCAGCCGTCGCGTTTACGGGCGGCCTTGTAGCCCGACTTCCCCAGACGCAGGATGTCGAACCGGGGCGGTGCCTCTCGGGCGTCCACGAGCCAGTATTCGGGGACGCCCGCCTCGGCGTAGGCCGCCAGGAGCGTCACCGTGTCCTTGCGGACCGAGCTGCGGCTGACGGCCTCCATGACCATGTCCGGCGTGCCTTCCAGCTCGACGTCCCCTTCCGCCTTCCCCTCGACGAACCGCACCCGCCCCGCGCGGATCGCCTCGTCGGAGACGAACATCCCATCGGGCTGGTTGGAGATATCGGCCCCGGTGTTGCTGAGGTACGCGCCGTCCGAATAGTAGCGGCCGAGCCTTCGGGCGCGGATCAGGCCACCGACGACGATGGTGAATTCGGTCTTGATCCCGTTGTGCGTGTGGAGCTGCTCCTTGCTCATGTCCACCCACACCTCACCTTCGAGGAATGAGATCCTACCCTTCTCGGGGAAGTCGTCGTCGTCGCTCCAGCGCCGGAACGATTCGAGGTCGTTCACCCAGTCGGGGACGGTCACGACATCGGCATCGAGGAACACGCGCGTCGTCATGCGGCCACCTCCGTTGCCCGGCATCGTACCTGCCCTCCCCCGTCCATACAATGCCGACACTCTCCCCACACCACGAGGCCTCTCCATGCTCCGCCGTGACTTCCTCGCCGCCTCCGCCGCCGCGTTCGCCGGGGCCGCGCTCGCCGCGCCCGCCAAGGCCGTCAAGCTCAAGAAGGCCGTCAAGTACGGCATGATCGGCCCCGGCAAGACGCCGACGGAGAAGTTCAACGCCATCAAGAAGTTCGGCTTCCAGGGCGTCGAGATCGACAGCCCCTCCGGCCTCGACCTCGACGCCGTCGTCCAGGCCACCAAGGACACCGGCATCGTGGTCCACGGGGTCATCGACTCCGTCCACTGGCGCGACACGCTGTCGCACCCCGACGAGAAGGTACGCGATAAGGGCCTCGCCGCCCTGCGCGGCGCCATCAAGGACGCCCAGAAGGTCGGGGCCGATACGTGCCTGCTCGTCCCCGGCGTCGTCAACAAGGACGTGACCTACGAGCAGTGCTGGGAGCGTTCGACGGCGGAGGTGAAGAAGGCCATCCCCGACGCCGAGAAGGCCGGGGTCAAGATCGCCATCGAGGTGGTGTGGAACAACTTCATCACCAAGCCGGAGCAGCTCGTCAAGTACGTCGATCAGTTCGAGTCGAAGTGGGTCGGCGCCTACTTCGACGCCTCCAACATGCTGAAGTACGGCGTGCCGGCGGCGACGTGGATCAGGAAGCTCGGCAAGCGCATGCTGAAGTTCGACTTCAAGGGCTACCGCGTCGAGAAGGGCGACATGAAGGGCGCCTGGGTCGGCGTCGGCGAGGGCAGCGAGGACTGGCCGGAGATCCTCAAGGCGTGCGCCGAGGTCGGCTACGACTCCTGGGCCACCGCCGAGATCGGCCGGTGCGACGAGAAGCAGCTCAAGGACCTCTCGGAACGCATGGACCGCATACTCGCGCTGAAGTGATGCTCCCTGGGGCCAAGGACGACACTACGGCCGACGCGGCACGGCGGCGAGCCTCCAAACGCGCACGTCGCGGCCCATCCCGGCGACGGCGAGGCGCCCGCCGTCGGGCGAGTACGCGACGGACAGCACCTCGTCGGGGTGGTCGATCTGGGCCGACTCCTTCCACTTCGCGGTGTCCCACAGCTTGACCGTGCCGGGCTTGCCCCAGTCGCCGCCGCCGCTGGCGAGCGTCTTGCCGTCCGGAGAGAAGGCGACGGCCCACGCCTCGCCGTCGTGGGCCTTGCGGGCGGCCAGCTCCTTGCCGGGCTCCACGCCCCACACGACGACGGAGCCGTAGCGCACGGCCGCCGCGACGGTCTTGCCGTCCGGGGACAGGGCGGCACAGCGGATCTCGCGTGGGTCGGCCAGCGCGAACGACCTCAGCTCCCTGCCCTTCGCCACGTCCCACAGCCGGGCCGTCCCGTCGGAGCTGCCGGACAGGAGCCGCTTGCCGTCGGCGCCGAAGGACAGCGAATTGACCCAGGTCTTGTGCCCGGTGAGCGTCGCCAGCGCCTCGCCCTTCTCCGGGTCGATCAGGCGGATCGCGCCATCCATCCCGCCCGCAGCCACTGTCTTGCCGTCCGGCGAGAGGGCGACGGCCAGGACCGCCCCGCGCTGCTTTGACAGGACGCGGGGGTCGCCCCTTCGTTTCGGCGGCCAGAGACGCACCGTGCCGTCATGGCTGCCAGTCAGGATGCTGTCGCCCGGCCCGAAGGCGACGGCGCTCACCGCCGCCTCGTGGCCCTTCAGGGCCTCGCCGGCCTTGCCGTCGGCGGCCCACCAGCGGGCGGTGCGGTCGGCGCTGGCCGTCGCCAGGCCCTTGCCGTCGCGCGAGAACGCCACGGCGGCGACCCAGTCCGTGTGCCCCGTGAAGACGCGGGGCTTCTCGGCGTCGGCGTGGGCGGCGAGCAGGAGCAGGACGGGGAGCATGGATCACCTCCGCGCCGGTGGCTGCGGGGCGCCGGCAGGGATAGGATAAGCCCCATGATCCCGAACGCCATCCTCCTCCTGCTCCTGCCCGCCGCCGACCCCACGCCCGCCGAGGTCATCGCCGGCGTCGAACGCTTCTTCAAGAAGACGGCGAGCGACGACGGCTCGTTCCGCCCCGGCGTCGATCCGAAGTACCGCGGCATGTCCGACAGCGCCGCCAGCGACCTCGCGCCCGTGGCCTACGCCGTCGTTCTGTCGCGTACCTTCGGGTGGGGGCTGCCGCACGAAGAGAAGACCAAGAGCTTCCTGCACGGCAGGCAGGGCAAGGACGGCGCGTTCGTGAACGTCGGCGGGACGTATGACCCGAAGTCGCCGGACGCCCGCGCCTACAACACGACGATGGCGCTCATGGCGCTGCGCGCCCTCGGCGAGAAGCCGAGGCACGACCCGCTGCCGGTGTTCGCGGCCGTGCTGGAGGAGGATTACAAGAAGCTGCCGATGTACATGACCAGCTTCTTCCCGCTGGCCTACCTGTGCGCCGGCAAGGCGATCCCCGCCGACGCCGACAGGAAGATCAAGGCCCTCATGGTGCAGGACGAGGACGGCTACATCCACGGCCACGTCGCCGCGACCTTCCACGCGGCGCACTACTATCGCCTCATCGGGGAGAAGACGCCGAAGGCGGACAAGATGGCCGCGCGTGTCCTGCGCGACCAGTTACCCGACGGCGGGTGGATGCGCAACATGCCGTCGCGTGACCGACACGCGACGTTCGACGCGGCCTTCATCCTGCGCCAGCTGGGCAAGGGCGACAAGGCCGAGAAGGCGCTCAAGCGGGCGGCGGCGTGGGCGTTGAGCTGCCGCAACGAGGACGGGGGATTCGGGCACTACCCCGGCAGCCCCTCGGACGCGGATGCGTGCTACTTCCAGATGGGGGCGCTCGTCCTCGCCGGGTGGCTGGAGCCGGCGAAGACGGCGCCGAAGGACGGGCGGCTGGTGGGCTGGGGGCACCTGTTCCCGGTGCGGTGAGGGCCCGGATCATGGAGACCCGCGCCAGAGCGATCGCGTCCTGTATCGTCCTCCTGATCTGCCTGGCGGGTTATTCATACGTCTGCTGGTTCCTCTACTATTCCCCGGATAGCCCGAGGAACAAGGAAGCCAGGAACCGATCGCTGGCGGAAGCACACATCCCGGCGGTGCGCCTCGTCCTGCAGAAGGATCCACGGTTTACCGACATTCGCCTCGTGGCCTACACGGGGCAGGGGGGCTGCCTCGGGGTATTCGGGAGGGTCGCTTCACGGCGGGCACTGGCTGAGCTGAGAGCAGCAATCGAGGGCACAGCCCCACCGGCCCCCGTGTACTGGGAGGTCAGGATCGAGGATGGGCCCTGATTGTTTCCCCAACCGTCGTCGACGCGGCAGGATCCTCCTGACCTGGCCTCATCCGGCGATCTTCAGCGTGTACACCACGTTATAGACCGCGATCTTCTCCATCCCCTTCGGCGGCGTGCCGCGCAGGACGGCGGCTCCGTCCCTGACCTCGTATCGGAACGGCTTGCCGGTGACGGGGTCGTTCGGCACGGGGACCTCGATGTCCTCCAGGGACTTCGGCAGCTCGCCCTTGTGGGCGGCGGCGTGCAGGCGGACGGCCTCCAGAGTCTGGATCAGCTTGAGACGCTGCTCGGTGCGGGCCTGGGCCATGTGGACCTTGCCGAGCTGGGGGAGCAGGCCCTTGAAGAAGCCGTCACGCACCTTGCCGGCGGCGTCGAGGCGTGCGGCGGCCTTGTGGTACGGCAGGGCCACCCAACGGACGATCTCGTCGAGGCGCTCCTCGAAGTGACGCTGCTCGTCGAGGAGGACCACCTGGGCCGGCCTCATCGCCTTGACGGCGTCGGGCTTCAGGCCGTAGGACACGAGGCGCTCGCGGGCCTCGTCAACATACGCCGGCTTCGCCGCGTGCTCCTTCAGGTGGGCGCGCAGGTCGCCGGGCGTCCGCGACTCCTTCAGGAGGCGCTCGGTGGCGGCGACGGCCTTCTCGATGGTGGCGTCGTCGGCCCTGCCGTCGCGCGGGAGCGCCCGCATCTCAGGGACGTAGAAGATACGCTCCCCCTGCATGCCGTTGCGGAGGGCGACGAGCGGGGCCGGCAGCGTGGCGAGTGCCCAGTACAGGTTCGGCCCGCCCTCCTGGATCATCTCCTCGATGCACGGCACGGTCAGGTTGGCGAGGGCCAGGCCGACGAGGTTGGCGATGGGGGTCGGGTGGTCGCCGAGCTGGTGGGCGAGCTTGAAGAGTGTCTTGACGGTGGCGACGGCGTCGTCGAACCTCTTCTCGGCGATCTCGCCGCGGAGGCGGACCTTGAGGGCGGAGGCGATCTGGCGGAGCTTCTGCACCTCGGGCAGGAGGGTGTAGGCGCCCTCGCGGCGCAGGTCGCCGACGATCTGCCAGTCGAGGTGAGACAGCCGGGCGGCCTGGTCCGCGTAGCGGAGGGACTTGCCGCCGTATCCGCGGACCTTCTCCAACGGCAGGTCTTTCAGCGGGCATGTCTGCCACTTCTCGCGGTTCTCGTTCTCGGCCTTGTCGCCGTAGAAGTGGCTCTGCTCCATGAAGCTCTTGAGGTACACCTGCAAGGCCGAGCCGGTCTCGATCTCCTCGACGCCGGGGAGGAATTGGTACTTCAGCGCGGGGCGCGGGGCGGGGAGGGCCTTCACGTCGAAGCGCACCCTCAGCTCGCCCTCCTGCGCCGGCAGCGTCAGGAGGGCCATCAGCAACACGGTCATCTCATCGTCTCCTGGTCAATCGAAGGAAGAAAGGTCGATGGCACGGAGCGGCGGGCGGTCCGGCGGGAGGCTCTCGGCGGGCGGCTCGGGGGGGAGCTGCCCGGCGGCGAGGGGTGTGACGGCCCCGGGGGAGCCGGGGGCGTCGGCGCCCGGGTCGGGGCGCGCGGGCGGGCCGGGGGCGTCGGCGCCCGGGGCGGGGCGTTCGCGCGGCCCGGGGAGCCAGGCCAGCAGCGTCAGCGTCTGCGTCAGGGCCAGCAGGGCGGCGAAGGCCCACGCCCGCCAGGGCGAGGGCACCGACGCCCGGCCCGCCTCGTAGAGCAGCGCTCCGGCGTCGAGGCGGCCGGCGGACGGGGTGAGCTTGCCGAGCGTGTCGTTCAGGTCGTTGGGCATGATTCCCCCAGGAGGCGGCGGAGCGCCTCGATGCCTGCCTCGTACCGTCGGAACGCCGTGCTGGCGGACCCTCCCATCACGGCGGCGATCTGCTCGAACCCCAGGCCGCCCCACAGGCGCGACACGATCACCTCGCGCTGCTCCGGTGGCAGGCGTTTGATGGCGGCGACGGCGGCCTCGGCGTCAAGGCCGTCGATCTCCGGCTGGACGAACCAGTCGCGTCGTGCCGTGGCGGCCTCACGGGCGCCGCGGCGGCGTTCGGCCTTGCCGAGGTCGATGGCCGCGTTGCGCGTGGCGCGGTAGAGCCAGGCGACGGGGTCATCGGGGTCGACGCGCTGGCGGGCGAGGCGCAGGAACGCCTCCTGCACCGCGTCCTCGGGCGCGGCGGCCCACTGGCGGGCGTACAGCACGAGCCGCCCGGAGTGGTTCTCGACCAGACGAGCGAACGCGGTGCCGTCCATACGCCCTCAAGACGACGCCGGCCGCACGCGATTCCGCGGGGGGCTCAAATCCTGTCGGGGATCTCGAAGCCCTTGCGGCCCTTGCGGGCGAGGAGCCTGTTGGCGTCGGCGTCGTCGATGAACGCCTCCTTCTTGCCGTCGTACTTCAGAGGGCGTCCGACGCGTGCGGCGATGTTGCCGAGGTGGGCGAGGGCGGAGGAGCGGTGGCCCTCCTCGATGTCGCAGGCGGGGGCCTTGCCGTCCTTCATCCGGGCGACGAAGTCGGCGAGGTGCGGCATGTCGGAGAAGGTGACGGCCTTGTCGAATTCGACCTCGTTCTTGCGCCGCACCACCTTCCAGTGCTTGCGGCCGATGATCATGTAGGCCTCGCTGCCGTAGAACGCGACGCCGTTCTCGTGGCCCTCCTGGTGGTAGGGGGACCAGAGGCGCTGCTCGTAGAGGAGGACGGCCTTCTTCTCGGGGAAGGTGAAGGTGACGATCTGCGTGTCGGGCGTCTCCTGGGCGTCGCCGGCGTGGAACAGCTTGTCGGCGACGCACGTCACCGAGGAGGGGGCATCGACGCCGAGGCCCCAGCGGGCGATGTCGAGGTCGTGGACGCCGTCGTTGCCCATGTCGCCGGTGCCGTACTCCCACAGCCAGCGCCAGCCGTAGCTGTAGCGGTTGGCGTTGAAGGGGTGTTCGGCGGCGGGGCCCTGCCAGATGTCCCAGTCGAGGCCCTTCGGGGTGGGCGAGTCCTTGACGGCGTCCACGCGGCGGCGGTACTGGCTGTTCCAGGCCTTGGCCATGTGGACCTTGCCGAGCTTGCCGGCGCGGACGTACTTGATGGCCTCGATGTAGTGGGGGACGCTGCGGCTCTGGGTGCCGGTCTGGACGACGACCTTGTGCTTGCGGGCGGCCTGGACCATGCGGCGGCCCTCGGCGATATTGTGGCTGACGGGCTTCTCGACGTAGACGTGCTTGCCGGCCTGGCACGCCCAGATGGTGGCGAGGGCGTGCCAGTGGTCGGGGGTGGCGACGATGATGCCGTCCACGGACTTGTCCTTGAGAACGTCGCGGAGGTCCTTGACCTGCTTGGGGGCGGACTTCTGGGCCTTCTCGATGATGGGGGCGTACTTGGCCAGCTCGTCCTCGTTCACGTCACAGATGTGGCTGATCTGGGCGTCGGGGAGCCTGGCGAAGTTGAGGCCGAGGCCCTTGCCCCGGCCACGGACGCCGACGAGGCAGAGGTTGACGCGCTCGCTGGCGGCGGCCTTGCCGACGAGGGGCGTCAAGGCGAGGGGGGCGGCGGCGAGGAAGGATCGGCGCTGCATGGCTGGCTCCGGTGGAGAGGGTGGGATCGGCGCATGGCGTGCCAGGCGAGCGCATTGTACATAACGTGCGCGGCGGCGGGCGGCCATAACGAGTCCGAGGCCCAGAACAGTAGCCCCCACGCCGCGCCGGCCAGGAACGAGAACGCGAGGTGGCGCCAGCCGAAGAAGAGGTGGTGCAGGGCGAACGCCGCGGCGGCGGGCAGGAGGGTGAGTCGAGGCTGGAGGAAGCCGCGCCATATGACCTCCTCGGCGAGGACGATGAACGCCACGGGCAGCATCACCAGGGCGAAGCCGCCGGCGCCCGGCGGGCCGGTGTACACGGACCCCGAGGCGTCGGGCGTCTCGCCGGGCAGGGCCGTTTGCAGCCACCAGAGCGCCGGGCCGGAGGCGATGCCGGCGAGGATCCACAGCGGCGGGGCGGCGAGGAGGCCGGCGGCGCAGCCGGGGTCATGGAGCAACACGGCGGCGAGGGGGACGCACAGGAGGGCGATGTACAGCAACAAACCGCGGACGGCGTTCGCGGGGCGCGGGTCGAGGAGGTGGGCGACGATGTAGCCGGCGGCGACGATGCCGGGGAAGGCGAGGACGACGGCGCCGGCGAGCCAGGTGGGGATCATGCCTCCTGTTGTCGGGATGTGGCGGAGATGTCCTCCCCGAATCGGCGGCCCGGCGCGGGCCGTCACGGCCTCGACAGCGGGAAGGAGCGGAGGGTTGTGGGCCGGCCGGACACCGGGTGCTGTCGGCCGCCGGAGAGCTGCTTGACGCGCTCGGCGACGTGGCCCTCGAGGTGGTGCAGGTACACCGCGCCCTCGGCACTCTTGCCGCCCTTGCCCGCCAGCGCCTCCAGCAAGGCCAGGGTGAAGAACCCGTGCTTCGTGTCCGCCGACTCCAGCGACACCTCGCGGCCCATGGAGGAGCAGAGGACCGCGATGCCGTAGTCGTCGGTCACCAGGTCGCGGGCCAGGTTGTCGGTCAGCCCGGCGGAGCGCCGCCTGTCGCCGCCGACCGCGCCGGCGTGGCAGGCGTCCATGACGAGGAGGGTGCGGCCCGGCATGCCCTGGAGCGTCTTCTTCAACTGGTCCGCCGAGACGCCTGTGGCCAGCAGGTCGTCCGGCTCGGTGTCGGTGGCGAGCAGGAACAGGCTGCCGTCGGTGTCGCGTGCGCCGTGGCCGGCGAAGAAGATGACGGCCACGTCTCGCTGCGTCGCCTGCTTGCGCACCCAGGCCAGGCCCTGGAGGACGCGCTTGCGCGTGGCCTCGCGGTCGGTGACGCGCATCACCTCGACCTTGCGGAAGACGCGCTTGCTGTGCTTCTCGAAGGCGGCCGCGAGCGCCGTGGCGTCCTTGGCCGCGTACTCCAGGTTCAGCGCCCGGTCCTTGTACTCGGAGACGCCGACGGCGAGGACGTACAGGGCGGGGGCGGGCTCCTTCTCGGCGGCGCCGCCGGGCTTGACCTCCAGCTCGGCCGGCTCGGACAGGCCGGCGCTCTGGGCGGTCTCGGCCTTCACGGTGAGGCGGTAGGATCCTGCGGGGAGGCGCACCTTCCAGCCGTCGCGGACCTCGCGGCCCCTGGCCGTGTACGACCTGGCGGAGCGGGCGTCGGAGAGCGGCTTGCCGTCGATCAGCAGGCGTGCGGCCGTGATGGGGGCGTCGCCGGCGGCGCGGGCGACGAAGCGGATCTCGACCGCCTCGCCGAGGGGGGCGGTCTTCTTGCGGTCCGGGCTGGTGATGACCACGAGGGGCGGGAGCACGCGGCCGATGTCGGCCGCCGGCTCCTTGCTGCCGCGCTCCTTGTTGGCCGCGGCCAACGCCTTCTCGACGGACCCGGCGGCGATGAGGCGGCGGATCACGTCCGGGCGGTAGAGCGAGGCGCGGAATCGCGAGGCGGGGTGGAACGTGCCGAACGATTCCGGCCCGTTGTTGATCTGCCACCCGATCAGCGTCTCGCCGCCGGGGGAGCAGGCGTAATAGCCCTCGGCCGTCCAGGCCACCCACTCGTTGCCCGCCATGAAGAGGGAGAGCAGCGGGGCCTCCTGATCCGGCCTCCAGATGCGGATGGTCTGATCCACGGAGGCGGTGGCGAAATAGCTGCCGTCGGGCGAGGGGGCGACGGCGATGAGGTCGCCGGTGTGCCCGAGGTACTGCCGCAGGCGTCTCCCCGTGTCAGGGTCATGAAGGCACAGGCCGAAGTAACTGCCCATGACCACCTTGCCGTCACGGAGGAAGGTCCAGCAGGTCGGCTGGTTGTATTCGAGGACCATCGAGCTGATGATGCTGTCCCCCTCGCGGACCTCGAGGCCGTCCCGGATGCGGAAGAACGAGCGGCCGCCGAGGGCGACGACGGCCCGCTTTGCATTCTTCGGCGCGGCCTCGGTGCGGTCGAAGGTCTCGAGGTCGAATGAGCGGTTGAGGGGGAATTGGGGGTTGTCGAGCTGGCCGGCCCCCTCGGTGCCCCAGCAGATCCCCTTGCCGTCGGCCCGCCAGCCGACGGCGAACGCGCCCCGAGGCGCGCCGCCGAGGTGGTGAACGACGGCCCCGTCGGAGGTGCGCCAGACGAAGAGCTCCTCGCCCCGCTTGCCGCCCGTGGCGGCCAGCTTGCCGTCAGGAGACACCGCGCCGCCCGAGCCCGGGGCCATCTTGTGGGTGAAGATCGGGACGGGCTCGGCATCGGCGACGGAGAGCCGTCCCCCTTCGGAGCTACTCCGCCCCAATCCGTAATAGATCCATCTCGAGTCGAGGCTGAACGAGAGGGATCGGGCGCCTTCCACCATCTGGGCGCTGCGTTTCACCAGGTCGCCGTCGGGCGACCAGAGGCGGATGATCCCGTCCCAGCAACCTGTCGCGAACACCCGCCCGTCCGGCGACCAGGCGGCGGTGAGGACGGGGTACCCGAACTTCTCGGAGTGCCGGAGGACCTTCCGCTCTTTCCCCGTCCGTGCGTCCCACAACCGGGCCGTCCCGTCATGCCCCGCGGTGACGAGGGCCCTGCCGTCCGGGGACCAGGCGACGCCATACACGGCATCGCGGTCCCCGGCCAGGACGTGGGCCACCGAGCGTTTCTTCATGTCCCAGATGCGGGCCGTGCCGTCCTCGCCGGTGGAGACGAGCCGGGCCCCGTCCGGGGAAAAGGCGGCAGAGTTGATGGTCTTCAGGTGGCCATCGAGGGCGCCGACGATCTTGCGGCCCGGCAGATCGACCAGGTAGAGGCGGTGGCCCTTGCCGTGGGGCGTGAAGCCGCCCACGGCCACGGTCTTGCCGTCAGGGGAGAGGGCGAGGGCGTACAGGGAGCCCACCCTGCCGGGGCCGACGGGGACGCGCAGGGTGGCCTGCAAATCGCCACTGACCAGATCCCAGATGCGCAAGGTGCGGTCCTTGCTCACCGAGAGGAGCGACTTGCCGTCGGGGGTGAAGGCGAGACGCGGGATGGCGTCGGTGTGGCCTGGGGCGTTGAGGACGAGGTGGGGCTTCTCGTCGGCCCGCGCGAGCGCGGACGTGAGCGCCAGGAGCAGCAATCCGGTACGCATGGCCGTGGCCCTCCGGGGGTGGCCAGGGTGCCCGGGAAGCGAGCCCCTCTTCCATACTATACGCCCCTCGGGGGGAGGCCGGCCGCGCGCCGGGGTAGGCTGGCCGTCGCCATCCCAGGCGTGCTCCCCCTCCCGGCGACGTGGCCGAAGGGCGTCCCGAGGGGCCGGGCGTCGCCCGGCCCCGTAGAATGGGGGGTGGTAAGACACACGGGACAAGAGATGGACGAGAACCTCAAGGGCGTGGCCGGGGCGATCCAGGGGCTGCCGATGCCGGAATTGCGGAAGGATCCGATCGTCGGCCGGTGGGTCATCATCGCCACGGAGCGGGCCAACCGGCCGGTGCCGCCCAAGGCCGACCCGTTCCCGCCGAGGCCGGACGGCTGCCCGTTCTGCGAGGGGAACGAGCGGCACACGCCGCACGAGATCCTGGCGTACCGGGCCAGGGGCACGCGCGCCGACGAGCCCGGCTGGCGCGTGCGCGTGGTGCCGAACAAGTACCCTGCGCTGCAGATCGAGGGCGACCTCAACAAGCGGGGCGACGGCATCTACGACCGCATGAACGGCATCGGGGCGCACGAGGTGATCCTCGAATGCCCCTTCCACGAGTCCTCGCTGGCGAACCTCACCGAGGAGAACGTCC
This sequence comes from uncultured Alcaligenaceae bacterium, assembly GCA_964630925.1. Taxonomy (GTDB): domain Bacteria; phylum Planctomycetota; class Planctomycetia; order Gemmatales; family Gemmataceae; genus RGDT01. The sequence goes on from CAZVZK010000062.1 coordinate 31,805, forward strand.
GCGAGATCCTGTGGGTGTACCGGGATCGCCTCGTGGACCTGAAGAAGGACCCGCGCCTTGTTTACGGCATGCTGTTCAAGAACGTGGGGGCGGCGGCGGGGGCGTCGCTGGAGCACTCGCACAGCCAGCTCATCGTGACGCCCATCGTGCCGGTGAACGTGTGGGAGGAGATGACGGGCTCGCTGGAGTTCTTCAACTACCGGGGCCGGTGCATTTACTGCGACATGGTGTATCAGGAGGAGTCCACGGAGAAGCGGGTGGTGTTCCAGACGCCGCACTTTTTGGCGTTCTGCCCGTACGCCTCGCGGTTCCCGTTCGAGATGTGGATCGTGCCGCGGCACCACAACAGCCACTACGAGAACATCCAGAAGATCGAGGTGGACGAGCTGGCGACGGTGATGAAGACGGTGCTGATGAAGCTGGAGCTGGTGCTGGAGAGGCCGGCGTACAACTACATCATCCACACGTCGCCGTTCGACACGCAGATGCTGCCGCACTACCACTGGCACATCGAGGTGATCCCGCGTCTGACGCGCGTGGCCGGGTTCGAGTGGGGGACGGGGTTCTACATCAACCCGGTGCCGCCGGAGCAGGCGGCGGCGTTCCTGCGCGAGGTGGTGGTGGACGCGAGCGGCGGGCGGATGAAGTAGACGCTGCGCGGCCGTTTCAAGGAAGGTGCGGCCGTGTCCCTGTTCGCAACGCCTGATTTCGGCACCGGCGGCATGCTCGCCCTGTTCGTCCTGGGCGTCTACGGTGTCGCGTTCCTGCTCGCGGTGTTGGCGTTCCGGCACGGGAGCTGGCTGCGCGAGAAGGGGCCGCCCGAGGAGCGGCGACGCGGGCTCGCGCTGATGTTGGCTGGCGCCCTCCCCCTCTTGTGCTGCTGCCTCGTGCCGGCACCCCTCCACCGGCTCACGCACGGACACTTCCCCATCGGCGGACAGGCAGGCCGCGTGACGAGCGGGATGACGGCGCAAGAGGTGCTGGCCCTCCTCGGAAGGCCCTGGGCTCGCGACGAACGCGACGACGGGGAGTGGTGGTATTACCACGCCGATTCGTTCGGCATCCATTGGGTGTGCATTCACTTCGACGCAGAGGGCCGCGTGACGGGCCAGCACGGCAATTGACCCCGGCCGGCGTGGCGGCCCAGGGGCGTGGCTGGTACGATGGCCGGGAGGTCCACTCGTGGGAGGCCATTGAATGACCACCGCCCTTTCCGTCGCGAAGGAATTCATCCGCCTGTCCCACGCCGGCGACGAGCCGCAGCCCCTGACGCCGCTGAGCGTGCAGAAGTTGCTGTACTACGCCCAGGGTTGGTCGCTCGTCATCCGCGACTCGGACCTGTTCACCGAGCCCATCCGTGCCATGAAGTCCGGCCCGGTCATCCGGGCCGTCTGGAAGGCGCTGCCGAAGGACGCCACGGCTCTCGCGGGGGCGGACGCGGCGGGTCGTCTGCCGCTCGATGAGGAGGAGGCCGCCTTCGTGAAGGCGGTGTGGGAGGTCTACGGGCAGTACGCGCCGGGCCGCCTGACCGAGATGACACGCGGCGAGAGGCCCTGGCTCGACGCCTGGGGCGACAAGCCGAAGGGCGGCCCCGGCCACGAGCCCATCACGGGCGCGGCCCTCCACGACTACTTCAGGCGGCGTCCCATCCCGTCGCGGCTCGCGGCTCACGCGGGGCATCTCGCGGAGCTGGACCGGCGGGCGAGGGAGGAGATGGCCGCCCGCCCGCCCCTGGACGAGGGGGCGTTCCTGGCGTCGGCGACGTGAGTCTGTCAGCGGGATGGCGGGGCACGGCGTTTCAGGGAAGGAGCCACGATGCACCCCTTCGCGTCACCGGATTTCGGCGCCGGCGCCAACCTCGCCTTGCTCGCCCTGGCGGTCTACGGGGGGATCTTCGTCCTCGCGGGGATCGGCCTCTATCGGGCGTCCTTCATGCGGAAGGATGAGTCGCCGGGGCGCCGGCGTGCCGGGCTGATCCTAACCGTGGTGTGCGTGTTCGTCCCCGTGTCCTGCTGCCTCGCCCCGCCGGTGGGGCTGCGTATCGCCACGGGGACATACCCCGTCGGGCATCTCGCATCATCCGTCAAGGTCGGGATGACGAAGGGTGAGGTTCTGACTCTACTCGGGAAGCCGCGAGATGTGGCCGAATGGACCGATGCCGAGACGTGGTATTACGACTCCCATTGGTTGAGTCTCGACTCGATGAAGGTCAGTTTCGGGCCCGATGGCCGTGTAAGTTTCGTGTCCCCATGACGGCCGCGGCTGAACATCTCGCAGGTCTGGTCAGCCATCGACCCCCAGCGCCGCCAACACCAGGTCGCGCACGCCCTCCGTCGGCAGCACGCCCTCCGCAGGCGCCGGGCCGTCGCCCACCAGCAGCGGGCGGTCCAGCGGGTCGGGGGCCGGCACGCCGTGGCTGCCGCGTACCAGTGAGGCGTCGAGGGGGATCACGTCCATCAGGACGCGCATCCCCAGCTTCTTGAGCAGCAGCTTCCACATCGCCCGGCCCATGGGCCACCAGAGCTTCGGGTCGAAGAACAGCTCGCACGGGTCGTAGCCCGGCTTTCGGTGGATGTCCACCGTCCGCGCGTAGTCCGGGGCGTGGCGGTCCTCCAGCCAGAACGGGTAGGCGTACCACTCATCGGGCCGGGAGAGGAGGACGATCTCGCCGGAGCGTGGGTGGTCCAGCCCGAATTCCGCACGCTCGGCCCCGACGAGGGCTCGGCCCATCCCCGCCAGCGCGTCACGCACACGCGGGATGTCCGATGCGTCCTTGACGTAGACGTGGGCGAGCTGGTGGTCGCAGACAGCGAATGCCCGGCTCGTGAAGGTCTCCAGGATCTCGCCGAACGGCCCGCGGCGCACGCTCAACAGCCCCGCCTTCCGCAGCGCCCGGTTCGGGTACTCGGCCTTGCCGACCTGGAGATGGCCGTACTCGCTCACCACCCACACCCTGGCGCCGGCGGCCTTGGCGGCGTCGAGCAGAGGGACGCACGCCTCGTCCAGCTCGCGGACGAGGCGGCCCATGTCGCAGCCCGCCGGGCCGAACCGCTGCGGGTCGTAATCGAGATGCGGCAGGTAGACGAGCGAAAGATCGGGCCGCTCCGACCGTAGCACGTCGGCGGCGCAGCGGGCGATCCAGCGTGTGCATGCCGGCCCGGCCATCGGCCCCCAGAAGCTAGGGAAGGGGAACGGCCCGAGGTCCTTCTCCAACCGCGCCGTCAGGCCCTCCGGCGTGCCGCTGATGCCGAACGCCTTGTTGCCGTCGGCGCCGTAGTACGGCTTGGGCGTGACGCTGATGTCCACATCGGCGCCCTGGTTGAACCACCAGAACAGCTTGGCGCAGCGGAAGCCGGGGCGACGCTTCTTCGCGGTGACGTAGAGGGGCTCGGCCTGGAGGAGGCCGTTCGACTGCTGCCAGAAGCGGACCTCCATCGTGTCGCGGAACAGCCAGCCGTTGCCGACGACGCCGTGGCCCGACGGGGGCATGCCGGTGAGCATGGACGCCTGGGCGGTGCAGGTGACGGCGGGGACGGCCTCGCGGAGCTGGCGTGTCCACCCGCCGGCGGCCAACGCCGACAGACGCGGGGCGAGGGGGAGGAGGCGCGGCGTGAGGCCGACGGCGTTGATGAGGACCAGAGGCGCGCTCACACTCGACTCCCATGATTGCCGGGCCGACCCCACGATACCTATAATCCCCGTTACGACTTCGCGGACAAGACCCCACCCCACACCCGCCCACACCGAGGAAGACGACCGTGAGCCTCGACCGATACCTGTTCACCAGCGAGTCCGTCAGCATGGGCCACCCCGACAAGGTGGCCGACCAGATCAGCGACGCGATCCTGGACCACTGCCTCCGGGCCGACGCCACCAGCCGCGTCGCCTGCGAGACGCTCGTCACCACCGACTTCGCCATCGTCGCCGGCGAGATCACCACCAGGGCCGACCTCAGCAACCCCACCGTGGATAAGATCGTCCGCGACGCCATCAAGGAGATCGGCTACACGGACAAGACCATCGGCTTCTCGTTCGACACCTGCAAGGTGGAGAGCCGGCTGCACGCGCAGTCGATCAACATCGCCCAGGGCGTGGACGTGGGCGGGGCCGGCGACCAGGGCATGATGTTCGGCTTCGCCTGCGACGAGACCAAGTCGCTCATGCCGCTGCCCATCCACCTGTCGCACCGGCTGATGGAGAACCACGCGAAACTCCGCCGCGACGGCACGGTCGAATTCCTCCGCCCCGACGCCAAGAGCCAGGTCACCATCGAGTACCACGCCGACGGCCTGCCCAACCGCGTCCACACCGTCGTCCTGTCCACCCAGCACGACTCCACCGTCGAGACGAAGAAGAACGGCAGGCCGTACTTCACCGACGAGGCCCGCCAGGAGGTCATCGACAAGCTCATCCTCCCCACCCTCCAGTCGGAGCGTCCCGACCTGATCAAGGGCAAGCTGGTCATGGTGATCCCCGGCGACGCCCCCCCGAAGATCGCCGACGGCGACATCCTCGTCCACATCAACCCCACCGGCAGCTTCCTCGAGGGCGGGCCGCACGGCGACTGCGGCCTCACGGGGCGCAAGATCATCGTGGACACCTACGGCGGGCGTGGCCGGCACGGCGGCGGCGCCTTCTCGGGCAAGGACCCCACCAAGGTGGACCGCTCGGCGGCGTACATGTGCCGCTACGTCGCCAAGAACATCGTGGCGGCGGGGCTGGCGCGGCAGTGCGAGGTGCAGGTGAGCTACGCCATCGGCTACGCCGAGCCGCTCAACATCTGGGTCAGCACGTTCGGCACGGCCCGCGACGGCCTGACCGACGGGCGCATCGTGCAGATCATCCGCGACCACTTCAAGCTCACCCCCGCCGCCATCATCGAGAAGCTGCAGCTCCGCCGCCCGATCTACCGCGAGACGGCCCGCCACGGGCACTTCGGACGCGACCTGGCCGACTTCACCTGGGAGAAGACGGACATGGCGGAGAGGCTGCGGGCGGCGGTGGGCTGAGCGACCTCACCCCCTGACCCCCTCTCCGAAACGGAGAGGGGGGATCGCAAGAGTAAGAAGAGTGGCGGAGGGGAAGCATGCGCGTCTCCTGAATCGCCATACCCATCAGTTGCGGGTCGAAGTACCCTCCGCAGAAATCGATGATCTGATGATCCCCCCTCTCCGCTTCGGAGAGGGGGTTAGGGGGTGAGGTAGGTCACGCCATGAAAACCGGCGGCGGCTGGGCGGCGGTCCTGTACACGCTCCGCCAGGCGCTCCGCGTCGGGCCCTGGCGGCTCTGGCGCGCCATGCGCTCCAAGAACGCCTGCAAGACGTGCGCGCTCGGCATGGGCGGGCAGAAGGGCGGCATGCGCAACGAGGCCGGCCATTGGCCGGAGGTGTGCAAGAAGTCGCTCCAGGCGATGGTCGCCGACATGCAGAAGGGCCTCGAGCCCGCCTTCTTCCGCAAGTACTCCATCGCCCAGCTCGCCACCCTGTCCCCGCGTGAGCTGGAGTGGTGCGGCAGGCTGGCTCAGCCTGTCTTCGCCGGCAGGGGCGACACCCACTATCGGCCCGTCTCGTGGGACGAGGCGCTCGACAGGCTGGCCCGGCAGATGAAGGGCACCCTGCCCGACGAGATGTTCTTCTACGCCTCCGGGCGCTCGTCCACCGAGGCCGGCTTCCTGCTGCAGCTCTTCGCCCGCGTCTTCGGCACGAACTACGTCAACAACTGCTCCTTCTACTGCCACCAGGCCTCGGGCGTCGGCCTGGGGCAGGCCGTCGGCACCGGCACCGCCACCGTCACCCTCGACGACGTGGAGAAGACGGACCTCTTCCTCCTCATCGGCGGCAACCCGGCCAGCAACCACCCGCGCCTGATGCGCACGCTCATGGGCATCCGCCGCAACGGCGGCGACGTGATCGTCATCAACCCCGTGAAGGAGGCCGGCCTCGTCAACTTCAGCGTGCCGAGTGACGTGTGGTCGCTGCTGTTCGGCTCGCCCATCGCCGGGCTGTACGTCCAGCCGCACATCGGCGGTGACATCGCCCTCCTCTCCGGCGTCGCCAAGGCGCTCCTCGAACGCGGGGCCATTGACGACTCGTTCATCCGGCAGGCGACCGAGGGGTTCGACGCCTTCCGCGCCCGCGTCGCCGCCCAATCGTGGCCGGAGCTGGAGAGGAGCAGCGGCGTCCCGCGCGCGACGATGGAAGAGGTGGCCCGCCGGTACGCACGGGCAAAGTCTGCGGTGTTCGGCTGGACGATGGGCATCACCCACCACCTGCACGGCGTCGAGAACGTGCGGGCCATCGTCAACCTGGCGCTGCTGCGCGGCATGGTCGGCAGGCCGCACGCGGGGCTGCTGCCGATCCGCGGGCACTCCAACGTCCAGGCGATGGGCTCGGTCGGCGTGACGCCCCAGCTCAAGCAGAGCATCCTTGACGGGCTGGAGACGCACCTGGGCGTGACGCTGCCGCGTTCGCCGGGGCTGGACACGATGGGGTGCATGGTGGCCGCCGACGAGGGGCGGATGAAGACGGCGTTCTGCCTGGGCGGCAACCTGCACGGCTCCAACCCGGACACCGCCTTCGCCGCCCGCGCCCTGTCGCGGCTGGAGATGGTGGCGTACCTCAATACGACGCTGAACACGACGCACGCCCACGGGCTGGCCCGCGAGACGCTCATCCTGCCGGTGCTGGCCCGCGACGAGGAGCCGCAGCCGACCACGCAGGAGTCGATGTTCAACTTCGTCCGCCTGAGCGACGGGGGGCCGTCGCGGCAGCCGGAGGCGCGGGGCGAGACGGAGGTCATCACCGAGCTGGCGCACCGCGTGCTGGGGAAGAGGCCGCTCGACTGGCAGGCTCTTGGGAAGCTGTGCCACGTCCGCGAGATCATCGCGAAGGTGGTGCCGGGGTGGGAGCAGGTGGCCGACATCGAGCGGACGAAACAGGAGTTCACCATCCCGGGCCGCGTGCTGCACACGCCGACGTTCCCCACGCCTTCGGGGAAGGCGAAGTTCGCCGCCCTGGATCTGCCGCCCCGCGAGGAGGGCGAGCTGCGGCTGATGACGATCCGCAGCGAGGGGCAGTTCAACACGGTGGTGTACGAGGAGGAGGACATCTACCGGGGGCAGACGCGGCGTGACGTGATCCTGTTACATCGGGACGACATCCGGCGGTTGGGATTGCGGGAGAACCAGCGGGTGGCGGTGCGCTCGGAGGCGGGCGTGCTGCACGGCATCGCGGTGCGGGCGTTCGACGTGCGGCCCGGCAACGCGGTGATGTACTTCCCGGAGGCGAACACGCTGGTGCCGCGGGCGGTGGACCCGCAGTCGAAGACGCCGGCGTTCAAATCGGTGCGTGTGACGATCGAGGCGTGACGGCCGCGCATTCCCGCGTCACGCCTCCCCTGTTATGCTGTAATGTGAATCGGACGAGAGGAGACGAGCCACATGACCCGTATTACGGCAACCGTCCGCGGCGGACGTATCGAGCCGACGGAGCCGCTCGACCTGCCGGACGGCACGCGGCTGCACGTCGAGTACACGCCGGAGGCGGGGCGGGTCGGCCTGGACGAGTCCGAGTGGCGTGATGACGCCGACGCCATCGCCGACTGGGCTGCGTGGTTGGCGTCCATCGAGCCGGTCGCCTTCGCCGAGGACGGGGGATTCGAGGACCGGTTCCGCCGGCACAACATCGAGGCCGTCCGCCGGCAGATGGCTGGGGAGCAGCCGTGAAGCGTTACCTTCTCGACACGAAGCCCGCCCAGCAGCTCATCAACTACACGGGCGGGGTCCGACGGCGTGCGGATCAGGAGCGGCGGCGCGGCTGCCGCATCGGCATCTTCGTTCCCGTGCTGGGCGAGCTGTGGTCCGGCGTCGAGGGCAGCGACAGCCGTGAGGAGAACCTGCGGCGCCTGCGGCACGGGCTGTCGCGCCTGGTGGTGTGGCCTTTCGACCAGAAGGCCGCCGAGGAGTTCGGCCGCGTCTTCACCCCCCTCAAGCGAATGGGCAGGCCGATGCAACAGATCGACATCCAGGTCGCCGCCGTGGCGTTCGCTCTCGGCGGCTGCACCGTGGTGAGCGGTGACAGCGACCTCGCGGCCATTCCGGATCTGACGGTTGAGGACTGGTCGGGGCCGGCTTGAGGCTCGGCTACCGATCCTGTCATCCGGGGGCATCAACGGAGATGGGATCGAAGGCAGCATGTTCTGATCGAGGCGTGACGGGGGGCCGGCATGGCTGCTACAATTCTCAAGGACGGATCGGGCCTCGCTGGACGGAGAGTGGAGTTGTCCGAGATACCAAGCCGCGTGCAGCGTTGCGCGTTCCTCGTCGAGCCGGGGCGTGTCGAGGTGCGCCCCTCCGCCCTGCCGTCCCCGGCGGCCGGCGAGGTGCTGGTGCGCATCGAACGCGCCCTCGCCGGCGGCACCGACCGCAAGGCGTTCCAGCGCGGCCATCCGCAGATCCCCATGCCCGGCCCCTTCGGCCACCGCTACGCCGGGGCCGTCGCCTCCGTCGGCCCCGGCGGCCCCAACCTGGAGCCGGGGCAGCCGATCATGGGCGTCCACTCCGCCCCGTGCCTCACCTGCTCGTTGTGCCGCCGCGGACGCCTGCACCTGTGCCCGCACGTCATGGGCGACAAGGTGCTGGGGGCGTTCGGGCAGTACCTGTGCATCCCGGCGCGGGTGGCGAAGCAGAACCTGTTCGTGCGGCCACGTGACATCTCGGCGGAGCTGGCGGCGATGCTGGAGCCGGTGGCGTGCGTGGTGCATTCGCTGGAGTCCATCGACTGGGCGGGCGTGGACCGCGTCCTCGTCCTCGGGCTGGGGGCGATGGGCCTGCTCTTCGCACAGCTCCTGCCACGCTACACGGCGGCGACGTGCGAGGGGGCGGGCCGGCGGCGTGAGCGTGTCGAGATGGCGCGGGGCTGGGGCCTCGCGCCGGTGTACGACCTCTCCGAGAGGACGATGGCGGAGCTGGCGCCCGGCGAGCGGTATGACGTGGTCATCGAATGCACGGGCAAGATGGACGGGTGGCAGGAGGCGTTCGGCCGCACCGCCCCGGGCGGGCAGGTGCTGCTGTTCGGCGGCCTGCCGCGTGGCACCGTCTTCCCCGTCGACACCTACCGCACGCATTACGAGGAGGTGACGGTGCGGGGGAGCTTCCACTTCAGCCCGCGTGACGTGGTGCTGGCGCGGGAGCAGTTGCTCGACCGGGCCATCGACACGGCGGGCCTGATCACGGGCACGGTGCCGCTGGATGGCGTGCAGGGGGCGATGGAGCTGCTGGCGGAGGGCCAGGGCATCCAGTACGCCATCGACCCGTGGGGGTGATTCGGGGGAGGTAGAAAGCCGGACACGGAAGACACGGCGCCTCCGTGTCTTCCGTGCCTTCCGTCCCGTGGGATCACTTCTTACTTCTTGCGGACCTTCGCGTCGTGCTCCTCGGCCTCGTCGAGGCTGATGATGCCGTCCTTGTCGGCGTCGATCCTGTCGAACTCGTCCTGCGTGCCTAGCCACTCCGAGCGCGACACGTCGCCGTCGCCGTTGCGGTCCATCTTGCGGAACCAGATCGGCCCGCGGTCCGGCGCGACCCGCCTCTCCGGCTGCCCGCCGTCCCCGCGCTGGGCGAACGCGCCCACGAGCAGCGTCACCTGGGTCGGGAACTCCTCCCGCTCCAGCATGCCGTCGCCGTTGGCGTCCATGTCCGCCAGCCGCGTCCACGCCGACCGCAGCTCGCGCACGCTCAGGACGCCGTCGCGGTTGGCGTCGATGGCCTGGAACAGCCCCTGGCCGCTCTCCGTGAGCGTCATGGTGAGCTGCACGCCCCGCGCCCCGTCCGCCACCTCGACGTAGGCCGCGATCTCGGCCTCGGTCAGGCGGCCGTCGCGGTTGCGGTCCGCCAGGTCGAACACCGCCGCCAGCGCGAACCGGCCCTCGCCCGTCAACTGCCCGCGGGTGATGAACCCGCGCTTGTCCTTGTCCGCCGCCCGGTAGAAGCCCATCAGGAACTCCTCGAGCCCCGACTCGCCGTAATCGCGCGTCATCGGCCCCGCGACCACCGTCATCCGCGCCGAGCCGATCTTCAGCGCCAGCGTGTCCGACTTGCGCTCCGCCTTGGCCGGCGTCGTCCGCGACGCGGTGCCGCCCATGCGCACCCCGAACTCGCCCGACGCCGCCATCGACAGCACCCGCGCCAGCTCGGTCGCGTCGATCAGGCCGTCACGGTTGCGGTCGATCTCCTCGAAGACCGCCTCGCTGAACGGCGTCTCCTCGCGCTTCAGCTTGCCGGCCTTCTTCTTGTCCAGCCGCGCGATCAGCTCGCGGGCCATCTTCAGACACGCCGGCCTCTTCCGCGGCCCCGTCTCCGTCGGCACGAGCAGGAGCGACGCCAGCCGCGGCCCCTCCTTGCCGGCCGGCGGGGGCCGCATCATGGGGAAGCCGCCGAAGCCCCCCCGCCCCGTCTGCCCGATGCCCAGCTCGCGCGTGGACACCAGCTCGTCGTCGTTGTCGTCGTAGCGGAGCAGGCGTTCGGCGGCGGACAGCTCCGCCTTCGACAGCTTGCCGTCGCCGTCGGTGTCGAGCATCTGGAACAGCCGGTCCGACGCCGGATCGAGCCCCGACCCGCCCCTGTTCTCGCCGATGAACGGCGAATTGACCAGCAGCGGCCCGCAGCCGTTGGCGACGTAGTACGCCTTCATCTCGTCGAGCGTGACCTTGCCGTCGCGGTTGGCGTCCATCTGCTCGAACGGCGGGCCGACGGCCACGCCCGGCCGGTCGGTCCGCTGGTTGAAGGTCTGGCCCTGGAACATCTGGGAGAGCTGTGCCGGCGGGAACGCCCGCGTGACCTCGATGCGGTCCAGGCCACCCGACCTGTTCACGTCGAGGTGCTTGAACAGCTTCTCCATGAACTCGTCCCACCGCGCCTGCACCGGCTTGCCGCCGGCGGTGACGCGAAGGCGGACGACCGTCGGCTTGCCTGCGCCGAGGTAGAGGACGTCCTGGATGTCGTCGTCCCCGCCGGCCTGCCCCGTGACGAGGCAGGCGGTCAGAAGGAGTTGGTGGATCACCCGACGATCTCCTTGATCGGGGTGCCGGTCTTGTCCACGATGCGGATCGGGCGGCCCACGTTGGAGTTGTTCTGCTTCTCGTGGTCGATGCCCAGCCCGCGCACCACCGTCGCCATGAAGTCGGGCACCGTCGTCGGCTTGTCGGCGATCTCCATGCCGTTGGCCGAGGTCTTGCCGTAGGCCTGGCCGCCGTTGATCCCGCCGCCGCACAGGACCGTCGCCCAGCTGTTCGGCCAGTGGTCGCGGCCGTTGCCCGGGTTGATGAGCGGCGTGCGCCCGAACTCACCCATCCAGATGATGAGCGTGCTGTCGAGCAGGCCGCGCTCCTTGAGGTCGCTCATCAGCGCGCCCCAGGCCTTGTCGAGCGTGCCACACAGGGTCTTGAGCTGCTCGAAGTTGTTGGCGTGGGTGTCCCAGCCGATGCCGCCCTGGTTGCCGCCGTGCGTCACCTCGATGAACGGCACGCCGCGCTCGATCAGGCGGCGGGCGAGGAGGCAGCCCTGGCCGAACAGCGAGCGCCCGTAGGCGTCGCGCACCGAGTCCTTCTCCTCGTCGATGTTGAACGCCTTGCGGGCGTCCGTCTTCATCAGCTTGACCGCGCGGTCGTACGCCGTCTTGTGGCTGACCGACGCCGTGCCGGGGTGGCGGGCGATGAACTCGCGCTCCATCTCGGACAGCAGGTCGAGGCGCACGTCGGCGTGGGCCTTGTCCACGCCCTCGGCGAGGTCCACGTCGGACACCTTGAGCGCCCGGTCGTAGTCCGGGGCCGCGCCGGGCCGCACGTTCTGGAACTGGGCGCCGTCGCCGACGACGAGCGGGGCGTACTTCGGCCCGAGGAAGCCGGCGCCGAAGGCGGCGGGGCTGAAGAAGCGGTACGGGGCGATGGCCACGCTGTTGGGCAGGGGGTTGTCGTCGCGGCCCAGCTCCTTGGCCACCAGGGCGTTGATGGGCGGGTACTGGATCGGCCCCGTCGGCTGGTAGCCCGTCCGCATCAGGAACGTGCCGCGGCCGTGGTCGGCCTCCTTCGTCGTCATCGAGCGGATGACGGCCATCTTGTCGCCGAACTTGGCCACCTCGGGCAGCAGCTCGCCGACCTTCAGGCCGGGCGCCTTCGTCGCGATCTCCTTGAACGGCCCGCCGTTCTTGTGGCCGACCTTGAGGTCGAAGAGGTCGATGGTGGACGGGCCGCCGTTCATCCACAGCAGGATGCACTGGCGTTTGCGGCCCCTGTGCGGGGCGGCGGCGTTGGCGAGGGTGTCGAACCACCCCGACGTGCTCGCCCCGGCGATCCCGGCGGCGGACAGGGTCATCATCTCGCGTCGGCTGAGCATGTTGTCGTTCCTCCGGTTTTCAGTTTTCAGTTTTCAGTTTTCAGCAACAGCCATCAGAGTCGGCCCGCACGATGGAGGCCTGGCTGTTAACTGAAAACTGAAAACTGAAAACTGAAAACTGCTGGTCAATGATTGAGGATGAATTCGCTGGAGTTGAGCAGCACCCAGAAGACGTCGGCGAGCGCCTTCTTCGGGTCCTTGGTCGGCCCGCCGCCGTTGACGTAGGCGACGAACCGGCCCGCCTCGCTGCCACGCATGGGGCGTGACAGGGCGGCCAGGAACAGCGTGTCGAGCTTCTCGCGGGTGCCCATCGTCGGCATGTCGATGACGGCGGCGAGGGTCTCGCTCTTGCTCAGGCTGGTGGCGTCGGAGATGAACCTGCCGTTCATCAGCGCCAGCGCCTGGAGGATGCTCGTCTGGAACTCCGTCTTCTTATCGACCGGGTTGGTGAAGCGGGCCAGGATCTCGGAGCGGGCGCCGCCGCGGCCGAAGAAGTCGCGGTTGACGTTCCGCGAGTCGCCGCGGTAGCCGACGGCGGTGGCCAGGCTGTCGAACACCTGCTCGGGGGACAGGCCCTTGAGCGGCACGCGGGCGAACAGGCGGAGGTCCTCCTGGCTGGCGTGGGTCTGCGTGCTGGTGCGCTGGTACGTCTCGCTCGCGGTGATCGCCCGGATGAGGAACTTCATGTCGAAGCCGTTGTCGGCGAAGGCCTTGGCCAGGTCGTCCACGACGGCGGGGTGGCTCGGGGGGTTCTCGTCGCGGAAGTCGTCAACGGGGTCCACCAGGCCGATGCCGAAGAAGTGCTCCCACATGCGGTTGGCCATGGCCCGCGCGAAGAACGGGTTGGACGGGCGTGTGAGCCACTCGGCCAGGACGTTGCGTGTCTTGCTCGTCTCGGCCCATACCGGGTCGCCGCCGTCGAGGAATTTGGCCTTGGCCTTCTTCTCGCTGCCGCCGATGCTGATCTCGCGGACCTTGGGGTCGTCCGACGCCGGGGTGAAACGCATCCCGTCCATGCTCTGCGGGGTGATGCCGCCGAAGAAGGCGGCGTACTCCCAGAACTGCTTGCGGGTCCACTTGGCGAAGGGGTGGTCGTGGCACTGGGCGCACTCGATCTTCACGCCCAGGAAGATGCGCGAGGTGGCGGCCGCGATGTTGTCGGGCTTCATCTCGTTGGCCTGGAAGAAGGCCACGGCACCCTGGTCGGCCCGCCCGCCCATGCCGCCACGCCGGTCGGGGAGGGAGGCGGTGATCAGCTCGCGGACGATCTCGTCGTAGGGCTTGTTCTCGCGGAGGCGGGGGCGCATGTAGTTCGCGAGCTGGCCCGCGAAGAACTGGGCCTGCTGGTTGTTGCTGTCCTGGAGGAGGATGCCGCGCCAGACGTTCGTGAAGTGGTTGACGTAGTTGCTGCCGGAGAGGAGCTTGTCCACGAGGAGGCGCCGCTTGTCGGGCCGCTTGTCGTCGAGGAAGGCCCGCACCTCGGAGACCTTGGGGATGCGTCCCGCCAGGTCGAGGTAGATGCGGCGGACGAACTCGTGGTCGGTGGCGAGGGGTGCGGCGACGGCCTTCTTGTCGGCCAGGCCTGCGGCGACGTGGCGGTCGATCTTGCGGGCCAGGGCCACGACGGGGTCGTCCCCCGCCGGCCCGACGGCCTGTGCGGCGGGCGCCAGCGCCAGAAGCGCCGGGAACGCCCACGTGAGCCATCTGCTCATCGCGATGCTCCTATCCGAGATGTGTCGGTGGCCAGACTATGGGACGAGCGGCCGGCCTTTTCCTCACCATCTCCCGCGTGAGGAGGGATGTGACAAGGTCGATGTTACCTGGGGGTCAGACAGATTGTCAAGGAGGCGCGGGAGGAATTGCGGCGGGGCGTGGCCGGCCGAGGGGGGACGAAGAAGGCCAGGCGGGTCGGCGCCTGGCCCTTCTCGTGTCGTCGATCCGGCGCTCAGGCCGGCTGCCTGCGGCGGCACCGGCCGTACACCCCCGCGCCGGCGGCGCACAAGGCGAAGAGGGCCAGAGTGGTCGGCTCGGGGATCGGGGCCACGCCGTCGGCGAACGCGACGGCGTGAATCCCCTGGTCCAGACTCACCGTGTTCACCTGAGTCTGGGTCGTCAGATCCAGGCTCACCAGGACATTCGATGTCGTGGTGGCGATATTCTGGAGGCCGTAGTACAGGCCGTCATCTGGGTTCAAGTCACCGTGATGGGCCGTCGTCCCAGCGTTGCCGACGAACGTGGCGGCCCCGGTGGCCGTATTCACCGTGTAGACGGACCCATCGAAGTTGACGAGGTACAGCGTGCTGCCGAGGAACGAGATGCCGTGGGCGGCCGTGCCGATGCCCGATTCCCCGACGATCGTGGCCGCCCCGGTGGCGAGATTGACGCTCGCCAGGTCGTCATTGGAAGGGTCATACCAGGTGAACGCATTCCCGGAGGAGTCAATGGCGAGGAGCACGGCGCGGTCGAATCCATTCCCGGTCGCGTCCCCGGTCGGCCCGATGACCGTGCCGGCGCCGGTCGTCGTGTTGAGCGTCAGCAAGTTGCCACCAAAGCCGGCCTGGACGGCGTAGAGCGTGCCGTTGTAGTAGTTCAACCCGTTGATGGCGAAGCCGGTGTCGCCGATGAGCGTCGTCGCGCCCGTCGTCGGGTTGATCGTGTACAGGCTGCTCGTGCCGCCAGGGCTGCCCGGCCCGAGGGTCGTTCCGTAGAGCACGGGGGCGGACAGGGCCTGCCCCGGCCAACAGGCGAGCAAGGCGAGCGTAAGGACGACTCCGAGACTCCGACTTGACGGCGCTCGGTTCCCGCGATTCATGAGGCCCTCCCGACAGACTGCGGCCGGCAAGGCCCTAACCTTGCCGGCCTCGTCCCCCGAACACACGATGGCGAGCTCCGCCCTCATCCGCACGCGGCCGGGCCGGCGAATTGGCTTGAGGTGACAACGGAGTGTGCCATGAACCCACCCCGCATTCCAGACGACGATCCACCCGATGTCAAGCCACATTCCATCTTTTTTCCCGCAGCCCGGGCTCCGGCCGCTCGCCTGTCGGCGTCCCCCCTCGCCCTTGACAAACCTGGCCGCGACGAGGAGCGGCCATGAACACCCCCATCCCCGACCTCAGCCCCGCGCATCAGGTATACTCCTTCCAGACCACTCAACCCGTCCCGAGGCACGTCCGTCATGCCAGCCACCTGGCAGCTTATGGGCGCCGCACTGGCCCCCGCCGCCGCCGCCGCATGGCTCGGCGTCTGCGCCCTGTTGGGCCGCACGCCGGCGCCGTGGGAGCTGATCCCCGCCGCCGCCCTCGGCGCGCTCGCCGCACACACCTTCGGCCGCCGGCTCGAGTCGCGCGCACGCGGGCACCTCATCGGCGAGGCCGAACGCGCCGCCGCCGAGCTGCGCGAGGCGCCCGGTGACGCGATCCTCGAGCGGGCGCGTGCCCTGTTGGGCGGCACCGACCTGGCCGGCCTGTGGGGGCAATTCGAGGCCCTCACCGCCTCTCACCGCCAGAACCTCAACGCCCTCATCGAAACACGCGAGAAGCTCCACCACGCCCAGGCCCAGCTCGAACGCGCCGACCCCAGCGCCGGCCCGATGGACAGCCGCTACCTCAGCCAGGCGCACGTGGTCATCGGCAGCTCGCGGAACCGGCTCGTCGCCCGGCTGGCCCCCAACCTCAACATCATCGCCGTTACCCAGCCCCTGTGCCGCTTCCTCGGGCAGAACACCCAGGACCTGCTCGGCAAGCCGCTGCTGGACTCCATCCACCCGGCGGACCGCGGCACCCTCCGCCGCGCCCTCGCCGAGGCCCTCCGCGACGGCGAGGCCCACAACGTCGTCATCCGCGACGCCCACGATCACCACGTCCAGCTCGACGTGATGACCTGCTACGACGAGCACGGACGCCCCGCCCACCTCCGCTGCCACTTCCTCGACATCACCCAGCGCATCCGCACCGAACGCGAGCTGGTCCGCATCACCCGCGAGGTGTCCGAGGCCAACGCCCGCCTCCGCGAGGCCAACACGGACCTCGAACGCCTCAAGGAGAGCTACCGCGACCTCTACCACTTCGCCCCGGTCCTGTACTTCAGCCTCGACGGCGCCGGACGCCTCGCCGCCTTCAACGAGACGACCCTGCGCGTCCTCGGGTATTCCCGCGAGGCGCTCCTCGGCAAGCCGTACACCGTCCTGCTGCCGCCGGCGGCCCGCGCCGGGTTCGACCTGGGCACGCTGCAGCAGGCCGGCGAGATCGAGTCGCAGTGGGTCAAGAGCGACGGCACCGTCATCGACGTGTGGGTCGGCACCACCATCATCCGCGACGCCGAGGGCGGCTTCCTCCGCTCGCGCTCCGCCGCCCGCGACGTGACCGAGACGCGCCGGCTGTCCGACGCCCTGCGGGCCAAGAACGACGAGCTGCTCAAGATCAACCAGGAGCTGGAGGAGTTCACCTACGTCGTCTCGCACGACCTCAAGGAGCCGCTCCGCACCCTGGAGGCGTTCAGCAACTTCCTCGCCCAGGACTACGGCGACAAGCTGGCGGGCGAGGGGCAGGATTACATCGCCCACCTCGTCCAGGCCAGCCGCCGCCTCGGCAAGCTCATCGACGACCTCCTGACCCTCAGCCGCACGGGCCGCGTCATCCACTCCCCCCGCCCCTTCGATTGGGCCCCGGCGTCGGCCACCGTCCTCCGCGACCTGCACGGCCTCATCCAGAGGCGCGGGGCGCATGTGTCTGTCGAGGGGACGCTGCCGGCCTGCATCGGCGACCCGGAGCGTATCGGCCAGCTCCTCGCCAACCTGATCGGCAACGGCCTGAAGTACAACAAGTCCGACGCCCCCGAGGTGGCGATCGGCGCCCGGCCCGTGTGTCCCGGCGACACGCACGCCACGATCTGGGTGCGTGACAACGGCGAGGGGATCGCGGCCCAGCACCACGAGCAGATCTTCCGCATCTTCCGCCGCCTGCACCGCAACGACGAGGTCGAGGGGACGGGCGCCGGCCTGGCCATCTGCAAGCGCATCGTGGAGGCGCATGGCGGGCGCATCTGGGTCGAATCGAAGCCGGGCGATGGGGCGACGTTCCTGTTCACGCTGCCCCTGGCGCGGGCGGCCATCCGCGAGGACGCCCACGAAGGCCCGGCGCTCGCCGCCGGCTGACGACGGCCCCCGGAGGTGTTGACGTGGGCCAGTTCGACCAGACCGCCCGTCCGCTCGTCAAGCTCGACGGGGCGCGTTTCATCGCGTTCGCCCTGTCCTGCATCCCGGACGCGCCGCGCCTCACCTGCGAGGGCTGGGACGACACGCGCCGCCTGGCCGTGCCCGGCGAGCCGGACAGGACGAACGACCTCCTGGCGGAGGTCCGCGACGAGGCGCGTCCCGGCCTGCCGGCGTGGCTGATCATCGAGATCGAGGACGAGGCGGAGGGGCGCAGCCTGTGGCGAGCCGCCCGTTATGAGATCGCCCTCGGGAGCGAGGTCAACCCGGCCTGCGACCCCGACGGGCCCGCCGCCCTGTGCCTGCTCGTCAACCTGAGCGGGACGCAGCGGCACCCGCGGTATGACTGCCCCGTCGGCGGGGCGGGCCACGGGCTGCGGATCGGCCCGCTGGTGGTCAACTTCGCCGAGCAGGACGCGCTGACGACACTGGAGAGGATCGGGCGCGGCGAAGTGGGCTTGACGCTGCTGCCGTTTCTTGCGCTGATGAAAGGGGGCGGTGACCCCGCCTTCATCACGCGGTGGAAGTCGGCGGCGGAGAAGGAGCCGGATGTCGGCCGGCGCATCGTGTACCGTGACTCGGCGCATATCCTGTCCGAGCTGACGAAGTGGCAGGTCAACTGGTTGCAACAGACGGAGGGCTGGATGGCACGGGAATCGACGCTCATCAAGGGCTGGCTCAAGGAAGGTCGGGAAGAGGGTGAGCTGCTCCGGCAGCGGGCGACTTTGCTCAAGGCCATCCGCCGCCATCAGGATCCGGTGCCTGAGGCGCTCCGTCTGGCCATCGAGGGGACGAATGACATCGCGACCCTCGAGCGTTGGTTCGACGCGGCTCTCGTGGCGGCGAGCCTCGCCGATCTGCGCCGCGAGATGAAGGTCGAGCCATGAGCCGCCTCCTGCTGGTTGACGACGACCCCTCCCTCGCCGCCATCGTCCGCGTCCTCGCCCGCCGCGCCGGCCACGACCTCGTCTGCGCCGCCGACTCCGTCCAGGCCACGCCCCACCTGCCCTCCGCCGACCTCCTCCTCCTCGACGTGAACCTGCCCGGCGTCTCCGGCCCCGACTGGCTCGCCTCGCTCACCGAGCGTCCTCCGGCGGCGTTGTTCGTCCAGAGCGGCCTGGAGGACGACATCGCCCGCGGCTGGGACGCGGGCGCGGAGTACCTCCTGGCCAAGGAGCTGGTGACGGACGCGGCGGCATTCCAGGCACGCCTCGCCGAGATCCTCGCGCACGCGGATGGCCGGCGGGGCGGCGCTTCGGTAACATGCCCTGCGCCTCTCGCCATGTCAGCGCCACCGTGGCTCAGGCCGCCTTTCTGGCCCCGTTCCCGGAACGAGCCGACGACATGAAGCCGGCGCACGCCATCCTGCTGGTCGAGGACAACCCGGCCGACGTGAAGATCACCCAGCGCGCGCTCAAGGAGAGCGGCCTGTCGGTCGAATTGATCGTCGTGCGCGACGGGCAGGAGGCGGTCGAGTACCTGACACGCCAGGGCGCCCACGCCGACGACCCCGCCTGGCGCCGCCCCGACCTCATCCTCCTCGATATGAATCTGCCGCGCCTCGACGGCCGCGACGTGCTGCTCAAGCTCCGCTCCCTGGCCGACTACCGCATCGTCCCCGTCGTCGTCCTGACCACGTCGAGGCGTCCACAGGACATCGAACGCATGTACTCCAGCGGCGCCAACACCTACATCGAGAAGCCCGCCGACTTCCCGCGTTTCGTGCAGGTCTTGCGGACCATCCACGAATACTGGCTCGACACGGCGCTGCTGCCGCCGCCCGCGCCATGACCCACGACGAGGCCCTCGCGTGGTGGTTCGCACGCGTCAACTTCGAGACGCGGGCGCCCGCACCCACCGACCTCTCCCTCGGACGCATGCACGCCCTGCTGCGCGTCCTCGGCGACCCGCACAAACGCCTCCGCCTCATCCACGTCGCCGGCAGCAAGGGCAAGGGCAGCACCTCCACCATGCTCTCCGCCGTGCTGCGCCACGCCGGCTACCGCACAGGCCTGTTCACGTCCCCGCACCTCGTCGCCCTGGAGGAGCGCTTCCAGGTCGATGGCGTGCCCGTCACACGCCCCGAGCTGACGCAGCTCCTCATCGACATCCGCCATGCGTCGGAGCGGCGACATCTCCCGGTGACGTTCTTCGAGATCGCCACCGCCGCCGGCTTCCTGCACTTCGAGCGCCGCGGCTGCGGGGCCGCCGTCATCGAGGTCGGCCTCGGCGGCCGCCTCGACAGCACCAACGTCTGCACCCCCGCCCTGTCGGTCATCACGTCCATCAGCCTCGACCACATGAAGGTCCTCGGCGCCCGCCTCGCCCAGATCGCCCGCGAGAAGGCGGGCATCATCAAGCCTTTCCGGCCCGTCATCAGCGGCGAGGCCGGCCCCGAGTCGGCGCCGGTCATCGAAGAGGTCGCCCGCGCCCGCAAGGCCCCGCTGCGCCGCATCGGCCACGATTTCCACCACTCCTACGCCCCGGGCCGTGTGACCCCGGAAGCGATCATCAAGCCGCGTGTCCGCGTCCACACGTCCGAGCGTGCGTGGCCATCGCACGAGCTGAACCTCCTCGGGGGTCATCAGGCGGCCAACGCCGCCGTGACCGTCGCCTGCGTCGAGGAGCTGCGTCGCCAGGGCTGGCACCTGCCGGACGAGGCCGTCGCCTCCGGCCTGGCGGGGGTGGAATGGCCGGCGCGGATGGAGGTGATGCGCCGCCGTCCGCTCGTCGTGCTGGACTGCGCCCACAACGTCGCCTCCGCCGCCGCCCTCGTGCAGACGCTCGACGAGTCGTTCCCGCCGGGGCCGCGCACTCTCCTCTTCGCGGCGAGCAACGACAAGGACGTGGCCGGCATGTTCGACGTGCTGCGTCCGGCCTTCCGGCGGGCCATGCTGACCCGCTACACGAACAACCCGCGCGCCCTGGCCCCGGACGAGCTTGTGCGCCTGTGGGGCGGCGGCGAGGCGTGGGAGGACCCCGAGGCGGCGCTGCGGGCCGGGCTGGCGGGTGGGGATCTGCTGTGCGTGACGGGGTCGGTGTTCCTGGCGGGGCAGTTGCGGCCTTTGCTGGCCGATCCTGCCTGACGGCGCGCAAGTTCCCGCCGCCCCTGCGTTTTCCCTGGAATGCCGTCCTCCGGGGCTGTATCCTTGGAAGATGGGAGATGCTCTCGACGTGGGTAGGAGGTGAACCGATGTCCCTGAAGCCCCGCACCTGGGCGGCCGGCCTGCTGGCCCTGGCGGTGATGGCCGCCCCCGGCCTGCTCCGCGCCGACCCCTTGGCGGACGCCAGCGCACGCCTCAAGATCGAGGCCCAGCGTGTGGAACGCGAGTTCACCGACACCCGGGCCGCCGCCTACCGCCTGGTCCGCACCGACTCCCCGCGTCTCGCCGACGCGCTGGAGAAGATCGACGGCCTGCTGGCCCTCGTGGGCGACAGCCGCGCCCTGTCGGATCAGACACGCAAGGACTACATCGCCACCCTCCGGTACGACCGAAGCAAGCTCCGCGAGATCGCCGAGGAGCGCCGCCGCGCCTCCGAACGCAGCGCCCCGCCCGTGCGAACGACGCCGTCGCGCCCGACGCCGTCCGACACCGCCGGCAAGGGCCGCGTGGACGATGTCAAGTCGCGCATCGACCGCACGAAGGGCCTCGTGGCGGACGGACGTATCGCCAAACTCGACAACGCCGAACGCCGCACGGGCGTCATGACCGGCGTCGAGAAGTCCGCGAAGCCCGAGACGGCCGACTACACCTTCCCGAAGAACTGGAAGGAGCTGAGCGAGAGGCGGTCGGGCGCGGTCAAGATGACCGAGACAGAGCGCAAGATCATGACCACCCTCGACAAGCAGTACGAGGTGGACTTCGAGCGCACGCCGTACCAGGACGTGATGGACTACCTGCGCAAGGTGACCGGGCTGCCGATCAGCGTGGACAAGCGGGCGCTGGAGGAGGCGGGCCAGAGTTACGACTCGCCGGTGACGCTCAAGACCAGGCTGAGCCTGCGGGCGATCCTGAAGAAGATCAACGGCGAGATGGGGATGGCCTACGTCATCAAGGACGAGACGGTCCTGATCACCTCGCAGGCGCGTGCCAACACGATGACGGTGACGCGGGCGTACTACCTGGGCGACATGGTGGCCGTCACCGGCCTGAACCTCGACCCGATCACGACGCAGCTGTTGATCCAACAGCGGGCGAACATGATCATCTCGACCGTCATGAGCAAGGTGGACTCCGGCTCGTGGAAATCGAACAACCCGGACGCGACGGGGGTGATCACCTTCGACCCGCTGACGATGTCGCTGATCGTCAAGCAGACGGCGGAGTTCCACTTCAAGAACTTCGGCGCCGGCCGCTGACGCGGGGAGACGAGACGCACCGGAGGCGGGCAGAAGACATCCAGTCTTCTGCCCGCCTCCGTTTGCGCGCCACCCGGAAAACCCCTCCCATCTTTTGACAGCCGGCGGCGGATGTGCGAAGATGACCTTCGCCCACTTTTCGCGCCGCCGTGGAACCTTTCACACGCTCCTCTCGTCTCAGGGATGTGGACCGCGTGTCTGCCGACGATCACAGGCTGATCGCCGAGTGCCTGCGGGGCGACCAGGCCGCCTTCGGCGAGCTGGTCCGCCGCCATCAGGACCGCCTGCACGCCGCCGTCCACCGCCTCGTGGAGAGCGACGATGCCCTCGACGTGGTGCAGGAGGCGTTCCTACACGCCTACCAGCACCTCGGGTCGTTCAAGGGCGACGCGCAGTTCTTCACCTGGCTGTACCGTATCGCCATGAATGCGGCCATCAGCCTGCGCCGCAAGCGCAAGCCGGCCCTGCGGATCGTCGGCCCCGACGGCGAGCCGGTGATCGACCCGGCCGACCCCTCGGACGGCAGCCAGCCGGCCCACGCCCTGGAGCAGTCGGACCGCGAGCGGGTGGTCAAGAAGGCCCTGTCGAGGTGTTCAGCCGAACACAAGGCCGTGTTGGTGATGAAGGACATGGAAGGGATGAAGTACGAGGAGATGGCCGAGGTGCTGGGCGTGCCGGTCGGGACGATCCGCAGCCGATTGCACCGCGCGAGGTTAGAATTGCGGGAGATCCTGGAGCGGGCCGAAGCCGAGGGTGAGGCATGTTGACCCCGAATGAGCTGGAGCTGCTGACGGCGTGCGTGGACGGCGAGCTGGACGCCCGCCAGCGCCGCGCCTGCGCCCGCCTCCTCCGCGCCAAGCCCGAGGCCCGCCGCCTGCTGGCCGAGCTGAAGGGCGACTCGCGCGAATTGCAGGCGATGCCCGCCGTCCCCGCCCCGCCTTCCCTGCACTCCGCCATCGTCGAGGCCGCCGCCGCCCTCCCACGGCCGCAGCGTCGCGTCCACCCGCCGCGTCCGGCCTCCAGGCCCCTGCCGCTGTGGATGGGCTACGCCGCCGCCGCCGCCGTCCTCCTGGCCGTCGGCCTGTCGTCGTTCTTCCTGCACTCCGACAACGGCCCCCGGCCCGGCAAGCCCGCCCTCGTCAAGAAGGCCCCCGAGCCCGGCGTCCTCGGTAAGATGCCCCGCCTCATAGACGAGGTGGCCCACGAGGGCAACAGGGTCGTCGAGGAGATGCCGCCGCCGCGTGTCGTCTCCGGCGACGACCCCGACGAGCCCGAAGACCCGCCCCCGCCGACCCCGACGCCCCCGGAGCGCCGCCCCGGCCCGGTCCTCGCCTCCGGGCAGACCGAGCCGGTCGGCCGTCTGGAGCGTGTCGAGGTGGCCCTGCCGCGCGTCCACATCCTGCACGGCCTCGACATCCCCGAGCAGCTAAAGGGCCTGCGCGCCCAGCTCTCCTCGGCCCCGGCGTTCCGCGTCGAGCTGCCGGCCCGCGACGGGACGCGCGGCTTCGAGCGTGTCCGCCTCGCCCTGGCCGCCATCAAGGCCAACGTGCTGATCGACGCGACGGCGGCGCCCCGGCTGAAGGCCCCCGCGGTGCGGAGCGACTTCGCCGTCTACCTGGAGGACATCACGGCGGATGACCTCGCCGACGTGCTGCGGGCCGTCGGCGCCGCCGACCGCGCCGCCGCCGTCAAGAAGCCGGCGGACCGTCACTTCGAAGGCCCGCTGGTGGTCAAGGAGCTGACACGCTGGGACCGCCGCGACCTGACGGACCTGCTGGGCCTCGACCCGCTGAAGGTGCGTCCCCTGAGCAAGGCGACGCCCGTCGATATCCGCAAGCCTCTGGACGAGACGACCGCCGGGCAGGTCGATGACGCCCTGTCGGGCAAGGGCCCGGCGCGGCCCGGCAGCGCGGTCCGCCCGCAGGCGCACGGCATCGTCCTGCCGCTGACCGGCCCGCGCGGCAAGACGGCGGAGCTGAAGAAGTACCTCGAGACACGCACCCCGGCCCGCCCTGGCACGCTCCAGGTGCTGCTGGTCGTCCGCAACGTCGGATGATCGACTAGGAGAAGGCACGCCACGGGGGCCGGTCTTCCGTGCCCAGCGGCCTCACGCGCGCTGCAAAGCGAGGATGCGGGTGCGGCGGGTGAAGTCGGCGATGCGGCCGAGGCCCTCGTCGAGGCGGCCCTCGTCGTCGGCGAAGGAAAGCCGGGCGTGGCCGGCACCGCCGGGGCCGCACATCTCGCCGGGCACGACACGCACCCTGGCCTGGCGGTGCAGGGCGTCGGCGAAGGCGTGGCCGGAGGGGTGGGACCTGGGGATGGGGAGCCACGCGAAGAAGCCGGCGGCGGGCCAGGCGGCGTGCAGGCCGGCGGCGGCGAGGCGGTCGAGGACGTAGCCGCGGCGCGAGGCGATGGCCTGGCGCGTCGGCTCGCACCCCTCCTCGAGGGCGGCGAGGGCGGCGGCCTGGCTCGGGTAGGGGACGAACGGGTCACGCAGGGCGGCGGCGGCGGCGCAGGCGTTGATCAGGTGGCGTGGGCCGGTGACCCAGCCGACGCGGGCCCAGGCCAGGCCGTGGCCCTTGCTCACGCCGCCGACAGTGAGGGTGCGCTCGGGGGCGAAGGCGGCTGTCGGGGTGTGGGGGTCGTCATGGCAGAGGGGGGCGAAGGACTCGTCGCTGAGGACGAGGGTGTCACGTTTGGCGGCCCACCAGGCGATGCGGGCGAGGTCGTCGGGCGAGTAGCAGGCGCCGGTGGGGTTGCAGGGGGAGCAGAGGATCAGCAGGCGGGCGCCGCGGAGGGCGGACGCGAGGCGCGGCTCGTCGAGCTTCTTCTGGCCGGCCTCGTGGCGTGACGGCACCCAGCGGATGCGGAGCCCCCTCCCCTTCAGGACGAGCGGGAACAGCGGCGAGGTGACATCGGGCACGGCGACGGCGCACCCGGCGTCGGTGAAGGCGTCGAGGACGGTGTGGACGGCGCCGATCGCGCCGTTGGTGATGAGGGCCCCGGCCTCGGGGTGGGGCGTGACGGCGGCGCCGAGGTCGGGGAGGCCGCCGGCGGGGGGCCAGCCGCGGTGTTCAGGGGGGATGCGCTGGGGCAGGGGCTGCGTGAGGCGGGGCGAGCCGCCGGCGAGGTCGATGGCGTCGGGGCCGTCGGGGGCGAGGAGGTCGGCGGCGTGCCCGAGGGCGTCGAAGGGGGCGGTGAGGAGGCGCGAGGACCAGTACCGGAGGGAGGAGGCGGGGCCGCCGAGGCGTTTCTCGATGGAGGGGAAGAGGCGGTGGACGCCGGCGAGGACGAGGAGGCGGGCGAGGAAGGCGGGGAGGGGCATGGCGCGGCCTCGCGGGTGGTGGGCGGCCCGCGGGACCATAGCGGCGGGCGGCAGGCGATGCAACGCGAAGAGGCGGGCGGCTCATGCCGCCCGCCTCCGGGGTCACTTCTGGGTGACCGTGTAGGTGTTGGCCGCCCCGCCCCGGTTGATGACCATCAGGCGGTACTTGCCGGGGGCCTTGACCTCGAAGGTGGCCGACTCGCGGTCGGTCGGGCCGCAGGCGGCCTCGACGATGGCGCCGTCGGGGCCGACGACGTAGAGGTCGAGGTTGCTGCTGCCGTCGCCGGCCAGCTCGACGCGGGCCTGGCCGGGCGTCTCCAGTGTGAGGTCGTGGTAGGCGATGCTCCTGGGGGCGACGCTGTCCCGGCGGGGCACGCCGCCCTTGTTGATCGCCGCCCCGGCGCCCGCCACGATGACCAGGGCCGCCACCATCGCAAGGATCTTGTTCATCGCTGTATCTCCCATCGCTCGTTGTCGTTTGTTTGTCGTCTGCTCGCCGATGTTACGGGCGAGGGGGGCGTCGCGTGACATCGGGGGTGGGGGGATCTCTGATCAACCCACGCGGCGCGAGGTGCCTGCGGCAGGTGGCTCGGGGAGTTGGACGCGGTTTGGCGTTTGGCGGGTGTACCCGTTCACCGACGTGTGGAGTTGGACACAAAGAGACAGGGAGGGCGACCACGACCCTGGTGTTGGAGGTCTGACCACTTGCCCTGCAATGCAAATCCAGCCAGGGATTCGCATTGCGGGGGGTGCCTGGGCTTTCAGGGGTAGGTTGTTTCAAGCCACTCGCGGCTTCCTTGTTTGAGAACCCGTGGGCGGTGGCAGATCGG